>JAFEFF010000222.1 GCA_018240745.1 Pseudomonadota bacterium
CGGTCGAGGCGGAGTTCGGCCGGCGCCGGACGGTGCCCAACGCGGCCCGGCCGATTGACCTCGATCTGCTTGATTATCGTGGCGAAATCGCCCCGGCGGGACCGGGCCGGGCGACCCTGCCGCATCCGCGCATGACCGGCCGAGCGTTCGTCCTGCTGCCGCTGGCCGACCTGGCGCCGGACTGGCGGCACCCGGTGACCGGCCAGCCGATCGGTGATCTCCTGGCGGCGCTGCCGCCGGATCAGCGAGCCGAGCGCATAACCTCTTGATCCGGCTCCCTAAAATCGCCATCTCTAGGCCCTTGTCTTTTGCGGTGGGGCGCGTATAACCCGCCGCTCCCCGGAATTCAGAGGTCGCCATGGCGCGCGTCACCGTCGAAGACTGCATCCTGCAGGTCCCCAACCGTTTCGAGCTGGTCATGTACGCCGCCCAGCGGGCGCGCGACATCTCGGGCGGCAGCCAGATCACGATCGACCGCGATCGGGACAAGAACCCGGTGGTGGCGCTGCGAGAGATCGCCGACACCAAGCTCGACCAGGACGTCCTCAAGGACAAGCTGATTGCCGGCATGCAGAAGCACGCCGACATCGACAAGCCCGAGGAGGTCAACGAGATGGCCGAGCTCGAGCAGGAGCTGGCGGCGGCACTGGCGCAGGGCGGCGCGGAAGCGGCCCAGCCCAAGGCGCTGCCGATGGCCGAAGAGGACGACATCACGGAGTAGGTCTGCGCCTTCATCGGCGCGACCCCGAACCGTCGTTCACATCGGCGGGGCTCAGCCCTGCCATATGCGCATTGTCCGTGGAGCCGGCGCAATCGTCCCCATATAATCGACGATTGCCATGATTCGTCAGTTTGAACTCGTGGAGCGCGTGCATTCCTACGATCCGGAAGCGGACGAGGACATGCTGAACCGCGCCTACGTGTACGGCCTGCAGAAGCATGGCAGCCAGCTACGCGCCTCCGGCGACCCCTATTTCTCCCATCCGGTCGAGGTGGCGGGCATTCTGGCCGAGATGCGGCTCGACACCTCGTCGATCGTCACCGGCCTGCTGCACGACACGCTCGAGGACACCGACGCCACCCGCGATGAGCTGGCCCGGCTGTTCGGCGAGGAGATCGCCAAGCTGGTCGACGGCGTCACCAAGCTCTCCCGCCTCGAGGTGCAGTCCGAGACCACCAAGGAGGCCGAGAACCTGCGCAAGCTGGTGCTCGCCATGTCGAGCGACATCCGCGTGCTGCTGGTGAAGCTTGCCGACCGCCTGCACAACATGCGGACCTTGCATCACATCAAGGATCCGGCGCGGCGCCGGCGGATCGCCCGCGAGACCATGGATCTCTACGCGCCGCTCGCCAGCCGCATCGGTATGGAGAGGGTCAAGCGCGAGCTGGAGGAGCTGGCCTTCGCCGAGCTCAATCCCGACGGCCGCGCCTCGGTGCAGGCGCGCCTGGGTTACCTGCGGGAAAAGGGCGAGCAGATCATCCCGCAGGTCGAGGCCGAGCTGTCCGAGACGCTGAAGGACGGCGGGCTCACCGCACAGGTATCGGGCCGCGAGAAGACGCCCTATTCGATCTGGCGCAAGATGCAGCAGAAGAACGTGTCGTTCGAGCAGCTCGCCGACATCATGGCCTTCCGCATCATCGTCAGCGACGTGACGGAGTGCTATCAGGCGCTCGGCCTGCTGCACGGGCGCTACCAGGTGCTGCCGCAGCGCTTCAAGGACTACATCTCGGTGCCGAAGCCGAACGGCTATCGCTCGCTGCACACCGGCGTGATCGGCCCGCACGGCCAGCGCATCGAGATCCAGATCCGCACCGCCGAGATGCAGGAGCAGTCCGAGCGCGGCGTCGCGGCGCACTGGATCTACAAGCAGGGCGGGCCGTCGACCGACGCGCCGCAATACGCCTGGCTGCGCTCGCTGATCGATATCCTCGACAAGGCGCCCGATGCGGCGGAGTTCCTCGAGCACACCAAGCTCGAGATGTTCCAGGACCAGGTGTTCTGCTTCACCCCCAAGGGCAACCTGATCTCGCTGCCGCGTGGCGCGACGCCGATCGACTTCGCCTACGCGGTGCACAGCCAGGTCGGCGATACCTGCGTCGGCGCCAAGATCAACGGCCGCATGCTGCCGCTGCGCACGCAGCTGCAGAACGGCGACCAGATCGAGATCGTGACCTCCAAGGCGCAGACGCCGTCACCGACCTGGGAACGCTTTGTCGTCACCGGCAAGGCCAAGGCGGCGATCCGCCGTTTCGTCCGTGTGCGTCAGCGCGAGCAGTATCTGCAGCTCGGTCGCTCGCTCCTCGACAAGACCTTCCACGAGGAAGGCTACGAGGTCACCGACAAGGGCCTCGACGGCGTGAAGGCCAATTTCAAGCAGGCGAGCGTCGACGACCTGATCGCCAATGTCGGCGCGGGCCTGATCGGCTCGCGAGAGGTGCTGACCGCGGTCTATCCGGGTCTCAAGCAGCCGCGCAAGCCGGGCGGCGCCGACGTCGTGCCGATCAGCCGTGCCCGCAGCAAGGCCGGCAGGGCGCGCGAGAACGCGGCCAAGCAGGATCACAGCCACGGCCAGATCGCGATCACCGGGCTGATCCCCGGCATGGCGGTGCATTTCGCGCGCTGCTGCCATCCGCTGCCGGGCGACCGCATCGTCGGCATCATCACCACCGGCAAGGGCGTCACCATCCACACCATCGACTGCGCCACGCTGGAGAGCTTCTCCGAATCGCCGGAGCGCTGGATCGATGTCGGCTGGGACGCGGTGGGCGAGGGCGCGGCGGCTTATACCGGCCGCCTCAAGATCACCGTCGCCAACCAACCGGGCAGCTTGTCGAGCCTGTCGACCGTCATCGCGCGGCACGAGGGCAACATCTCCAACCTGCGCATCGTCAACCGCTCGATGGATTTCTTCGACATGGTGATCGACGTCGAGGTGTCCGACGTCAAGCACCTCGCCGACATCACCGCGGCGCTGCGGGCCACGCCCGCCATCAACGCCGTCGAGCGCGCCCGCAACTGACGTCTGTCCTTGTGAGCGAAGCGAAGGATCTCATGCCGCTTGCAAACGTCGATTCGATCGCCCTTCATCGCGGGGTTACCGCAATGAGATCCTTCTATGCGTTTCGAGTGCGAAGCGCTCGAAATCGCTATTCGCCCAGGATGACATGATGTCCTCAAGCTCGCCCCTGCGTCTCGGCGTGAACATCGATCACGTCGCCACCGTCCGCAACGCCCGCGGCGGCAAGCTGCCCGATCCGCTGCGCGCTGCGGCGCTCGCCGCCAGGGCCGGCGCCGACGGCATCACCGCCCATCTGCGCGAGGATCGCCGGCACATCATGGACGCCGACATCGAGGCGCTGATGCGCGAGCTCACCATCCCGCTCAACTTCGAGATGGCGGCGACGGCCGAGATGGTCGGCATCGCCCTGAAACACAAACCCCATGCCGCCTGCATCGTGCCCGAGAAGCGCGAGGAGCGGACCACCGAGGGTGGGCTCGACGCCGCCGGCCAGCACAATCACCTGAAGCCGATGGTGGCGCGCCTGCGCGATGCCGGCATCCGCGTCTCGCTGTTCATCGAGGCCGACCAGCGGCAGCTCGAGGCGGCGGTGTCGCTCGGCGCGCCGGTGGTCGAGCTGCACACCGGACGTTACTGTGAGCTGGAAGGCGCGGCGCAGAAGGCCGAGCTCGAGCGGCTGCGCAAGGGTGCCGCGCTGTGCGGCAGGCTCGGCCTCGAATGCCACATGGGGCATGGCCTCGGCTACGCCGACGTGGGACCGGTCGCCGCGATCCCCGAGGTGCGCGAGCTCAATATCGGTCACTTCCTGGTCGGCGAGGCGATCTTCGTCGGCCTCGAGGCGGCGATTCGCGAGATGCGGCGCATCATGGACGAAGCGCGCAAGGCTGCCGCGTGATTCTCGGCATCGGCAACGATCTCTGCGACATCCGCCGCATCGAGAAGTCGCTCGAGCGGTTCGGCGACCGCTTCATCCAGCGCATCTTCACCGAGGTCGAGCAGAAGCGTTCCGAGGGCCGTGCGACACGGGCGGCGAGCTACGCCAAGCGATTCGCCGCCAAGGAGGCCTGCTCCAAGGCGCTCGGCACCGGGCTGCGCCGCGGCGTGTTCTGGCGCGACATGGGCGTGATCAACATGCGCGGCGGCAAGCCGACGATGGCGCTGACGGGCGGCGCGCTCGCGCGGCTGCAGGAGATCACGCCGCCCGGCATGGCGGCGCAGATCGATCTTACCCTGACGGACGAATATCCCCTCGCGCAGGCGATCGTGGTCATTTCGGGCATTCCTGCCGCAGGGGCGGCGCCCTGAAATGACCAACTTGGCCCCTTTCCATGCGACCCCCGGGCGGGAGACATTGGTCTGCTGCCCTGCTATACGCGCGGCTCTTGCAAACCGGGACGGCGATGACGGACGTGGCTGAACGTCGTAAGCGTGGACAGGACAAGGCCGGTGGCTGGGGCGAAACCCTCCGTACGGTAATTTATGCGGTCTTGATCGCAGTCGTTGTGCGGACATTCGCGATCGAACCGTTCAACATCCCGTCGGGCTCGATGATCCCGACGCTGCTGGTCGGCGACTACCTGTTCGTCTCCAAGTATTCCTATGGCTACAGCAAGCACTCCTTTCCGTTCTCGCTGGGCTTCTTCTCCGGCCGCATCTTCTTCCACATGCCCGAGCGCGGCGACGTGGCGGTGTTCAAGTATCCGGGCGACCAGGGCCAGGGTCTGAACCGCACCGACTACATCAAGCGCATCGTCGGCCTGCCGGGCGATCATATCCAGGTCATCAACGGCATCCTCAACATCAACGGCAAGCCGGTCGAGCGCATCAAGATGGGCGAGTACGTGCAGGGCGGCGGCGGCTCCTATCGCACCGCCACGCTCTACAACGAGGTGCTGCCCAACGGTCGCCGCCACGAGATCATCGAGAACAGCGACAACGGGCCGTCCGACAACACGCCCGAATTCATCGTGCCGCCCAACCACTTCTTCATGATGGGCGACAACCGCGACGATTCGCTCGACAGCCGCACCACGCTGATGCTGAGCACCGGCCCGGCCGCGCAGCTCGGCTGGTACGTGCCGGCCGAGAACCTGGTCGGCCGCGCCGAGTTCATCTTCTTCTCGCACGACCCGACTACGGCGGGCTGGCTCGAGCCGTGGAAATGGCCCGCGGCGATCCGCTTCAGCCGCTTCTTCATGGCGATCCACTGAAGCTCGCGCCGTTGGATCTGGGGCACGATTTCGCCCGTCCCGAGCTGCTGGCCGAGGCGCTCACCCATCGCAGTGCGCTCGATCGCCAGCCCGACCTCAAGGCGGCCTTCCCCAACGGCAACGAGCGGCTCGAATTCCTCGGTGACCGCGTGCTGTCGCTCGCCATGGCCGACCTGCTGTTGCGCCGCTTCCCGCATGAGCGCGAGGGCGACCTGGCGCGGCGCTATTCGGCCCTGGTGCAGGCCGCGACCCTGGTCGAGATCGCCGAATCGATCGGCCTGGGCGCGGCGCTCAACCTCGGCGACACCGAACGCCGGAGCGCGACGGTGCGGCCCACCATCCTGGCCGATGCGATGGAGGCGGTGCTGGGCGCGCTGTTCCTCGATGCCGGCTTTGCCGTCGCCGCGGCGACCATCGAGCGGCTGTGGGGCGAGCGGCTGAGCGCCACTCTGGCCGCGCCGCGCGACGCCAAGACCGCATTGCAGGAATGGGCCCAGGCGCGCCGCCTGCCGCTGCCGTCCTATCGCGAGGTCGGCCGCGAGGGCCCGCCGCACGAGCCGCTGTTCGTGGTCGAGGTCTCGATCAAGGGCCAGGAGCCGGGTCGCGGCCGGGCCGGCAGCAAGCGCGAGGCCGAGCGGCTGGCGGCTGCGGCACTTCTCGAAAGGCTGGGGGCGGCGTGACCCGGGCGGGCTTCGTGGCGATCGTCGGCGCGCCCAATGCCGGCAAGTCGACCCTGGTGAACGCCCTGGTCGGCTCCAAGGTCAGCATCGTCTCGCCCAAGGTGCAGACCACCCGCATGCGGGTGATCGGCATCGCCATGAGGGATCTGCCGAACGGAGACCGCGCGCAGGTCGTGCTGGTCGACACGCCGGGCATCTTCCGGATCGCCAAACGCCGGCTCGAGCGCGCCATGGTCGCGGCGGCCTGGCAGGGTGCCGACGATGCCGACGCGGTCGCGCTGGTGGTCGATGCCGAGCGCGGCATCAGCGAGGAGACGAAGGCGATCATCGACAAGCTCGCCGGCGGCAAGAAGCGCTTCCTGATCCTGAACAAGATCGACCTGGTGCCGCGCGAGACGCTGCTTGCACTGACCGGCGAGCTCAACGGGCTGCTGCCGTTCGAGCGCACCTTCATGGTGAGCGCGCTGAAGAGGGATGGTGTCGCCGACGTACTCGTCGCCTTCGCGGAAGCCCTGCCGGAGGGGCCGTTCCTCTACCCGGAGGACCAGGCGGCCGACCTGCCGATGCGCCTGCTGGCGGCCGAGGTGACGCGCGAGCAGGTTTTCCTGCAGCTTCACCAGGAACTGCCCTACGAGGCGGCAGTCGAGACCGACAAGTGGGAGGAGCGCGGCGACAGCTCGGTACGCATCGAGCAGACCATCCACGTCCAGCGCGAGGGCCAGCGCGCGATCGTGCTGGGTAAGGGCGGGGCGCGCATCAAGCAGATCGGCGCCCGTGCCCGGCACGAGCTCGGCGTCATGCTCGAGCGGCCGGTGCATCTCTTCCTGCACGTCAAGGTGAGCGCCCGCTGGGCCGACGATCCCGCCCACTACCGCGCGATCGGCCTGGACTACGAGCCCAAGAGCTGAAGCAAAGGCGAAAGCCTGTGGATAAGGGTTCGCGGCAAAACCTCGTCTTGGGCATTGGCTCGCGATCCGCCCGTTGAATTGCCGAGCAGATTCTCGCGGCCAATGCCCATAATAGGGGCGCGACGCGCGTGGGCGTAAACTCCTGGTCGTGTGGTTGGTACCAGGAGTTCACCAATGTCCGACGATTCCTTCATCGAACTTCAGTGGCTGCAGTCGATCCGTTGCCGAAGACACCGTTTCGCGCCGTTTTCACTCCGTTTTCGACCGTTTATCGCAAGGGCCGACAGCCGGAGAATGCAGTCGTTTCGGACCTTGGCGCATCCCTCTTTGGAAACACCGTTCAAAAACGGCGAAAACGGTCGAAACGGACGAAGCGCGCAGTCGCTGCGGATCGAAGTGCTCTGGTAGAGCGGGATTTGCGCCATTTCCGCCATTTCCGCTACCCCCCTGCTGCGTTCGATTTTGCGAACAGGAAAATGAAAGGCGCGCTCCAGGTCGGCAGCAGATCGATCACATGCAGGATGACGCCGCCGGTATCGCCGGGACTCACCGTCATGCGGCAGCTGCCTTCCGACGGCGCCAGGTCGGAGCGGCCGGCGACGGCGTGTGGAGCTGCGCGTGGGCGAAGCCTAGCGCGAACTGGCGAAACGCGGCATACCCGCCGGCATGGAATGGACCGATCACGGCATCGTGCTGTCGAGCCGGCCCCACGGCGAGACGGGCCTGGTCGCCTCATTGCTGACACGCGCGCACGGCCGTCACGCAGGCTTCGTTCACGGCGGGGTCTCGCGCAAGGCGCGGCCGGTCTGGCAGCCCGGCAACGTGGTCGAGGTCGCGTGGCGCGCCCGGCTGGCCGAGCAGCTCGGCAACTACACCGGCGAGCTGCGCGAGCCGCACGCGGCGCGCGCTTTGGACGATCCCTCGGAGCTGGCCGGGCTGGCGGCGGCGTGCGCAATGGCCGACTCGGCCTTGCCCGAGCGGGAGCCGCATCCGGCGATGTACGAGGGCTTCCATGCCCTCCTCGGCGCGCTCGGCCATCCGGGGTGGCCCGCGATCTATGTCCGGCTCGAGCTCGGCCTGCTGCAGGAGCTGGGTTTCGGCCTCGACCTCGAGAAGTGCGCGTTGACCGGCGCGACCGAGGACCTGGCGTTCGTCTCGCCCAAGACCGGGCGCGCAGTATCGCGCGCGGCGGCCGAACCGTACCGTGACAAGCTCGTGGCGCTGCCGATCTTTCTATCCACCGGCGGGCTGCCAGCCGATTCAGAGGAGGTGCGGCAAGGCCTCGATCTGACGGGATTTTTTCTCGAGCGCCACGTCTTCTGGCCTCACAACAAACCCTTGCCGGCCGCGCGGGCGAGATTTATGGAAACGCTCCAGCGACAAGAACAACAATGACGATCGCGCCGCGGTCGTGACCACCCCCTCGTAAGAGCCGCCCTCACAAGAGCCGATGGCCAAACGCAGCACCAACGTCGTCCCGCTCGCCGTCGTCAAGCCGGTTCCCTTCGGGCAGGCGCTCCAGGAGCGCTACCTGTCCTATGCCCTGTCGACCATCATGGCGCGCTCGCTGCCGGATGTGCGCGACGGGCTGAAGCCGGTGCATCGCCGGCTGCTGTACGCCATGCGGCAGCTCAGGCTCGACCCCAACAGCGCCTTCAAGAAGAGCGCGCGTGTGGTCGGCGACGTCATCGGCCAGTATCACCCGCACGGCGACCAGTCGATCTACGACGCGCTGGTGCGTCTCGCCCAGGAATTCTCGGTCCGCTATCCGCTGATCGAAGGGCAGGGCAACTTCGGCAACATCGACGGCGATAACCCTGCCGCCATGCGTTACACGGAGGCGCGCCTCACCGCGGTCGCCGAGGCGCTGCTCGCCGGCATCGAGGAGAACGCGGTCGACTTCCGGCCGACCTACGACGGCGCGGCGGAGGAGCCGATCGTCCTGCCGGGCGGCTTCCCCAACCTGCTGGCCAACGGCGCCGCCGGCATCGCGGTCGGCATGGCGACCTCGATCCCGCCGCACAACGCCGGCGACCTGTGCGATGCGCTGCTTCATCTGATCCGGACGCCCAACGCCCGCGTCGACACCATCGTCGACCTCGTGAAGGGCCCGGACTTCCCGACCGGCGGCATCCTGGTCGAGCCGCGCGAATCGATCGTCGAGGCCTACAAGACCGGCCGCGGCGCCTTCCGCCTGCGCGCCCGGTGGGAGAAGGAAGACCTGCCGCGCGGCCAGTACCGGATCATCGTCACGGAGATCCCGTACCAGGTCCAGAAGGGCAAGCTGATCGAGCGCATCGCCGAGATCATCAACGCCAAGAAGCTGCCCATCCTCGAGGACGTGCACGACGAATCGGCCGACGATGTGCGTATCGTGCTCGAGCCGCGCACCGCCAACGTGCCGGCCGAGCTGCTGATGGAGCAGCTCTTCAAGCTGACCGATCTCGAGACCCGCTTCCCGCTGAACCTCAACGTCCTCGACAAGGACAACACGCCGCGGGTGATGGATCTCAAGCAGGCGCTGCAGGCCTGGCTCGACCATCGCCGCGAGGTGCTGATCCGGCGGTCGAACTTCCGGCTGGCCGAGATCGAGAGGCGGCTGGAGATCCTCGACGGCTTCCTGATCGCCTATCTGAACGTCGACAAGCTGATCAGGATCATCCGCGAGCAGGACGAGCCGAAGCCGGTCATGATGCGGACGTTCAAGCTCTCCGACCTGCAGGCCGAATCCATCCTGAACATGCGGCTGCGCGCATTGCGCCGCCTCGAAGAGTACGAGATCAAGGGCGAGCACAGGAAGCTCTCGAGCGAGCGCAAGGACCTCAGGTCGCTGCTCAAGGACGAGAAGCAGCAGTGGGACAAGATCGCCGAGGAGGTCCAGGAGACCCGGACGAAGTTCGGCCAGAAGACCAGGATCGGCAAGCGGCGGACCGAGCTCGCGGACGCGCCGGCCGAGGTCGAGCATGCGCTGGAGGACTTCGTCGAGCGCGAGCCGGTCACGGTGGTGCTGTCGGACAAGGGCTGGATCCGCGCCGCCAAGGGCCATCTCGACGACAAGCAGGCCGAGGAGCTGAAGTACAAGGAAGGCGACGGGAAGAAGTTCGTCCTGCACGCCCAGTCGACCGACAAGGTGCTGCTGTTCGGCTCGAACGGCCGCTTCTACACGCTGGGCTGCGACCGCCTGCCGAGCGCGCGCGGCCATGGCGAGCCGGTTCGACTGATGATCGAGCTCGGCAACGAGCAGGACATCGTGGCGCTCGCCGTCTTCAAGGGCGGCCGCAGGTTCCTGGTGGCGTCGGACGCCGGCCGCGGCTTCCTGGTGCCCGAGGACGAGGTCGTGGCCCAGACCAAGAACGGCAAGCAGGTGCTGAACCTCGCCGGCAAGGAGAAGGCGCAGGCCTTCGGCATCGTGCCGGAGGGCGCCGATTCGATCGCGGCGCTGAGCGAAGGCCGCAAGCTGCTGATCTTCCCGATCGACCAGGTGCCGGAGATGGGCCGCGGCCGCGGCGTCACCCTGCAGAAGTCGAAGGCCGATCAGCTCTCCGATGCGCAGGCTTTCGTGCTGGCCGAGGGGCTGGCGTGGGGCAACCGCGTGATCCCGGCCAGCGAGCTCAAGTTCTGGCGGGGCGAGCGCGCCCAGGCCGGGCGCATGCCGGAAAAGGGCTGGCCGCGCGCCAGACGGTTCAGGGACTGATCGAATGGATGTGGTGCTGTTCCTGAAGACCGTGGTGATCGGCCTCGTCGAGGGCATCACGGAGTTCCTGCCGATTTCCTCGACCGGCCACATCCTCCTCGCCGAGCAGGTGCTCCACTTCCAGGGGCCGCAGGGCAAGGTGTTCGAGATCGTGATCCAGCTCGGCGCGATCCTGGCGGTCTGCCTGCTCTACTACGCCAAGATCTTCGCCACCATCCGTGGCGTGGCGCATCGCGATCCGACATCGATCCGGTTCGCGACCGCGGTGATCGTCGCCTTCCTGCCGGCGGCGGTGATCGGCGTGGCGCTGCACAAGTACATCAAGATCATGCTCGACACGCCGCTCGTGGTGCCGGTCGCCTTCATCCTGGGCGGCATCGCCATCCTGATCATCGAGCGTTATGCGCAGCGTTCGCGCATAAAGTCGGTCGACGACATCGACTGGAAGACCGCGCTGTTCGTCGGCTTCTGCCAGTGCCTGGCGATGATCCCCGGCGTTTCGCGATCCGGCGCGACCATCATGGGGGCGCGTGTGCTGCGCGTGGATCGTGCAACTTCCGCCGAGTTCTCGTTCTTCCTCGCCATCCCGACCATGCTCGGGGCAGCGGTCTACGATACCTACAAGAACTGGAAGACCCTGGACTGGCAAGGCGGCGGTCTGATCGCCATCGGTTTCGTGGTGGCTTTCCTGTCGGCCCTGGTCGTCGTGAAACCCTTCGTCCGCTTCATCAGCCGCCACGGCTTTGGTGTGTTCGCCTGGTACCGGATCGTAATCGGTGCATTGGCGCTCGTCCTGCTGCTCGTGCGTTGAGACTGTTGCAGTTCCGGTCCGGGTGTCATATGCCCGCTGCCTTAAAAGGATTCCGGAGTTTCATCATGCAACGTCGAAAATTCCTCCGCACGGCCGGCGTCGGCGCCGCTGCCGCGGCAGCCGCCGGCACCGTCGCGGCGCCTGCCATCGCCCAGTCGGCTCCCGAGCTCAACTGGCGCATGACCTCGAGCTTCCCGAAGTCGCTCGACACGCTGTACGGCGGCGCCGAGTTCTTCGCCAAGATCGTCGCCGAAGCGACCGACAACAAGTTCCAGATCCGCACCTTCGCGGCCGGCGAGATCGTCCCGGGCCTGCAGGTGCTGGATGCGGTGCAGAACGGCACCGTCGAGATGGGCCAGACCGCCTGCTACTACTTCTTCGGCAAGGATCCGACGTTCGCGCTGGCGACGACGATCCCGTTCGGCTTCAACACGCGCCAGATGAACGCGTGGTACAGCCACGGCGGCGGCGAGCAGCTCTTCAACGACTTCTTCAAGACCTACAACGTCGTCGGCATGATCGCCGGCAACACGACGGCGCAGATGGGTGGCTGGTTCCGCAAGGAGATCAAGACGCTCGACGATCTCAAGGGCCTGAAGATGCGCATCGCCGGCCTGGCGGGCGACGTGATGGCCAAGCTCGGCGTCGTGCCGCAGCAGATCGCCGGCGGCGACATCTATCCGGCGCTCGAGAAGGGCACCGTCGATGCCGCCGAGTGGGTCGGTCCCTATGACGACGCGAAGCTCGGCTTCGTGAAGGTCGCGCCCTATTACTACTATCCCGGCTGGTGGGAGGGAAACGCGGCGCTGCACATGTTGATCAACATGGACAAGTTCAACGCCCTGCCGAAGAGCTACCAGGAGGTTCTCCGCATGGCCGCCGCCGCCAGCAACATCTGGGTGACCGGAAAATACGACGCCGACAATCCGGGCGCGCTGCGTTCGCTGATCGCCAACGGCGCCAAGCTGCAGCCGTTCTCGCAGCAGATCCTCGAAGCCTCGTTCGTCGCCGCCAACGAGGTCTATGCCGGCCTCACGGCAAAGAATGCGAACTTCAAGAAGATCTACGACTCGCAGATGGCGTTCCGGAAGGACGGTGTCCTGTGGTTCCGCGTCGCCGAGAACACCTACGACAACTTCATGGCCCGGCAGTCGGCGGCCAACAAGCTGTAGGCGCGACCCTGGAAGACCGAGTGAAAAGCCCCGCGGTGCGGGGCTTTTCCTTGTCCGGCTATTTGAAGACCGGCGGCGCGGCGTCCTCGGCGGGAGGCGCCTGGATATCGATCCTGACCTTTGCCGGATCGACGTTGGACGGCGCGTCGAGGAAGTAGGTCACCGACTGGGGCAGCGCGATCACGCCGATCGTCATGGCAAGCTGCAGGATCACCCACGGGACCGAGCCCCAGTAGATGTCGCTGCTCTTGACCTCCTTGGGCGCGACCGAGCGCAGGTAGAACAGGGCGAAGCCGAACGGCGGGTGCATGAACGAGGTCTGCACGTTCACGCAGATCATCACCCCGAACCAGATCAGCGCCGCGTCGTGGCCGACCACCGGCTCGAGGATCTTCTGCGCCACCGGCGCCAGCATCGGGATGATGATGAAGGCGATCTCGAAGAAGTCGAGGAAGAAGGCGAGGAAGAAGATGAACAGGTTGACGACGACCAGGAAGCCCCACACGCCGCCCGGCAGGCTCGACATCAAGTGCTCGACCCAGCGGTTGCCGTCGACTCCCTGGAACGTGATCGAGAAGCAGGTTGCACCGACCAGGATGAACGCCACCATGGCGGTGATGCGCATGGTCGCCTGGCAGGCCTGGACGATGAGGCTGCGAAGGTCCTTGACCTGCCAGGCCCGCCAGCACAGCCAGACGATGGCCGCGAACATGACGGTGAAGGCGCCCTGGAAGGCGAGGGACTTGAAGGCGAAGTAGCCGATGATCGAACCGAGGACAGCGGCGGCGCAGCCCGCGCCGAAGGCGAACTTGTCGAATTTGGTGAGCGGCGCGTTGCGCACCACGGCGAGCACGATCGCGCCGATCGTGCCCATGGCGCCGGCTTCGGTCGGCGTCGCCAGGCCCATCATGATGGTGCCCAGCACCAGGAAGATCAGCACCGCGGCCGGGATGATGCCCCAGGCGCATTTGACGAGCAGGGCCCGCCCGAACAGCGTCCGCGGCACCGCCGGCACCGCCTCGGGCTTCACGATCGACAGGTAGAGCGTGTAGGCAGCGAACATCGCGATCTGCAGGATCGACGGGCCCCACGCCCCGGCATACATGTCGCCGACCGAGCGGCCGAGCTGATCGGCCAGGACGACCAGCACCAGCGACGGCGGCACCAGTTGCGTGATGGTGCCCGACGCGGCCAGCACACCGGTCGCGTAGCGCATGTCGTACTTGTAGCGCATCATCACCGGCAAGGTGATCAGCGCCATGGCGATGACCTGGGCCGCCACGGTGCCGGTGATCGCGCCCAGGATGAAGCCGACGATGATGGTCGAGTAGCCGAGGCCGCCGCGGACCGGGCCGAACAGCTGGCCCATCGATTCCAGCATGTCCTCCGCCAACCCGCATTTCTCCAGGATCGCGCCCATGAAGGTGAAGAACGGGATGGCGAGCAGCAGCTCGTTGCTGAGGATGCTGCCGAACACGCGGCCGGGAATGGCCTGCATGAAGGGCAGCGTGAAGTAGCCGAAGTCGATCGACAGGAAGCCGAAGAAGAACCCGACCGCCGCCAGTGAGAACGCCACCGGGTAACCGATGATCATGAAGACCACCAGCCCGGCGAACATGAGCGGCGGCATCCACTCGAGAGGGATGATCATTGCGTCGGCCTCTCGTAGTGGGCTTCGAGGCTTTCGACGGGATGACCGTTGAGGAAGGCCACGCGCTTGATCAGCTCACTGAGGCCCTGCAGCGCGACCAGCACGAAGCCGACCGGCAGCACGATCTTGATCGGCCAGCGCAGCAGGCCGCCGGCGTTGGAGGAGTGCTCGCTGACGTTGTAGGCCTGCATGAAGAACGGCCAGCTGAGCCAGGCCAGGATGAGGCAGGTCGGCAGGAGGAAGACCAGGGTGCCGAGGATGTCGATCCACAGTTGCCCGCGGCGGCCGAGCGTCATGTAGAGCAGGTCGACGCGCACGTGCTCGTTGCGCTTCAGCGTGTAGGACGCGCCGAACATCACGATCACCGCGAACATGTACCACTGGACTTCGAGCCAGGCGTTCGAGCTGGTATCGTAGGCGTAGCGCACCATGGCATTGCCGCCGCTGACCAGGGTCGCCAGCAGCACCAGCCAGTTGCATACAATCCCGATCTTCTCGTTTATCGCATCGACGATCGCGCTGAACTTCAGCAGTCCGCCCATCCAAATCCCGCACCGCGAGTCGTTCGTTGTCGGCCGCCCCGTCTCGCTCAAAGGGCGGCCTTCCATAACGCGACGGCCACCGGCACGCCAGCGTGTGACAGGATTTCGACGAATCGCGGGGGTGCGTCAAGTCGCTCGCACGCGCCGGCAAAAAATGCCTACGCCGCAGGCAGCTCCATCCAGCCTTCGGGGCCGAAGAATTCGAGCGGCCGGAACGCCCGCTTGTAGGCCATCTTGCTCGAGTCGGCGATCCAGTAGCCGAGGTAGACGTAAGGCAGGCCGCGCTTGGCCGCCGCATCGGCCAGCCACAGGATCATGTAGGTGCCGAGCCCGCGCCGCGGGTCGGTCGGGTCGAAGTAGCTGTAGACGGCCGAGACGCCGCTCGACAGCCAGTCGACCAGCACGGCGCCGACCAGCCGACCGTCCGCCGAATCGTCGCGGAACTCGATGATCGCCGTCTCGACCGGGCTCTCCTCGACCATCGCGCGATAGTCGTCGAAGTCCATGTCGGCCATGTCGCCGTCGCGGTGCCTCGCCATCACGTAACGTGAGAAAAGCGCGTACTGCTCGCCGGTCGCCAGCGCCTGGACCTCGGTCGCGTGGACGTGCTCGTTGCGGCGCAGGATGCGGCGCTGGGCCTTGCTATGCTCGAAGTCACGCACACGGATACGCACCGGCACGCAGGCCCGACAGCCGTCGCACAACGGCTTGTAGACGAAGTGGTGCGAACGGCGGAACCCGGCGTCGGTCAGCGTGTCGTGCTGGGAAATCGCATCCGGTCCGCTCAGCTCGGTGACGAGCTTGGTCTCCAGCCGGTGCGGCAGATACGGGCAGCGCATCGCCGGCGTCGTGCGGAAGAACCGCAGGGTCTGGGTGTTCTGGCGGATGAACATGATACCGCCAAGAGTTTAACGCCTGCGGGGCGACAATGAAAAGACTTCGCTCACGGTTGCTGCCTCCATCGCGCCATGCGGCGAAATGGCAGCATCGCCAGCCGTACGAGCTTGGGCAGAAGCCAGACGAGCCCCACGACGAACAGGGCCAGCAGGCACAAGAAAATGAGGGGGTGCGCCAGCGCGAGGATCAGGCCGCCGATCACGACGCCATCGCCGGCGAGAGATGCTGCAATATTGCTGAAGGGCTCGGGCGACGTGTTGATCAAGGCCCGCGTGCCGGTCTTGGCGACATGCGTGCCGGCGGCGAGGGTCCCGCCAAGCAACGCAGCGACCGTCGAGGCCTCCGGTCCGAGGCTGTCGGCCGCGCCGAAGGCCAGCAGCGCGCCGGCGGGTATTCGTACGAAAGTGTGCAGCACGTCGTTGATGCTGTCGACCAGCGGGATCTTGTCGGCCAGAAAGTTGAGAGCGAACAGCAGCGCGGCCGTGGCGAGCACCCACCAGGAGCCCAGCACCTGCAGGTCGTGAGGCAGGGCGACGAATCCCAGCCGCTGGGCGAGACCCAGTACCAGTACGGTGGCGTACGCGTTGACCCCGCTTGCCCAGCCCGCGGCCAGCGCGACGGCGAGCACGCCCAGCGTGTCGCCGCTCATCGGCTGGTCAGAGCGCGCGCCGCGCCTTGAGCGCGGTGGCGAGCGTGCCGTCGTCGAGCCAGTCGAGTTCGCCGCCGACCGGCACGCCGTGCGCCAGCCGCGTCAGCGGCACGCCCGAGTCGCCCAGCCGCTCGGCGAGGTAATGGGCGGTGGTCTGGCCGTCGACCGTCGCGTTGGTGGCGACGATGATCTCGCGCACGCCGCCGTCCCGCACGCGGCGCAGGAGGCCGGCAATATTGAGCTCGTCCGGGCCGATGCCGTCGAGCGCCGACAGGGTGCCGCCCAGCACATGGTAGTGGCCGTTGAACACCTTGGCACGTTCCATCGCCCACAGGTCGCCGACATCCTCGACGACGCAGATCAGTCCGGCGTCGCGACGTGAATCGCCACAGATCGAGCAGGGGTCGATCGTGTCGAGGTTGCCGCAGATCGTGCATGCCCGGATCGCCCGCGCCGCGTCGGCCAGGGCCGTGCTGAGCGGCTGCATCAGCACCTCGCGCTTCTTCAGCAGATGCAGGGCGACGCGGCGGGCCGAGCGCGGGCCGAGCCCCGGCAGCCGGCCCAGCAACTGGATCAGCCGCTCGATCTCGGGCCCGTTCATGAGCGGACCGCGGGCCTCCAGGCCCGCATCATGAGCGGGCCTGGAGGCCCGCGGTCCGGATGAGGTGTGTTCATCGACTAGAGCTTGAAACCCGGCGGAAGCGGCAGGCCGCCGGTGATCTGCTTCATCTGCTCCTGCATGGCCTCCTCGACCTTGGCGCGTGCGTCGTTCGCGGCGGCGACGATCAGGTCTTCGACCACGCCCTTGTCGTCGGGCTTGAACAGCGAGGCGTCGATCTCGACCCGGCGCATCTCGCCCTTGCCGTTCAGCGTGACCTTGACCATGCCGGCGCCCGAGCTGCCGAGGATCTCCTGGCGCTCGAGCTCCGCCTGCAGGTCCTTGATCTTCTGCTGCATCTGCTGGGCCTGAGCCATCAGGCCGCCGAGATCCTTGAGCTTGTCGAACATCAGTAATCGCTTTCCGGTATGTCGTCGTCGGCCGGATATTCCTCGGCCGGTGGAGGTTCCTCATCGGCCCCGCCCTGCAGGCCGGCGAGCAGCGAGGCATCTTCGCCCTTTCGCTTCACCGCCTCCAGCCTGGCGCCGGGGAATGTCTTCAATATGGCCTGAACCAGCGGATTGGCCTCGGCTCTGTTGCGGAGCGTATCGGCGTTGGCGGCCTTCTGCTGCGCCAGCGTCGGCTTGCCCTCGGCGTTGGACACCGAGGCGAGCCAGCGCCGGCCGGTCCACCTGCCGAGCATATCGCTCAGCCGCGAGGCGAGATCGGCGGGCGCGCTCTTCTCGGGCCGGAACTCGATCACGCCCGGCTCGCAGCGCACCTCGTGCACGTGGTGCATCAGGGCGTTGACCAGCCGCGCCTCGCGTTTGCTCTCGAACAGCGCCACGACCTCGGTGAAGTTCCGCGGATTGGGCAGCGCCTCGATCGCCTGGGCCGGTTGCGGCGCGATGGCGCTCGCCGGCTGCGACGTAGCGAGCCGGGCAGCGGCACCACCGCCGCCGCCACCGCCCCGGGGTGCCGGCGCTCCACTCGCCGCGGGCGCGCCGGCGCCGTCCCGAAGCTGCTTCAGCGCCTCGGCCGGCGAGGGCAGGTCGACGGCGTAGCACAGCCGGATCAGCGCCATCTCGGCGGCGCGGGCGGGCGAGGGCGCGCGCAGTGTCTCGTCGAGGCCCTTCATCAGCAGCGCCCAGGCGCGGGTCAGCGAGGCCAGCGTCAGCTTCTGCGCCATCGCCAGACCCTGCGTGCGCTCGCTGTCGGCGACATTGGCGCCCGCCTCGGGCGTGATCTTCATCCGGGTCACCCAGTGGGTGAGCTCGAGCAGGTCCTGCAGGATCACCACCGGATCGGCGCCGGCATCGTGCATCTCGCCGAGCAGCCCGACCACCGCCGGCGCATCGCCGCGCATGGTCTTCTCGAACAGATCGAGCACGCGGCTGCGATCGGCGAGACCCAGCATGTCGCGGACCTGTGCGGCATCGACCACGCCACCGCCATGGGCGATCGCCTGGTCGAGCATGGAAAGTCCGTCACGCACCGAGCCGTCCGCCGCGCGGGCGACCAGCGCCAATGCCTCGGGCGAGATCTCGACCTTCTCGAGCTGGGCGATCTTGCCGAACCACTCGACCAGCACTTCCTGCGGCACGCGCTTGAGGTCGAACCGCTGGCAGCGCGACAACACCGTCACCGGCACCTTGCGGATCTCGGTGGTGGCAAACACGAACTTCACGTGCGGCGGCGGCTCCTCGAGCGTCTTCAGCAGCGCGTTGAATGCTGCGGTCGAGAGCATGTGCACTTCGTCGATGATATAGACCTTGTAGCGCGCCGAGACCGGGCGGTAGCGCACGCCCTCGATCAGCTCGCGCGCGTCGGCCACGCCGGTGCGCGAGGCCGCGTCCATCTCGATCACGTCGACGTCGCGATCTTCGCTGATGGCGACGCAGTGCTCGCACACGCCGCACGGATCGACGGTCGGTCCACCCTTGCCGTCGGCGCCGACGCAGTTCAGGGCCCGGGCGATGATGCGGGCGGTCGTCGTCTTGCCGACGCCGCGCACACCGGTGAGCATGAAGGCGTGGGCGATGCGACCGGTGGCGATCGCGTTGCGCAGGGTGCGCACCATCGCTTCCTGGCCGACCAGGGTAGTGAAATCGACGGGACGGTATTTGCGGGCGAGGACCCTGTAGGGAAGCGATTCGGAGGCTTCCGGCATGTGGACGTCCTGACCCGAAGATGCGCCGTGGCCCTCTCAGGCCCTGCGGTCGTCGCGCTCGGGCCGCCTGCCTCGAGGCGGCGGCGCGCGCCCCGGAGCAGGGTGAGAGACCGGCATGACCCGAAGCGAATTCGTTACGGCTGCTTCCTTCCGGATCTGACCGGGTTGGCGACTGCTCCGCCCACACCGGCCCCTCGAGGTGGTTATATCAGGAGTCGGGGCGGCCGGCGCAAGGCCTGCCTTGGGTTGGACTGTCAGCCGATTCTCACCACCGCAACAATGATAGAATGCTGCCCTGCTTGCATTTCAGGGCCTTTTGGTCATTTGGCATCCCCCGTGTCACCGCAGGGGATGATTTTCGCACGGTCCCGGAGGCCTAACGGCCGTGCACCCGAGGCCGGCTGGCCAGCACCGTCCAGAGGCCGACCAGACCACGCGGCCACAGCAGCAGGATGGCGGCCAGCACCGAGCCCAGCACGATCTTGTCGCCGTCGCCGCCGATCGAGAAGAAGGTCTGCTGAACGATGATCAGGGCCGTGCCGATCAGCGGCCCCAGCAGCAGGCGGCGGCCGACGATCACGATCGCCGTCAGCATCAGCACCAGGAAATAGGTCTCGAACATGTCCGGCCCGACATAGGCGCGCTGGTAGGCGTAGAGCCAGCCGGCCAATGCCGAGATCGGCGCCGAGGCGACGAACACGCCGAGCCGCACCTTGCGGGCGTCGATGCCGAGGGCGGTAGCGAGGTCGGGGTTCATCTGCACCATCAACGCGCTGGTGCCGAGCCGCGAATGGCGGAAACGGTGGATGAACAGGAGCGTCGCCATCAGGACGACCCAGGCGATAGGCCAGAGCTGGTCGTTGCCGCTGGCCGACAGGCGCCAGCTTCCGACGGCGATGGTGAGCGGCGGAATGCCGACGATGCCGTCGGAGCCGCCGAGGAAGGACCAGTTGAAGGCGATCTCCATCGCCACGACGGCGGCGGCGTAGGTCACCAGCGAGAAGACGAACTCGCGCGTGCGGAGCGTCGCGAGGCCCAGCGCGACCGCCAGCACGATCGCCACGACGACGGCCGCCGCGGCGGTGGGCAGGCCACTCCAGCCGGCATTGACCGAGAGCAGGGCCGCGGCGTAGCCGCCGGCCGCCCAGAAGATGGTGTGGCCCAGGCTCACCTCGCCGAGATAGGAGAGGATGAGGTCGGCGCCGTAGGACATCACCGCCAGGATGGCGATGGTGGTGCAGGCGGCGTAGGCGACCGGGCTGCCGCCCGCGACCGCCGGCACGAAATAGGCAAGCGCCGCCAGCAGCAGCGCGACGGAGGTGGCGAGGCGATGCACGGTCATCGCGCCGCCAATCCGCGCGGCCGCAGCACCAGGAAAGCGAGCAGCACGAAGAACGCCGCCGCCGTCGTGTAGGCCGAGGAGACCAGTGCCCCGAACAGGGCGGTGAACAGGCCGAGGCCGAACCCGGCCACGAGGCTGCCGGTCACCGAACCGATGCCGCCCAGCACCACGACCACGAAGGTCAGGATCACCTCGTCGAAGCCCATGCTGGTCAGGATCGGGCTGCGCGGCGCCACCAGGCCTGCGCCCAGCGCCACGGCCGCGCATTCGAAGACGAACACGCCGATATAGACCAGCGCGGCATTGATGCCGAAGAGCTGCGCCAGCCTGGGATCCTCGGCGACGGAGCGCACGACGGCGCCGACCCGCGTGCGGTTCAGCACCAGCCACAGCGCGCCGAAGAGCAGCAGGGTGCCGACCAGCGTCAGCACGTCCTGCCAGGTGAACCAGATCTCGCCGATGCGGATCTCCGCTGCCTGCAGGGGGCTGACGAAGCGCTCGGGATCGCCGCCGAACAGCCGCGCCGCGCCGCCCTGGAAGACGTAGCCGAAGCCCAGGGTCACGATCATCAGGCTGGTGAGGTTCTGCTGCATCACCGGGCGCAGCATCAGGCCCTGCAGCCCGACGCCGAGCAGGCCGAGCGCGACGACGGCGATCGGCACGGCGAGGAAGTAGTTCACGCCGAGCTTGGTCATCACCGCCCAGGCGACGAATGCGCCCAGCATGTAGAGCTGGCCGTGCGCGAAGTTGACCAGGCGCGCGGCGCCCAGCAGCACCGTCCAGCCGATCGCGATCAGCGCATAGCCGGAGCCCAGCACCAGGCCGTTGATGAGCTGTTGCAGGATGTTCATGCGGTGAGGCTTCCGAGATAGGCCTCGAGGATGCGCGGATCGTTCTTCATCGCGGCGGCCGGCCCTCTGGCGACCACCTTGCCGCGCTCCAGCAGGTACAGCTCGTCCACCAGCTCGAGCGTCGCGCGCACGTTCTGCTCGACCAGCAGCAGCGACAGGCCGCGGTCGACCAGCTTGCGCATCGTTTCGAGCAGCTCGTAGACCAGCCGTGGTGCCAGGCCGGCCGACGGCTCGTCGAGCAGCAGCACCCGGGGCGCGGCGCGCAAGGCGCGGCTCACCGCCACCATCTGCCGTTCGCCGCCCGACAGCATGCCGCCCTTGTGATGGCGCCGCTCGGCCAGGCGCGGGAAGAGCTCGTGGATCTCCTCCATCGAGAAGAGGTGGCGGCCGGTCGTGTCGGCGGGCGGCCGTACCAGCGCGAGGTTCTCCATCACGGTGAGCTCGGAAAAGATCCCCTTGCCCTCCGGCACGAGCACGAGGCCCTGCGCGGCCCGGCGATGCGGCGACAGGCCGTCCATCGAAGCGCCGCCCAGCCGCACCGTGCCGCGCACCACGGGTGTGCCGCGCGACCAGCCGGCCAGCGCATTGATCAAGGTGCTCTTGCCCGCGCCGTTGGCGCCGACCATGCCGACCATCCTGCCCGTCGGCACTGCGAGATCGACGCCGTCGACCGCGACATTGCCGCCGTAGCGCACCGAGAGGCCTGTCGCTTCGAGATCGATCGTCATGCCGCGCGACCCAGATAGGCCTCGAGCACGGCGTCGTTGCGCTGGATCTCGGCCGGCGGCCCTTCGGCCAGCTTGCGGCCCTGGTCGATCACGACGATGCGGTCGGCGATCGTCATGATCAGGTCCATGTGATGCTCGATGACCACCACGGCGACGCCGCGCCGGCGCAGGTCGACCAGCAGGTCGGCGAGTCGTTTCATGTCGGGCCCGCCGGTGCCGGCGGCCGGCTCGTCGATCAGCAGCGCTTGCGCGCCGGCACCGTAGGCCAGCACGACCGAGAGCAGCCGCTGCGTGCCGTAGGCAATGTCGCCCGGCCGCTTGGCGTGATCGGACGGGGCGATGCCGAAGCTGGTCAGCAATTCGGCCGCGGCGCGCTCGGCCCGGCGGCGGGTCGCCGCTTCCTGCCAGGGCATCGCGATCGATCTGCCGAGCGACGTCGAGTGCTGCAGGAGCATCGCCGCCATCGCGTTCTCCAGCAGCGTCAGCTCGCCGAAGAAGGCGTTGTGCTGGAAGGTGCGGCGCAGGCCGAGCCGCGCCAGCTCGTAGGTCGGCACGCCGGTCACGTCGCGGCCCGCCAGGTGCACACGGCCCTGGCGGCGCACGGCGTTGGTCACGGCGGCGAAGCACGAGCTCTTGCCGGCGCCGTTGGGCCCGATGATGCCCAGGATCTCGCCCGCCTCGACCTGCCACGACATGTCGTTGAGCGCGGCCAGCGCCCCGTAGCGGACGGTCAGGCCCTCGACGCGAAGCAGCGCCAAGCTACTTCAGCAGCTCGAGCTTCGCCGTCTTGCCGTCGGTGACCCTGAACAGCGTGTGCTTGTGCCTGGCCTGGCCGTTGGCTTCGAAGCTCATGTCGCCGAAGATCGTGCCCTTGATCGTCTTGCCGCGGATCGCGCCCGCCACCGTCTTGCGGTCGAGGCTCTTGGTGGCATTGGCTGCCGCCGCCCAGACGAACAGCGCCTGCGCACCCAGCGCATCGCCCTTGTCCGGCACCTGGTTGTGCGCCTTCTTGAAGGCGTCGATGAAGGCGAGGTTTTCCTTGATGCCGTTGAACGGCGGCAGGTCGGCGAAATAGATGTCGGCCGACACCACGCCGGTCATCGCCTCGCCGGCGATCTTGAACACCGTCGGCAGGATGGTGCCGACCGCGCCCACGAAGGTGCCCTCGATGCCGGCCTGGCGGTACTGCTGGATCAGCGCCGGCATGCCCGAGGATTCGGCGGCGTTGATGCCGACCACCGCGTCGGGCTTGGCCTGCTTGACGTTGGCCAGCGCGACGCGGAAGTCGGTCTGCTTGAACGGGAATTTTTCGGTGACGACGCTCTCGAACGGCTTGCCGGTGTTCTTGAGCTCCTGCTCGATCACCTGCTGGGCGCCGTTGCCGTAGGCGTCGTTCTCGGTGAGGAAGCCGATGCGCTTGGCCTTGAGGTGGTTGGCGAGGATGTCGGCGATCACCGCGCCGTCCTGCGCGTTCGAGCTGTTGAGGCGCACGGCATAGGGGTTGGCCGTGCCGGCGACGATCTGGTCGGCCTTCGACACCGCCGTGATGTCCATGATGTCGGCGCGCGCCAGCACCGGCTGCATGGCGAGCGTCACCGGGCTGTTCCACCCTTCGATCACCACGGCGACCTTCTCGCCGACCATCTCGTTGGCACGGGTCACGCCGACCGCCGGCGTGCTCTCGTCGTCCTTGGCGACGACCGCGAGCTTGCGGCCATTCACGCCACCCCTGGCGTTGACCATCTCGGCCGCGACCTGCACGGCATGGAGCACGCCCTGGCCGTTGGGGCCGGCGGGGCCCGACAGCGGCACGATCACGCCGACCTTGATCGGCTCGCCCTGCGCCAGAGCCGGCATCGCCAACGAGGCCATCCCGGCCGCCGCCCCGACGGTGAGCGTGCGTCGTCCCAACAGCCTGGAAGACATGGTGTTTCCCTTCATTAATGGTCGTTTATTCACGTCGGGCGATTGTGGCGCCGAGGGCGCCGCTGTCAACGGCGCTGCAGGCCCAGATGGTCGCGGAGGGTCTTGCCGGCGTAGTCGCGGCGAAACACGCCGCGCTCTTGCAGGATCGGCACCACCTGATCGGCGAAGGCGTCGAATTGGCCGGGGAAGAAGGGCGGCATGACGTTGAAGCCGTCGGCGGCGCCTGCCTCGAACCAGCGCTCGATCACGTCGGCGATCCGGACCGGCGTGCCGACCAACAGGAGATGTCCGCGGGCGGCGGCGACGCGGTAATAGAGCTCGCGCAAGGTGAGCCTGTCGCGCCGCGCCATCTCCATCAGCAGCATCGACCGGCTCTTGAGATGCTCGGTTTCCGGCGGCGTCGGCACTGGGCCCTCCATGGGATAGGGCCGCATGTCCATGCCCAGGCGCTCCGACAGCACGGTGAAGGCTTGCGCGGTGTCGATGCAGGCATTGAGCTCGGCGAACGTCGCCTGCGCCTCGGCCTCGGTGCGGCCGACCACCGGCATGACGCCCGGCATCACCAGCACTTCGTCCGGCTTGCGGCCGAAGTCCGCGACCTGCGCCTTCAGCGCCTTGTAGAAGGCGAGCGCTTCGTCGAGGTCGTTCTGCGCGGTGAACACCACGTCGGCGATGCGCGCGGCCAGCGCCTGGCCCGGTCCGGAGGACCCGGCCTGGATCAGCACCGGATGGCCCTGCGGCGCGCGCGGCACGTTGAGGCCGCCGACGACCGTGAAGTATTTGCCATGGAAATCCGGCACATGGAGGCTGCCGGGCTTCACGAACTTGCCGGCCTGCTTGTCGCCGATGAAGGCGTCGTCGTCCCAGGTGTCCCACAGCAGCCGGCAGGCCTCGACGAACTCCTCCGCCATGGCGTAGCGCTCGGCATGCGGCGGGTGCTGGCGGCCGAACACCGCGCTCGACTTGGAATAGGCGGTCGTCACGACGTTCCAGCCGGCCCGTCCGCCCGAGATGTGGTCGAGCGAGGCGAAGGCGCGCGCCAGATGGTAGGGCTCGCCGTAGGTCGTCGAGCCGGTGGCGGCGAGGCCGAGCTTCGACGTGGTCATGGCGAGAGCCGCGAGAAGCGTCAGCGGCTCGAACTTGCCGATGGTCGAGGGATGCTCGCCGTAGCCGGTGGCGAAGCCGTCGCCGAGGAAGAACATGTCGAACTTCGCCCGCTCGGCCGTGTTGGCGATGTGCTGCATCAGCCCGAGATTGGGCCAGCCGGTCGTGACGGCGTCGGGATGCCGCCAGCCGCCGACATGATGACCCGGCGCCTGCACGAACACGCCGAGCCGCATCTGCCTGTCCTTCGTCATGGGCGGCAAGCTATTCCAAGATAACAAATGGCCGTCAACGAAATGGACGGATAGACTTCGCCCGGCTTCGAGAGGGGAGACCATGGCCGTAAGGAAGAAGTCTGCGTCGCGACGCTCGGCTGCGAAGAAGGCTCCAAGCAAGAGCAAGATCAGGAGCAAGAAGGCTGCGAAACGGCCGCTGGCAAAGAAATCCGCAGCCAAGAAGGCCCCGGCGCGGAACAAGGCCGCGGTCCGCCGTCAGTCCGTCCGACCGGCGCCGAAGGCTCTGTCGCCCGCGCTCGTGGACATCGATCGGCGCATCGCCCTGGTGCAGAACAATCTCCGGGACCTGATGGAGCAGGCGGCCGCCACCTCGGGCAGTGCGAGCGAGGAGGCGTTGTCGGACCGCATCACCGGCCAGGAGGCCGAGCTCCAGCGCCTGCGTCGCGAGCGTGACGCCTTGGCGAGGAGCGAAGGCGCCTGAGGCAGCTTCGACGGGAGCCGCGGGAGGCGGCCTGGCGTTTTCCTTTCTGGAGGACATCATGCGCGATCGACAACAGACCCTGCAGCGCTTCGAGGACCGGCTGGGGCGGCTGGAAGCCCTGCGCCAGGAGAAACCGGCCCGTTGGCAGCTCTTGCATCTTCACAATGCGCTCGGCGCGCTGGAGGAGGGCCGCGACGACGCCGACCTGCATCTCGACGAGTTCGACCGTCACGAGCTCGAGCGGGAATATCCCGAGCTGGAGGCGGATCGCGTGCCGAGCGTCGATGAGATCAGGACGCGCTTCAGCCTGCTCGGCGCCAGAGGCTGAGCGCATCCCGGCCCCGCGTGTGGGTCTGCGTGCTCGTCGTCGCCGTCGGCGTGATCGTGGTGGCGCTGCGCCGCGCCCTTCACTGATCAGACGGCGGCCAGCGCCTGGTCGAGGTCGGCCAGGATGTCGTCGATATGCTCCAGCCCGATCGACAGGCGCACATAGCCAGGGGTGACACCGGTCTGCGCCTGCTCCTCGGGCGTGAGCTGCGAGTGCGTGGTCGACGCCGGATGGATGGCGAGGCTGCGCGCATCGCCGATGTTGGCGACGTGATAGAACATCTTGAGAGAGTCGATGAACTTGCGGCCGGCCTCGACGCCGCCCTCGAGCTCGAAGCCCAGCAGGGCGCCCATGCCGCGCGACAAGTACTTCTCGGCACGCTTCCTCGCCTCGCCCGTCATCACGTTGGGATGGATCACCTTGGTGATCTTGGGATGGCTGCCGAGATGCTTCACGACGGCGTTGGCATTGTCGCAATGCACCCGCATGCGCAACGGCAGCGTCTCGAGGCCCTGGATGAACATGAACGCGTTGAACGGGCTCATCGCCGCGCCGACGTCGCGCAGCAGGGTGACGCGCGCCTTGATGATGTAGGCGATCGGGCCCATCGGCTTGACCGCCTGCGTCCACACCGCGCCGTGGTAGCTCGGGTCGGGTGTGTTCAGCATCGGGAAGCGGTCCTTGTGCGCCTCCCAGTCGAAGTTGCCGCCGTCGACCAGGATGCCGCCGATCGAGGTGCCGTGGCCGCCGATGTACTTGGTGGTCGAGTGCATGACGATCGCTGCGCCGTGATCGAGCGGCTTGCACAGTACCGGGGCGGCGGTGTTGTCCATGATCAGCGGCACGCCGAGCGAGCGGCCGATCGCGGCCACCTCGCCGATCGGGAACACGGCCAGCTTGGGGTTGGGCAGGGTCTCGGCGTAGTAGCAGCGGGTCTTCGCGTCGGTGGCGCGGCGGAAGTTCTCCGGATCGGCCGGGTCGACGAAGCGGCATTCGATGCCCATCGACTTCATGGTGTTGGCGAACAGGTTCCAGGTGCCGCCATAGAGGTCGGTCGAGGCGACGAAGTTGTCGCCGGCGTGGCAGATGTTCTGGACCGCGAACAGCGAGGCCGCCTGGCCCGAGCCCAGTCCCAGCGCCGCAACCCCGCCCTCGAGCGCCGCGACGCGCTGCTCGAGCACATCGTTCGTCGGGTTCATGATGCGAGTGTAGATGTTGCCGAGCTCGGCCAGCCCGAACAGGTTCGAGGCGTGCTGGGTGTCGCGGAACTGGTAGCTCGTGGTCTGGTAGATCGGCACGGCGACGGCGTTGGTCGCCGGATCGCTGCGGTAACCCGCGTGCAGCACGAGGGTTTCGGGATGCTTGCTGTTGGATGCCATCGGTGACTCCCCTGATGCGGGGCGCGACTATGCCCGTCCGGGAGTATAGGGCAACCGAAGGATATGATTGGCGTAACCGACGAAACGAGTTTTTTCTTTTGCCGAAGGCCCCGAGGCGTGGATTGGCGATCTGCCCGCCGTGCAGCGGTCGCTGCCTGATCGACGACGCTATCGGTGGACACCACGGCTGGCATGCCGTCCTTGCAGTTACGCGAGGAAGAGCAAGACACAGGCCAAGTCCCTCGTCTATATGGGGGCGACCGCGGGGGCGGATATGGGCAGGGATCCGAATCGGTTCTGGTGGCTGAAGCTCGTGCTGATCGCAGTCTGCTGCGTCGGCGTCTGGTACTTCGAGCACACACTTTTCCCGCACAATAGCGGCTGGCTGGGCGTCATCATCGGCCTGGTGCTGGGCGCCTTCCTGGCCACGGTCTACGAGGACTATATCGACCAGAACACCGAGTGACGCCTTCAAGTGACGGGCGTGCCTGCTCGGCCCGCCCGGCTGCGGCAAGACCACGGCCTTGCGCATGATCGGCCTGCTGACCGCGCTCGACCACTTCGTGAAGGCCGATGATGCGGCAGCGAATGCCGCGCTCGAAGGCCGGCTGCGGGCAATCGCCGCAGCACTCGACGGTCACGATGTGGCCCTCGTTCCGGCGGCGGAGCGGCACGTCGCGCGCGGAGTGCTCACGCTCGATCCGCAGATCCTCTTGCCGGAGCACGACGCACCGCTGATCTCGGCGCTCGCGGCCGCGTTCAGTCGAAGGGCGCGGCTTGACGAGTCGTTACCGTGTCGGCAGGGTGATTTCACGGCGAAAAAAGTAGCGATTAGCGGACGCGTGCGTACCGAGGACTGTTCGGCGTTGAGTGGTTCCAGTCGAGTCCGAGCTGCGTAAACAAAAAATCGATCGAAAACAGGGAGGATGTCCATGACGTCCCAGCGCCTATTGGCGATGACTTTTGCCGTGGCTCTCATTCCGGCAGCCGCGGTTGCCGAGGATCCGATCAAGATCGGCTATCCGATGCCGCTCTCCGGTCCCGCGTCGGTCTATGGCGTCCCGATCGTCAAGGGCGCCGAAATGGCCGTGCAGGAGATCAACGCTGCCGGCGGCGTCAAAGGCCGCAAGCTGGAGCTGCTGACGCGCGACAGCAAGGCGAGCGCCGACGAGGCGGTGCGTCTCGCCCGCGAGCTGATCATCAAGAACGGCGTCGACTTCCTGTCGGGCACGCTGACCTCGGCGGAGGCGCCGGCGGTCTCGACCATCGCCAAGGAGAACAAGATCGTCTTCGTCGCGCCGACCTCGAAGACGATCCAGCTCGTGTCGCCGAAGAATCTGCATCCCTACATCTTCCGCCTCGCCTCGAACACCGACATCGACGGCCGCACCGGCGCGTCGATCATCGCCAAGTGGAAGGACGTGAAGCGGGTCGCCACCATCGCGCCCGACTATGCCTACGGCCGCGACGCGGTCGGCGCCTTCGTCGAGTTCATCAAGAAGGCGCGGCCCGACATCGAGATCGTCGACCAGCAATGGCCGAAGCTCGGCACGGCCGACTTCACGCCGTTCATCACCGCGCAGATGGGCAAGAAGCCGGACGCGGTGTTCTGCGACGTGTTCGGCGGTGATTTCGTCACCCTCGCCAAGCAGGCGGCGCCGCTCGGCTACTTCAAGATGATCAACAACCGCCTGGTCGATGGCGGCGAGGTCGGCACGACGGATGCCGCCCTGGCGCTCGGCAAGGACTATCCCTACGGCATCTGGTCCGACACCTACGACCCGGTGATCTGGCCGGAGAACGAGCCGCCGGCGCACAAGGCCTACATCGAGCACCTGAAGACGTTCACCAAGCAGGAGTACGCCTCCGGCTGGGCGATCATGGGCTATGCGTCGATCCTGGCGCTGAAGGCCGGCATCGAGAAGGCGGGCAGCACCAAGTCCGAGGCGGTCGCCAAGGCGATGCTCGGGCTGAGCTTCGATACGCCGATCGGCAAGCTCACCTTCGACGCCAAGACCCATGAGACCGGAATGGGCGAGTTCTGGGGCCAGATGGTGAAGGACGATCGCTATCCCTTCGCCATCATGAAGAATCCCACATACCTCTCGCAGGGACCCTATACGCAGTAGCGGCGCGCATCGCGGCCGTTCCCGGGTGAGGGATCCGCAGACTCCAGACGGGACAGGCTTCCTCCCCCGGACCCGGGGGAGGGGCCGTGTCCTTGCGGCGCTTCCGGTCGGGGTGACACGAGAGGCTGGGCGATGACTGACTTGTCGTTCCTGTTCACGCAGTTCCTCGGCGGGCTGACCACGGCGATGTTCCTGTTCCTGATTGCGTCGGGACTGTCGCTGGTGTTCGGCGTGATGCGCGTGCTGAACTTCGCACACGGCTCGTTCTACATGCTGGGCGCCTACCTTGCCTGGCAGGCCGTGCAGTGGCTCTCGCCGCTGCTGGAGAGCTTCTGGCTGGCCGCCCTGTTCGCGGCGCTGGCCGTCGCCGTGCTCGGCGGCCTCGTCGAGAGACTGCTGCTGCGCCACATGTACGGCAAGGAAGAACTCTACCAGCTGCTGCTCACCTACGCGCTGGTCCTGATCCTCGGCGACGCCGCGAAGGCGATCTGGGGCACGCAGCAGCTCTCGGTGTCGCGCCCGCCGATTCTCGACGGCGCCATCGAGATGTTCGGCTCCGTGCTGCCGGTCTACAACCTGTTCATCATGCTGGCCGGCGGAGCGATCGCCGTGGTCGGCTGGCTGATCCTGTCGCGCAGCTCGGCCGGACGCATGGTGCGGGCGGCGGCGCTCGACCGCGAGATGCTCGGTGCGCTCGGCGCCAACGTCGGCGCGCTCTACACCGGGATGTTCATGGCGAGCTCGTTCCTCGCCGGCCTGTCCGGCGCGCTGGTCACGCCGATCCAGAGCATCGTGCCGGGCATGGACGTGGAGGTCATCGTCGAGGCGTTCATCGTCGTGGTGATCGGCGGCCTCGGCTCGTTCTGGGGCACGTTCTGGGGCTCGCTGATCTATGGCCAGGTGCTGTCGTTCGGCATCCTCATCATGCCGAGCTTCTCGCTGTTCTCGGTGTTCGCCCTGATGGCGGTGATCCTGATCGTCCGTCCCTGGGGTCTGTTCGGAAAGCCGATGCGATGAAGACGAACGATCTCGCAAGCCGCATTCCCTGGACGCTCGTCGTCTTCCTCGTGGCCTTGGTCGTGCCGTGGCTCGGCTCGCGCTACAATACGTTTCTCGCGACGCAGATCGCGATCAGCGGCCTGTTCGCCGTGAGCCTGAACCTCCTGCTCGGCACGACCGGCCTGGTCTCGTTCGGCCATGTCGCCTATTTCGGCATCGGCGCGTACGTCTGCGGCATCCTGATGAAGACCTACGCCATGCCGTTCTCGATCGCCCTGCCGGCGGCGGCGTTGGGCGCCGCCTTTGCCTCGCTGGTGTTCGGTTTCTTCTGCGTGCGTCTCACGCGCATCTACTTCGCCATGCTGTCGCTTGCCTTCTCGCAGATCATCTGGGCGATCGCCTACAAGTGGAACGACGTCACCGGCGGCGACCAGGGCCTGCCGGACGTACCCTATCCCGATCTCGACTGGATGAATTCGATCCCGCTGCTCGGTGATTTGCGCATCGCCGGCCAGTTCTACGTGGTGACCCTGGTGGTGGTCGGCCTGTCGTTGGCGGCGATGCGGCGAATCATCAATTCGCCGTTCGGCCGCATGTTGACGACGATCCGCGAGAATGCCGAACGGGCGTCGGCGATCGGCGTCGACGTGCGCCGCTACGAGCTCGCCGCCTTCGTGGTCGCCGGCGGCTTCGCCGGCATCGCCGGCGCGCTGTTCGGCATCTTCAGCCGCGGCGTCTTCTCCGACTACGTCTTCTGGCCGAAGTCCGCCGAAGTGATGATCATGACCATCCTGGGCGGCATCGACCATTTCTGGGGCCCGGTCGTCGGTGCGGCGACGCTCGTGCTCCTGAACCAGGAAACCACGTCCTACACCGAGTACTGGTCGTTCGTCCTCGGCACGATCCTGCTCGTCCTGTTGTTCGCCTTTCCCGGCGGCATCGTCGGCGGCCTGTCGGCCGGCTTCGCCTGGCTGCGCCGGAAGAGAAGGGGCGCCGCCGGTCCCGAGACGGGCAGTGCCGAGGTCGCCACCGTCGAGGTGAAGCGTGCTTGAGGTGAAGGGCCTGTCCAAGTCGTTCGGCGGCTTCCGCGCCGTCAGCGACGTCGACCTCGCGGTGGCGGAAGGCGAGATCGCCGCGGTGATCGGCCCGAACGGCGCCGGCAAGTCGACGCTGTTCAATCTGATCACCGGCCATCTGCAGCCGACCGCCGGCCGCGTCCTGGTCGACGGGCGCGACATCACCGGCGTGGCGCCGTACAGGATCTGCGGCATGGGCATGGGGCGGTCGTTCCAGCGCACCAACATCTTCCCCAGGCTGACCGTGCTCGAGAACGTGCAGGCGGCCTTCCTGATCCATCGCGGCCAGGGGCCGAACTTCTGGTCCCGGTCGGAGCGGCTCTATCGCGCCGACTGCGAGGCGCTGCTCGCCTCGATCGGCCTGGCCGGCCAGGCCCGGACCACCGCGGGCACGCTGTCCTACGGCAACCAGAAACAGCTCGAGCTCGGCATCGCGCTGGCGAGCGATCCCAAGATCCTGCTGCTCGACGAACCGACCGCCGGCATGTCGGCGAGCGAGACCCACGAGTCGATTGCGCTCCTCGAGCGGATCGCGCGCCAGCGCGGGCTGACGCTGCTGTTCACCGAGCACGACATGGCGGTGGTGTTCTCGATCGCCCAGAAGATCGCGGTGCTGCACCAGGGCCGCATCATCGCCCACGGCGATCCGGCGACGGTGCGGGCGGACGCCGAAGTCCGCCGCGTCTACCTGGGTGACCACTGATGGGTGCCTTGCTGGAGCTCCAGGACGTGCATGCGGCCTACGGGCTGAGCCGCGTGCTGTTCGGCATCACGCTCGAGGTCAACCAGGGCGAATGCGTCTGCCTGCTGGGACGGAACGGCGTCGGCAAGACCACGACCATGCGCACCGTCATGGGATTGACGCCGCCCAGCACGGGCCACGTCCGCTTCAGGTCGGGGGACATCACCGGCTGGGCGCCCTATCGCGTCGCCCGCGCCGGCATCGGCTTCGTCCCGGAGGATCGCCGCGTGTTCGCCGAGCTTTCGGTGTGGGAGAATCTCGACGTTGCCCGCCGTGCCGCGGCGCGTCCCGGACACTGGACGATCGACTCGGTCATCGAGCTCTTTCCCGTGCTGGGCGCCCTGCGCGACCGGCAGAGCGGGTTCCTCTCCGGTGGCGAGCAGCAGATGCTGACCATCGCCCGCACGCTGATGGGCAACCCCGATCTGCTGCTGCTGGACGAGCCGTCGGAAGGCCTGGCGCCGCTGGTGGTCCAGGCGCTCCTGACCAAGATCGGCGAGCTCAAGGCGCAGGGCCTGACGATCCTGTTGGCGGAGCAGGGGATCGAGTTCTCCCTGGCGCTGGCCGACCGCGTGTACGTGCTGGAGAAGGGGTCCGTGCGCTTTGCCGGGCCCTCCGCCGCGCTGAGGTCCGACCGCGCGCTGCTCGACCGGTTGCTGGCGCTTTGAGGGAAAATCAACGTTCGCCACGGACGCCTTGCCCTATCATGAAGATGTTCCCGGGCGAAAAATGCCCGTGAACCTCAAAGGAGGGCGATGCAATGGTGCGCAAGCTTGCGGCCGAATTCATCGGAACGGCCTGGTTGGTTCTCGGCGGCTGCGGCTCGGCCGTGCTCGCCGCGGCATTTCCCCAGCTCGGGATCGGCTTCGCGGGCGTGGCGCTCGCGTTCGGCCTGACGGTCCTGACCATGGCCTATGCTATCGGTCACGTCTCGGGCTGCCATCTCAATCCCGCCGTGTCGGTCGGCCTGTGGGCGGGCGGCCGGTTCAGGTCGGCCGAGCTGGTGCCCTACATCGTGGCGCAGGTACTGGGCGCGATCGCCGGCGCGGCGGTGCTCTACGCCATCGCCAGCGGCAAGGCCGGCTTCGACGTTCATGCCGGCTTCGCCAGCAACGGTTTCGGCGAGCACTCGCCGGGCGGGTATTCGCTGGCGGCGGGCTTCGCCTGCGAGGTCGCGATGACCTTCGGCTTCCTGTTCGTGATTCTCGGCGCGACGCATGGCAGCGCGCCGAAGGGCTTCGCGCCGATCGCGATCGGCCTCTGCCTGACCCTGATCCACCTGATCAGCATCCCGGTCACCTCGTGTATCGCGTGATCGGCGGCGAGGAGCCGGCAGTCGAAATCGCGGGTGATGCGAGGCGCGCCTAGTCCACCGCCGCGCCCTCGTCGCGGTAGGCCCAGCAGGTGTCGGGCGGCAGCGTGATCGCGACCTCGCGGTCCTGATCATGGCGGGCCGCGGTGCCGAGCTCGAGCGCCTCGAGCCGCTGGCCGCCCAGCTCGACGTCGTAGACGGTCTGCATGCCCTGGTAGCGACGTTCGATCACCCGGCCGGAGAAGACATTGGCAGCGCCGCGCTCGCCCAGCCGCACGTTCTCCGCCCGCAGGGCGACGCGCGCCTTGTCCCCTGCATTGAGGGACTGCGGCGTCCAGGCCTCGATCCTGCCGGCCACGCCGAGATCGATGATCGCGCGGTCGCCCGCGCGTGCCAGGACCTTGCCGAGCAGCACGTTGGAGGCGCCGGTGAAGTTGGCGACGAAGGAATCGGCCGGCCGATTGTAGATCTCGCCCGGCGGCGCCATCTGCAGCAGCTTGCCGTCCTTCATCACGCCGATCCGGTCGCCCAGCACAACCGCCTCGGCCTGGTCGTGCGTGACGTACAGGCCGGTCATCCCCGTCGCCTTCAGGATGCGCCGCAGCTCGTCGCGCAGGCGGATACGCAGCTTGGCGTCGAGGTTGGAGAGCGGCTCGTCGAGCAGCAGCAGTTGCGGCCGGTAGACCAGGCTGCGGGCGAGCGCCACGCGCTGCATCTGGCCGCCCGACAGCGACACCACCGGCCGCTCGGCATATTCGCCCAGGCCCACCAGCTCGAGCGTGTCGTTGACCCTGGCGGTGATGTCGCCACCGCCACCGGTTCGCCGGTACTTCAGCGGATAGGCCACGTTCTGGCGCACCGTCATGTGCGGCCAGACCGCGTAGGACTGGAACACCATGCCGATGTCGCGCTCGCGCGGGGAGACCAGCAGGCCGCGCTTGGGTTCCGAGACCACCCTGTTGCCGATCGAGATCCGGCCGCCGGTCGGATGCTCCAGGCCGGCGACGCAGCGCAGCGTCGTGGTCTTGCCGCAGCCCGAAGGGCCGAGCAGGACTACGATCTCGCCCGCCGGCACGTCGAAGCTCACGCCGTCGACGGCCGGCCGGACTCCTGGCGCGAAGCGCTTCTCGAGTTGCTCGATGGCGAGCGCAGCTGTCACTGGCGGTATCCGTAGGTCTTGTTCCATTCCTCGAGCCAGCCGTCGCGCAGCTTCTCGAACTCGTCGAACTTCGGCACCCAGACCTTGATCACCTTGGCGTCCCAGCCCTTCGGGAAGGCTGGCGGCTCCTTGAGCGAGGTGATGTTGCCCAGGCTCTTGATGGCGAAGGTCTGGCCCTCCTTGCTGAGGCGCCAGTTCATGAACAGCCTGGCCGCGTTCGGGCTCTTCGACGTCTTGGTGACGCCGTCGGCGTAGGGGATGATCGGCACGCCCTCGGGCGCGAAGATCGCCTCGGCCGGCGCTCCTTCGACGATCTTCGTGTAGATGATGTTGTAGAGCAGCGGCGCGATCGAGATCTCGCCGCGCACCAGCGCGTCGGAGGTCGGCGCGCCCGACGGATAGAGCGCGATGCCCAACGCCGCCTGCTTCTTCCAGTAGTCCTCGCCCAGCACCTGGCGCTCGAACATGATGCGGGTCCAGGTCGTGCCGCCCGAGGGGCCGACTACCTGGCCGATTTTCTTGCCCTTGTATTCGTCCTTGGTGAGATCCATCCAGGTCTTGGGCGGGTTCTTCACCAGCTCGGTATTATAGGCGATCGACCAGCCGAGCGTGACGCCGGGCCACAGCTTGGGCGAGACGAGCGCGTCGGGCCGATAGTCGGCGGCGTTGGGCGGGCTGTAGTCCTGGAACAGGTCGGCAAGCTCCAGCATCAGGCCGCGGTCGGAATGGTTGACAACGTCGGCGGCGAGCTTGCCGGCCGCCGCTTCGGTCTTGATGCGCTGGATCAGCTGGCCGCCCGGCGCGCGCACCATGGCGACCTTGATCTTGGGGAAGCGCTTGTTGAAGGCCTTGATGACCTCCTGCTCGGTCTCGGCGAAGTTGGCCGTGTAGTAGGTGAGCGAGCCTTCCTTCTCGGCCGCCGCGATCACGTCCTTCGAGCCGAACTCGTCCTGGGCGGCGGCGGGCAGCGTCCAGTTCGCGGCGGCGCCGGCAAGACCGGCCAGTACACTTCTACGCTTCATCGTTTCGTTTCCTCCGGTTGTCAGCCCGACTCTCATCCCACTCTGGCGCTGCCCTGGGCCGCGCCGCGCGAGAGCCAGTTGGTGAGCCCGAGCAGCACGGCGAGGATCGCCGTCTGCACCAGGCTGAAGGCGGCCGTCTTGCCGACGTTTCCGCCCTCGTAGTAGTCGAGCAGCAGCACGGCCATCACGGTCGTGTCGCTGGTATAGAGAAAGAGCGACGAGCCGAGCTCGCGGATCGCCAGCACGAACAGAAGAGTCATCGAGGCGACGACGCCGGGCCGTGCCAGCGGCAGCACGATCGTGGCGATGGTGCTGACCAGTCCGCGGCCGCAGATCCAGGCGGCCTCTTCGAGCTCCTTGTGGATCTGCATGAACGAGGTCGACAGCGACTTCACGGTGTCCGGGATGAAGCGGGCCACGAAGGCCAGCGCCAGGATCCAGATCGTGCCGTAGAGCCCGCCGGGCAGACCGATCCACGCCCACAGGTAGGCGACGCCGACGACCAGGCCGGGGATCGCGACGGGAATGGTCGAGAGCAGGTCGATCGCCTTGCGGCCGGGCACGTGCGTGCGGTTCACCGTGTAACCGATGGCGAAGGCGAGCGTCCCGCCGATCAGTGCGGTGATTACCCCGACCCTCAGCGTGTTCCAGATCGACAGCATCGTGAGCGGATTGTCGAACACCTGGTTGAAGTGGCTCCAGCCGTAGGCGCGCATGTCGAACAGCGCGTCGAGGTCCTTGATGAACAGGAACTTGCGGAAGGCGGCGATCACCAGGGCCAGCGTCGGAAGCACGACGACGACGAACAGGTAGACGACCGCGAGGCCGAAGGTGAACCAGCGCCACGGCCCGAGATTGAGGCTGCGCGGGCGAAACGCCTTGCCGGCCACAGTGGCGAAGCTCTTGCCGGTCAGGATGCGCTGCTGCGCCCACACCAGGATCGCCGTCACGATCATCAGCAGGATCGCGACCGCCGCTGCCGTGTTGTAGAGCGGCGGGCTCCAGGCCGTTAACTTGAAGATGTAGGTGGTAAGCACGTTGATGTTGGCCGGCGCACCGAGCGCCGCCGGCACGCCGTAGATGCCGAGCATCACCACGAAGGAGAGCAGACTGCCGGCCAGGATCGCCGGCGCGATCAGCGGGAAGGTGACGGTGAACAGCGTGGTGAAGGCCGAGGCGCCGGAGACCTCGGAGGCTTCCTCGAGGCTGGGGTCCATGTTCTGCAGCGCCGACGCGGTGAACATGTAGACGTAGGGCGCGTAGTAGATGCCGAACACGATGATCAGCCCGGCCATCGAATAGAAGTCGACCCGGAAATCGATGCCGATCCACTTGAACACGGTGTTGATCAGGCCGGTCTTGGGTGAGGCGAGGATGCTCCAGGCGACGCCCGCGACCAGGGGTGGCACGAACAGCGGGATCATGCTGGCGCCGGCGATGAAGCGCTTGAACGGCGTATTGGTGCGGACCACGATCCAGGAGAACGAAAGCCCGATCATCACCGCGAGGACCGTGCCGCCGCCGCACGCGGCCAGCGCATTGAAGAAGGCGAGGTGGACGTTCTCGTTGCCCACCACCTCGAGGAAGTGATGCAGCGAGGGCCGGAACTTGCCGAAGCCGTCGACCACCGGGTTGGAATCGCTGAGCGCCCCGAACACCAGCATCATCAGCGGATAGATCACCAGGAAGGCGAGGACGATCAGCAGGGCGGCGACCCACAAGGGCGTGCCCCAGCGCCGCGGTGGCGCAGCTTCCATCGCTTCCGGCAAGGCGGCCGTACTCGTCGCCGTCACACGCACTACTCCCCGAGGCGGTCGCGGGTTTGGCTTCCGCGGCTCTTCACTCAGTCTGCACCGTAGCCCATCGCAATTCCCAGCGCTACGGTCCGCTCGAGGCAACGACACGCCTGACCAAGGAAGAAGGCCGCGCGCCGCAAGGCTGGCTCGGGCCGTGGATCTCGCACAGCCACGTGACGCCCGACCTGCTGGCCGAGGCCGGCTACAAGTATCTTCTCGATTGGTGCATGGACGACCAGCCGGGCTGGCATCGCGACGCCATCTGGCTGACCACACCGGGCGCGATCGCTCGATACTGCATCGATCTGCCGTCCGGAACGGCGCCCTAGACTCATATTCCTCGCCCCGCTAGGGGTGATTTCGAATGCGTCTGTTCACCGCAACGCTCGCGACCGAGACCAATACCTTCTCGCCGCTGCCGACCAGTCTCGAGAACTACAAGGAGTCGGTCTTTTTCCGCCCGGGCGAGCACCCGGCGGACGCGCCGCGCATGTGCACCGCGCCGTTGTTCGTCGGCCGGGCGAGGGCCAGGGCCGAGGGGTTCGAGCTGATCGAGGGCAGTTGCTTCGCCGCCAGCCCGGCCGGCACGACCAACCGCGCCGACTACGAGTTCATGCGCGACGAGATCCTGGGCCAGATCGAGGCGGCGATGCCGGTCGACGGCCTGCTGCTCGGCCTGCACGGCGCCATGGTGGCGCACGGCTACGACGACGTCGAAGGCGACATCATTGAAAGAGCCCGCGCGATCGTCGGGCCGAAATGCGTGATCGGCGTCGAGCTCGACCCGCACTGCCATCTGACGATGAAGCGCGTCTCCAAGGCCGACATCATCGTGCTCTACAAGGAGTTCCCGCATACCGACGTGGTCGAGCGCGCCGAGGACGTTCTCACCCTGGTGCTGAAGACCTTGCGCGGCCAGATCAAGCCGGTGATGTCGGTCTACGACTGCCGCCAGATCCAGAGCTATCCGACGACGCTGCAGCCGATGCGTTCGTTGGTCGACCGCATCATGGCGATGGAGGGCAAGGACGGCATCCTGTCGATCTCCATCGCGCACTGCTTCCCGTACGGCGACGTCGCCGAGATCGGCACACGCGTGCTGGTGATCGCCGACGGCGACAAGAAGAAGGCCGATGCGCTCGCCACGACGCTGGGCGAGGAGCTGGTGAGCCTGCGTGGCAGGACGACGCCCAAGTATCTCGACGTCGAGGGCGGGGTGGGCGAGGGCGTCGCCTTCAACGACCTGCCGGTGGTGATCGCCGACCCGGCCGACAATGCCGGCGGCGGCGCGCCGTCGGACAACACCGACATCCTGAAGCGGCTGATCGAGGCCAAGGTCGAGAACGCCTGCATCGGCCCGATCTGGGATCCGATCGCCGTGCGCATCTGCTTCGACGCCGGGCCGGGCGCCAGGATCAACCTGCGCTTCGGCGGCAAGATCGCCGTCACGTCGGGCCAGCCGGTCGATGCCGAGGTCGAGGTGATCGGCCTCAAACGCGACGCCTGGCAGCGCTTCGGACCGACCCAGGTGCCGCTCGGCGACTGCGCCGCGGTCAGGGTCGGCGGCGTCGACGTCGTGCTGATCGCCAACCGGACGCAGGCGACCGGGCTCGAGCTGTTCCGCAATGTCGGCATCGAGCCGACCGAGAGGAAGATCGTCGTGGTCAAGTCGACCAACCACTTCATGGCGGCCTACGGCCCGATCGCGAAGAAGGTGATCTACATCGATTCCAACGGGCCGCTGAAGCGCGACCCGAGGAAGATCGCCTACACCAAGGTCGAGCGGCCGATCTGGCCGGTCGATGCCGATGCGAAACCACGCGGACTTATTTTCTAGTGCGCGGCGGGCACGCCATCGCATAGGCTGTGCGCTCGAGTTGTTCGTGGGGAGAGCATGATGGTTCGGGTTCTGGCGGCGCTGATCGCCCTGCTGCTGCCGCTGTCGGCGTCGGCGCAGGAGAAGGTGCTGCGCGCGGTGATGCATGCCGACGTGCGGGTGATCGATCCGGTCTGGACGACCCAGACCATTGCCAACATCCACGGCGCGCTGGTCTACGACACGCTGTTCGGCAACGACGCCGACCAGAAGCCGCAGCCGCAGATGGTCGGCAAGTACGAGGTCAGCCCCGACCGGCTGAACTACAGCTTCACCCTGCGCGACGGGCTGAAGTTCCACGACGGCTCGCCCGTCACCACCCGGGACGTCATCGCCTCGCTCAAGCGCTGGGGCGCCAAGGACGGCGTCGGCCAGCGCCTGATGGGCTACGTCACCGAGATGAAGGCGGTCGACGACAAGACCTTCACCATGACGCTCAAGGAACCCTACGGCATGGTGCTGGAATCGCTCGGCAAGAGCGGCAGCTCGATCGCCGCGATCATGCGCGAGAAGGACGCGATGACCGACCCGCAGCAGCAGGTCAAGGAATCGGTCGGCTCGGGCCCGTTCATCTTCGCCAAGGACCAGTGGGTGCCGGGCAGCAAGGCGGTCTATCTCAAGAACAAGGACTACGTGCCGCGCAGCGAGCCGCCGTCGTCCTTCGCCGGCGCCAAGATCCCCGGCGTCGACCGCATCGAGCTGATCTGGATGCCCGATCCGCAGACGGCGATGTCGGCGCTGGTCAACGGCGAGATCGACTTCTGGGAGAATCCCAACATCGACTTCCTGCCGATGCTCGAGAAGGCCAAGGGCGTGAAGCTGCTCAAGACCGGCAAGGTCGACAGCACGCAGGGCATGATCCGGCTCAACCACCTGCAGCCGCCGTTCGACAACATCAAGGCGCGGCAGGCGATGTACTACCTGGTCAACCAGGAGGACTTCCTGCGCGCCATCGTCGGCGATCCCAAGTACTACCGCGTCTGCCACGGCATGCTGACCTGCGGCGGGCCCTACGAGAACGACGGCGGCTCGCAGTACTTCAAGGAATACAATCCCAAGAAGGCCCTGCAGCTCCTGAAGGAGGCCGGCTACAAGGGCGAGCCGATCACCGTGCTCGCGGCGACCGATCACAACACCATCACGCCGGCGACCCAGGTGCTGATCCAGGCGATGCGCGAGGCCGGCATCAATGTCGACGTGCAGTCGATGGACTGGGGCAGCGTGGTGACCCGCCGCGCCAAGAAGGAGCCGCCGGCGCAGGGCGGCTGGAACATCTTCGTCACCACCACCGGCGGCGTCGGCTCGTCCAATCCGGTCCTGCACACCTGGATCGGGGCGGCCTGTCAGAAGGGCCTTTTCGGCTGGCCGTGCGACGAGGAGATCGAGAAGCTGCGCAACGCTTTCGGCATGGCCTCCGACGAGCCCACGCGCAAGAAGATCGCGCGCGATCTGCAGGCGCGCGCCATGGAGCAGGTGGTCTACATCCCGTTCGGCCAGTGGGACGTGCCGCTTTCCTACCGCGCCGACCGCATCTCGGGCATCGTGCCCAACACCGGCCTCGCGGTGCTGTGGGGGATTACGAAGAAATGATCCTCGGTGGACCGCGCGCATCCTGCGCGCTCATGAGCGCGCAGGATGCGCGCGGTCCGGGAGCAGCATGACTTCGTACATCGTCCGGCGCCTGTTCGCCGTCGTGCCGGTCATGGTGGTGGTGGCGCTGTTCGTCTTCTTCCTGCTGCGCTTCGCGCCGGGCGATCCGGCCGCGATCATCGCCGGCGACGACGCCACCAGCGAGGCGATCGCGGCGGTGCGCGCCAAGCTCGGCCTCGACCGGCCGGTGGTCGAGCAGTTCGCGGTCTGGGTCTGGGGACTGGCGCACGGCGACCTCGGCGTGTCGATCTTTTCCAACCTCGCGGTGACGCGGCTGATCGCGCAGCGGCTGGAGCCCACCCTGGCGCTGACGCTCTCGACCCTGATCGTGACCATCGCGTTGGCCATTCCGATCGGCGTGGTCGCGGCCTGGAAGGCGCGCAAGCTGGTCGATCGGCTGGCCATGGGCTTCGCCGTGCTGGGCTTCGCCATGCCGGTGTTCGTCCTGGCCTACGTGCTGATCTACTTCTTCGCCGTGCGCTGGCAGCTCCTGCCGGTGCAGGGATACTCGCCGGTCGCCGAGGGCTTGTGGCCGTTCGCGCAGAGCCTGATCCTGCCCTCGGTGGCGCTGGGCGTGACATACATGGCGCTGATCGCCCGCATCACCCGCGCCTCGATGCTCGAGGTGCTGCAGCAGGACTATATCCGCACCGCCAACGCCAAGGGCCTGGCGACCGACCGGGTCCTGTTGCTGCATGCGCTGAAGAACGCCGCCGTGCCGATCGTCACGGTGATCGGCATCGGCATCGCGCTCCTGATCTCCGGCGTGGTCATCACCGAGACCGTCTTCAACATCCCGGGCCTCGGCCGCCTCACGGTCGATGCGGTGCTGAAGCGCGACTACCCGATCGTGCAGGGGCTGATCCTGGTCTTCGCCGCGGTGAAGGTGGTGATCAACCTGCTGATCGACATCTCCTACGCCTTCCTCGATCCGCGAATCAGGTACTGATGCCCCCGTTTTGTCAGCCAAGCGCGTCCCTTCCTCCCTGGCGAAGCCGGGGAGGTGCCCGCGTCTTCGCGGGCGGAGGGGGCAGGGGCGACCCAATGGCGGCCTATGACCCCTCCGGCCGCTACGCGGCCACCTCCCCATGCTGCCGCGTAGGGAGGAAGTGATGGTCGCGATCACCGACGATCTCCCGACGCGCCGCTTCTCCCTGGCGACGGCGATCCGGCGCAACCCGACCATCACCTTCGGCGCGGTCCTGCTGATCCTGCTGATCGCGATCGCGATCGTCGGCCCGTCCTTCGTCGGCGATCCGCTGAAGATCGCGCCAGTTTACCGCCTGCGCCCGCCCTCGGAGCGCTGGTGGTTCGGCACCGACCAGTTCGGCCGCGACCTCTTCACCCGCACCATCTACGGCAGCCGCGTGTCGCTGATCGTCGGCCTTTCGGTGGCGGTCACCGCGAGCGTGCTGGGTCTGGCGATGGGCCTGCTGTGCGGCTACTTCCGCGCCCTCGACGCGATCGTCATGCGGGTGATGGACGGCGTGATGGCGATACCCTCGATCCTGCTGGCGATCGCGCTGATCACCCTGACGCGGCCCGGCCTCGGCATCGTCATCGTCGCCATCGTCATCCCCGAGGTGCCCCGTATCGTGCGCGTCGTGCGCTCGGTCGTGCTGGCGATCCGCGCCCAGCCCTACATCGAAAGCGCCATCGCCGGCGGCACGCGTCACGTGAAGCTGCTGTGGCGCCACGTCCTGCCCAACACGCTGGCGCCGCTGATCGTGCAGGCGACCTACGTTTGCGCCTCGGCGATGCTGATCGAGGCGAGCCTCGGCTTCCTCGGCGCCGGGGTACCGCCCGAGGTGCCGAGCTGGGGCAACATCATCGCCCAAGGCCGTACCTTCTTCCAGATCGCACCGTGGTCGATCCTGATTCCGGGCGGCTTCCTGGCGCTCACCGTCCTGGCGGTGAACCTCCTGGGCGATGGCTTGCGCGACCGGCTCGACCCGCGTCTGGCCAGAAGACTGTGAGGCCGGCGGTGAGCGGCATCCTCGAAGTCCGCGACCTGCACACGCAGTTCGACACGCTCGACGGCGTGGTGCGCGCGGTCGACGGCCTGTCGTTCGACCTCGATCGCGGCGAGACGCTGGGCATCGTCGGCGAATCGGGCTGCGGCAAGTCGGTGACGGCCTTGTCGATCCTGCGCCTGATCCCGCCCGAGACCGGCCGCATCGCCTCGGGCTCGATCAGGTTCGAGGGCGAGGAGCTGACCAGGCTCTCCGAGGAGGCGATGAAGCGCCTGCGCGGCCACCGCATCTCGATGATCTTCCAGGAACCGATGACCAGCCTCAACCCGGTCCTGACGGTCGGCACGCAGATCGCCGAGAACGTGACGCGCCATCTCGGCGTGTCGAAGAGGGCCGCCCGCGAGCGGGCGCACGAGATGCTCGACCTGGTGCGCATCGCCGACGCCCGGCGCCGGCTCGACGAGTACCCGCACCAGCTTTCCGGCGGCATGCGCCAGCGGGTGATGATCGCCATGGCGCTGAGCTGCGACCCGCAGGTGCTGATCGCCGACGAGCCGACCACCGCGCTCGACGTCACCATCCAGGCGCAGATCCTCGACCTGATGCTCGACCTCAAGGAAAAGACCGGGACGGCGATCGTGCTGATCACCCACGATCTCGGCGTGGTGGCGGAGACGGCGCAGCGTGTGGTGGTGATGTATGCCGGCCGCAGGGTCGAGGAGGCGCCGGTCGAGGCGCTGTTCGACAATCCGCTGCATCCCTACACGCGCGGCCTGATGGCGGCAATCCCGAGGCTCGATACCGATGCCACGCGGCTGCAGGAGATCCCGGGGATGGTGCCGCTGCTGACCAGGCCGATCGTCGGCTGCGCCTTCGCCGCGCGCTGTCCGCTCGCCACCGATCGCTGCCGCGCCGAGGCGCCGCCGGTGGTCGATGCCGGCGGCGGCCACACTGTCGCCTGCTGGGAGGTGACGCCGTGACGGTGCTGGCGGTCGACAGGCTGGTGAAGCATTTCCCGATCCATGGCGGCCTGCTGCAGCGCCAGGTCGGCGCGGTCAAGGCGGTGGACGGCATCAGCTTCGACATCGCCAAGGGCGAGACGCTGGGACTGGTCGGCGAATCGGGCTGCGGCAAGTCGACGGTCGGCAAGACCATCCTGAAGCTGATCGAGCCGACATCGGGCCGCATCGTGCTGGGCGGCAAGGACATCACCGCGCTGAAGCCCGGGGCGATGTGGCCGCATCGCAAGGGCATCCAGACGATCTTCCAGGATCCCTACTCGTCGATGAACCCGCGCCTGCCGGCCGGCACCATCGTCGGCGAGCCGCTGGAAAACTTCGGCATCGCGCGCGGCAGGGAACGCGACGAGCGCGTGGCCGCGCTGTTCGAGCGCGTCGGCCTGCGGCGCGACGCGATGCGCAAGTACGCCCACGAATTCTCCGGCGGCCAGCGCCAGCGGCTTGGGATCGCCAAGGCCCTCTCGGTCGCGCCCGAGGTGATCGTGGCCGACGAGCCGGTGTCGGCGCTCGACGTTTCGGTGCAGGCGCAGGTGCTGAACCTGCTGATCGACCTGCAGGCGGAGTACGGGCTGGCCTATCTCTTCATCAGCCACGACCTCGCGGTGATGCGGCACATCAGCCATCGCATCGCCGTGATGTACCTCGGCCGCATCGTCGAGCTGACCGACAAGCGGACGCTGTTCGCCAGGCCGTTGCACCCGTATACCGAAGCGCTGCTCTCCGCCGCGACGGCGCCCGACCCGCGCCGCAGGAGGCGCAGGAAGGCGATCGTGGAGGGGGATGTCCCCAGCCCGGCCGATCCGCCGTCCGGCTGCCACTTCCACACGCGCTGCCCGTATGCGGTCGCCGAGTGCAAGGTCAAGGACCCATCCTTGCGCGAAGTGGCACCCGGCCATCACGTCGCCTGCCACCTCAGATAGCTCCTCCCTGCGCGAAGCGCGGGTCATGGGCCTCGGCGATATTGCGGCGTCCGACCCCTCCGTCGCGGATTACCGCGCCACCTCCCCACGCTGCGCGCAGGGAGGAAAAAGAACTTCCTCCCTGCGCGCAGCGCGGGGAGGTGCCCCGAAGGGGCGGAGGGGTCATGGGCGGAACACGCTATGGTTGTTATATTCATCACATTTCGGCCATCCGAGCATGTTTGTTCGATCCGGATGCTGAACTTCGCCCGCAACCTTCGTCAGAATCTTACCGACGCCGAGTGCCTCCTCTGGGGTCGCCTGCGTCGTCGACAGCTCGCCGGCTTCAAGTTCCGCCGCCAACATATGATCGGCGCCTACATTTGCGACTTTGTCTGTGCCAAAGCTGCGCTGGTGGTCGAGCTCGACGGCAGCCAGCACCTGGATGCAGCAGCCTATGATTCGCGGCGCGATAATTTCCTGCGGTCGCGTGGGTTTAGGGTGCTGCGATTCTGGAACGGCCAGGTCTTGAGTGAGACCGAAAACGTCATGGAAACAATATTCGAAGCCCTTCACCGCCAGGAGATCGACGGACGTTTCGACTGGGGCCCTTGACCCCTCCGCCCCTTCGGGGCACCTCCCCACGCTGCGCGTAGGGAGGAAAATCGATGAACAGGTCCGAAAGCCGCGAGCCATGAGCCGTCCGAACAACCTACTGGGCGCCATGCGCAAGGACATGACCGGTCTGGAGTTCGTCCAGGCGATCGTCGACGGCACGCTGCCGCACAACTCGATGGCCGATACCCTGGGCTACCGGATCGTCGAGGCGGAGAAGGGGCGGGTGGTGATCACGGCGAAGCCGAACGACCGCCAGCTCAACCCGCACGGCACGGTGCATGGCGGGCTGGCGGCGACGATGCTCGACAGCTGCATGGGCCTTGCGGTCATGACCCTGCTCGACAAGGGTGTCGGCTCGACCACGCTCGAGTTCAAGATCTCCTTCGTGCGGGCGATCACGCCCGAGACCGGCCTGATCCGTGCCGAAGGCAAGGTGGTGAGCCCCGGCCGCCGCGTCGGCACCGCGGAAGGCCGAGTGACCGACGCCACTGGCCGCCTGCTGGCGCACGCCACGACGACGTGCCTGATCCTGTCCTGAGTGCCTGTGGATAAGCGGTCACGGGTGAGTTCCATTACGGGCAATGGCCCCCGGGTTTTGACCCCTATTCCCCAAGGAACGCGAGCGGCCATTGCCCGTAATAGGTGCTTCGGCTGAAGGCGTGCATAGTCGCGTCCATGATGGCGTTGCTCTGCGTGCATGCGTTCTTTCGGGACTTCCTGCCGGGTGTTTTTTCCGGGAGGCGGCGGTCGGTGGATTCGTGGACTCTCGGTCGAAAACGCTGATCCGCCGGCGTTTTGGGAGTCCACTGCCGAGTGGACTCTTGTGGACTCTGTGGATTCGCGTCGTTGCCCTAGCGCTGCGGCGTCTCGGCGGGGAAGGTCGCCTTCATCGACGGCCGCTCGGCGGTCTGGTCGAACCAGGCGGCGAGCTTCGGCGCGGCTCCGCGCCAGTCGGGGCCGTAGCGCCAGTCGTCATAGCTGCAGGCGACCGCTGTCGTGATCTGCGCGAGGTCGAAGGTCGTGCCGAACGTCGGCAGGTGCTCCTCCAGGGCGGCGAAGCAGCGAAAGGTCCGGTCGCGCATCTTGGCGATGAAGTCGTCCGAACGCTCCGGCTCCGCGCGCAGCGTCTCGGCGCGCCGCATGATCTGCGCCTCGAGCACGCCGCTGGCGATGGCGATGGTCGAAAGTGCGCGCCATCGCGCAGCGCCATCGCGGGCGAGCAGGCGGTAGTTGCCGAACTCGGCGTTCAGGTAGTCGCAGATCGCGTGCGAGTCGGTCAATGTCACGGTGTCGGTGACCAGCGCCGGGATGCGCATCACCGGCGTCGCGGCCGTGAAGTCGGCCGGCATGGCGACGGTCCTGGTGCCCCAGCTGTGCGGCCAACGGGTCTGGACGAACTCGAAGCGATCCTCGATGCCCAGCTCGAGGATCGTCACCCGCACCCGCCGGACCCACGGCGAGGCCGGCGTCACATAGAGCCGCATCGGTCAGCCTTGCCGTGCGCCCGGCGCGGTGTCCTTCAGGTAGGTGAGGGCGGCCTGCACGCCGCCGGTCTTGTGCGGCACCTTGGCGAGGCCCAGCGCCATCTCGACGCCCGACAGGGTGCCCATCAGCATCAGGTCGTTGAAGTCGCCGAGATGGCCGATGCGGAACACCTTGCCCGCGACCTTGCTCAGGCCCTGGCCGAGCGAGAGGTTGAAGTTCTCCAGCGCCACCTTGCGGAAGGCGTCGGCATCGTGGCCCTCGGGCATGACGATCGCGGTCAGCGAGCCGGAATAGGCCCTGGAATCGCGGCACAGTATCTCGAGGTCCCAGCTGGTGACGGCGATGCGGGTGGCCTCGGCGTGCCGCGCGTGACGGGCGAACACCGCGTCGAGCCCTTCCTCGAGCAGCATGTCGCAGGCCTCGTTGAGCCCGTAGAGCAGGTTGGTCGCCGGCGTGTAGGGAAACCAGCCGTTGGCGTTGGCCGTCAGCATCTCCTCCCAGTTCCAGAACGACTTCAGCATCTTCGAGCTCTTCGACGCCGCGACAGCCTTCTCGCTCACCGCGTTGAAGCTGAGGCCGGGCGGCAGCATCAGGCCCTTCTGCGAGCCTGCCACCGTGACGTCGACGCCCCAGGCGTCGTGGCGATAGTCGATCGAGCCCAGCGAGGAGATGGTGTCGACCAGCAGCAGCGCGGGATGCTTGGCCGCATCGATCGCGCGTCGGATCGCAGAGATGTTGCTCACCACGCCGGTCGAGGTCTCGTTGTGGACGATGCACACCGCCTTGATGGTGTGGCCCGTGTCCTCCTTCAGGCGCTTCTCGATCGCCGCCGGGTCGGCCGGCTTGGTCCAGTCGCCGCCCATGAACTCCGACTTGATGCCGAGCCGATCGGCCATTTTCTTCCACAGCGAGGCGAAATGGCCGGTCTCCCACATCAGCACCAGGTCGCCCGGCGACAGCGTGTTGACGAGCGCCGCCTCCCACGCCCCCGTGCCCGACGCCGGATAGACGATCACCGGCTGCTTGGTCTGGAAGACCTGGCGGACACTCCTCAGCACCTTCCTGGCCAGCGCGTTGAACTCGGGTCCGCGGTGGTCGATGGTCGGATTGTCCATCGCGCGCAGGATCCGGTCGGGGACGTTGGTTGGGCCAGGGATTTGCAGGAAGTGCCGGCCGCTCGGATGGGAATTCAGGCGCATGGGTCGGTCCCTTCTTTACCGTCATCTCGACCGGAGCCACGCGCAGCGTGGCGAAGCGGAGAGATCTCTTTTCCCAAAACAAGGCCCTTCGACTTCGCTCAGGGCAACCCGGAGCCACTGACGCGGCTCCGGGTTGCATTTTGTATACAATATGCGAAACTGAGTCCAGTCATGGATGGCATGAATTTCCCGATCGCGCGCTCGACCCTGCCGGAGGCGGCGGCCGAACGGCTGCGCACCCTGATCATCGAAGGCGCGCTGGCGCCGGGTGCGCGGCTCAACGAGCGCGAGCTCAGCGAGCGACTCGGCGTCTCGCGCACCCCCTTGCGTGAGGCCTTCCGCATGCTGGCGGCCGACGGGCTGCTGGTGCACCTGCCAAATCGCGGCGCGCAGGTCGTGTCGCTGTCGCGCGAGGATGTGCGCCACGCCTTCGAGGTGATGGCTTCGCTCGAAGGGCTGGCTGGCGAGCTTGCGGCGTCGCGCGTGACCGACGGCGATCTCGGCGAGCTGCGCGCCCTGCAGGCGGAGATGGAGCAGGCGCACGCGCGCCACGACCTGCCGAACTACTATCGCGTCAATCGCACGATCCATGACCGGATCAACGCGATCGCCGGCAACCCGATCCTGACGCACAGCTTCAGGACGCTGAACGCGCGGCTGCATGCGCTGCGCTTCCGCTCGAACCTGGTGCGCGCGAAATGGGATCATGCGGTGGCCGAGCATCGCGAGATGATCGAGGCGCTGGCGGCGCGCGACGGCGAACGGCTGCGCGATCTGCTGGTCCGCCATCTGCGCACCAAGCAGCGCACGGTGCTGGAGACGATGGAGTGAAACAGTGAGTTCGCTGCAGGAGACCCTGCGCCGCACGATCAAAGGCGACGTGCTGTTCGATAAGGCCTCGCGCGGCCGCTATTCGACCGACGCCTCGATCTACCAGATCGAGCCGATCGGCATCGTCGTGCCGAAGGACGAGACCGACCTCGCGCTGGCGCTCGACGTCGCGCGCGACGCCAGGGCGGCGATCCTGCCGCGCGGCGCCGGGACTTCGCAGTGCGGCCAGACCGTCGGCGAGGCGCTGGTCGTCGATTTCTCGAAGTACATGCGCGACGTCGTCGGCTTCGACAAGGATCGCGCCGAGGTCACGGTGCAGCCCGGCGTGGTGCTCGACCAGCTCAACGCCTGGCTCAAGCCGCACGGCCTCTGGTACCCGGTCGACGTCTCGACCTCGGCGCAATGCACCCTGGGCGGCATGGCCGGCAACAATTCCTGCGGCAGCCGGTCGATCCGCTACGGCAACATGGTGCACAACGTCGCCGGCCTCGACGTCATCCTGGCCGACGGCACACGGGCGCGGTTCGATTCCAAGCGGCCGGAGGACATGCAGCCGGCGGTGCGGGCGATCGCCGACAAGGTCGCGGCGCTGGCTCTCGCCGAGCGCGACGAGATCGAGCGCATGTTCCCGAAGGTCCTGCGCCGCGTCGCCGGCTACAATCTCGACATCTTCTTCCCGCAGTCGGAGCGGCCTTACACGACCGACAACTCGGTCAACCTCGCGCACCTGCTCGTCGGCAGCGAAGGCACGCTCGCGGTGACCGAGCGGCTGACCTTGAAGCTCTCGCCGCTGCCCAGGCACAAGATGCTGGGCGTGGTGAACTTCCCGAGCTTCTACAAGGCGATGGAATCGGCGCAACACATCGTCAGGCTGAAGCCGGTCGCGGTCGAGCTGGTCGATCGCACCATGATCGATCTGGCGCGCGCCAATCCGGCGTTCCGGCCGGTGATCGAGGCGGCGCTGATCGGCAAGCCCGAGGCGATCCTGCTGGTCGAGTTCGCCGGCGCCGAGCGCGAGGACCAGCTACGCGACCTCAGGCGGCTGGTCGAGCTGATGGGCGATCTCGGCCTGCCCGGCAGCGTGGTCGAGATGTCCGAGCCCGGCCCGCAGGCGGCGCTGTGGGAGGTGCGCAAGGCCGGCCTCAACATCATGATGTCGATGAAGGGCGATGGTAAACCGGTCTCCTTCATCGAGGATTGCGCGGTGCCGCTGGAGCATCTCGCCGATTACACGCAACGCCTCACCGAGGTGTTCGCCCGGCATGGCACACGCGGCACCTGGTATGCGCACGCCTCGGTCGGCACGCTGCATGTCCGGCCGATCCTCGACATGCGCAACGACGGCGCGGCCAAGATGCGCGCGATCGCCGAGGAAGCCTCGGCCATGGTGCGCGAGTACAAGGGCGCCTATTCGGGCGAGCATGGCGACGGGCTGGTGCGCTCGGAATGGGTGAGCTGGCAGTTCGGGCCGCGGCTCACCAGGGCGTTCGAGGCGGTCAAGGAACTGTTCGATCCGGAGAACCGGCTCAACCCCGGCAAGATCGTGCGACCGTCGAAGATGGACGACCGCTCGCTGTTCCGCTTCAGGCCCGGCTACAAGGGCATCGACTACAAGCCGGCGCTCGACTGGTCGGCGTGGAACGTCCAGAACGACCCGCGCACCGAGGAGCTCACCGCGCCCGGCAGCGGCGGCGATCCGACCGGCGGCTTCGCGAAGGCCGCCGAGATGTGCAACAACAATGGCCATTGCCGGAAGTTCGACGCCGGCACCATGTGCCCGTCCTTCCGGGTCACGCGCGACGAGATCCACCTGACGCGCGGGCGCGCCAACACGCTGCGGCTCGCCTTGTCCGGCCAGCTCGGTCCGGAGGCGCTGAGGTCCGATGTCGTCGCGCAGGCGATGGACCTCTGCGTGAGCTGCAAGGGCTGCAAGCGCGATTGCCCGACCGGCGTCGACATGGCGCGGATGAAGATCGAGGTCCGTTCGGCGCGGCGCATGAGCAAGGGCCTGGGCTTGCGCGATCGGCTGATCGGCGACCTGCCGGCGATGGCGCCCTGGGCGCGGCGGCTGCCCTGGCTGTTCAACCTGGCGGGGCTGGTGCAGTCGTTCGCGGGCTTCGCGAAGCAGCGCTCGCTGCCGAGGTGGCGTAGCGACACCTTCCTCGCCACCACCGACGTCGATGCGGCCGACGCGACCGTGGTGATCTTCGCCGACACCTTCTCCAACAATTTCGAGCCGGAGATCCTGCATGCCGCGCGGCGCGTGCTGGAGGCGGCCGGCCATCGCGTCGCCGTCGCCTGGCCGGCGATCGGCTCGCGCGCGCTCTGCTGCGGCCGTACCTACCTCGCCACCGGGCAGGTCGACAAAGCGAAGGACGAGGCAACGCGGCTGATCGAGGCGCTCCATCCGTACGTGGAGCGCGGCGTGCCGGTGATCGGGCTGGAGCCGTCGTGCCTGTTCACGTTGCGCGACGAGTTCCTGGCGCTCGGGCTCGGCGAGCCGGCGCGCAGGACGGCGGAGAACGCCCTGCTGTTCGAGGAGTTCCTGGCGCGCGAAAAGAAGGCCGGCCGGCTCATGCTTTCTCTCGAGCCGCTGGAGCAAAAGACCGCGCTGCTGCACGGCCATTGCCACCAGAAGGCGTTCGGCGCGATGAGCGCGGTGCAGGACGTGCTGGCATTGATCCCCGACCTCGCCGTCAGGCCGATCGAGTCGAGCTGCTGCGGCATGGCCGGCAGCTTCGGTTACGAGGCCGAGCATTACGACATCTCGATCGCCATGGCCGAGCTGTCTCTGCTGCCCGCGGTTCGGCAGGCCGGCAAGCATGCGCTGGTGGTCGCCGACGGGACCTCGTGCCGGCACCAGATCGCCGACGGCACGAGCCGGCACGCCCTGCACGTCGCCCAGGTCCTCGACCGCGCGCTGGCATGACGCTGCTGGCCGGCTTCAGGGTGGTGCAGATCGGCGCCGGTTCGGCCGCCGCTGTGTGCGGCCGGCTGCTGGCCGACGCCGGTGCGGAGGTGACCTGCATCGATCCCGATACCAGCACGACGCTGTCGGCGTACCTCAATCACGGCAAGGCCATTGCCACGAACGAGAGCCTGGCGGCGGCCGACCTGGTCGTGCGAGAGGTCGTCAGTCTTCCTCCCCATTCAGATGGGGAGGTGGCCCCATCTGAATGGGGAGGAAGGCTGCGGCGGATCAATCCGTCGGCGACGATCGTCACGATCTCGCCCTTCGGCGAGATCGGTCCGCAGGCCGGCGACCCGGCGACCGACCTGACGCTGTTCTTCGCCAGCGGCATTGCGCGGCAGCTCACGGGACAAGTCGACGATCTGTCGGAAGCGCCGATCCGCCCAGTGGGCGAGCAGTCCGCCTTCATCGGCGGACTGGCAGCGGCGTGCGCCGGCATGAATGCGGCGTTGGGCAATCAGCCCGGCGCGTCGATCGACGTCTCGATCCACGAAGCGCTGGCGACGCTCTCCGTGACCGAGCTTGCGCGGGCGGGCCTCAGCGGCAAGAGCTGGAGCCGCAAGCGCGTGGGCGACGGCAACGGGGCCACCGTCACCATCCTCCCGGCGAGCGACGGCTATGTCGCGATTTCCCCGCGCGAAGAGAAGCAGTGGGCGGCGTGGCTGGAGGCAATGGGTTCGCCCGATTGGGGTGCCGATCCGCGCTTCGTCCCCAAGGCCAACCGTGTCAAGAACTGGGACGCTCTCCACGCGCTGATGTCGCAATGGAGCCGGCAGCACGGCAAGCAATGGATCGCCGATACGGCCCAGCGCAACCACGTGCCGAGCTTTCCCTTGCGCGAAGTGTCGGAGCACCTGGACACACCGCAAATGCGACACCGCGGCTACTACCGGCCGGGCAAGCTCGACGGGCGGGCCGTTCGGCTGCCGGGCCTGCCGTTCGGCCTGACCATCGCTGCGTCGAAGCGCAGGCAGCCAGAGCGGACGGGGCCGATGCCGTTGTCGGGCATCCGTGTGCTCGACTTCAGCTGGGTGATCGCCGGTCCGACGACGACGCGTTACCTGGCGGCGATGGGCGCGGAGGTCATCAAGATCGAGGCGCCCTCGGGCGATCCGGGGCGCGCCACGGAACTGCACGCGGTGCTCGGCCAGGCGAAGAAGAGCATCGTCCTCGACCTGAAGAAGCCGGAAGCGCTCGGGGTGGCGCGGGCGCTGGCGGCGAAGTCCGACATCCTGATCGAGAACTACGCCACCGGCGTGATGGACCGGCTCGGGCTCGGCGCCGAGGCGCTGAAGGCGATCAACCCGGATCTGATCTACATCTCGGCCTCAGGCATGGGCCGGACGGGGCCGGAGGCGAAGGCGGTCGCCTACGGGACGCTGCTGCAGTGTTACGCCGGGTTCGCTGGCCTCAACCGCCATCCCGACATCGCGCCGCGGGTCGGCCTCGCCTGGCTCGATCCGATGTGCGGCCTGATGCTGGCCTTCGCCGCGGCCGCCGCGCTGTGGCATCGGCAGCACGAAGGCGGCGTCGCGCGGGTCGACTTCTCGATGATCGAGGCGATGCTGTGGACGATGGCCGAGCCGCTGCTCGCGGCCCAGCTCGGCACGCCGCCGAAGCCGATGGGCAATGCTTCGGCGCGCCATGTCCTGCACGGCGTGTGGCGCTGCGCCGGCGACGACGACTGGATCAGCATCGTCGCGCGCACCGACGGGGAACGGCAGGCGCTGTGCCGTATCGTTCCGGGCGCCACCGATGAGGCCCTGTCCGCCTGGGCCGCGTCCCGATCAGCCGGCGCGGCCGCCGAAGCGCTGCTGAAAGCCGGCATCCCCGCAGCCGCCCTCGCACGCACGGGAGACTTGGCGAAGAGCCCGCACCTCGCCGCCCGCAAATTCTGGGAGGATGGACTGCCGGGTTTGCCGTGGCGCGCCAGCTTCGGCCGCGCCACAGGCCCGGCACCGATGTTGGGCGCCGATACGGATCAGGTGCTCGCCGGCATTCTTGGTTTATCGCGCGAACGCATCACCGAGCTTCGGATGAGCGGTGCGTTGGGTTAATGCTGCCTCCCGTCATCCCGAGCGGAGCGAAGCGAAGTCGAGGGACCTCGTCATGTAGCGCCACATGAACAGGTCCCTCCACCACGCCTCGCTGCGCGAGGCTCCGGTCGGGATGACGGCTGGGGCCGTCAAAACTCGCCGCTGCGATAGGCTTCGTCCAGGCGCTTGGCGTCCTCTTCCGAGAGTTCGGGCCAGGCGTCGCCGCGCTTGCGCAGCTTGCCGTCGAAGTTCGGCTTGCGCTTGGCGTTGAAGGCCTGCCGGCCTTCCTCGCCGTCCGTCGTGGTCTGGATGAGCAGCGAGTTGATCAGGTTCTGCACGTGCCACGCCTGGTCGGTCGGCAGGTCGCCGAAGCGCACCAGGAACTCCTTCATCATGCGCACCGCGACCGGCGGCAGGGCGCAGATGTGGCGGGCGAGCTTCTCGGCCCGCTCGAGCAGCTGCGCATGCGGGACGACCTCGTTGATCAGGCCGATCCGCAATGCCTCCTGCGCGTCGAACGGCTCGTCGGTCAGCAGGATCTTCATGGCATCGATGTAGCGGAGCTGCTTGGCGAGCAGGCTGGCGCCGGGCCCATGACCCAGCCAGCCCTGCGTGAGAAGCGCAAACTTGAAGCGCGCATGCTCGGCGCTGGCGATCCGGATGTCGGTCGACGACAGCAGGATGTAGAGGCCGGCGCCCGCGGCCCAGCCGTTCACCGCGCCGATCACCGGCTTCCAGACGCGCGGATAGTGGTCGCCCATGCGGCCGTCGACGCCGGTCTTCTGGCCGTGCACGGTCCCGGCCAGTGGCCAGAAGATCCGCTGGGTGCGCAGATAGTCGCGCTCCTCCTCGGTGATGTTCTCGCGCGGCGCGAGGTTGTGGCCGCCGCAGAAGTGCGTGTCGCCCTTGCCGGTCAGGATGGCGCAACGAATCGAACGATCTTCCCAGAGATCGATCCACGCCTCGGAGATCGCATCCGACGTCGGCTTGTCGAGGATGTTCGCCTTGCCGGGATTGTTCAGCGTGATGTAGGCGACGCCGTCGCGCTTTTCATAGTCGATGGGCAAGTGGTCCTCCCGCTCAAGAGTTTCACGATCTCGTCGGCATTGGGCAGCGTATCGAGCGAGAGCGCGAGGCTCTTCAGGCGGTCGATTCCGGCCGGCGCGAGAATGCCGGTCAGGTTCGCCGCGAACTTGCGCTCGACATCCTCGCGCGTGACCGGGTTCTCCGGGCTGCCGCGGCGATTCAGGACCTCGCGCTCGATCGTGCGGCCGTCGGTCGTGCGCACGGTCACCCGCGCGGCGTGGCGGAAGGCCGGACCCATGGCCTCGAGCCCGGCGTCCTCGAAGACCTTGATGCGCGGGATGAAGGAAAGGATCTCCGGATCGGCGATCCGGTCTTCCGTGTAGTCGCGGGCGGCGACGTCGCCGCGCAGCGCCATGACGGCAATGCCGTAGAACATGTTCATCTGCGCCGCCGTTACGCCGGCGGGCCTATAGTCCCAGGCGGTGTGCACGAATGTCATGTGGCCGACGCCGATCTCGATCGATTCGACGTCACGGGCAGTGACCCTGGTCGCCCGCATCGCGTCGAGCGCGGCGTGGATGCTCGTGACGTTGGGATACATCTTGAAGCCGACCTTCGCGGCCTCCCAATCCTTCCCGAGTCCATCGAGAAGCCGCGCCGGGTTGGGCGTGCGGGCGATCGCGCTCAAGAAGCCGCCGTAGCCCGCCTCGACGACGTCGGTGATGCCGGTGAAGCCCTTCTTGGCGAGCAGCGCGGCGGTCATGCCGCCTTGCGCCGCGCGGCCGGCGTGCAAGCGTTTCACCATGGCGCCTTCCTGTGCCGCCATCAGGCCGGCGCCGAGCGAGCCCGCGATGCCGATCGCGTGCTGCATCTGCCCGGGCGTGAGTTTCAGCAGGTGGCCCGCCGTGACGGCGGCGACGAAGGCACCCGACGTGCCCTGCGGATGGAAGCCGTTCAGGAACAGCGCCATGGTCGCGGCATTGCCGATGCGGGTGCCGATTTCGGCGCCGAGCGTGATCGCAGCAAGGATGTCGCGCCCGGTGAGGGATGGATCGGCCTCGGCGAGCGCCAGCGCCGTCGGCACGGACAGCGAATTTGGATGGAGGATCGACTCCTTGTGGATGTCGTCCATCTCGAAAGCGTGGCCGGCGGTGCTGTTGACCAGCACAGCGCCGGCAAGTCCGACTCTGGCGCCGCTGGTCCAGACCGAGGCGATGGGGTTGCCGCCATCGGCGAGTACGACGTCGCGCACCATCCGGGTCCACGGCAGGGTCGCGCCGTGCAGGCAGACGCCCAGGCCGTCGAGGAGGCTGAGCTTCACCCTGTCGACGACAGCGGCCGGGATGTCGGCGTAGCGCGTCGCGGCGGCAAAGCGGGCGAGGTCGCGCGTGGCGTGCGGGAGGAGGGGTGGCAGGGAGGAGCTGCTCATGGCTCGCAGTCTAGCCGGGCTCGCGGCGCGAGGCGGAACAATTGCAGCCCCGGAGCCCCTGTGGCACGGTCCGGACGCATGCAAAGACCCCGAAATCCCTATTCCAGCGCCGAGATCGATCGCGCCAGCCACGAGCGCGAGAACGACGAGCGCATGATCGAGCTCGCCTCGTCGGGGGCCGCGCGCTTCGTGCCGATCGACAGCGAGCGCAACCTGGTCAACAAGGGCAGCGGCAATCCCGAGCCGGTGTTCCTGCAGGGCATGATGGCCCGCGCGGTCGTGGGCGCCGCCGATCACCACATCTTCCTGGGCTACGTCGAGGGCACGCCGTACTTCGCCGTCGACGTCACCGGCAAGGAGACGCCGCTGGCCGAGATGGGTGAATTCGTCGACCTCCGCCAGGTCGGCGCGCTCCTGTTCGCACGCGAGGGGTCGATCCTGGCCTATGCCCGCGGCATGACCTACTGGCACCGCCGGCACCGCTATTGCGGGGTATGCGGCGCCAGCACCAAGGTGACGCGCGGCGGCCACGTCCGGATCTGCACCAACGAGAACTGCAAGACCGAGCATTTTCCGCGCACCGATCCGGCGGTCATCATGCTGGTCCATCACGGCGACAAGTGCCTGCTCGGCCGCGGCAAGCAGTTCCCCAAGGGCATGCACTCGACCCTGGCGGGCTTCGTCGAGCCCGGCGAGAGTTTCGAGGATGCGGTCGCCCGCGAGGTTTACGAAGAAGTACGGGTGCGGGTGAAGAACGTCACCTATCGCTCTTCGCAACCCTGGCCGTTCCCGGCGTCGGTGATGATCGGCTTCCATGCCGAGGCCGAATCGCTCGACTTCGAGGTCAACCAGGACGAGCTGGCCTCGGCGCTGTGGCTGAGCCGCGAGGAGCTGCGCCCCGAGAACCTGCCCAAGGACGGCTCCTTCTTCATGCCGCGGCGCGATTCGATCGCCCGCCGGCTGATCGAGGAGTGGCTCGGCCACGAGGCCGGTCCATCGATCAGTGGCTGATCGACACGCACACCGGTTGCCTATCCTTCGAGACGCACCGCTTCGCGGTGCTCCTCGGGATGAGGTGAAATTGAAAGGATCTCCATGAGCGTTCTGTTCTCGCCCGTCGATCTGGGCGGCGTCACCTTGCCCAATCGCATCGTCGTCTCGCCGATGTGCCAGTATTCGTCGATCGACGGCAGCGCCCAGCCCTGGCACCACGTGCACTACGGCATGATGGCAATGTCGGGGGCGGGCCTGCTGTGCTTCGAGGCAACGCACGTCGAGCGCGACGGCCGAATCACCCAGGGCTGCGCCGGCATGTACAGCGACGAGAACGAGGCGGCGCTGAAGCCGGTGGTCGACTGGGCGCGCGCCTGGATGCCCAACGTGAAGCTCGGCATCCAGCTCGGCCATGCCGGCCGCAAGGCCTCGGCGCAGCGGCCGTGGAAGGGCGGTGGGCCGCTCACGCAGGCAGATGCGCCGGACCTGCCATGGACGACGTACTCGGCCTCCGCGGTCGCCTATGACACCAAGTGGCACACGCCGATCGCGCTCGACGATGTCGGGCTGAAGCGCGTGAAGCGGGCCTTCGTCGACGCCACCCTGCGCAGCCTGCGGCTCGGCTTCGACGTGATCGAGCTGCACGGCGCGCACGGTTATTTGCTGCACCAGTTCCTGTCGCCGCTCTCCAACCGCCGGACCGACGCGTATGGCGGCAGCATGGAAAAGCGCCGCCGTTTCCCGCTGGAAGTGTTTGATGCCGTACGCAAGCTCGTGCCGCGCGAGAAGGCGCTGGGCATGCGCCTCAGCGCCACCGACTGGGTCGAGGGCGGGCTGACGGTCGAGGATACGATCGAAACCGCGCGGCAGCTCAGGGCGTTGGGCTGCGATTTCGTCGATGTCAGCTCGGGCGGCAACTCGCCTTTGCAGAAGATCGCCGTGACGCCGGGCTATCACGTTCCGTTCGCCGCACGGGTCAGGAAAGAAGCCGGCATCAAGACATGGGCGGTCGGCGTCATCACCGAGCCGGAGCAGGCCGAACATATCGTTGCCGCTGGCGACGCCGACTGCACGGCGCATGCTCGGGCCTTCCTGCTCGACCCGCGTTGGGGCTGGAATGCGGCCCAGGCGCTCGGAGTCGAAACCCCGCCCTTGCCACTGCCCGCGGCCCGGGCGACAACCATCCTGCCGTTCAAGCCCCGGCCCATCCTGGCGAAGGCGGCCGAATAGGAGCGCAATGTCGAGCGTGCTGCTCGCAGAGGACGAATTCCTGATCCGGGCCGTGCTGGTCGAGGCCCTCGGCGGCGCCGGCTTCACCTGCATCGAGGCACCGACCGGCAAGGAGGCGCTCGACGTGCTGGCGGGCGACAAGCCGCTCGCCGCGGCGATCATCGATCTCGGCCTGCCTGACATGCCGGGCCTCGAGGTGATCGAGGCCGCGGTGAAGTACCGGCCGGGCATGCCGGTCATCCAATGCTCGGGCTCGCATGCCGCGGCGCTGGCTGTCGGGGGCGGCAAGGTCCACGTCTTTCACAAGCCGTACAATCCCGAGGAACTGTCGAACTTCATCGCCAAGCTGGCGCGCGGCGCCTGAGGCGTGGCCAACCCACCGACTGACCGCGTCCTGCGCGCCATCCTGTCGACCATCGTGGCGATGGCGTGCTTTGCCTGCCTGAACGCGATGTCCAAGACGCTTTCGACCAGCGGCTATCCGGTGATCCTGGTGATCTGGGCGCGCTACATCTTCGCCTTCATTTTCATGCTGGCGATGTTCCTGCCGCGCAGCGGCCGCCAGCTGTTCGCGATCCGCCGGCTCTGGACCCAGGTGCTGCGCGGGATGCTGCTGTTCCTGTCGAGCTACCTGTTCTTTCACGGCGTGGTCTATCTGCCGCTCGCCACGGCGGCGGCGATTTCGCTGTCGAGCCCGATCATCGTCACCGCCCTGTCGCCGAAGTTGCTCGGCGAGCAGGTCGGCCCGCGGCGCTGGGCGGCGGTGACGGTGGGCTTCGTCGGCGCGCTGATCGTGGTGCGGCCGGGCCACGCGGATTTCGACTGGCACGCGCTGCTGATCGTCGCCAGCACGGTCTGCAGCTCGTTCTACCAGCTGTTCTCGCGCCGCTACGGCCAGACCGAGCGGCCCGATGCGTCGGCGACCGTGGCGACCATCGTCGGCAGCCTGGCGGCATCGCCGTTCGTGCCGTTCGAATGGGTGACGCCGCACACGGTGTGGCACGCGGCCCTGTTCGTCGGCATGGGCATCATGGCCGGCACCGGCCACTATTTCCTGACCATCGCCTACAGCCAGGCGCCGGCATCGGTAGTGACCCCGTTCAACTACACCCAGTTGATCGGCTCGACGATCCTGGGCTATGCGGTGTTCGGCGAGTTCCCCGACTTCTGGACCTGGGTCGGCGCCGCCGTAATCATCGCCTCGGGGCTCTACATCGGATATCGCGAGGGAGTGCGATATCGGCAGAGAGCTAAGTAATCAGCTTGTCCGGCAGCCACATGGCGATCTCGGGCAGGAAGCAGAGCACCACGACGGCGAGCGTCATCAGGATCACGAACGGCACGATGCCCCACACCACGTCGCCGAGCGGGATGTCGGGCGCGATGTTCTTGATGACGAAGATGTTGAGCCCGACCGGCGGATGGATCAGGCCCATCTCCATGACGATGGTCATGATCACGCCGAACCACACCAGATCGAAGCCGGCCGCCTTGAGCGGCGGCAGGATGATCGGCGCGGTCATCAGGATGATCGAGACCGGCGGCAGGAAGAAGCCCAGCACCACCACCATCACCAGGATCGCCGCCAGCAGCACCCAGCGCGACAGCTGCTGCGCCACAATCCAGCCGGCGACCGACTGGCTGATGTGCAGGTAGCTCATCACGTAGCTGTAGAACAGCGACATGCCGATGATCAGCATCAGCATGCTGGATTCGCGGATCGTGTTGGCCATGATCGGCTCGAGCTGCCGGGGACGCCAGGTGTTGTAGATCAGCGCAATCAGGACCAGGGCGAGAATGGCGCCGAGGCCGGCCGTCTCCGACGGCGTGGCGAAGCCGCCGTACAGCGCGACCATGACGCCGGTCAGCAGCAGGACGAACGGCAGCACGCGTGGTAGCGCGGCGAACTTCTGGCCGAGCGTATAGCTCTCCCTGGAAAGCAGGGCGGAGCCTTCCTGGGCACGGCTCACTTCGCGCGAATACCGCCAGGCGGCGTAGGCCGCGAAGAAGCTGACCAGCAGCACGGCCGGGCCGATGCCCGCCAGGAAAAGCCGGCCGAGCGACTGCTCCGCCGCCACCGCATAAAGGATCATGGTGATCGAGGGCGGCAGCAGGATGCCGAGCGTGCCGCCGGCGGCAATCAGGCCGGCCGCGAAGCCGCCGGGGTAGCCGCGCTTGCGCATCTCCGGGATGCCGGCCGAGCCGATCGCCGAGCAGGTCGCCGGGCTCGATCCCGCCATGGCGGCGAACAGCGCGCAGGCGAAGACATTGGCGATGCCGAGGCCCCCGGGGATCCGATGCATCCAGACATGCAGCGCCGAGTAAAGGTCGCGACCGGCGGGCGACCGGCCGATCGCGGCACCCTTGAGGATGAAGAGCGGGATCGACAGCAGGGTGATCGCCGACATCTCTTCGTAGACGTTCTGCGTCACCGTATCGAGCGCCGAATGCGGCATGAAGAGGAACATGAAGATCGTCGCCACCAGGCCGAGCGCGAACGAGATCGGCATGCCCGAGAACATGACGAGCAGGGTGACGCCGCCATAGAGGAGGCCGAGCGTGAAGGGGCTCATAGGGGCAGCTCGGCCGGCGGTGCGTGCGGTGGCGGGGGGCGGAACGCCTGGAGGATGATCTGCACGGTGAGCAGCGTCATGCCGACCGACATCAGGGAGTAGGGGATCCAGAGCGGCGGCGCCCAGGCGGTGGCGCTGACGTAGCCCTCGGTCCAGGCTTCGTTCAGGAGTGTCCAGGACTTCCAGGCGAAGAAGGCGCAGAACAGTGCGCTCAGGATGTCGACGACGAAGAGGCGTACGCGATTGACCTTGGGCGGCAGGATCGAAGCCAATGCCTCGATGCCGATATGGCCGCGCTGCGAGTGGACCCAGGCGGCCGCCAGGAACGACACGCCGATCAGCAGGAAGACGGAGAACTCGTCCTGCCAGTCCGTCGGCTCCGGCGTGAAGTAGCGCAGCAGGACGGAGTAGGTCAGCACGCAGGAGGCCAGAACGAGGGCGATCGCCGAAAGAACGACGATCGCCCTGTTGATGTAGCCGAGCAGTCTCACGCCGAGACTTGCTGCGACAGCTTCAGGAACTCGGCGTTGCTGGCCGACTTGTCGGCGTATTCCTTCCAGCAGGTGCTCTTGGCGACGGCCTTCCACTTGTCGACCTCGGCCTGCTCGATGGCGTAGGTCTTGATGCCGCGCTTCTCGTAGACCTGGGCGACCGCCTCGTCGTCGGCCTTCGCCTTCTCGAGAGCGAACTTCTCCATATCCGCGCCGATATCCATGATCGCCGTCTGCTGGTCCTTGGGCAGCGAGTCGAACACCGACCTGGACATCAGCAGCGGCTCGAACACGAAGAAGAAGCTCTTCTTGCGCGCCGTCGTCAGGCTCTTGGCAATCTCCTCGAGGCGGAACGAGATGAAGCTGGTCGAGGTCGTCATGCAGACGTCCATCGTGCCGGTCTGCATCGCTGCATAGAGCTCGTTCGACGGCATCGACACGACCGAGGCGCCGGCACCCTTCAGCATGAGGTCCATCTCGCGGCTGCCGCCGCGCACCTTCTTGCCCTTGACGTCCTCCGGCACGAGGATCGGCTTGGCGTCGCGGCTGGCCGAGCCGCCGGCCTGCCACAGCCAAGTGACCAGCACCGCGCCCTTCTCGGCCATCAGCGCGTTCAACCGCTTGCCGATCTCGGCCTTCTTCCAGGCGTAGCCCTGCTCGTAGGAGCTGACGACGCCCGGCATGAAGCCGATGTTGTATTCGCTGACCTCGCCGCCGGCGTAGTTCAGCGGATAGAGCGTCATGTCGAGCGCGCCGCGGCGGATCGCCGAGTACTGCGCCACCGTCTTGACCAGCGAGGAGTTCGGATAGATCTCGGCGCCCAGCGCGCCGTTGGTCCTCTTCTCGAGCTCGGCCGCGAAGCGGCGGCAGAGCTGGTCACGAAAGTCGCCGGTGTCGATCGTGCCGCCGGGGAACTGGTGCGAGATCTTGAGCTTTTTGGTCTCGGCACGGGCCGTGCCGCCAATCCACGGCGCGACAAGCGGCGCGGCCGCCGTGGTCGCCAGAATCCGGCGTCGGGTGATCGTCATTGGCAACTCCCTCCTGAACACAAGCCAAATCCCCAATTGTCGGGCGGATTGACTTCATTCGATTTGCAAAGTCAACGGTTGCGTCCCATTCCAGCCCGCTCTGCGACCGCTTTTGCAGCGGGTGGCATGTCGCTTGCATCCTGCAAAGACAGTGCAGGCCGCTAGGTCCTCAGTCGCGCCACGTAGAAGCCGTCGAGGCCGCCGCGGTCGGCCCACATCGAGGGCAGGGTTCGGACGTCGCCGTTCGCCGTGATGGCCTCGGCAAGGCCGGGCAATTCGGCCGGTTGAACGGGCACGCGCTTCACCCGTGGCGTGCGGCCGAGCAAGGCTTCGATGCGCGCCGGCCCTTCGTCTTCCTCGAGCGAGCAGACGGCGTAGACCAGCGTGCCGCCGGGCTTCAGCAGCTCGAGTGCGTGCACCAGCAGCCGATCCTGCGTCAGTGTCAGGCGGCTCACGTCCCCGCCGTCCTTGAGCCAGGCGATGTCGGGGTGGCGGCGCAGGGTGCCGGTGCCGGAGCAGGGGGCGTCGAGCAGGATTGCGTCGAACGTCTCGGCAGGCGTCCATTTGCCGGCGTCCGCCGTCACCAGCTCGGCCGTCATGGCGGCGCGGGCGAGGTTGTCGTTCAACCGGGCGATGCGGCGCGCGGAGATGTCGACCGCGGTGACCATCGCGCCGCCCGCGCAGAGCTGCATCGTCTTGCCGCCCGGCGCGGCGCAGAGGTCGGTCACGCGCTTGCCGGCGACGTCGCCCAGCAGGCGCACGGGGAGCGTGGCGGCGGCATCCTGCACCCACCAGGCGCCCTCGGCATAGCCCGGCAGCTCGGCGATCGCCCCGCCGGCGCGTCGGCGCAGCGTGCCGGTCGGCAGCTTCTCGGCCTCGAGACGCCCGGCCCAGAAGTCGGCGTCGCTGCGCGGCGTCAGGTCGAGCGGCGCCTCGATCAGGTGCGCGGCGGCGATGGCGCGGGTGGTTTCCTCGCCATAGCTCGCGACCCAGCTCTCCCACAGCCACTGCGGCGTATTGAGACGTGCCGGATCGCGGTCGCCCAGCATCGCCACGCCCTCGCGCGCGACGCGGCGCAGCACGGCGTTGGTCAGGCCCTTGAGATGGGGCAGGCGGCTTTGCGCGAGGTCGACGGAAGTGTCGACCGCGGCATGCGCCGGCGTGCCGAGGAACAGAAGCTGCGCGGCGCCCAGCCGCAGGATCTGACGACCCACGGCGTTGGCGCCTTCGAGCGGACGCTCGATCATCGTGCCCAGAACGGTGTCGATCTCGCCCAGGCGGCGCAGCGTGGTGGCGAGCAGCAGGCGCACGAAGGCGCGGTCGCGCGGAGCGAGCGCGGCGAAGCCCGGATGCCTCGCCAGGGCATCGTCGAAGGGCTGGCCCTTGTCGAGGCACGCGACCAGCACGTCGAGCGCGATCCTGCGGGAATCTTCCATTTCGTCGCGGCCTATAAACCCGGTATGTTTGGGACGCAAACGAATTGGGAGGAACCTTCATGAAGAAGCTCGCCGCGGTCGCGTTCGGGGCGCTGGCCGCCGGCCTGCTGGCCCTGCCGGCGTTGGCTCAGGACAAGACGGTCGACCTCAAGATCTCTATCTGGCTGCCGCCTGCCCATCCGCTGGTGCCGGCCACCAAGGCATGGGCCGACGACATCGCCAAGGCCTCGGGCGGCACCATCAAGAGCGCGATCTTCCCGTCCGAGCAGCTCGGCAAGGCATTCGACCATTACGACATGGCGCGCGATGGCATCGCCGACATCACCTACGTCAATCCGGGCTACCAGCCGGGCCGCTTCCCGGTGATCGCGGTCGGCCAGTTGCCCTTCACCTTCGCCGACGCCGACAAGGGCACCGCGGCGCTCGACCAGTGGTATCGCAGGCACGCCGCGCAGGAGATGAAGGACACGCATTTCTGCTTCGCCTTCATCCACGATCCGGGCGCCTATCATGGCCGCAAGAAAGTGGTGATGCCCGAGGACATCAAGGGCATGAAGATCCGCCCGGCGCAGAGCACGATCGGCCAGATGGTGACCATGCTGGGCGGCACCAACGTGCAGGCCTCGGCGCCCGAGGCGCGCGACGTGCTCGAGCGCGGTGTGGCCGACGGCATCTTCTTTCCGTGGGGATCGATGTTCCTTTTCGGCCTCGACAAGGTGACCAAGTACTCGATGGACGTGCCGCTGTACTCGACCGTGTTCACCTACTCGATGAACAAGGCGAAGTACGACGCCATGTCGCCGGCGCAGAAGAAGGTGATCGACGACCACTGCACCACCGAATGGGCGGTCAAGGTCTCCTCGCCGTGGAACAAGTTCGAGGCGGCCGGCCGCGCCAAGATGAAAGCGGCGTCGGGCCACGAGGTCTACGAGCTGACGCCCGACCAGCAGAAGGCCTGGAAGACCGCGACCGCGCCGTTGCAGAAGCAGTGGGCCGACGCCGTGACCAAGGGCGGCGGCAACGCCGACGCGCTCTACAAGGAGTTCCAGGACACGCTGGCCAGGAACGGAGCGGGTTTCTGACGCGGAGCCTGATGGACCGCATCATCGACACGATCGAGGCGATCGCCGCCGCGTTCGTGGGGCTGGTGGCGGCCGACATCTTCATCTCGGTGCTGCTGCGGCGGTTCTTCAGCCTGCAGATCCCGGACGCCTACGACTTCGGCAGCATGCTGCTGGGCATCCTGATCTTCTGGGGCATCGCCGCCACCTCCTATCGCGGCACCCATATCACGGTCGACCTGGTATGGGCCCAGGCGGGACCGCGCGGCAAACGGGCGATCGACGTGTTCGCGACGCTGGTCCTGCTGTTCGTCGTGACCGTGCAGACCTACACGCTGTTCGACAAGGTCGCGACGACCTACAAGGACCACGTGCTGACCTTCGATCTCGGCCTGCCGACCTGGCCGTTCTTCGCCGTCGCCTGGATCGGCGACATCTCGGCGGTGATGTTGATCGCCATCCGCACCTACCGCCTGATCTTCCATCCGGAAGACATCCACGATACCAAGTCCGTCACGTGAGCAGCGAAGCGTGAGCGCGGATACCGTCGCCATCGCGGGTTTCGTCAGCCTGTTCGCGCTGATGATGCTGCGCGTGCCGGTCGGCATGGCGATGGGCCTGGTCGGTGTCTCCGGTTACGCCTACCTGACGGGCGGCGCGCCGGCGCTGAAGCTGGTCGGCCAGACCTCGATGCGGACGGTGACCAGCTACCAGTTCGGCGTCATCCCGATGTTCCTGCTGATGGGCGCGTTCGTCTCGGCCTCGGGCGTGAGCCGCGAGCTGTTCCGCGCCGCCAACACCTTCGTCGGCCATCGCAAGGGCGGTCTGGGGCTCGCGACCATCGTCTCGTGCGGCGCGTTTGCCGCGATCTCAGGCTCCTCGGTCGCGACCGCGGCGACCTTCTCGACCGTCGCCTACCCCGAGATGCGCCGCTACGGCTATCCGCAGAGCTTCTCGACCGGGGTGATCGCGGCCGGCGGCACGCTGGGCGCGATGCTGCCGCCCTCGACGGTTCTCGCGGTCTACGGGCTGATCACCCAGCAGGACATCGGCAGGCTGTTCCAGGCCGGTATCCTGCCCGGCCTGCTCGCCATGGCGATGTACATGGTCACCATCGCCATCATCTGCCGCGTGAAACCCGACCTGCTGCCGACAGTCCCGAAGACATCGTGGGCCGAGCGCCTGGCCGGCCTGAAGGATGTCTGGGCGCCGCTGCTCCTGTTCGTGCTGGTGATCGGCGGGCTCTACGGCGGTGTGTTCACGCCGACCGAAGCGGGCGGCGTCGGCGCCTCGGGTGCGTTCCTGCTGGGCGTGCTGCGCCGTCGGCTCGATCGCAACAAGATCCGCGCCTCGCTGCTGCAGGCCACGCGCACGGCGGCGGCGGTGTTCACCGTGCTGATCGGCGCGCTGCTGTTCGGCTATTTCCTCACGATCACCCAGGTGCCGCAGAAGGTCACCGAGTTCCTCACCGGTCTCGGCATCGGCACCTACGGCGTGCTGGCGCTGATCATGCTGATGTACCTGGTGCTGGGCTGCCTGATGGACGCCATGGCGATGATCATCCTGACGGTGCCGATCATCTTCCCGCTGATCACACAGCTCGGCTTCGACCCGGTGTGGTTCGGCATCATCATCGTCATGACGGTCGAGCTCGGCCTGATCCATCCGCCGGTCGGCATGAACGTGTTCGTCATCAAGAGCGTGGTGCAGGACGTCACGTTTTCGTCGATTTTCAAGGGCGTATTGCCGTTCATCGCGACCGACATCCTGCGTCTGGTCATCCTCATCGCGTTTCCCGTCATAGCTCTCTGGCTGCCCAGCCATCTGTGAGGCTACTGTGCGGGCCCTGAAAGGAATTTCCCCCGCATGAAAACGGTAGGCAGCTTCGTCGGCGACTGGTGGCGGCTCGTCATTCCCTACTTCAAGTCGGAGGACTGGCCGTTCGCGATCCCGCTGCTGATCGGCGCCATCGCCCTCACCTTCACCGGCGTCGGCCTGGAGGTGATGTTCAACGAGTGGAACCGCCGCTTCTACGACAGCATCCAGAACAAGAATGAAGCCGTCTTCTGGCGCGAGATCATCTTCTTCTCGATCCTCGCGGTCTTCTACATCCTGAACTTCGTGGCGCGCGCCGTGGTGAGTCCGTACCTCAGGCTGCGCTGGCGCCGCTGGCTCACCAACCACTACCTCTCCCACTGGCTGCACGGCCGCGGTTACTACCGCATCGAGCTGCAGCGCAGCGTCGACAACGCCGACCAGCGCATCGCCGAGGACCTCCGCCAGCTCGGCGAGTACACCATGACGCTGCTGCTGGGCTTCCTCGGTTCCGTCGCGACGCTGGTGTCCTTCATCTTCATCCTGTGGGAGCTGAGCGGCCCGCTGTCGCTCGACTTCATCAGCATCGATGCGACGATCCCCGGCTACATGGCCTGGGTGGCGCTGATCTATTCGTTCATCGGCACGTTCCTCGCCAACATCGTCGGCCGGCGGCTGATCAACCTCAATTTCATGCGCCAGCGCTACGAGGCGAACTTCCGGTTCTCCCTGGTCCGGGTGCGCGAGAATGCCGAGGGCATCGCGCTCTACAACGGCGAGCAGCGCGAGACCGACCAGCTCAACTTGCGCTTCGCCGACATCTTCAGGAACGGCTGGCAGGTGCTGTTCACCCAGGCGCAGCTCGCCTTCTACCAGTCGGGCTACGCGCAGCTCGCGATCATCTTTCCCTACGTCGTGACCGCGCCGCGCTTCTTCGCCGGCGTCATCACCTTCGGGGTGATGACCCAGACCGCCTCGGCGTTCGGCCAGGTCCAGTCGGCGCTGTCCTTCTTCATCGACAACTACACCTCGCTGGCCGAGCTGCGCGCGGTGATGGACCGTCTCAAGGGCCTGCAGCACGCGACCGATGACAAGCCCGAGGTCACGCTCGACGTCGTGCCGCAGGCGCGCGCCGATGTCCATGCCGAGGGCCTGACGCTTGCGCTGCCGAACGGGCAGGCGCTGCTGAAGGATGCCGAGATCGACCTGCCCAAGGGCAAGGCGACACTGATTTCCGGCGTCAGCGGCTCGGGCAAGAGCACGCTGTTCCGCGCGCTGGCCGGCATCTGGCCGTTCGGCCGCGGCCACGTCAACATCCCGGCCGGTGCGCGCGTGCTGTTCCTGCCGCAGAAGCCCTACATCCCGATCGGCACGCTGCGCGATGCGCTGAAGTACCCCGACGAGAACTCGAAGGCGACCGACGCCGAGATCGTCGATGCGCTGAAGGCGGCGCGGCTCGGCCATCTCGTGCCGCGGCTCGACGAAGAGGCGCACTGGAGCAACATCCTGTCGGGCGGCGAGCAGCAGCGCGTTGCGGTGGCGCGAGCGATGGTGTTCAAGCCCGACTGGCTTTTCATGGACGAGGCCACCGCTTCGCTGGATGAAGCGTCGGAGGCGGCGGTCTACACCGCGCTCAAGCAGCGCCTGCCGAGCACCACGATGATCTCGATCGGCCATCGCCCGACCCTGCGGCAGTGGCATGACCGGCGGCTCGACCTGCAGCGCCAGCCCGGCGAGACCGGCCGCCTGGTCGAGCTGCCGGCAACCTGAACCGAGAGGAGGACGCCATGCATCACGCGCCGGAATTCAGGCATCCCGACGATATGGACTGGCAGATGGGCCGGTTCCGCAACGCCGCCAAGTTCCTGTTCCATCCGACGGCCGAGCGGCCGACCACGCCGAATGTGGGCTTCCTGCGCTATGAGCCGGGCGCGGGCTTCCCGCTGCATCGGCATGATTTCGCGCAGATCTGGTACGTCATCGAAGGCGAGTTCCGGATGGGTGAGAAGAAGTACGGCCCGGGGACCATCGTCTACATGGAGGATCCGCACTTCGAGAACGAGATGAAGACGGAGACCGGCGGTACGGTGCTGTTCGTGCAGTATCCCGGCCCGACCACCGGCGCGCGCCCGATCTACGAGGGCCGCATGAACCTTGCGTCAGCCCCCGCGCCGGAGACGCTCGACCTCGACCATTGAGGGCTCGATCACCCGGAGAAGGCGACGTAGCCCAGGCTGACGGCCAGCATGATGGCGATGCCGGTCAGGGCTACTATGGCGCTGCCGCCCCAGTGGCCGCCGCGGCGCAGCGTCAGCCAGAGGCCGCCCACGAAGCCTGCCAAGCCGCCAACGGGTGCCGCCTGAGCGCCCAGGCGCGGCTCGAGGTAGCCCACGCCCATTGCCAGGATGCAGGCGCCGGTGAAAGCGCCCATCAGCCCGCCCCAGAAGGCGAGCAGCAGCTTGATCAGCGAAGGCCGCGTTAGGGCAGGCCCCTTACCGCAAGCTGGCGTTGATGCGGTCCAGCGTCGCCGAGCCCGGGCAGAGATCGGCGGTGCCGAGCGTGTTGAGCGCCACGTCGACCGTGTTCAGGTTCTGATGCAGGTCCTTCGGCGTCGGGTCGAGATAGAGCAGGCCGGTCACGACCTCGCCCTCGGCCAGACCCTCCTGCACCCGCTTCATCGCCGCCACCTTGTCGGACGGATCGTACTCCTCGCCGAGCTTGCGCAGCCGCAGCAGCGAGCCGTCGTGCTGCTGCACGGTGGTCGCGGTGCCGGGCTCGTACTGGGTGGTGATCTCCTCGCGGTCCTCGATGAAGTCGAGCCGGTTCACGGCCTCGTTGTGCTCGCGAACATACTCGTAGCTCTTGGTCGAGCCGGCATGGTTGTTGAAGGCGACGCACGGGCTGATGACGTCGAGGAACGCCGCGCCCTTGTGGCTCATCGCCGCCTTGATCAGCGGCACAAGCTGATGCTTGTCGCCCGAGAAGGACCGGCCGACGAAGGTCGCGCCCATCAGGATGGCGAGCGACACGAGGTCGATCGATTCGTCGGAATTGGCGGCGCCCTTCTTGCTGATCGAGCCCTTGTCGGCGGTCGCCGAGAACTGGCCCTTGGTCAGGCCGTATACGCCGTTGTTCATGACGATGTAGGTCATGTTCACGCCGCGCCGCATGATGTGGGCGAACTGGCCGAGGCCGATCGAGGCGCTGTCGCCGTCGCCCGATACGCCCATGTACATCAGGTCCTTGTTGGCGAGGTTGGCGCCGGTCATCACCGACGGCATGCGGCCGTGCACGGTGTTGAAGCCGTGGCTGGCGCCGACGAAGTAGGTCGGCGCCTTGGACGAGCAGCCGATTCCGGAGAGCTTGGCCACCTGGTGCGGCAGGATGTCGAGCTCGTAGCAGGCCTGGATGATCGCGGCGCTGATCGAATCGTGGCCACAGCCGGCGCACAGAGTCGAGACAGCGCCCTCGTAGTCGCGGCGGGTGAAGCCGGCCTTGTTCCTGACCAGCGAGGGATGGTGGAGTTTCGGCTTGGCGATGTAGGTCATGACGCGGCCTTCTCGAACGGTACGACCTTCATCTGGTCGAGCTTCTTGGCGATATCGGAGGCGATGAAGCGGGCGGTGATCGGCGTGCCGTCGAAGTGCAGCACCGGCACCAGCTTGCGGGCGTCGAGCGTGAAGTCGGCCATCAGCATGGTGCGCAGCTGGGCGTCGCGATTCTGCTCGACGATGAACACCTTGTCATGCTCGTGGATGAAGTCCTCGACCGCCTTGGAGAAGGGGAAGGACCGCACTCTGAGCGCATTGACGTGGTTGCCGTCGGCCTCGAGGTGGTCGAGCGCCTCGGCCATCGCCGGGCTGGTCGAGCCGAAGTAGATCACGCCGTACCTGGTGGGCTTGGGCGAGGAGTAGCGCAGCGGCTGCGGCGCGATCTTCGACGCCGTGTGGAGCTTCTTCTGCAGCCGCTCCATGTTGCGCACGTACACCGCGCCCTCTTCGGAGTACTTGGCGTACTCGTCCTTGGTGGTGCCGCGGGTGAAGTAGCTGCCCTTGGTCGGGTGTGTGCCCGGATAGGTGCGAAACGGGATGCCGTCGCCGTCGACATCGAGGTAGCGGCCGAAAGTCTTGCCGGCCTCGAGCTCCTCGGCGGTCATCACCTTGCCGCGGTCGAGCTGGCGGTTGTCGTCCCACTTGAAGGGCTCGCACAGGCGGTGGTTCATGCCGATGTCGAGGTCGGTCATGACGAATACCGGCGTCTGCAGCCGGTCGGCGAGATCGAGCGCCTCGGCCGTGAACTCGAAGCATTCGCGCGGATCCTCGGGGAACAGCAGCACGTGCTTGGTGTCGCCGTTGGAGGCGTAGGCGCAGGACAGCAGGTCGGACTGCTGCGTGCGGGTCGGCATGCCGGTCGACGGGCCGCCGCGCTGCACGTTGACGATCACCGCCGGCACTTCGGCGAACGAGGCGAGGCCGATGAACTCGGTCATCAGCGAGATGCCGGGGCCCGAGGTCGAGGTGAAGGCGCGCGCGCCGTTCCAGCCGGCGCCGATCACCATGCCGATCGAGGCGAGCTCGTCCTCGGCCTGGATGATGGCGTACTTGGCCTTGCCGGTCTCCTTGTCGTGGCGCAGCCGCTTGCAGTGCGACTGGAACGCCTCGGCGAGCGAGGAGGACGGGGTGATCGGGTACCAGGCGCACACCGTGGCGCCGCCATAGACGGCGCCGAGCGCAGCCGCGTTGTTGCCCTCGACGAAGATGCGATTGCCGACGGTGTTGGCTCGCCGGACCTTGAGCTTCACGGCGGAGGCGTCGAGATGCTGGCTCGCCCAGTCGCGCCCGAGGTTCAGGGCCTTGACGTTGGAGTCGAGGAGCTTTTCCTTGCCCTTGAACTGCTCGCCGAACAGTCGCTTGATCTCCTCGGGATCGATGCCGAGCAGGATCGACAGCGCGCCGACGTAGATGATGTTCTTGAAGAGCTGGCGCTGGCGGGCGTCGGTGTAGGTGGCGTTGGTGATTGCGGTGAGCGGCACGCCGATGACGTTGATGTCATCGCGGAACATCGACGACGGCATCGGCTTGGTCGAATCGTAGAACAGGTAGCCGCCCGGCTCGATCTCCTTGACGTCCTGCGCCCAGGTCTGCGGGTTCATCGCCACCATCATGTCGACGCCGCCACGCCGGCCGAGATAACCCTTCTCGGTGACGCGGACCTCGTACCACGTGGGCAGGCCCTGGATGTTCGACGGGAAGATGTTGCGCGGGCTGACGGGGACGCCCATGCGGAGGATCGACCGGGCGAACAGCTCGTTGGCGGAGGCGGATCCCGAACCGTTGACGTTCGCGAACTTGACGACGAAGTCGTTGACGGCGGCTATTGCTGGCGGCATGCGTGCTCCGCGTGAGTCATTTCCGTGTAGTACTTGCGCATATCCCAGGCGCCGGTCGGGCACCGTTCGGCGCACAGGCCGCAGTGCAGGCAGACGTCCTCGTCCTTCACCATCACGCGGCCGGTCTTGAGGTCGTTGCCGATATAGAGGTCCTGCGTCGGATTCATCGCCGGCGCCATCAGCCGCGCGCGCAGATCCTTCTCCTCGCCATTCTCGGTGAAGGTGATGCAGTCCATCGGACAGATGTCGACGCAGGCGTCGCATTCGATGCAGAGCTTGCCGCTGAATACCGTCTGCACGTCGCAGTTCAGGCAGCGCCGCGCCTCCTCGTAGGCGAGCTTGGGGTCGAAGCCGAGCTCGACCTCCGCCATGATGTCCTTCAGCGCCTCTTCCTTCTTGCGATGAGGCACCTTGAAGCGATGATCGATGGTCGGAGCATTGTCGTAGCTCCACTCGTGGATGCCCATCTTCTGGCTGACGATGTTGACGCCCGGCGCCGGCCGCTCCTCGACCTTCTCGCCGATCAGCATCTTGTGGATCGAGATCGCCGCGTCGTGGCCGTGCGCCGCCGCCCAGATGATGTTCTTCGGGCCGAACGCCGCGTCGCCGCCGAAGAACACCTTCGGCTCAGTGCTCTGCAGCGTCGCCTCGTTGAGCTTGGGCAGGCCCCAGCGGTCGAACTCGATGCCGGCGTCTTTCTCGATCCACGGGAAGGCGTTCTCCTGGCCGATCGCGACCAGCACGTCGTCGCAGGGATAGAACGCATCGGGTTCGCCGGTCGGCACCAGGCTGCGCCGGCCCTTGGCGTCGTACTCGGCCTTCACCTTCTCGAACACCACGCCCTGGATCCTGCCGTTGTCGTGCTTCACTTCCTTGGGCACGAGCATGTTGAGGATGGGGATGTCCTCGCCCATTGCGTCTTCCTTCTCCCAGGGAGACGCCTTCATTTCCTCGAAGCCGGAACGGACGATCACCTTCACGTCCTCGCCGCCGAGACGGCGGGCAGTGCGGCAGCAGTCCATTGCGGTGTTGCCGCCGCCCAGCACGATCACGCGCTTGCCGACGGAGGTGGTGTGGCCGAACGAGACCGAGCTCAGCCAGTCGATGCCGATATGGATGTTCGCCGCCGCTTCCTTGCGGCCCGGCACGTCGAGCTCGCGCCCGCGCGGCGCGCCGCAGCCGACGAAGATCGCGTCGTAGCCGTCGCCGAGCAGCTTCTTCAGCGAATCGATCTTCTGGTGACGGAACTCGATGTTGCCGATGCCGGTGATGAAGCCGACTTCCTCGTCGATCACCGATTCAGGCAGACGGAAGTGCGGAATCTGGGTGCGAATGAAGCCGCCGAGCTTGGGGTCCTGGTCGTAGATGACGATCTCGTAGCCCAGCACGGCGAGATCTCGTGCAACCGTCAGTGAGGCCGGGCCGCCGCCGACGCAGGCCACCCGCTTGCCGTTCTTCTCCGGCGCCTTCGGCATGCGTGCGCCGATCTCTTCGTCCTTGTAGTCGGCGGCGACACGCTTCAAACGGCAGATCGCGACCGGCTCCTTCTTGCCCTTGACCAGGGTCTCGTCCTCGACGCGGGAGCGACGGCAGGCCGGCTCGCAGGGGCGGTCGCAGGTGCGGCCGAGGATCCCCGGGAAGACGTTGGATTTCCAATTGATCATGTAGGCGTCGGAGTAGCGCCCGTGAGCGATCAGCCGGATGTATTCGGGGACGGGGGTGTGCGCGGGGCAAGCCCACTGGCAATCCACGACCTTGTGGAAATAGTCGGGATTCGTGATGTCGGTCGGCTTCAAACTAACTCACTCCGGGGCTGCGGGAGCAGCTTGCCGATTCTGGCTGAATGACGGTTTAGAGTACCCCAACTGGGGTGCGCATTGGGGAGATTTGCGCCCATTGCGTCAAGGTTTCTGTGGCTTAAGCGGTTGCTGCGACACCATAATCCCATAAACCGTAAAGGGATTTTTCATTGCGCCTGAGGCCGGCCGCGGAACCGGCTGGGTGGGGCGCCCGTCGCGCGATGGAACATGGCGCTGAACGCACTCACGCTCTCGTAGCCAAGATCGAACGCGACCTCGGTGACGGGCGCGCCACCGCCGAGCCGGCCCATCGCCTCGAGCACGCGCGCCTGCTGCCGCCACGCACCGAAGCTCAAGCCCGTTTCGTTCTGGAAGCGCCGGGCGAGGGTGCGGGCGCTGCTGTTGATCGTCTCCGCCCACGCCTCCAGCGGCCGCTGGTCGCCGGGCGAATCGAGCAGTGCCTGGCAGAGCAAGCGCAAGCGCGCATCGCGCGGCATCGGCAGTTGGAGGCCCAGCGCCTGCAGCCCCTGCAGTTCGGACAGGATCAGCGCGAAGACATGGCCGGCCGGGCCCTTCTCGTCGTACTGCACCGGCAATTCGGTCGCGCGCACGATCAGTTCGCGCAGCAGCGGCGTCATCGACAGCACGCGACAGATGGTCGGCATCGAGACGGCGGCGTCCTCGCGCACATACAGCGTGCGCATGGTGGTGTCGCTCAGCATCACGAGGCTGTGGGTGATGCCAGCCGGAACCCAGACCGACTGCTGCGGCGGAACAACCCAGACGCCATCCTCGGTGGAAACGCGCACCGTGCCTGCAGTTGCGTAGATCAACTGGGCGCGCTCGTGGTGATGCGGCAGGATCTCGAATCCGCAGGCGAAGTCCTTGGGCATGGCCGCGACCGCGCGCGGGACATGCTGATAGTCCTGTGGATTGGTGGAGCGCTGGCCGTTTCGCGACATCAATTGGCATTCTAGCGCAAGACAGCCACGGGCGCTTTCCTTATCTTTTCTGCGCTGGGGACCGCGCCATTCCAGTGGCGCTCATTGGACCGCGGGCTTCCAGCCCGCCTCGTGACCATGAGCGCGCATGGCGCGGTCCAAAGAAATGAGCGCCATTGGAGCTGCGCGGTCCCAGCAGGATGATTGGAGTGAAACGCTCATCATGAAGCTCACCAGCCCGACGTCTCTCCTGCTCAACCTCGGCCACGCGGTCGACCACTGGGTCATCGCGATCTTCCTCTACACGGTGAGCGTGATCGCCGGCGTCTGGGGGACCGACTGGAAGGAGCTGACGCCCTACGCCTTCGGCGCCTCGTTCATGTTCGGCGCGGGCTCGATCGTGTCGGGCAAGCTCGGCGATTCGTGGGGCCGCCGGTCCATGATGATCATCTTCTTCGCCGGCATCGGCGTTTCGTGCCTGCTGATCGCGCTCAGCCAGAACAAGTGGCAGATCGGCGCGGCGCTCACGGTGATGGGTGCCTTCGCCTCGATCTACCATCCGGTCGGCATCCCGATGATCGTGCAAGGTTCGGATCGGCCCGGTTTCGTGATCGGCGTCAACGGCCTGGTCGGCAATCTCGGCATCGCGATCGGCGCCAGCCTGTCGGTGCTGCTGGCGACGCGCTACGGCTGGCAGATGGCCTACATCGTGCCGGGCATCGTCTGCCTGATCGCCGCCGTGCTGTTCGCCGCCCTGGTGCCGAAGGAGCAGGAGGCGCCGGCCAAGCGCAAGGCCAGGATGATCGACCTGCCGCCGAACGTCATGGCGCGCGTGTTCTTCATCATGACCTGCGCCGCGGTCACCGGCTCGATCGTCTTCAACTTCACGACCAACTCCAACGGCGAGATGCTGAAGGCACGCATCGCCCAGCTCGCGGCCGATCCAGCGTTGCTCAGCATGGTGTTGTTCGGCGTGTTCACCGTGGCGTCGCTGATGCAGCTCGTGGTCGGCGCGCTGATCGACCGCCATCCGCTCAAGACCATCTACCTGCCGATCCTGATCGCCCAGGTGCCGCTGTTCCTGCTCGCGGCCTATGCCGAGGGCTGGGTGCTGGTCGCGGTGACGACGCTGTTCATGGTGTTCGTGTTCGGCGCCATCCCGTTCACCGACGCTATGATCGTGCGTTTCGTCGACGATCGCATGCGCAGCCGCGTCACCGGCATGCGACTGGCGATCGGCTTCGGCGTCAGCTCGCTGGTCGTCGCGGCGATCGGCCCGTCGGTGAAGGCCGCCGGCTTCCCGACGCTGCTCATGACGCTCGCCGCCGTCGCCGCCTGCACCACGCTGGCGATTTCGTTTTTGCCCAGCGAACGGCGCAACGCCATAGCCGCTCTCAAGCCGGCCGAGTAGTTTCTTCCCATTCATATTCCTCTCCCCCGTCAGGGCGAGAGCGAGGAGAGGGGGCATCGAAGGCTGTGCGCAACCCCCTCGCCCAACCTCTTCCCCTGGCGGGGGAGAGGAGAAAGAGCGGAGAGTTGTGCATGCTCAAGCGTCGTAGCGTATTGGCGGCCGCCGGCTGGACCATCGTCGGGGCCTCGGCGGTCCGTGCCCAGGCCTGGCCGAGCCAGCAGATCAGGATCGTCGTGCCGTACATTGCGGGCGGCGCCACCGACACGGCGGGCCGCATCGTCGCCGGCAAGATGGGCGAGCTGCTGGGTCAGCAGGTGATCGTCGAGAACAAGGGCGGCGGCAACACCATCATCGGCATGGACGCAGTGGTGAAGTCGAAGCCGGACGGCCACACGCTGCTGCTCGCCACGACGACGCTGGCGACCAACGCCGCGCTCGGCCTCAAGCAGCCGTTCGAACCGCTCAAGGATTTCCAGACCATCTCGACGATCGCCGACATTCCCGACCTGATCGCGATCAACAAGGACGTCCCGGCGAAGAGCTACGCCGAGTTCGCCGATTGGTGCAGCAAGCAGCCGCAGAAGGTGCGCTACGCCTGCTCCGGCATCGGCAACCAGCCGCACCTGTGGGGCGAGCTGTTCAGGACGCGCAACAAGCTCAACCTGGAGGTGGTGGGCTACAAGGGCTCGGCCGACGCCATCCGCGACGTCATGGGCGGCCACGTGCCGGTGATCGTCGACGTCGTGTTGCCGACCGGCAACCACGTGAAGGCCGGGCGCATGACCGGCATCGCCGTCGCGTCGGAGCAGCGCTCGCCGATGTGCCCCGACGTGCCGACGGTGGTCGAGCTCGGCATGAAGGACATGGTGAGCGCGGTATTCTACGGCGTCGCCGGCCCGGCCGGCATCCCGCGGCCGGTCGTCGAGCGCCTCAACGCACTTTGCCTCGAGATCGTGAAGGATCCGGCGGTGAAGGCGAAGTTCGCCGAGCTCGGCTTCTTCACCACCGGCTCGACGCCCGAGGCCTATCTCGAGAAGCTCAAGTTCGAGACCGAGCGTTGGACCAAGGTGGTCAAGGACAACAACATCAAGGTCGAAGGGTAGCGCGTATACTCGTAGCGAGGTCCGACCGCTTCGGGGCAATTCCGGTCATTGCTCCGGTTGGTCGGTGGATACATTATGTGCTCGAGGCCGTACGCACGCACATAGGGGAGGTTCAATGCCCCGCGTCGCGAACAAGGGCACTTCGATTCACCACCGGGTTGGATCCGCAGGACTTCCCGAATGACCGAGCACCGCCGCCTCGCCGCCATCCTCGTGGCCGACGTGGTGGGCTACTCGAAGCTGGTCGGCAGCGACGAGGCCGGGACCCTGGCGCAGCTCCAGTCGCTGCGGACCAAGATCATCGAGCCTCAACTCGCTAGGCACGCAGGGCGGCTGTTCAAGTCGGTTGGCGACGGCTTCCTCGTCGAGTTTGCCAGTGCGGTGCAAGCGGTGGGCTGCGCCAGGGCCATCCAGGAGGCCAACGCACTGGGGCGATTGCCCTTGCGCATCGGCATCCACGTCGGTGATGTCGTGGTTCAGGGCGATGATCTGATGGGCGATGGTGTAAACGTCGCTGCGCGCATTGAAGCCGTTGCCGATCCCGGCGGAATTGCCCTGTCCCGGCAAGTCTATGATCTGGTGCGCGACAGGCTCGACCTCGCGTTCATGGACAAGGGCGAGATCGACCTGAAGAACATCGCGCGGCCGGTGCAGGTGTTCGTCGTGGGCGGCGCAAGGGCGGCAGCAGCGCCGGAAGCCTTGCCGCTCCCGGACAAGCCGTCGATTGCCGTCCTCCCGTTCCAGAACATGAGCGGCGACCCCGAGCAGGAGTATTTCACCGATGGCATCACAGAGGACATCATTACCGAGCTGTCTCGCTTCCATTCTCTCTTCGTAATCGCCCGGAACTCGTCTTTCTCCTACAAGGGAAAATCGCCCAACATCCGGCAGGTCGGCAAGGAACTCGGTGTCCGGTACGTGCTGGAAGGCAGCATACGCAAGTCATCGAATCGAATTCGTGTTACCGGCCAGCTGATCGACACGCTCACCGGCAATCATATCTGGGCGGAGCGCTACGACCGCGTGCTGGACGACATCTTCGCGGTGCAGGAGGAAGTCACGCAAGCCATCGTGGCCATGATTGCGCCGCAGATCGAATCGACGGAGCAATTGAAAGCGTCCCGACGGCGTCCCGACAATCTCACGGCTTACGAACTCTCCCTACGAGGGTGGACCCATGCCTCACAGGGGATCGACAAGGTGGATCGAACGCTCATCGATCAGGCGATCCGGGAAGCGGAAGAGGCGCTCGCGATCGATCCATGCAGCGTGCAGGCGCTGAATGTAATCGCCGCCGCTCACGGAAACGCTTTGCACCTGCAGATGGCGGCGGATCGAAAGGCTGCACTGCGGGAAGCAACGTCAGCGGCCGCGCGCGCTATCGAATTGGACAGTGGTAATGCACTGGGCTACGCGCTCAGAGCATTATGTGTCTTCCACGACGGGCAAGTGGACCGCTATTCGGACGCACTTGCGGACGCGCGCCGTGCATACGAGTTGAATCCCAATGACACAATTGTGCGGCAGGTGCTCGCGCAGTTGGAGACCGCAGCGGGGGACTCCAAGTGCGCCATCGAACATCTAAATCAGGTTCTGCGGCTAAACCCGCGACAGCGGCGTCACATCACCTATAATATGCTGGCCCACGCGAGTTTCAGCGGGAAACAATATGTTGAGGGTGCGGGTTGGGCGTCGCGCGCGCTCAACGAAAGACCCGAATATCCGCCACCGCACTTGCTCCTCGCGATTTGTCTCGTCGGCACGGGCGAGATCGACAAGGCGAAAGCCGCATTCACGACGGGCCAGAGGGTGTCGCCGGAATTTTTCCGGACCAGATTGAAGGGTACACCCGCCTACGCTCGGCCGGAGGATCGCGAGCGGGCAACTACATTCCTGGGCATCGCTGCTGGGCTCGAGGACCCGAGTGCGGCAGAGGCGCTGCGATGACAAGAGTGGTGCGCCAGTGAAGGTGGGTGTTCCATAGGAGGTGCCTTCCTCGACCCCGGGGAAGGACAGCGCGACGTTCCGGCTGGTCGAGAGCGGGAGCTTGCGCTTGGCCATGGCGGTTCCCAGAGTGGCGCGTTGGGTCCATGAGAGGAAGAGCAATGACACCTGCGTCCGCCGTTCCGGTGCCGGCGTCGCATCTCGATGCTGCGCGCGACGCCGAGCCCGCCACCCGCGCGGCCAATGCGGCGATGGCTGCGCGGCTGCCGTTCGCCGACAAGCGCGACTTCGAGGCGGCCGGGCGTGGCCTGATCGCCCCGGTGCCCGATGGCGTGGTGAAGGCCGACAGCGGCACGGTGCTGTGGAACCTCGGCGAATACGCCTTCATCGACGGCGAGCTCGCGCCGGCGACGGTCAATCCCAGCCTGTGGCGGCTTGCGCGCCTCAATATGGCCAACGGCCTGTTCAAGGTGGCCGAGCGAGTCTACCAGTTGCGCGGCTTCGACATCGCCAACATGACGGTGCTCGAGGGCGACAGCGGCGTGATCCTGATCGATCCCCTGACCACGGCCGAGCCTGCGCGCGCGGCGCTGGCGCACTACTTCGCGCACCGGCCGAAGAAACCGGTCGTCGCCGTGATCTACAGCCACAGCCATGTCGACCATTACGGCGGCGTTCGCGGGGTGGTGGACGAGGCCGATGTCGCCTCGGGCAAGGTCGAGGTGATCGCGCCGGCGGGTTTCATGGACGCTGTCGGCGGCGAGACCGTGCTGGCGGGCCTGCCGATGTTCCGGCGCTCGCAGTTCCAGTTCGGCACCATGCTGCCGCGCGGCGCGCGCGGGCAGGTCGATGCCGGCCTGGGCAAGGGCATCGCCCGCGGCACGCCGGGACTGATCGCGCCGACCATGAGCATCGAGAAGGCGGTCGAGACTCATCTGATCGACGGCCTCGAGATCGTCTTCCAGCTCGCGCCGGAGACCGAGGCGCCGGCCGAGATGCACATGTTCTATCCGCAGCTCGGCGTGCTCAACATGGCGGAGAACGCCTGTCCGTTGCTGCACAACTTCATCCCGTTGCGCGGCTCGGTCGTGCGCGATCCGCGCATCTGGTCGAAGTACATCGGCGACGCCATCGAGATGTACGGCGGCCGCACCGATGTGCTGATCGGCCAACATCACTGGCCGACCTGGGGCCGTGAGGGGGTGCTCGAGCATCTCGCGGCGCAGCGCGACCTCTACAAGCACATCCATGACCAGACCCTGCGCTACATGAACAAGGGCTGGCGGCCGGCCGAGATCGCCGAGGCGATCGACTTGCCGCCCGGTCTCGCCGACCGCTGGTCGGTGCGCGGCTACTACGGCACGGTCAGCCACAACGTGAAGGCGGTCTATCAGCGGTACCTGAGCTGGTACGACGGCAATCCCTGCAATCTCCATCCGTTGCCGCCGGCACCGGCGGCGAAGAAGTTCGTCGAGTATATGGGCGGGGCAGCGGCCGTCATCGCGCGCGCCAGGGCCGACTTCGCCAAGGGCGAGTTCCGCTGGGTCGCGCAGGTGATGAAGGAGGTCGTGTTCGCCGAGCCCGGCAACGAGGAGGCGCGGGCGCTGTGCGCCGATGCGCTGGAGCAGATGGGCTACCAGGCCGAATCGGCGACCTGGCGCAACGCCTTCCTGTACGGCGCCCAGGAGCTGCGGCACGGCGTGTTCCAGGTGCCGGCGCGCGGCACCATCGCGGCCGACACGCTGCGCGGGCTCTCGACCGACGTGTTCTTCGACATGCTGGCGATCCGCATCGATCCGGCGAAGGCGGCCGGGCGGTCGATGGTGGTGAACTGGCATTTTACAGATCTCGACGAGAAGCTCGTGCTGACCTTGAGGAACTGCACGCTCACCCACCGGTTGGGCAGCTCCGCGGACAAGCCATCGGCTTCGATCACCACGACGCGCGCCACGCTCGACGGCATGATCCTGGGACGCGTGAAGATCCCCGATGCGCTCGCCTCGGGGGCGATGCGGATCGAGGGCGACGGATCGCGGCTGGCGGCGCTGTTCGCCATGTTCGATCAGGCGACCGGCCTGATGTTCGACATCCTGACGCCCGGCGACGGGCGTTGATGTCCTTAGCGGGGCGTCTCCTGGAAAAGTAATGCTCGCAACTGTTGTGGTCGGGATGTCCTGGGGACGACGTTGCCGCTTGACAGGGGAACGGCCAATCAATGTGATGCGCGCGTCAAACCTACAAGAAAGAACCGACGCTGTCTCAGGGAGGACGAAATGTCCAAGGGCAAGGTGCGTCTGGCGTGGTTTGCGTTTGTGGCGTGGTTCCTCGCGTGCCTCGGTCTGGCGGTCTCCGCCCAGGCCCAGGAAAAGAAGATCAAGATCGGCGTCGTCTACGACCTGACCGGCCCGTTCGCGGGCGGCGGCTCGAAGCTGCAATACGACGGCGCCAAGATAATGCTCGATTATTTCATCAAGCAGGGCGGGGTCGAAGGCTACAAGATCGAGCCGATCTTCGCCGACGCCCAGAGCAAGCCCGACGTCGCGATCAACGAGGCGGTGCGGCTGATCGAGCAGGAAAAAGTCGACATGGTGATGGGCTTCTACTCATCGGCGCAGTGCGTGCCGGCGGCGGCGAAGATCGAGACGCTGAAGAAGTTCATGTGGATCACCACCTGCATCTCGAGCGCGGTGCTGGAGAACCGGCACCTGCACTACGTCTTCCGCCCGCAGGTCAGCGGCAATCTCTACGGCGTCGCCGCGACCGACATGATCGCGGAGTACTCCAAGTCCAAGCTCGGCAAGGATCCCAAGGACCTGCGCGTGGCGATCGTCCATGAGGACGGCGCCTACGGCGTCGACGTCGGCAAGGGCGACGAGGCTGGCTCCAAGAAGCACGGTTTCAAGGTCGTGCTGAACGAGGGCTATTCGATCACCGCGCCCGACCTGTCGGCGCTGGTCACCAAGCTGAAGCGCGCCAAGCCGGACGTGATCTTCCATACCGGCTACAACCCCGACATCACGCTGCTGCTGCGCCAGGCGCGCGAGCAGGGGCTGAAGGTCGGCGCGATCGTCGGCCAGGGCGCGGGCTACAGCGTCTATGACAAGCTGAAGGAGGGGTTGGGCGCTGATTCCAACTACCTCTTCACCATCGATCCGATCTCGATCTGGCTGACCAATACGAAGACGCTGGATCCCAAGCTGCCGCCGATCATCAAGATGGTCGGCGAGGAGTTCGACAAGATGGAACCCGGCGCCAGCCGCTCGGCCCATATCGGCATGGCCGCCAGCAACATCTACGTGTTCTTCACGCAGGTGCTGCCGGTCGCGATCAAGAAGTACGGCGGCATCGACGGCGAGGCGCTGCGCAAGGCCGCGCTCGACGTCGACCTGCCCGAAGGCGGCACGATGCTGGGCTTTGGCGTGAAATTCGCGCCCGAGACCGATCCGATGGCCGGCCAGAACATGCGCGCCTTCCCGGTCGTGACGCAGTATGTCGACGGCAAGTCGGTGGTGGTGTGGCCGAAGAGCCAGCAGCAGGCCGAGCCGGTGCTGCCGCTGCCCGCCGGCACGACGTACAGCTACAAGTAGTGCTGGTCGTCGAAGGACTGGTGAAGCGCTTCGGTGGCTTCACCGCCGTGAGTGGTGTGTCGTTCAAGGTCGATCAGGGCGAGATCCTCGGCCTGATCGGCCCGAACGGCTCGGGCAAGAGCACGATCTTCAACATGCTCTCGGGCACGTTTCCCCCGAGTGCGGGATCGATCCGGTTCGAGGGCCATGAGCTGTCGGGGCTCGCGCCGCACCGCATCATCAACCGCGGCATCGGCCGGACCTTCCAGATCCCGCGGCCGTTCCGGCGGCTGTCGATCTTCGAGAACGTGGCGCTGGCCGGCTACTTCGGCCAGAACCGTCACAGCCGCGCCAGGGCCGAGGCATCGGCCGAACGAGCCCTCGGCATGGTCGGCCTGCCGACCGACCGCGGCGCGCCGGTCGACGGACTTGGCGCCGCCGGCCTGAAGAAGCTGGAGCTCGCCAAGGCGCTCGCCACCGGGCCGAAGCTGCTGCTGGCCGACGAGAGCCTCGGCGGCCTCGACGAGGCGGAGATGGACCAGGCGGCCGACATGCTGCGCAAGATCCGCGACGAATTGGGCATCACCATCATTTGGGTCGAGCACATCATGGGCGTGCTGATGCGGGTGGTGGATCGGGTGATGGTGCTCGATCATGGCGAGAAGATCGCCGAGGGCCTGCCGCACGAGGTGGCGCACGATCCGCGCGTCGTCGAGGTCTATCTCGGCACCGACGCTCACGCGACGCAGGCGGTCGCGGCGGCGCGCGGCGGCCCGGCGGCCGGACCGGGGCGCTGACATGCTGGAGCTGAAGGGCATCGATGCAGGCTATGGCAGCTTCCAGGCGCTGTTCGGCGTCAGCCTCGAAGTGAAGGCGGGCGAGGCGGTCGGCGTGATCGGCCCGAACGGCGCCGGCAAGACGACGCTGATGCGGGTGATCTCCGGCCTGATCCGCCCGCGCGCCGGCACGATAACCATGCAGGGAACCAACGTGCTCGCCACACCGGCACATCGCATCGTCGGCTTGGGCATCGCCCATGTGCCGGAGAACCGCCGGCTGTTCCCGCGGCTCACCGTCGAGGACAATCTCAAGATGGGCGCCTTCATGCCCGAGGCGCGCGCCAAGCACGACCGGCGGCTGGAGTTCGTGTTCGAGCTGTTCCCGCGCATGAAGGAGCGGCGGCACCAGCTCGCCGGCACCATGTCGGGCGGCGAGCAGCAGATGTGCGCCATCGGCCGCGCCCTGATGAGCGATCCCAAGCTGCTGCTGCTCGACGAGCCGTCGGCCGGTCTGGCGCCGGTCGTCGTGCAGCAGGTGTTCGAGCTGGTGAAGCGCATCCGTGAGGGCGGCCTCACGGTGCTGATCGTCGAGCAGAACGTGCAGCAGGTGCTGAAGGTCGTCGACCGCGCCTACCTGCTCGAGGCCGGCACCATCCGCCACTCCGGCAGCTCGGCCGACATGCTGGCGAGCGACACCATCAAGCAGGCCTATCTCGGTGTGTGAATCCGTCGTCCTGAGCGAAGCGAAGGATCTCATGCCGATTGCAAGCGGCGATGAGGTCCTTCCCTTCGGCCGCGCTCAGGGCAGGCGCTGCGCTCGGGACGACAAGAGGAGCTAGAATGGAATCGTTCCTCGAGATCTTCGACATCTACCTGCTGGAAGCAGTGCTGAACGGCATCCTGCTGGGCGGCGTGCTGGCGCTGCTGGCGCTCGGGCTCAACCTCATCTTCGGCGTGATCGACGTCACCTGGATCTGCTACGCCGAGCTGATCATGATCGGCATGTACGGCATGTACTACCTGTTCAGTGTCTATCACCTGCCGTACTGGGTCGCCGCGCCGCTCTCCATCCTGCTGGTGGCGGCGCTGGGGGCGCTGCTGCATTTCCTGGTGATCGAGCCGCTGCTCTCGTCGCCGCCGATCAACCAGCTGCTGGCGACCGGCGGCGTGCTGTTCTTCCTGCAGAGCTTCGCCACCGTCGCCTTCGGCATCGAGTTCCGCAACGTCGGCATCAAGCTGCCGATCCTGGCGGTCGGCGAGATGAATTTCAGCTACGCGCGCCTGCTCGCCTTCGGCGCGGCGCTGGTCGGCATGGTCGCGGTCTACGTCTTCATGCGGAAGACCTATGTCGGCACGGCGATCCGGGCGATCGCCCAGGACCGCCAGATCATGGCGCTGATGGGCGTCGATGCGCGGCGCATCTACCTGATCACCTCGGCGATCGGCGGTGCACTGGCCGGGCTCGCGGCCTGCCTGCTGGTGCTGATGTACGACGTGCATCCGTTCATCGGCCTGTCGATCGGGCCGATCACCTTCCTGATCTGCGTGCTGGGCGGGCTGGGCAACTTCGTCGGCGGCTTCGTCGCCTCCTTCCTGTTCGCCGAGATCATCTCGCTCGGCGGCCTGTTCTCCGACCTCGAATGGGGCTACGTGCTGGCCTTCGGCTTCTTCATCCTGATGATGTTCGTCCGGCCCGCAGGCCTGCTGGCGAGGCGCGCATGAATCTCGGCCGCAATGCGATCGCCTGGATCGTCGGCGCGCTGGTGCTTGGCGCACTGCCGTTCGTGCACAGCGATCCCTACCACCTGCACATCCTGATCCTGATCCTGATCTGGTCGTTCGCCTACACCTCGTGGTCGATGATGGGCCGCTTCGGGCTGACCTCGCTGGGCCATGGCGGCTTCATGGGCATCGGCGCCTACGTGACCGCGCTGCTGTGGAACCACCTCGGCATCACGCCGTGGCTCGGTATCCCGGTCGCGCTGGTCTGCGCCGCCATCCTGGCGCTGGTGGTCGGCTATCCCTGCTTCCGCTTCCGCATCACCGGTCACTACTTCGCGCTGGTGACCCTGGCGCTGTCGGGCATCGTGCTGCAGGTGATCACCGCCACCCGCGACTGGACCGGCGGCTCGCTCGGCTATACGCCCGAGGCCGCCAAGGGCAACAACCTTCTGGCGATGCAGTCCGGCGACAAGGTGGTCTGGTACCTGGTCGCGCTGGTGGTCTGGGCGTTCGGCCTGGTGGTCTGGACCTGGGTGGACCGCAGCATGGAGCGCGCGGCGATGGAAGCGATCTCGGAGGACGAGGACGCGGCGGCCGCGGCGGGCGTCAACGTCACCGCCGAGAAGCTCAAGATTACCGTGCTGAGCGCTCTCATGACGGCGCTCGCCGGCGCGGTCTACTGCCAGTACCAGATGTTCATTTCGCCCGACACGGTGAGCGGCATCGGCGTCTCGCTGCAGATGGTGTTCGCCGCCGTGGTCGGCGGGCTCTACGTCGCGCTCGGGCCCACGGTCGGCGCGATCATCACGATCCTGTCGGCCGAGATGCTGCGGATCGGCTTCGGCACCAAGGCGGTCGGCTGGGACAACCTGATCTACGGCGCGCTGCTGGTGGTGTTCATCATCTTCCTGCCCAAGGGGATCCTGGGCAGCATCCTCGACCGCGTTCGCCTCAGGCGCGCGCCAGCGCCGACACGCCCAGCGGCCGAGACCGTCCGCGCACGCTCAGCGTCGGCAGCTTCTCCGCCCTGATCTCCGGCGGCAGGGCCGCCTGCGCCAGCAGGTCGTCCGAGGCCAGCACCTCGCGGCCGATCTGCTTGGCCGCGTCGAGCAGCCGCGCTGTGCTGTTCAGCGTGTCGCCGACATAGGCGATCTCGCGCCGTACGTCGCCGATCTCGCCGGCGACGATCTCGCCGAAATGCAGGGCGGCGCGAAAGGCCGGCACTGCCGTGTAGCGGGCGACGTAGTGCTCGCGCCGCTCCTCGATCAGTTCGCCGGCGATGAACGGGCAGCGCAGGCAGTCGCCGTCGGTCACCGCGCGCTGCGGCCAGGTCAGGATCGCCTCGTCGCCGACATACTTGTGGATCTCCGCGCCGCATTCGAGGGCGGCGTCCGACACGTCGCGGAAGAAATCGTTGAGCAGCTCGTGGAACGGCACCGCGCCCAGCCGCTCGGCGAGACCGGTCGAGTCGCACATGTCGATCAGCAGGAAGGCACGCTGCTCGCGCCGCGGCTGGACATAGCGGCCGGTGAACAGGTTCTTGAGCGTGCCGAAGCCCAGCAGCATGCCGATCTCGAGCACCACGTTGGTTCCGACCGACATGGCGACGGCGAAAACCAGCGACGCGCCGAACGTCTCCTCGAACTGTTCTCGGTCGGTGAGGTGCAGGACGAGGAGCAGCATCAGGCCGCCCAGGATCACCACCAGGTAGAAGGCGATCTTCAGGCCGAGATAGACCGGCAGGGGCAGCCGGCGCAGGCGGCGCAGGACGTGCCGCTGGCCCTTGATTTCGAGCAGCATGATCGGCGTGGCGATGAAGGTCGAGCCGAGGATGCCGAGCAGCAGCGAATGCAGCGGCGTGTCCGGGCCCTGGCTGTAGCCGAACAGTGCGCTGATCAGCGCGCTGCCGATGCTGAGCCTGAAGAACAGGCGCCAATTCCGGCGGTCGCGCTGCGACTGCATCAGGCCGGCTGGTACCGCTGGAGCGCGCGGATGAAGGTCGCGTGGTCGACATTGCCGCCGGAACAGACGACCGCAACCGTGCGGCCCTTCACCGGGAGCTTGCCAGTCAGCGCCGCGGCCAGGGCCACCGCACCACCCGGCTCGACCACGATCTTGAACTCGCGGAACGCCACTTCCATCGCGTCCAGGACCTCGTCATCGGTCACCACCACGCCGGGCCCGAGAAGCTTCTGCGCCAGCGGGAAGGTGACGTCGCCCGGCGTCGGCGCCAGCAGCGCGTCGCAGATCGAGCCCGAGAGCCTGGCGTTGGTCTCCTTCCTGCCGCTCGCGAGGGAGCGGGCGAGATCGTCGAAGCCAACCGGTTCGCCCGCGTGCACCATGGCGTTCGGCATGATCCCCTTCACGCCCAGCGCCACGCCGGTCGCCAGTCCGCCGCCGGAGCAGGGGGCTGCAACGGCGTCGAGCGTAACGCCCAGCGCCGTGGCCTGCTCGGCCAGCTCGAGGCCTGCCGTGCCCTGGCCGGTCAGGATCCACGGATGATCGTAGGGCGGCACCACCGTCGCGCCGGTCTTCCGGGCGATGTCCATGCCGATCTCTTCGCGGCTCTCCTTCACGCGGTCGTACAGCACGACCGCGGCGCCCGAGGCGCGGGTGTTGGCGACCTTCAGCGCCGGCGCATCGGCCGGCATGACGATGGTGGTCTTCACGCCCAGCAGGCGTCCCGCCTCGGCCAGACCCTGCGCGTGGTTGCCGGACGACCAGCCGACCGCGCCATTCCTGCGGTCGGTCTCGCTCATCGAGGCGAGGAAATTGTAGGCGCCGCGGATCTTGAACGACCCGGTGCGCTGCAGGCACTCCGCCTTGATGAACAGCCGGCCGCCCAGCTTGTCGTTGATGCGCGGATTCTCCAGCAGCGGTGTGCGGACCGCCACGCCCTCGAGGCGGCGCGCGGCGGCTTGGACGTCGGCGAAGGTCGGCAAGGAGGACATCAGGCAACCCCCAACAGCGACGGCAGGAACGAAAGGTCTTTGACCTGGGCGGCCAGCTTGCCGGGCAGATTGTCGTCCGGCACCGACGCGCGATTGACCCAGACGACGTTGAAGCCGAAGCGCGCCGCGCCGTGCGCGTCCCAGCAGTTCGACGACAGGAAACAGACCTTGTCAGACTTCACGCCGCAGCGCGCCTCGACCATCGAATAGGTGCGCGGATCGACTTTGAATACCTTCACGGCGTCGACGCTCAGCACCGCCTCGAAGCGGTCGGCGAGCCCGGAGGCCTGCACCATTGGCTCGAGCATCTCGGGATTGCCGTTCGACAGGATGGCGCAACGCACGCCGGCGCGACGCAGCCGGTCGAGCGTCGTTGGCACCTCGGGATACGGGTCGAGGGTGCGATAGGCGCCGAGCAGCCTGTCGCGCACCGACGGATCTGCGATGCCGTGCGCGGCGAGGCAATGGTCGAGCGCCTCGCCGGTGACCTGCCAGAACGGCGCATAATCGCCCATGCTGTTGCGCAGCCAGGTGTACTGGATTTGCTTGCTGCGCCACATCTCGCTCAGCGCATCCGCCTTCGGCCCGATTGCCGCGCGATGGCGGGCGACGGCCGAGTTGAAGTCGTACAGGGTGCCGTAGGCGTCGAACACGCACATCTCGATGTCCTTCATGTGCTAGGCTACTCGCATGTTCATCGCCATCGTTCAAATCCCCATGGCCAAGCGGCCGCGCGATGCAGCCGTCGACTCGGCCCGCAAATCGGCGCCGACCTACACCGCGCTCGGCGCCAAGGGCCTCCTGAAGAAGTACTATCTCAACGGCGAGGCCGGCGGCGGCGGAATCTACCTTTGGGAATCCGAAGCGGCCGCCCGCGCCTGGTACACGCCGGAATGGGAGACGCGCATGGAGGCGGCGTTCGGCGCCAGGCCGAAGGTCACTTACTACGACAACCACGTCGTGGTGGACAACGAAGCCGGCAAGGTACGGATCGAAGAGTAGGAAGGGCGCGCCAAGCGTCCCCTCTGTTCTGTCATCCTGAGCGAAGCGAAGGATCTCACCGCCGGTACCAACGGCACTCCGTTTGAAGCGCAATGAGGTCCTTCGCTGCGCTCAGGGCGACAGAAGAATCGAAGGAGAGCAACCAATGCAGAAGCGTCGTCTCGGCCGCACGGGCCTCGAAGTCTCCGTCCTCGGGTACGGCGCGGGCGCCGTCGGCGGGCTGTTCACCAAGGGCGCGGCGGCCGACCAGGAGCGGGCGATCGCACGCGCGGTCGAGCTCGGCATCAACTACATCGACACCGCGGCGCTGTACGGCAACGGCGAGTCCGAGCGCAATCTCGGCCGCGTGCTGGGCGAGCTGAAGCCCGACATCGTGCTGGGCACCAAGTTTCGGCTGAAGGCAGCCGATCGCGCCAACGTCGCCGATGCGGTCGCACGCTCGGTGGACGAGAGCCTGAAGCGACTCAACCGGGATTACGTCGACCTGTTGCAGCTCCACAATCCGCTGGTCGCCAGGGACGCCGGCGACCACATGGATGTCGAGATCGCCCTCAATGAAGTGGTGCCGGCGCTACACAAGCTGCAGAAAGCCGGCAAGACGCGCTTCATCGGCTTCAGTGGTGTCGGCGAGCCGGCCGCGATCCTGAAGGCGGTCGATTCCAAGGCCTTCGACACCGTGCAGGTCGTTTACAACGCGCTCAACCCCAGCGCCGGCGGGCCGATGCCGAAGGGCGCGCCGGGCCTCGACTATGGCCGCCTGCTCGACCGTGCGAAGGCGGCCGACATGGGCACCATCATCATCCGCGCGCTGGCGGGCGGCGCGCTGTCCGGCACCGAGGCGCGCCATCCGCTCGCCATGCAGGTGGTCGATCCGATCGGCTCGGCCCAGAATTTCGCTGCCGACGTGGCGCGCGCAAAGCAGCTCGAGCCGCTGGTGAAGGACGGGACGGTCGGCAGCCTGGTCGAACTGGCGCAACGCTTCGTGATCTCCCATCCGGCCGTGTCGACCATGCTGGTCGGCTACTCGACGCTCGATCAGCTCGAACAGGCGGCAGCCGCTGTCGCGAAGGGCCCGTTGCCGGCGGCTGCGCTCGCGAAGATCGCCTGAGTTACGACCGTCCCATGCCCGGCTGCTGCAGCGTGAACGGGCCGCTCAGGCGATTTCGATAGACGCCGACGCCTTCCATGATGCGCTGCACGTAGTTGCGGGTCTCACGCAGCGGGATCATCTCGATCCAGTCGACCATGTCGATCTTGCCCGAGCGCGGATCGCCCATCGTGTCGAGCCAGCGTGCGACGCGGTTGGGTCCGGCGTTGTAGGCGGCGAGCGCCAGTTCGTACGAGCCGCCGAAGCGCTGCAGCATCTGGGCGAGATACTGGCTGCCGAGCGCCACGTTGTACTGCGGGTCGCTGGTCAGCTTGCTCTGGACGAAGGGCAAGGACATCTTGCCCGCGACCTCGCGCGCCGTCGCCGGCAGGAGCTGCATCAGGCCGAGCGCGCCGGAGGAGGAGATGGCGGCGGCGTTGAAGCCGCTCTCCTGCCGTGTCACGGCGAGCGCGAGCGCCCGCTCGACCGAGCCTGTCGAGCCGAGATCGATCACCGGGAACGAGGCGTCGAACAAGGTCACGCCGCTCTCGGTCGCCGCCCGCCGCGCGATCACCAGCGCCACGTCGGGCCGCTTCAGCTCGCCGGCAAGATGGGCCAGCAGCAGGGTCTCGCCCGGGCCGTTCACCAGGCGCGCCAGGCGCAGCAGGAACGGCCGCGTGCGCTCGCTGTCGCCGCTCTGGCCGATCCAGCGCGCCACCGTCACGAGCTCGCGGCCGGCCAGCGCCTGCCGGTCGGCGTCGGAGGCGATCGGGTCGCTCGGCACCTCGCGCGAGCCGCCCGGCAACTTGCGGGCCGCAAGCTGCCCGTAGAATGTCTGGCCGAACGCAGCGGCGCGACTGTACCACTCCTGCGCCTCCTTCTTGCGGTTCGCCGCTTCGTCGGTGCGGCCGAGCCAATAGGCGGCGCGGCTCTTGGAGATGGCGGTCGTGACGCCGTCATAGAGCGTCCGGAAATGCTTCTGTGCCTCGGCCGGTTTCTTGAGATGGCGCAGCGCGATCCAGCCGGCGAGGAACTCGGCCTCGGCGAAGGCGAAGCCCCTGGCCTGGCCGTGCTGCACGGCGACGGCATAGGCGTCGGCGGCGCGGCCGGCCGCCAGCAGGTCGCGTACAAGCTGCTGACGCTCGTTCCACCATGCATCGGTCTGGTGCGCGGGTGGCTGGGCCGCGAGGGTCTTGGCTTCGGCAAGGTTGCCGGTGCGGCGCAGCCAGGCGAGTTGCTCGAGCTTGATCGTCGGATCGGCGAGCCTGGCCGGCGCCACGCCGCGCAGCACGGTCGGGGCGTCCGCCGCCTTGGTCGCCATGGCGAGGCGCGCATTGGCGATCGGTTGGTAGTCGGGCGGGAGCTTGGACAGGAGCTCGCGCGCGGTCTGGGCGCGACCTTCGCGCATGATGCGGTCGAAGCGGGCGATCTGGTCGTCGCCCGAGAGGTGCTGGCCGTACTTGTTGAGGAATTCCTCCTCGTCGGCCTTCTTGAAGGTCGCATTGCGCCAGCTCTCGCTCGCGAACTTCGGCACGTCGGACGGGCTCACGGCCGAGGCCGCCTCGAGGCGCCGCATATGGCCCGCGCTGGTGAGCGGCGGGAAGGCGGTGAAGTAGCGGAAGACGTCGTGCGGTGGCGTCGCGGCGTTGATGCGGTCCTCGGCCTGGCGACGCAGCACCTCGGGCTCGGGCCAGTCCGGGTTCTCGCGCAGGAAGCGCCAGGTCGAGGCGAAGTCGGCGTCGGTCCTGGGTGCGACCCGCAGCACGCTCCAGTCGACGATACGGGTGAGCAGCGGATTGTTGAAATTGGCGACGGTGGCGCGGGCGTCGGCGTAGCGGCCCTCGTCGATCGCCTTGAAGGCCGCATCCAGCGCCGCCGCTTCGCCGGGGCTCAGCGTCCTGGCCGAGCTCAGCGCCTGGGAGAGTTCGGTCGGCGTCGCGGACGGCACCACGCCGTTGCCGTCGCTTCCGATCGGCACGGCGGACGCCGTGGGCGCGGCTGACGGCCTTGGCGCCGGTGCGGGCGCTGTCCCTTGCGCCGACGAGGGGGGCGTGCGGCGGATGCCGGTATCGGGCCTTGCCTCGCGCAGCTGGTCGCCGCTCTCGCCGCGCAGGATGGTGACGCCGTGTTGTTGCTGTTGGTGCTGCGCCGCGGCCGGGCCCATCAGCAGGGCGGCCGCAGCTAGCACGAGGGGGGAATATTGTTGTTTCACGCTAGGAATCGTAGGCACCTCAAGGCGGCATCACAATGGCAAGTTGCTCACCTTGCCGTGGTTTGGGGTGGGGCATAAACTGGCCGATTGCTGGAATTCGGGAGGAAGCCATGTTCGCCGGATCACTCGTTGCGCTGATCACCCCGTTCAAGAACGGATCGGTCGACGAGAAGGGATTCGAGAAATTCGTCGGGTGGCAGATCAAGGAAGGCACCGACGGCCTGGTCCCCTGCGGCACGACGGGCGAATCGCCGACGCTGTCGATGGACGAGCACAAGCGGGTGATCGACATCTGCATCTCGGCGGCCAAGGGCACGGGCGTGCCGGTGATCGCCGGCACGGGCTCGAACTCGACGGCCGAGGCGATCGAGCTCACCCGGCACGCCAAGCAGGCCGGCGCCGATGCCGCCATGCTGGTCGTGCCCTACTACAACAAGCCCACCCAGGAAGGCCTGTTCCAGCACTTCAAGGCGGTGGCCGAGGCGGTCGACATCCCGATCCTCCTCTACAACGTGCCGCCGCGCACCGGCGGCGACATGCAGGTCGAGACGGTGGTGCGGCTGTCGCAGGTCAAGAACATCATCGGCATCAAGGATGCGAGCTACGACATGGCGCGCCCGACGCTCACCAGGCTGCGCGCGAAGAAGGGTTTCTGCCAGTTGTCGGGCGAGGATGCGAGCGCGGTCGGCTTCCTGGCCCAGGGCGGCGACGGCTGCATCTCGGTGACGGCCAACGTCGCGCCGCGGCTGTGCGCCGACATGCACGACGCGTGGAAGGCCCGGAACCTCGACAAGGTGTTCGAGATGCAGGACCGGCTGATGCCGTTGCACAAGGCGATGTTCTGCGAGACCAGCCCCGGCCCGGTGAAGTATGCCGCCGAGCTGATCGGCCAGTGCAGCGCCGAGATGCGCCTGCCGATGGTGCCGATTGCCGAGAGCAGCAAGAAGGCCGTGCGCGAGGCGATGGTCCACGCAGGCCTGATCAACTAGTCGCCGGTCGGCGACGCGAGGTTCACCTTGGCGAAGAAACCGGAACTGGGCCGCACCGTGGTGGCCCAGAACCGCAAGGCGCGGCACAACTACTTCATCGAAGAGACCATGGAGGCCGGCATCTCATTGACCGGCACCGAGGTGAAGTCGCTGCGCGGCGGCAGGAGTTCGATCGCGGAAGCCTACGTCACCGAGGACGGCGGCGAAGCCTGGCTGGTCAACTCCGACATCCCGGAATACGCCTCGGGCAACCGCTTCAATCACGAGCGCAAGCGGCCGCGCAAGCTGCTGCTGCACCGGCGGCAGATCAACGTGCTGATCGGTGCCATCCAGCGCCAAGGCCGCACCGTCGTGCCGCTCGAGGTCTATTTCAACGAGAAGGGCCGGGCCAAGGTGCAGATCGCCCTGGCCACCGGCAAGCAGGCGCACGACAAGCGCCAGGCCATCAAGGACCGCGACTGGAAGCGCCAGCGCGCCCGGCTGCTGGCGCGGCGTTAGGGACCTTCATGACCAGCGTGCTGATCACCGGTGCCGCCCGCGGCCTCGGCCTCGAGTTCACCAAGCTCTATGCTGCGCGGGGCTGGAAGGTGCTTGCCTGCGCGCGCAAGCCGGGCGGGCTGAAAGGCGTGAAAGGAGACGTGCAGCATCATCCGCTCGAGGTCACCGATTACGAGGCGGTCAAGGCGCTCGCGCAAGAGCTCAGCGGCGAGGCGATCGACATCCTGATCTGCAATGCCGGCATCGCGGGCCGCGGCTCGCCCGGGCAGGAATTCGGTACCTTCGATGCGGCGGAGGGACGCAAGATCTTCGAGATCAACACGGTCGCACCGCTGATGATGGCGGAGGCGTTCGCCGAGCATGTCGCGCGCTCGCAGCAGAAGAAGCTGATCGCCATCACCAGCATCCTTGGCAGCCTCGCCAACAATAGCGGCGGCCGCTACTTCTATCGCGCCAGCAAGGCGGCGCTGAACATGGAATGGAACTGCCTCGCGAAGGATCTGGAAGGCAAGGGCGTGATCTGCGTCGCGCTGCATCCCGGATGGGTCCAGACCGACATGGGCGGGCCGACGGCGCCGCTCACGATCGACGAGAGCGTGCCGGCGATGGTGAGGACAATCGATGGCTTCACGACCAGACACAACGGCCGCTACATCCAGTACGACGGCACGGAGCTTTCCTGGTAACGCACATGCTGCTCACCGAAGAACAGACCTTGATCCGCGACACCGCCCGTGCCTTCGCGCGCGAGCAGGTGCTGCCGCATGTCCGCGCCTGGGAGGCTGCCGGCGAGATTCCGCGACCATTGCTCGCCGAGATGGGCAAGCTCGGCTTCCTGGGCATGACTGTGCCGACCGAATGGGGCGGCGCCGGCGCCGACATGGTGTCCTACGTGCTGGCGCTCGAGGAGATCGCCGCGGCCGACGGCGGGCTGTCGACCGTGATGAGCGTCAACAACTCTCCCGACTGCGCGGCGCTGCTGACCTACGGCTCGACCGAGCAGAAGGAGAAATGGCTGAAGCCCCTGGCCAGGGGCGAGATCCTCGGAGCCTTCTGTCTCACCGAGCCGCATGCGGGCTCCGACGCCTCCAACCTCAAGACGCGTGCGGTGAAGACGGGAAACGGCTGGGTGCTGAATGGCACCAAGCAGTTCATCACCTCGGGCCGCACCGCGGACATGGCGCTGGTCTTCGCGGTCACCGATCCGAATTCGTCGAAGCGCGGCATCTCCTGCTTCATCGTGCCGACGAAGACCCCCGGCTACCGGGTCGCGTCGGTCGAGAAGAAGCTGGGCCAGAAGTCGTCCGACACCTGCCAGATCGCGTTCGAGGATTGCACCGTCGGCGCCGATGCGTTGCTGGGCGAGGAGGGTGACGGCTACCGCGTAGCGCTGGCGAATCTCTCGGTCGGGCGCATCGGCATCGCCGCGCAATCGGTCGGCATGGCACGGGCGGCATTCGAGCTCGCACGCGCCTATGCCGGCGAGCGCGAGGCGTTCGGGTCGAAGATCATCAACCACCAGGCCGTGCAGTTCCGGCTGGCCGACATGGCAACCAAGGTGACCGTGGCACGCCAGATGGTGCTGCATGCCGCCGCACTCAAGGATGCCGGCCAGCCATGCCTCACCGAAGCCGCAATGGCCAAGCTCTATGCCTCCGAAATGGGCGAAGAAGTGTGCTCGGCTGCGATCCAGATCCATGGCGGCTACGGCTACGTGGCCGACTATTTGGCCGAAAAGATCTGGCGCGACGTGCGGGTGTGCCAGATCTACGAGGGCACCAGCGACGTGCAACGCATTCTCATCGGCCGGGGCCTCGCGGCGCTGTGACACCTGCCTGTCGCTTGTGGCAAGCCCCTCATCGTGCGAGGCTCATTCGCTATGAAGAAGGGCCGCCCGTGCGGCTCCAAGAGGCAGGGGAGCTTGGGCGGCGGATGGAACACCGTGCGCCGTAGTGTTGGGGTACTTGGGGTAATCGCCGCTGCGCTGAGCGTTGCGGCAGGCGCTGCCATGGCCGGCGAGCCGCCGGTGCCGGGCGCACACGTCATCCAGATGCAGACCGCCTTCAATCCCGGCCTGCCCGGCGCGGGCGAGGGCCTGCGCTCCTTCACCAAGACGCTGCACCACCTGTCGGGCGGTTCGCTGGCGATCAAGATCATCGAACCCGGCCACAACGCGCCGACCAAGGACATGCTCGACGCCATCGTCAACGGCGACCTCGAGGCGGGTTTCACCTGGGCGGGGTATGCCGTGGCCAAGGCGCCGGTGTTCAGCCTGTTCGCAACCGTACCGTTCGGCCCGGGACCGAGCGTGATGACTTCGTGGCTGCTGGAAGGCCATGGCGGCAAAATCCATCACGACGCCTACGACAAGCTCGGCGTGACCGGTCTCCCCTGCGGCGTGCAGGGCGCCAAGGGCGGCGGCTGGTTCCGCGCCGACCTCAACGCGCCGGAGGACTTCAAGGGCCTGAAGCTGCGCTACGGCAAGATCGCCGGGCCGGTGATCGCCAGGATGGGTGCGACCTGGGTGCCGCTGCCGGCCGGTGACTTCTTCTACTGGCTGCAGCAGGGCCGGGTAGACGGCGGCGAGATGGCGACGCCCGCGATCGACGCCGCGCTCGGCTTCGACAAGCTCGGCCTGCCTTACTATCTGCCGGGCTGGCAACAACCTTCGGCGGTGATCGACTTCCTGATGCGCAAGGACAAGTGGGAGGCGCTGAACTCGTCCCAGCGGGCGCAGATCGAAACCACCTGCCATGCCAACATCGCCTGGATGCTGAGCCGCTCGCCGCACACCCAGGCGCTGGCGCTCGAGAAGCTGCGCGCCGCCGGAGTCATCATCAAGCAGTGGTCGCCCACGATCATGCAGGCGTTCCATCAGGCCTCGGATGCCGTGCTCAAGGAGCGCGCCGAGAGCGATGCCGACTTCGCCGCCGCCTGGGCCGACCAGAAGCAGTTCGTGGCGCAGGGTCTCGACTGGCGCTCGATGTCCCGCCTGCCGTGACGGCCGGCTCGAAACGGCTGGCTTGAACCGCAGCCGGGGTCCGGGCAGGTTGGCCCGGACATGACCGTTCTCGCCTCCCAGATCGATACCCGTTCCGACAGCTTCAGGCGCAACGCCGAGGCGATGACTGCTCTGGTCGCAGACCTGAAGACCGTCACCGAGAAGGTCCGGCTGGGCGGCGGCGAGGAAAGCCGCAAGCGCCATCTGTCCCGCGGCAAGCTCTTGCCGCGGGAACGGGTACGGGCGCTGCTCGATCCCGGCTCGCCGTTCCTCGAGCTGTCGCCGCTCGCCGCCATGGGCATGTACGACGATGAGGCGCCGGGCTCGGGCGTGATTACGGGCGTCGGCCGGGTGAGCGGCGTCGAGTGCGTGATCGTCTGCAACGATGCCACCGTGAAAGGCGGCACCTACTATCCGATGACGGTGAAGAAGCATCTCCGCGCGCAAGAGGTCGCGATGGAGAACCGCCTGCCGTGCATCTACCTCGTCGATTCCGGCGGCGCCAACCTGCCGCAATGGCCCGAGGTCTTCCCCGACAAGACCCACTTCGGCCGCATCTTCTACAACCAGGCCAACATGTCGGCGCAGGGCATCCCACAGGTCGCCTGCGTCATGGGCTCGTGCACAGCGGGCGGCGCCTACGTGCCCGCGATGAGCGACGAGACGGTGATCGTGCGCAAGCAGGGCACCATCTTCCTGGGCGGTCCGCCGCTGGTGAAGGCGGCAATCGGCGAGGTGGTGAGCGCCGAGGACCTGGGCGGCGCCGACGTCCATGCCCGCACCTCGGGCGTCGCCGACCACTACGCCCACAACGACAGCCATGCGCTGGGCATGGTCCGGCGCATCATCGCCAACCTCAACTGGAAAAAGCAGCCGTCGCTCGCCCTGCTGCCCCCGGTCGAGCCGCGCTACGCCGCCGAGGAGCTGTACGGCGTCGTGCCGCCCGACAGTCGCACGCCCTATGACATTCGCGAGGTGATCGCCCGCCTGGTCGACAATAGCGAGCTCGACGAATTCAAGCACCTCTATGGCACGACGGTCGTTACGGGCTTTGCCCGCATATGGGGCCATCCGATCGGCATCATCGGCAACAACGGAATCCTGTTCAACGAATCGGCGCTCAAGGCCTCGCACTTCATCGAGCTGTGCGGCCAGCGTGGCATTCCGCTGCTGTTCCTGCAGAACATCACGGGCTTCATGGTCGGCCGCAAATATGAGGCGGGCGGCATTGCGCGCGACGGCGCCAAGATGGTGACGGCCGTCTCGACCGTCGGCGTGCCGAAATTCACGGTGATCGTCGGCGGCAGCTACGGCGCCGGCAACTACGGCATGTGCGGCCGCGCCTACAGCCCGCGCTTTCTGTGGATGTGGCCGTCGGCGCGTATCTCGGTCATGGGCGGCGAGCAGGCGGCGTCGGTGCTGGCGACCGTGCGGCGCGACAATATCGAGGCCAGGGGTGGCTCGTGGTCGAAGGAGGAGGAGGCTGCGTTCAAGAAGCCGATCCTCGAGCAGTACGACCGCGAGGGGCATCCCTACTATGCGACGGCGCGGCTCTGGGACGACGGCATCCTCGATCCGGTCGACACCCGCACGGCGCTGGCGCTCGGCCTGTCGGCGGCGATGAACCAGCCGATCGGCCCGACCAGGTTCGGCGTGTTCCGGATGTGAGATCGTAATGAGTGAGTCGATCCTGACCTCCGTCGCCGAAGGCGTCGCGACCCTGCGCTTCAATCGGGCCAAGGCGATGAACTCCCTCGACGCCGACACCGCGCGGACGATCCGCGACGCGGTCGAAGGCTTCTCGGCCGACGCGACGGTGCGGGTGATGGTGGTGGCGGGCGAGGGCAACGCCTTCTCCGCCGGCGGCGATTTCAACTGGGTGCTGGGCTGGCCCAAGCTCGACGCCATCACGCGCCATGCCTTCGCCGACGCGCTGATGCAGGCGGTGCAGGCGATCTACGATTTTCCCAAGCCGTCGATCGCACGCGTACAGGGTGCGGCGGTGGGCGGCGGCGTCGGCCTGATGCTGGCCTGCGACTTCGCTGTCGCCGCCAGCTCGGCGCGGTTCGGGCTCACCTCGGTGCGCAACGGCCTGTTGGCCGGCATCGCCATTCCCGTGCTGATCGAAGCGGTCGGCCCGCGGGTCGCCCGGCAGCTCCTGATGCATGGCGGCACGTTCGACGCGGCGACGGCGCTGCGCATCGGCCTGGTCGACCAGGTGGTCGACGGCGACGTGCTCGACGCGACGGTCGCGGCGCTGGCCGGCGAGCTCAAGCTCGGCGCGCCGTCCGTCCAGACCCTGGTCAAGGAGCTGGTCACCCGGATCAACGCCCTGCCGCACGATTCCAACGCCGCCGACATCCTGGGCGAGCACGTCGCCAACCAGTGCGTGACCGACGAGGCGCTCGAAGGCATGCGGGCATTCCTCGACAAGCGCAAGCCGAAGTGGGCCGTCTGATGTTCTCGAAGATCCTGATCGCCAACCGTGGCGAGATCGCCTGCCGCGTCATCAAGACCGCGCGGCGCCTGGGCATCAAGACGGTCGCCGTCTTCTCCGACGCCGACCGCGGCGCGCGGCATGTGGCGATGGCCGACGAGGCGGTGCATATCGGCGGCTCGCCGGCGCGCGAGAGCTATCTCGTGGTCGACAAGATCCTCGATGCCGCCAGGCGCACCGGCGCACAGGCGATCCATCCGGGCTACGGCTTCCTGTCGGAGAACGCAGGCTTCGCCGAAGCCTGCGGGAAGGCGGGTGTGGTGTTCATCGGACCGCCGCCGAGCGCCATCCGAGCCATGGGCTCCAAGAGCGAAGCCAAGAAGATCATGGAGAAGGCCCGGGTGCCGCTGGTGCCGGGCTATCACGGCGACGACCAGTCGACCGAGCTTCTGGCCAGGGAGGCCGAACGCATCGGCTTCCCGGTGCTGATCAAGGCGTCGGCCGGCGGCGGCGGCAAGGGCATGCGCGTGGTCGACAGTGCCGCGAAGTTCGCCGACCAGCTCGCCGGCGCCAAGCGCGAGGCCAAGGCATCGTTTGCCGACGACCATGTGCTGGTCGAGAAATACCTGACCCGGCCGCGCCACATCGAGATCCAGGTCTTCGCCGACACCCATGGCAACTGCCTCTACCTGTTCGAGCGCGACTGCTCGATCCAGCGCCGCCATCAGAAGGTGATCGAGGAGGCGCCGGCGCCGAACATGGACCCCGTCCGTCGCAGGGAGATGGGCGCGGCTGCCGTCGCTGCCGCCAAGGCGATCGGCTATGTCGGCGCTGGCACCGTCGAGTTCATCGCCAACCAGGACGGCACCTTCTACTTCATGGAGATGAACACCCGCCTGCAGGTCGAGCATCCCGTCACCGAGGCGATCACCGGTCAGGACCTGGTCGAATGGCAGCTCGTGGTCGCGGCCGGCGGGAAGATGCCGCTGACCCAGGACCAGCTCACGATCGACGGCCATGCGGTCGAGGTCCGGCTCTATGCCGAGGACCCCAACCGCAACTTCCTGCCGTCGACCGGCACCCTGGTGCATCTGCGCCTGCCGGCCGAGGGCCCGCACGTGCGGGTCGACACCGGGGTGCGCGAGGGCGACACCGTCACGCCGTTCTACGATCCGATGATCGCCAAGGTGATCGTGCACGACCGCGACCGCACCTCGGCGATGCGGCGCATGGCGGCGTTGATGGGCGAGACCGAGGTGGTCGGCGTGACGACCAATGCGGCGCTCCTGAAGGCGCTGTGCTCGCATCCGGCCTTCGTCGGCGGCGAGGTCGATACCGGCTTCATCGAGCGTCATGGCGGCGAGCTGTTCGCCAGTGCCGGGCAGGCCGACGATCGTGCCTTCGCGGTGGCGACGCTGGCGCGGGTCGCGGAATGGACGTCGGCCTCGAACGACCCGTGGGACCAGAAGAACGGCTTCCGCCTGCTCGACACGGGTTACGACGAGGTGCGCTGGAAGGACGGCGAGCGCGAGGTTGCGGTGATCGTGCACCGCCCCCGCGGCGGGTCGCTCAGCCTCGAGCTGCCGGGTGGTACGATCGAGGCGAACGTCCGGCGCGGCGAAGACGGCCGGCTCGCGGTTCGTCTCGGCAACGACACCTTCACCGCCGCCGTGGTGCGGCGCGCGGCCAACGACGGCGGCATCGACTACACGCTGTTCGCCGACGGCGCCAGCCGGCGCCTGCGCCTGGTCGATCCGCTCGACGTCACGCAGTACGAGTCGGTTGCCACGGGTGACGGCTCGGTGCGCTCGCCGCTGCCCGGCAAGATCATCGACCTGCGCGTGAAGCCCGGCGATACGGTGAGCCGCGGCCAGCCCTTGCTGGTGCTCGAGGCGATGAAGATGGAGCATACACTCGCCGCCCCCGCCGACGGCAAGGTGAAGAGCGTGCGCTATGCCGTGGGCGAGCAGGTGCCCGAGGGCGCCGAGCTCGTGGAGTTCGAATCCTCAGAGTCCTGACTTGCGGGTGCCGACTTATCCGCGGCCGCGGCTCAGCAGGGCATGCAGCAGGATGGCGCCGAAGGTCGCGGTGCCGATGCCGCCCATCGCGAAGCCGCCGAACTTCAGGGTGAAGTCGCCGGTGCCCAGAACCAGCGTGATGGCCGCGACCAGCATGTTGCGGCTGTCGGCGAAGTCGACCTTGTTGTCGACCCAGATGCGCGCGCCCGCGACCGTGATCAGGCCGAACACGACGATGCTGACGCCGCCCATCACGGCGGTCGGGATGGTATGGATCACCGCGCCGAACTTGGGCGAGAAGCCCAGCAGGATGGCGAACAGGCCGGCGATCACGAACAGCGCGGTCGAGTAGATGCGCGTCGCCGCCATCACGCCGATGTTCTCCGCGTAGGTCGTGGTGCCGCTGCCGCCGACCGAGCCGGCGACGACTGTGGCGATCGCGTCGCCCAGGAAGGCGCGGCCGATATAGGGATCCATGTCGCGCCCGGTGGTCGCCGCAACCGCCTTCAGGTGGCCGAGGTTCTCCGCCACCAGGATCAGCGCGACCGGCGCGATCAGCACCATGGCATGGCTGTCGAACGCCGGCGCGGTGAAGTGCGGTACGCCGAGCCACGCCGCGCCGGCCAGCAGCGTGCCGTCGATCGGCTTGCCGAGCCCCAGCCCGTTGGTGAGGATCGCATAGACGATGGTCGCCACCACGAGGCCGACCACGATCAGCAGGCGGCGCACCATGCCGGCCGTGAACACGGCGACCATGCCGATGCTGACGAAGGTCACGACCTCCATCCACGCGTCGAACTCGGTTGGCGCCATGCCCTTGACCGGGATCGAGGCGAGGTTGAGGCCGATCACCGCGACCACCGAGCCGGTCACCACCGGCGGCATCATGCGCTCGATCCAGCGCGTGCCGCTCGCCATCACCGCGAGGGCGATCGCGGCATAGACCACACCACAGGCGATCACGCCGCCCGCCGCCACCGGGATGTTGGGATTGGCACCCTTGCCGCCGTAGCCGGTGGCGACGATCACGACCGAGATGAAGGCGAACGAGGAGCCGACGAAGCTCGGTACCTTGCCGCCGGTGACGAAGAAGAAGATCAGCGTACCGACGCCGCTCATCATGACGCAGACATTGGCATCGAGGCCCATCAGGATCGGCGCCAGCACGTTGGCGCCGAACATGGCGACCACGTGCTGCAGGCCGAGCGCCGTCGTTTGCCCCCACGGCAGGCGTTCGTCGGGCGCGATGACCGCGCCTTCGGTGGCTGGCTTCAGTTTCCAGAACATGCCTGGCGTTCCCCCGTCGTTGGTTGGCCGCATTCTCGGGATTTCGGCTGTGGAACAGAACCCCTCATGGCCCGCGCTGAAAAGAAAAGGGCGCCGACTGGCGCCCTTTTTCAACTCCGGGTGACCGGGAGCTGTCAGTTCAGGAACTTGAGATACTGCCCGACGAAGTCACAACCGACATCCTTCGAATAGGTGTCGATGAGCTTCCTGGTGATCGGTCCCGGCGTCTTGCCGTCGCCGACCGCGGCGCCGTTGAAGCTCTTGACCGGCAGGATACAGAGGCTGGTCGAGGTCAGGAACATCTCCTCGGCATTGGCCGCATCGAACAGGTCTATGTCGCCCGGCGTGCACTCGATGCCGAGCTTCTTCGCGCAGTCGATCGTCATCTGGCGCGACACGCCCGGCAGCACGTAGCGCTCGGACGGCGTGAACAATGCGCCTTCGCGGACGATGAAGATATTGGAGCCCAGCCCCTCGGCAAGGTTGCCATTCTCGTCGAGCAGGATCGCCCACGCATCTTCCTTGAGCGCCTTGACCGGTTTCTCGGCCATGATCATGTTGAGATAGTTGTGCGTCTTGGCGCGGGGCGACAGCATCGACGGGGCGATCCGGCGCGTCGTGGTGGTGATCACCTCGGCGCCGTCGCGATAGAGCTTGGCGCGCTTGGCGAGCGGCAGTGGCAGTACCTCGATGACGACGTTGGGGCCGGTATGATCCCAGCCCTCGTCGCCGACCGCATCGACGCCGCGGCTCACCCGCTGGCCGACCCACCAGTCGCCGACGGCTGGGCGCAGGTGCTCGTTGCGCGCCACGACCTCCTCGCTGTGCGACACCATTTCCTTGGGCGAGACGCCGGGATCGATCTGCAGGTAGCGCAGCGAGCGGTAGAAGCGGTCGATATGCTCCTTGAGGCGGAAAGGCGTGCCCTCGAAGGTGCGGGTCATGTCGAACGCGCCGTCGCCGTACTTCCAGCTGCGGTCGCGGAACGGGATCATGACCTGGTTCTCCGGCATGAACTTGCCGTTGAACCAGGCGATGCGTTGATTGCTGAGCTGCTGGGCCATGGAAACTCTCCTGTGACGGCAAAGGCTAATGCGCCTGCCGCAGATAGTCGAGCAGCGCCCGCACCGGAGCGGGCAGGGCGCGTTCGGATTTGACGCATTCCGCAGAGTGTTCTTCTCAGGGCTCCTGCTGCCCGGCATCTACCTCGTTGTCGAGCGGTTGGCGTAGAATGGGGTATGAACTACCCGAAGAAAGTCCGGCTGGTTGAAGTCGGCCCGCGCGATGGCCTGCAGAACGAGGCCAGGCCGGTCTCCGTCGAAGCCAAGGTCAAGCTGATCGACGCGCTCTCGGCCGCGGGCCACAGCGCGGTCGAGGCGGGCAGCTTCGTGTCGCCCAAGTGGGTGCCGCAGATGGCGAACACCGACCAGGTGATGGCGCAGATCCAGCGCAAGCCCGGCGTCTCCTATCCCGTGCTGGTACCCAACAAGCAGGGCATGAATGGCGCGGTCGAGGCGCATTGCGATGAGATCGCCGTCTTCACCGCTGCGTCGGAGGCGTTCTGCCGGAAGAACACCAACTGCTCGATCGACGAGAGCTTCGAGCGCTTTGCTCCGGTGATGGAGGCGGCGCAGAAGCACGGCATGAAGGTGCGCGGCTACATCTCGACCGTGATCGCCTGCCCCTACGATGGCAAGGTGGCGCCGGCCAAGGTCGCCGAGGTGTCGGAACGGCTGTTCAGGATGGGCTGCTACGAGGTCTCGCTCGGCGACACCATCGGCGTCGGCACGCCGGCGGAGTGCGTCGCCATGGTCGATGCCGTTGCAGCGAAGGTGCCGTGCGAAAAGCTCGCGGCCCATTTTCATGACACCTATGGCCAGTCGCTCGCCAACATCATGGCGGTGATGGAGCGCGGGATCGCCGTGTTCGACACCGCCGTCGCCGGCCTCGGCGGTTGCCCCTATGCCAAGGGCGCCTCGGGCAATGTCGGCACCGAAGATGTGATCTACCTGATGAACGGCCTCGGCGTCAGCCACGGCGTCGACCTCGAGGCGATTGCCGCCGCCGGCCGGGCCATCTGCCTCGAACTCGGCCGCGAGCCCGCCTCGAAGGTGGCGCAGGCCCTCAAGGCCAAGGTTGCGTGAGCACGCGCTGCTTGCTCCGGTCGAGACGACGGAGCGCACAATCGTTCAAGACGGCTCGGCGCCGATGCGCGATATCCGTGCGATGGACGCTCTGCCTGGATTCCTGCTGGCCGGGCTCGCTCTCGCGGGTAGCCCGGGCCCGGCAACGCTGAGTCTTGCCGCGGCGGGGGCCGCATTCGGTACGCGGCGAGCGGCCGGTTATCTCGCAGGCATCGTCGTCGGCATGGTGGCGGTGATGGCGATCACGGCGAGTGGCGTGGTCGGCCTGCTGCTCGCCGCCCCCGGCGTCGCGCCGGTCGTGACCGTCGCGGCGGCGCTCTATTTCGTGTGGCTCGCCTGGCGCATCGCCACGGCGCCGCCACTCAGTGCCGATGGTAGCGGCCGGCAGTCGCCGAGCTTCCTCGGCGGATTCGGCCTGTCGTTGGTCAATCCCAAGGGCTATGCGGCGATGGCGGCGCTGTTCTCGGGCTTCGTGCTGCTGCGCGGTCGGTTGGCGCTCGATGCCGGGATGAAGATCGCGCTGCTGACGGCGGTGATCGTCGCGGTGAACGTGCTGTGGCTGATGAGCGGCGCGCTATTGACCCGCTTCTTCCGCGAGCCGCGCAGCAACCGGATCATCAACATCGCCTTCGCGGTGCTGTTGCTGGCGTCGGTCGCGATTGCGGTCAGGGCCGCCTGACGATCCGCACCGTCACGGCGCTTGCCCGACCGGCATCGTCGACCACGGCGAGCCGCATCAGGCCCGAACCGTCGGGCGTCCAGATGTTGCCCTTCAAGGGCCGGCCATTGACCAGCCAGTGCAACTGGCCGCTGCCGCTCGCGGCCAGGGCCACCGTGTCATGCGGCTCGAGCTCGAGCCGGGCGTCTGGCGGCGGGTAGGCGATGCGCGGCGCGCCTTCGACCGCGGTCGGGCCGAGGCGCTGCATGCGCGGCGGAAGCTCTTTCCATGAGCCGACCTTGATCACGTCGGCCGGGGGCCGCGGCGCACGATTGTCCTCGCCCGGCAAGCGGCCGAACGCCTTGAACAGGATCGGCAGCGCGGCAACGCGGCCGACCTGGCCCGGCCGCGGTGTGCCGTCGGCATGGCCGACCCAGACCACGACCGTCCAGTTGGCGCTGTAGCCTGCCGCCCAGGCGTCGCGGAAGCCGGCGGAGGTACCGGTCTTGTAGGCGATGCGCCGATCGCGCAAAGCCACCGGCAGCGACGCGAACCCTTCGGGCAGGGGCGCATCGGCCAGGATGTCGCCGACATACCAGGCGGCGGCATCGTCCACGAGCTGCACCGGCGCGGGCTTCGGCTGATCGCGACGTACCCAGGGCGGCGCGAAGCGGCCGCCATTGGCGAGACCGCTATAGAGGCCAGCCATCTCGAGCGGCGAGACGGCCGCGCTGCCGAGCGCCATGCCGAGCGAGTTGCCCGGATCGCCCGGCGGCAGGACCGGGTTCGCGCCGGCGGCGCGCAGGGTCGACAGGAAGCGCGCCGGCCCGACCCGCTCGAGCGCCAGCACCGCCGGGATGTTGAGCGACTGCTGCAGCGCGCGCCGCACCGTGACGGCGCCCTGGTGACCGCGATCGAAGTTGTGCGGCAGCCAGTCCTTGAAGCGAATCGGCACGTCCTCGACGATCGATTCGGGATGGAGCGTGCGGTCGTCGAAGGCCAGCGCATAGATCAGCGGCTTCAACGCCGAGCCGGGCGAGCGATGGGCGCGCACCAGATCGACCTGGCCGGCATGGCCGAAGAAGTCGCCGCCGGCCAGCCAAGCCACGACGCCGCCGGTGCGGTTGTCCATCACCACCATCGCGACTTGCGCCTTGTCCGGCATCTGGCCGCGCTCCTCGGCGATCAGCCCGGCGAGGCTCGACTGGAGTTGCAGGCGGATCGTGGTCGGAATGATGGTGCCGGGCGACTGCGACGAGAGCCAGGCCGCGAGATGGGGCGCGTTCATCGGCAAGGCGAGGCGGTGTGTCGGCACCGGCCGGTTGATCGCCCTGTCGTAGACCTTCTGGTCGAGTACGTGATCTTCCAAACCGCGCGCCAGCACGCCGTCGCGGCCGTCCTTCGCCGCGTCGGGCGACCGGTCGGGGCGGCGGCGGCTCGGCGATTGCGGGATGGCAACCAGCAGGGCGGCCTCGGCCGCGGTGAGCTGCCCGGGCTCCTTGCCGAAATAGGCGAGTGAGGCAGCGCGTACGCCTTCGAGGTTGCCGCCCATCGGCGCCAGGGTGAGGTAGATCCCCATCACCGCGCGCTTGGAGAAGTGCCATTCGAGCTGGACCGCGCGGGCAGCCTCGATGACCTTGTTGACGAAGGTACGCGGGCGAGGCTCGAGCAGGCGGGCGGCCTGCATGGTGAGGGTCGAGGCGCCGGAGACGACACGGCCGCTGGCAATGTCCTGTGCCGCGGCGCGCACGACCGACAGCGGATCGACGCCGAAGTGGTAGTCGAAGCGGCTGTCCTCGTAGGCCTTGAGCAGGGCGAGGTAGGTCGGATCGACGTCACTGGCCGCGGTCTTGAGCCGCCACAGGCCGTCTTTGGTGGTGAAGGCGCGCAGCAGCCGGCCGTTGGCGTCGACCACCTCGGTCGAGCGGTCGAGATAGCGCGTCAGGTTGGGCGGGAAAATCCGGTCGAGCGCCAGGGCCGCCGTCACCGTGAGGGTCACGGCGAGTGCCGCGCGAACCAGGGTCCGCCGCACGTTCATGGCCGGAAGCGCGCCACTCCGGTGGCGCTCGTCTGCGGAGGCGCGCAAGAGATGATGCGGCATCGAAGTGCCGCGCTCCCGGCGAAGAAGGTCATCGCGGCGCGATGGTCACGTGATCCATCGCCGTGCGGCCGAAGACGCGCGGCGCATACATGTCGGAGACGTGCACGGCGGGCAGGGCGAAGCTGCCCGGCGTCACGGCGCGCACGATGTAGGCGACGTGGAAGCGATAGCCGCCGTCGAGCTCCTCGCGGTCGGTTTCCCACCATGAGTAGTAGGGCCGGCGGCCAAGGTCGAAGGCGGCGAAGAAGCGGTCGTCGCGCGCCTCGGCGATGCGGGTACGGGTGAGGTTCGGCAGGAAGGAGAAATTCTTCACCGTTTCCTTGCTCATGACCGATTCGATCTCGAAGCCCGCGGGCAACAGGTCGAGCAGCGCAACCTGATGATACCCGCGGTCTTCATTGTACCCTTCGATCGAGACCACGAGCCGGTCGTTCTGACGCACCTGCTCGAGATCGGCGATCTTCCCATCCAAGGTGTAGAAAGTCCGCTCGACGCTCAGGCCCGCGACGGCCGCAGGCTGCGGCTCCTTCGGCACACCGCGGGCGGTGACCTGCAGCCAGATCGGCCGGTCGCCCTGGTTTCGGACATGCACACCATGCTCGATCGCCGCGGCGTCGGGGTTGATCACCACCGGCTCCTTGGTCGACCGTCGGGCATCACCGTCCACCGAATAGGCGAGCTCGCTGTCGCCGGCCATGGCGTGCGCCGCCAGCACCAGCCAGGCCTGTTCCTGGGTGGTGGTGTCCCTGACCCGGGCGACCATCTTCTCGCGGACGGCATTGGCGACCGCCTGCAGCCCCTCGGCGCCGCCGGCCTCCTTGGCGAGCGCCAGCAGGGCGGCGCGGTCGCGCAGGGCCGAGCCGTAGTAGTCGTGGGTGTCGCGCTGGTCGATGTGCTGGCGGGCGAGGCCGAAGGCGCGCCGCGCCCGGCCGGGCTCGCCGACCTGGTTGAGCGCGGCGGCGAGCTGCGCCCAGGCGAGGCCGCCGACGATGTCACCGCCCTTGGCGTCCTGGAAGTAGCGGACGCGGCCGGCATCGGCGAGGCCCGCCTTGGCCAGCACGTACCAGCCATAGGCCTGCGCATCGGGCGACATCTTCTCCACCGAGCGGTTGAGCCAGGTCAGCGCGCGCGACAGCGAGACTGCCGGCACCGCCATCTTCTGGTCTCGCGCCCTGAGCAGGAAGTCGGTCGCGTAAGCCTGCAGCCATTCGGCGGCGGGCGAGGAGAACGGCCCCCACATGCCGAACGAGCCGTCGCTCATCTGCATGTCGACGATGCGGTAGATCGCCTCCTGCACGCGGTCGGCGATCCTGGGATCGGCCGGGCCGTACCCCAGCAGCGCCACGTCGTTGTAGTAGAGCAGCGGCAGCGCGCGGCTGGTGGTCTGCTCGATACAGCCGTACGGGTACTTGTCGAGCGCGCGCAACAGGCCCGGCACGTCGATGCCGGGGATGCGCGAGAGCGCGACGCTCACCTGCGCGGTGCCCGGGGCGAACGGCGAGACGACCTCGCGGTCGACCGTCAGCTCGCGCGAGGCTTCGAGCGAGGTCACCGTGTCGACCGCGCTCGGCGTCTGGGCGGCACGGACCTGGATGTCCCAGTCGCGGCGGACCGAGAAGTTGCCGGGGCCGCTGACCGCGACCGCGACCTTGCCGACGCCGACATCGCCGGCCTTCAGCGGCCAGCTCAGCAGCTCGCGCTGGTTGGTGTCGAGATGCCGGGTCTCCAACACCGGCCGCTCGAGCGAGACCGCTCCGGTCGCCTCGAGCGTCACCTTGTAGTCGCCGGCCTGGCCCTCGACATTGTGCAGCGACAGCGCCACGCGGCCGCTGTCGTCGGGGGCGAGGACACGCGGCAGGATCACATCGGCGGTGACGGCGTCGCGCACGAACCTCCGCTGGTCGGCCGAGCCGACCTTGGTTCTGTCGTAGGCGACCGCCATCAGCCGGAGCTGGCCGATGAAGTCGGGAATATCCAGGGCGATCCTGGCCTCGCCCTTGTCGTCGAGCTTCACGGGGCCGCTGAACAGCGCCACGGTGCGGGTCGGCACGATGTCGAGCCCGCCGATCTCGCCGGCGTCGCCACCGGTCCGGATCTTGCCGAGCTCATCGGCCTTGCCGTCGAGCAGGCGGCCATAGTCGTCGCGCACCGCGAGGCCGAGCTGGCGCTTGCCGAAATAATAGTCGGCCGGCTTCGGCGTCTTGAAGCGCGTAAGCTGCAGGATGCCCTCGTCGACTGCGGCGAGGGTGACATAGGCATCCGGGCCCTGGGCGCCGGTGACGTGCAGCGGCACCTCGATGCGCTGGCGCGGCGTCACTTTCTCCGGGGCGGCGAGTTGCACCTGCAGGGTGCGCAGGCCGGGATCGATGCCGAGCCAGGTGGCGCCGATCGCGCGCACCGGCGTGCGTTCGGCCGGCGTTGCAAGCGGCCGCCAGGCGGTGACCAGCGCGTAAGCGCCGGCGCCCCATTCGGCCTTGACCGGCACGTCGATCGTGGTCCCGCCGGCCGGGATCTGCGTGCTCAGCGTCTCGTACACCTTGTCGGTGGCGATGGTGACCACTGCCTCGCCCGCGAACGGCGCCTCGATGCGGAGCTTGGCGGTGTCGCCCGGCGCGTA
>JAFEFF010000223.1 GCA_018240745.1 Pseudomonadota bacterium
CGACTACTACCGCTATACTCGCACCCGTCAGGGAGGTCAGGCGTGGGCGAACAGCGGGATGGGGCGACCAGCGCGGCGCGGCAGGGGCTGCGGTTCTACGCCCGGTGCGCCGGGGAGGCGTGGCGCCGGTCGTGGGATGCCGCGAATGCCATCGCGCCCGTGCTCGGCCTGCTGGTGCTCTATGGCGGCGCGCGGCTCGGCGGGCTCGATCTCAGCTTCAGCGTTCCCGGCGCCGGCGGGTCCGGCGCGCTGATCGGAACGGGCCTGTTCATCGCGCTGGCGTGGGCCGTGGTCTTCCTCGTCCAGCTCGTGGCGACGCCGCCGCGGCTGCATGCGCGGCTGGAGGCCGAGCTGCTGGCGCTCGCACGGAGGCGCGCGCCGCCGACCGGCCGGCTGACCGCGCTGCCCGAGCCGAAGCCGGTCGCGGCGCTGTCGGCGCCTGTTCAAGAGGAAGCGACGGTGCTGCTGCCTCCGACCCCTCCGTCGCGGGTTACCGCGCCACCTCCCCCGAAGACGGGGGAGGGCGTGTTGCCGAGCGCCGCGCGCGAGCACGATCCGATACACGTGCGGCTGCACGACCAGGTCTACGAGACCGCCGCCGTCGACACGACCGGCGCGCGGCTGCCGGCGGCGCGGGCCTACGTGGCGCGCGTCGCCAATCGCGGCGACCGGCGCGTGCGGCGCTGCCAGCTCTTCTTCTGCAATCCGGCGCACATCCAGGTCGTCAGCGGGCCGTTCGACCTCGCGCCCGGCGAGCATCGCGACCTGCCGGTGCTGCGCGTGATCGACGAGGCGGAGGAGCCGCACGCGCTGCTCTATTTCCTCGACGGCGAGACGTGGGCGGTGGCGGACGGCCAGGCGGCGTGGCTGCCCGAGCCCGGCTGCTTCAAGGTCAAGGTGCTGTCGGCCGACGCGCCCGATGCGGCGCTCGACGTCACGCTCGCCTGCAGCACGGGCACGCCGCTTGCCTGGACGCTGGTCGAGGCGGCCGACGCGGACCGCGAGCGCACAGCGCCGAAGGCCGGCCGCCGACGCGCGGCCCGCGCCGCCGCGGACGTGGTCGCCGAGCCGAGCGCGGGCGACTGACGCCGGTCCCTGCCGCTCCCGGGAAGACGGGCTGGGCGGTCGCCGCCACAATCCTGCCCCAATCGTCCCGCGTCCCGCCAATCGACCATCGTCCCAACGGCCCTGTGGCGCGGGATCCGGGACGAATTGGCTGAAATGCACGCCCTGCTGTATTTCAGGCGTCCCACGGCGGCGGGACGCGGGACGCCGGCGGGCTTTACACAACTTTACAAAGGCGACGTTCGCGGGAAACCGCCGGCCCTCATCTTCCGTCGCGACGGGGACTTCACGTTCACCCCTCCAACGATGGAGACTTTCGATGGCTACGCTGAAGACGATGATGATGGCGCTCGTGGCCGGCAGCCTGGCGGCGACCGCGGGCGGCATGGCCTATGCGAAGACCGACGGCACGGCGTTCGATCCGGCCCGGTTCCAGCAGCGGCTGGAGAAGCGGGTCGACCGCGCGCTGGCCGGCACCGACGCGACCGCCGACCAGAAGAAGCAGGTCGCCGACATCCTCGGCCAGACCTTCAAGGACATGAAGCCGCTGCACGACCAGCGCCTCGCCAACCGCAAGGCGATGGAAGAGGCGCTGCAGGCGCCGACCATCGACCCGGCGAAGATCGAGAGCATCCGCGCCGAGCAGATGAAGATCGCCGACGCGAGCTCCCAGCGCTTCACCCGGGCGCTGACCGACGCCGGCAAGGTGCTGACGCCGTCGCAGCGCCAGGCCTTCTTCAAGGCCTGGAACGACCGTCACGAGCACGGTGGCGAGCACGGCCGCGACCATCACCACAAGCGCGGGTAATGTCGACACCGGGAGCGCGCTCGCCCGATACTGGGCGTATGGCCGAGCGCATCCTGATGATCGACGACGATGCCCGCCTCGCCGGGATGGTCTCGGACTATCTCGGCGGGGCGGGCTTTCGCCTGACCGTCGCCGGCACGGGGCGCGAGGGCGAGGCGCTGCTGAAGCGCGAGAGCTTCGATGCGGTGATCCTCGACCTGATGCTGCCCGATGCCGACGGGCTCGACCTGTGCCGCCGGCTGCGCGGCACGACCGACGTGCCGATCCTGATGCTGACCGCGCGCGGCGAGCCGATGGACCGCGTGGTCGGGCTCGAGGTCGGCGCCGACGACTATCTCGCCAAGCCGTTCGAGCCGCGCGAGCTGCAGGCCCGGCTGCGCGCCATCCTGCGCCGCAAGGGCGGCGGGTCGCCCCGGGCCGAGCTGCTGCGCTTCGGCCGGCTCGAGATCGACAAGGGCGCGCGGGCGGTGCGGCTCGACGGCGAGGAGCGGCCGCTGACCGGCTACCAGTTCACCCTGCTGCTGACGCTCGCCGAGCGGGCCGGCCGGGTGCTGACGCGCGATGCGCTGATGGACCTGATGAAGGGCGAGAAGCTCGAGGCGTTCGACCGCTCGGTCGACGTCCATGTCAGCCGCATCCGCGCCGCCATCGAGGACGACCCGAAGAAGCCGAAGCGCATCCTGACCGTGCGCGGCACCGGCTACGTCTTCGCCCGCGACCAGGACCGATGAGCTTGCACCGACTTCCCCCTCCCCCGTCTTCGGGGGAGGTGTCAGCGTCTCACGCTGACGGAGGGGGTCATGGCGCCATTCATGACCCCCTCCGTCGCGGCTTACCGCGCCACCTCCCCCGAAGACGGGGGAGGGGTTAGCCATGAACCGCCTCTACCTCCAGATCTACGCCACCGTGCTGCTGGTGCTGGCGGTGTTCGTCGGCGCGGCGGCGCTGACGTGGAAGCTCGCCGAGGAGGAGACGCCGCAGTATCTCGACATCGCCGCCGAGCTCACCGGCGCGCTGCTGCCCGACGCCGACGCCTCGCCGGCCGAGGACCAGAAGACGCTCGACGCCCTGCACCGCAAGCTGCGCTTCGACCTCGCGCTCTATCGCCGCGACGGCATGATGCTCGCCATGGCCGGCCATGCGCCGCCGCGCTTCGATCCGCGCCGCGCCCGGCCCGGCTGGCGGCGCAGCTCGGGCGGCCCGACCTTCACCCTGCACCTGCCCGACGGCCGCTGGCTGGTGGCGCGCCAGGTGCACGAGCGGCCGAGCCCGATCCTCTGGGTGCTCGGCGGATTGATAGTCCTGGCGTTGGCGATAGCGCTCGGCGCCTATCCGGTGGTGCGCCGCCTCGGCCGCCGGCTCGAGCGGCTGAAGGAAGGCGTCGAGCAGCTCGGCTCGGGCGATCTCGGCGCGCGCGTGAGGGTCGAGGGCCGCGACGAGGTGGCGGCGCTCGCGGCGAGCTTCAACCGCTCCGCCCAGCGCATCGAGGAGCTGATCGCCGCCCACCGGCTGCTGCTCGCCAACTGCAGCCACGAGCTGCGCACGCCGCTCGCGCGCATCGGCGTCGCCGCCTCGCTGCTCGGCGAGACCGCCGACAAGAGGACGCGCGAGGAGCTGCGTCGCGACATCGCCGAGCTCGACCAGCTGATCGAGCAGATCCTGCTGGCGAGCCGCCTCGAGGCCGTGCCCGGGCTGGAGCGCCACGAGTCCGTCGATCTGCTCGCGCTGGCCGCCGAGGAAGGCGCGCACTACGAGCTGGAGGCGGAGGGCGAGCCGGTGATCGTCGAGGGCGACCGGCTGCTGTTGCGCCGCCTGGTGCGCAACCTGCTGGACAACGCGCGCCGCTACGCCGGCGACGGGCCGGTCGAGCTGTCGGTGAGGCGCGCGGGGTCTCGCGCGATCCTCGACGTGCGCGACCATGGCCCGGGCGTCGCCCCCGACGAGCGCGAGCGCATCTTCCAGCCGTTCTATCGCCCCGCCGCCACACGCGAGACCGGCCGCGGCAGCGGGCTCGGGTTGGCGCTGGTGCGCGACATCGCCGGGCGCCATGGCGGATCGGTGGTTTGCCTTGCGGCAGACGGCGGCGGCAGCCGCTTCCGGGTCGACCTTCCGGCGGCGTAAGGTTGCTGGGAGCGCGCGACTCCGATCGCGCGTCTTTGTCGATCGAACGGAAGACCGCGCCATCGGAGTGGCGCGCTCCCAGCGGAGAGGAAGCGCCATGGACTTCGAAATCCCCGCGGAAATCGCGGCCTATCTGCGCGAGCTGGACGAGTTCATCGAGCGCGAGATCCGGCCGCTCGAGCGCGAGAACGACAACATCCGCTTCTTCGACCATCGCCGCGAGCACGCCCGCACCGACTGGGACAATGACGGCCAGCCGCGGCACGACTGGGAGGAGCTGCTGGCCGAGATGAGGCGCCGCGCCGACAAGGCCGGCCATTTGCGCTTCGGCCTGCCCAGGGAGCTCGGCGGCAAGGACGGCTCCAACCTCGCCATGGCGATCATCCGCGAGCACCTCGCGCACAAGGGGCTCGGGCTGCACAACGACCTGCAGAACGAGAGCTCGATCGTCGGCAACTTCCCGGTCGTGCTGCTGCTGCACCGCTTCGGCACCCGGGAGCAGAAGGACCGCTACATCGAGGGCATGTTCAAGGGCACCGAGCGCATCGGCTTCGGCCTGACCGAGCCATTGCACGGCTCGGACGCCACCTTCATGGAGACCGCCGCGGTCAGGCAGGGCTCCGACTGGATCATCAACGGCATGAAGCGCTTCAACACCGGCATGCACACCGCGACCGCCGACCTGGTGTTCGCGCGCACCTCGGGCAAGCCGGGCGATGCGCGCGGCATCTCGGCGTTCCTGACGCCGGTCGAGACGCCGGGCTTCAAGATCGAGCACATGTGGTGGACCTTCAACATGCCGTCCGACCACGCCGAGGTGTCGCTGACCAACGTCAAGGTGCCCCACTCGGCGATGCTGGGCGAGGAAGGCCGCGGGCTCGACGTGGCGCAGACCTTCGTGCACGAGAACCGCATCCGCCAGGCCGCCTCCAGCCTCGGCGCGGCGCAGTACTGCATCGACATGTCGGTCGCCTACGCGAAGAACCGCAAGGTGTTCGGCAAGGCGCTCGCCACCAACCAGGCGATCCAGTTCCCGCTCGCCGAGCTGCACACCGAGGCCGAGATGACGCGCGGCCTGGTGCGCAAGACCGCCTGGCATCTCGACCGCGAGCACCACATGAACGTCAGCGAATGGGTGGCGATGTCGAACTACCGCGCCAACCGGCTGGTCTGCGAGGCGGCGGATCGCGCGATCCAGGTGCATGGCGGCATCGGCTATTCGCGCCACACGCCGTTCGAGCACATCTACCGCCATCACCGCCGCTACCGCATCACCGAGGGCTCGGAGGAGATCCAGATCCGCCGCGTCGCCGGCGCCCTGTTCGGCTTCTGGGGCGCGCAGAAGGCCTCGACCGCCCCGAAGCAATGACCCCCTCCGCCCCGTATGACGGGGCACCTCCCCCGAAGACGGGGGAGGGCGATGATGATGGCTCCCCCTCCCCCGTCTTCGGGGGAGGTGTCGGCGTCCCACGCCGACGGAGGGGGTCATGAACCGCCATCGCCTTACCGCCGAGCTCGTGATGATGGTGACGGTCCTGCTGATGGGGTCGAGCTATCCCTTCGCCAAGGAGGTGCTCGCCACCATGAGCCCGCTGCTCTACAGCGGCTCGCGCTACGTCATCGCCGGCCTGTTCCTGTTCGCAGCGCTCGCCGTGCTGCGCCAGCCGGTCGCGCTGCCGCGGCGCGACTGGCTGCCGATCGGGCTGCTGTCGATCGTCGGGGTCGCCGCCTTCCAGGCCTTCTGGGGGCTCGGCATGGCGCGCACCGCGCCCAGCATCGGCTCGATCGTGATGACCACGACCACCGCCTTCTCCGCGATCCTCGCGTCGCTCGCCGGCCGGCGGCTGTCGGCGCTGGGCTGGCTCGGCATCGCGATCGCCTTCGCCGGCGTGGTGATCGTGGTGAACAACAGCCTCGGCCGGATCACGCTGGCGCTCGACAACGTCTCCGGCGCGCTGTTCTGGCTGCTGTCGGCCTTCCTGTGGGCGCTCTATGTCGAGCGCTGCGCGCCCTACAACGCGCGGCTCGGCACGCTGCGGGTCTTCGCCTGGACCAGCCTGATCGGCTCGCTGCTGCTGACGCTGCTCGCCACCGGCATCGATTCCTTCGGCGAGTTCGGCCGGCTGAGCGGCCATCAATGGGCGTACTGGCTCTACACCGCCATTTTCCCGGTGGGTGTGGCCTTCCTCGGCCTCAGCTTCGGCTTCGAGCGGCTCGGGATCAGCCGGGTGATGGTCTACATGTACCTGATCCCGGTCGCCGCGGTGGCCCTCGCGGCGCTGTTTTTCGGCGATCCGCTGACCCCGGCGCGGGTCCTGGGCGGCCTGATCGTGCTTTTGGGCGTCATCCTGACCCGGGTGGCGCTCGACCGTGCCGCCCGCCTTCGGTAGAAAAGCGGCGTGAAAACCGCAGTGAAGAAGGGCTCGCTCAAGCCCGTGACGCCAAGGACCAGCCAGGAGCTCGTGACCCCCGGGTCGGGCGGGCGGCGGGCCTTCGTCGCGCGCATGACCAAGGAGACCCGCATCGCCGCCGCGATCAATCTCGACGGCACCGGCCAGTACGACATCAAGACCGGCATCGGCTTCCTCGACCATATGCTCGAGCAGCTCAGCCGCCACAGCCTGATCGACATCACGCTGCGGGCCGAGGGCGACCTGCACATCGACTACCACCACACGACCGAGGATTCGGGCATCGTGCTCGGCGAGTGCCTGGCCAAGGCGCTCGGCAGCCGCGCCGGCATCCGCCGCTATGGCAGCGCCACGATCCCGATGGACGAGACGCTGACCGAGGTCGCGCTCGATGCGTCGAACCGGCCGTACCTGATCTGGAAGGTGAACTTCTCCAGGCCCAAGCTCGGCACGATGGACACCGAGCTGTTCAAGGAATGGTTCCAGGCCTTCGCCCAGCTCGGCGGGCTGACGCTGCACGTGTGGAACCATTACGGCGAGAACAACCACCATATCGTCGAGAGCTGCTTCAAGGGCCTCGCGCGCGCCCTGCGCGTGGCCTGCGAGGTCGATCCGCGCCAGACGACGGCGGTCCCCAGCACCAAGGGCGTGCTGTAGGTCGATGACCGTCGCCATCGTCGACTACGGCTCGGGCAACCTCCGATCCGCCGCCAAGGCTTTCGAGCGCGCCGCGCGCGAGGCGGGCACCAACGAGCGCGTGCTGGTGACGGCCGATCCGCACGAAGTCGAGCAGGCCGACCGCATCGTGCTGCCCGGCGTCGGCGCCTTCGCCGACTGCCGCGCCGGACTCTACGGCGTGCCGGGCATGGTCGAGGTCCTGCAGCGCGAGGTGATCGAACGCGGCAAGCCGTTCCTCGGCATCTGCGTCGGCATGCAGCTCATGGCCACGCGCGGCGTCGAATACGGCGTGCATGCCGGCCTCGACTGGATCGCGGGCGACGTGGTGCGGATCGAGCCCGGTGCGGAGCATCTCAAGATCCCGCACATGGGCTGGAACGAGCTGCTGGAGCTCAGGCCGCACTCGCTGCTCGAAGGCATCGCGCCGCACGACCACGCCTACTTCGTGCACTCCTTCCAGCTCAAGACGAGCCAGTCCGATACGCTGCTGGCGACGACCGAATATGGCGGCGCGGTCACCGCGGTCGTCGGCCGCGACAATCTCGCCGGCACGCAGTTCCATCCCGAGAAGAGCCAGACGACCGGCCTGCGCCTGATCGCCAACTTCCTGCGCTGGAAGCCGTGAGCCGGGCGTCCTGCTCGACGCCGTCGAGCCGGTCGATCGTATCCTGTCGCACGCATCCCGGCCGGGCACGCCGGGAAGCTGAAGGCGCTTCGACGCTCGCCTGAAACTCCGGCCCCTCCGGCGCGTTGGCCCTGCATGCGCAGAATCGCCCTGTTCATCGCCCTGATGTCCACCGCCCTGGCGCTCGGCCCCGCGCTTGCGCACCTGCTCGAGCTGCCGAACAAGATCGCCTTGCCGAGAAACGCCTACTTCACCGTGCAGCAGATCTACGCCGGCTGGAGCCTGCTGGGCGTGGTCCTGCTGGTGCAGCTCTTGTCGATCGCATCGGTGATCGCGTTCGCAGGCGAGGAGCACCGCTTGCGCCTCTGCGCCATCGTCGCCCTGCTCTGCCTCGCCGGTGCGCAGGCGCTGTTCTGGACCTTCACCTATCCGGCCAATGCCGCCACCGCGAACTGGACGGTGCAGCCCGACAACTGGCAGGCGCTGCGGCAGCAATGGGAATACTCGCACGCTGCCGGTGCGCTGCTTCAGCTCGTCGCGATGGCGAGCCTCGTCGTCGGCGCGATCGGGCGAGCGAGGAAGGGCATCGACTGAGGAAACGGTGACGTCTGGTAGATCGGTCTGAAGCCGCCACTGCAGCAGGTCCTTGCCGGCAGGCCGGCCTCACGAGGAACTTGCACTTTACGTGCATATGACAATACGGTTGTGGAGTTGGAAGGCTTTCTAACGGGCAGGATCGATTGTCGCCCGAAACTGACGCCAGATCTGGACCGGCATCCCAAGCGCATGTGCGTGGTGTTTTACCGAACACCACCCGCCTGCGCAGCTATGAGGTGATTGGCGTTCTCGGACAGGGCGCTTTCGGAGTCACCTATCTTGCCCGCGATGCCACCCTCAATCGCGAAGTCGCCATCAAAGAGTATCTGCCATCGTCGTTAGCCATCCGCGAGGGCGGCACGATGGTCGTGCCGCGCTCGACAGAGCTCGTCGAGGACTTCGTCTGGGGACGCGACCGGTTTCTCGACGAGGCGCGAACGTTGGCGAAGCTCGAATCCGTTCCCGGGGTCGTCCGCGTGCTGGATTTCCTGGAAGCCAATGGAACGGCGTACATGGTGATGGCGCTGGCACGCGGCGAAACGCTCGAGAAGCGGCTCCGACAGCAGGGCCAAATCGACGCTTCCCTCGCCGCGAAGATCATGGACCCGCTCATGGATGGCCTCGAGCAGGTCCACGAGGCCGGCTTCATGCACCGGGACATCAAGCCGTCGAACATCATCATCGACGCTCGCGGCAATCCCACCCTTATCGACTTCGGCGCGTCTCGCGCCGCTGTTGCAGGACGCTCCAGTGCACTGACTGCCATCTTCACGCCGGGCTACGCCGCGCCGGAGCAGTTCGGCTCGTCGGGCCAAGGTCCCTGGACGGATATCTACGGACTGTCCGCGACATTGTACCATGCCATTACAGGCGGCCCGCCGCCGAACTCCGTCGATCGTATTCTGGAAGATGCCTACAGGCCGTTGGCCGAGCTCGCCCCTCGGGGCTTCCCGGCCAGGGTGCTTGCGGCGATCGACGCCGGACTATCCGTCCGGTCGCGGCAGCGGCCGCAGAACATTCCGCAGTGGCGAACGTTGCTGCGCGAGGGAACGCTCGCAGCCGATCCGCCGACAGTGGTCATGCCACACTCCCGGCCGGCCCCTCGCCCATCAGGCGCCCCTGTCGAGCAGGCGCCAGCAGAATCCCCGGATCGGGCATCAGGCGCGCCCTACGTCGAATCCCACCGTGCGTCTTCCGTTCCAAGGCGGGCGTTACCTTGGGCTGCTGTCGCCCTGGCTTTGCTCCTCCTGGCGGGAGGGGCCTACTACGCCTTCAATCTTGTGCTCCCACCGAAGGGGCAGACCGTTGCGGATGAAACGAAGCGGCTGCAGGAGGACGCGACGCGCAAGGCAGCGGCAGACGCCGAGGCCAAGAGCCGGGCGGACGCTGAGCAGGAAAGCGCACGCCAACAACGGCTGAAGGCCGAGGAAGAGGCCGCGAAAGCAAGAGCCGAAGCGGAAGCGCGCCAGAAACAGGAAGAAGATCAGCGCAACCAGGCGGCACTCGCGGCACGACGCGCCGAAGAAGAAGCGGCGGCACAGCGCAAGGCAGAGGCGGAGGCAGCCGCTCTGCGCCAGGCGGCCGAGGCGACCAGCAGGAAAGCGGCAGAGTAGACGGAAGCCAAGCGCCTCGAGCAGGAGGAAGCACAGCGAAAGCTCGACGCAGAGGCCGCCGCCGCGCGTGCGGCGGAGAACGAGGCTCAAAGGAAAGCGGCCGCGGATGCAGAAGCAAAGCGGCTCGCGGACGAGACGCTGGCCAAAACCAACGCCGAGCGCGAGAAGGCCGAAGCCGAAGCAAAGGCCAAGGCCGAAACGGACCTCGCCACCCGGAGGAAAGGGGACGAAGCGGCCGAGATCGCGTCGAGACTCGATGCCACCGGACGCCGGCGCCTGCAGGTTGCGCTCACGGCGCTGGGATTCGACACCCGCGGCATCGACGGCAGCTTCGGACCGCGCAGCCGCGAGATGATCGCTGCATGGCAAAAGGCACGCAACAAACAGCCGACCGGCTTCCTCGATGGCGACCAACAGCAGATGCTGACGAAGGAGGCGGCTGCCGCAGTCGAGAAGTACGATGCGCAACAGAAGGCTATCGAAGACGAGAAGCGGCTTTTCTTGAGCGACGACAGCCGCCGCCTAGTGCAGGTCGCACTCACCTCGCTGGGTTTCGACACCAGGGACCAGAGTGGCGAATTCGGCCCGCGCACACGCGAGATGATTGCGGCATGGCAGAAATCGCGGCAATTGCCAGAGACCGGCTATCTCGACGAAACGCAAAAGCTCAAGCTCGATGGGGAGGGCGCGCCGGGGATCGCGCGCTTCAACAGCGAACAACAGAAGAGCAAAGACGAGAAAAAAGCAGAAATGGCCGCCGTGGGGTTGTCCGGCGCGTGGTACGGCAAGCTGCTCGACAACTGGACGGCCGATACCGACCGCCGCGACCTGGTCGTGGTTGACGAAACCACGTGCCGCTGGGACCTCCCGAAGCAGGGCGGACCGGGGTTTGCGATGTCCTGCAAGATCGATGGCGCGGCGGGTACGATCGACCTCGTCACCGGAGCGGGCTCCGCCGTCAAGCTGAGGCGCAATGGCGCCAATCTCGAAGGCACGCTTCGGCTGAAGGATGGCGGCAAGACTTATCGCGTTGTTTTCCAGCGCGAGCCCTTCGCTCCAGCCTCGACCGGCTCGAGTGCCCAATCACTACCGCATGGTACGTGGCGAGGCGATATCCAGGCCTTCCGCTACGGCGAAGCGAGCCGCGAACTCGCCATTTACGGCATTGGCTTTTGCCGCTGGGGTTTCGTCCGCAACACACCACCCCCTAGCGCGAGGGCGTGCGCTTTCGACGAAGCATCCAGGCGGCTTACGCTTACAGCATCAGACAGATCGATAGTACGTCTTGAGCTCAAGGGTGATGTTTGGGACGGTTCGATAGAGCTGATTGATCCGAGCGGACAGTCTCCCGTTCATCAGATCGTGATGAAGCGAGTGCAGTAGCAGAAGCCGGACGGCGACCATCTTCCTCGCACATGACGTCCCAAGCGGACTACCGGCCATGGCAGAGCTATCGCATATGCCATTCCCCGTCGTCTCGACCGGAGCGCGAAGCGCGGAGCGGAGAGACCTTCTTTCAGCGATAAGCGGCTATTCGTAGAGAGAAGGTCTCTTCGCACAGCCCTTCGGGCCTTGGTCGAGACGACGGAGGGGCATATGCGATAGCCCTACCGGCGGGGCCGGAGCTACCGCGTGCGATCGTCTATATCGCGTGCGAGGACCTCGCGCTTGCCGACGTGGTTGGCGGCAGTCACCACGCCCTCGCGCTCCATGCGCTCGACGATGCGGGCGGCGCGGTTGTAGCCGATCTGCAGGTAGCGCTGGATGAAGCTGGTCGAGCACTTGCGCTCGCGCGCCACCAGGGCGATCGCCTGGTCGTAGAGCTGGTCGCTCTCGCCCTCCTCGCCGCCGCCCTCGCCCGGCGCGCCGCCTTCCTCGCCGTCGGGATCGTCGGTGACCGAGTCGATATAGGCCGGCACGCCCTGCGCCCTGAGGTGCCGCACGACCTCCTCGACCTCGCTGTCCGACACGAACGGGCCGTGCACGCGGGCGATCTTGCCGCCGCCCGCCATGTAGAGCATGTCGCCCTGGCCCAGGAGCTGCTCGCCGCCCTGCTCGCCCAGAATGGTGCGGCTGTCGATCTTCGACGTCACCTGGAACGAGATGCGGGTCGGGAAGTTGGCCTTGATGGTGCCGGTGATGACGTCGACCGACGGCCGCTGCGTCGCCATCACGACATGGATGCCGGCGGCGCGCGCCATCTGCGCGAGGCGCTGGACGGCGGCCTCGATCTCCTTGCCGGCGACCAGCATCAGGTCGGCCATCTCGTCGATGATCACGACGATGAAGGGCAGCGGATCGGTGTCGATCTCCTCTTCCTCGAAGATCGGCCGGCGCGTCTCGGGATCGATGCCGGTCTGCACCTTGCGGGTCAGCGGCACGCCCTTCTTGCGCGCCTCGCCGAGCTTCTCGTTGTAGCCGGCGATGTTGCGCACGCCCTGGGCGCTCATCGCCCGATAGCGGTCCTCCATCTCCCGCACCACCCATTTCAGCGCGACGATCGCCTTGCGCGGCTCGGTGACGACCGGCGTCAGCAGGTGCGGGATGTCCTGATAGACGCTGAGCTCCAGCATCTTGGGATCGATCATGATGAAACGGCAGCGATCCGGCGGCAGCCTGTAGAGCAGCGACAGGATCATGGTGTTGACCGCCACCGACTTGCCCGAGCCGGTGGTGCCGCCGATCAACAGATGCGGCATGCGGGCGAGGTCGGCGATCACCGGATCGCCGCCGATATCCTTGCCGAGGGCGAGCGGCAGGTTGAGCCGCGTGTCCTCGTAGTTCTTGGTCGACAGCAGCTCGCGCAGGAACACCGTCTCGCGCCGGGCGTTCGGCAGCTCGATGCCGATCACGTTGCGGCCGGGGACGGTGGCGACGCGGGCGGAGACGGCGCTCATCGAGCGGGCGATGTCGTCGGCGAGGCCGATCACGCGGCTCGCCTTGGTGCCGGGCGCGGGCTCGAGCTCGTAGAGCGTCACGACCGGACCCGGCCTGACCTTGACGATCTGGCCCTTGACGCCGAAATCCTCGAGCACGGTCTCGAGCAGGCGCGCGTTCTGCTCCAGCGCCGCCTCGTCGATCTTGGTCTCGGTCTTCACTCGCGACGGCAGTGACAGGAGATCGAGCGGCGGCAGGTGGTATTCGCCGACACCGAGATCGAGCTCGCGCTGGCCAGCCCTGGCGGCGCGCTTGCCCTGCGCCGCGGCGGTCTTGCGCGGCACGATCTTGACGCCCGGGGCCGCCGTCGCGGGAGGCTGATCGGCCTGCAGCGCGTCGTCGGGCGTGAAGGGATTCTCGTCGCCCTCGTCGTGTGCGGCCAAAGCCGCCGCAGGCTCCTCCGGCAGCTCGGGCGGCGGCGGAGCTACCGTGCGCACCACCTCCTCCGGCGGCGCGACAGGTTGAGCCGGCGCGGGACGCAGGCGGCCGAGGATCGGCTCGATCCGCATGCTGCCGGCCAGGCGATCGAACAGCGTGCGCTCGCCGATCGAGTCGTCGGCCTCTGGCGGCGCCGCGGCCGGATGAAGCGGCGCCGGCGCGGGCGGGATGTCCGGCAGCGGCCGCTCGATCGGCGCGTTCGGCGCATCGACCATCAGCGAGTCGCGGGGCGGCAGCGGCGTGCCTTCCAGTGGAATCTGCTCGAAGCGGCCATTCTCGAAACGAGACGGATCGTACTGGCTCGCGTCGATCTCGCCCGGGATCTCGGCATAGCCGATCTCGGGCGCGGGCGGCTCGGACTCGTCGAACGGCTGCGGCCGGCCACGCCACAGGCCGACGCCGGCGCGGAACAGCCAGACGCTCCAGATGAACGGCGCGCGCAGGATGCGGAAGATCAGCGGCAGGTCCGTCCGGTTCATGCCGAGCGCGGGCGCCATGGCGATGAAGGCGAGGGCCGCGCACGCCGGCTCGATCAGCGCCAGGCCGCCGCCGCTCGAATGGCTGAGCACGATCTCGCGGAAGCGGCCGACCAGGGCGAGACCGACCAGTCCGCCCGGTCCGGTATGGGTCGCCGCACCGCCGACATCGCCCAGGCCGACGCAGGCGACGCTCATCATCAGCAGCGCCAGCAGCAGCAGCGAGAGCCTGAGGCCGAAGAAGCCGAGATGATGGGTGCGCACCATCCGCACGCCCCAGGTGATCAGCGCCACCGGCACCAGCACGATCGCCAGGCCGAAGGTCTGCATCAGCACGTCCGACACATAGGCGCCGGGCAGGCCGAGCAGGTTGGTCGGCGGATTGCCGGTCGCATGATTGAGCGACGGATCGTTGACGTTGAAGGTGAAGACTGCCATCAGCAGGACCACGCCGATCGCGGCGATCGACACGCCCACCAGCTCCATGAGACGGCGGCGCAGGAAATCGCGCCCGCCCTCCGGCAGGATCGTCGTCGTCTTGGGCGAGCCGGCGATCCCGAGGATGGCCATCACAGCACCGACGCGAGGCGGGACAGACCTTCCCGCGTGGTCTTCTCGTCGTGCACCAGGGCGACGCGGATGTAGCGTTCCGCCGTGTTCACGCCGTTGGTCTCGCGGCAGGCATAGGCGCCGGGAAGCACCTTGACGTGCGCCTCGCGCCACAGCTTGCGCGTCGCCTCCTCGCCGTCGCCGACATCGAGCCACAGGAAGAAGCCGCCGCCCGGCGTGTAGTAGCCGAAGCGGTTGTGCAGGATCTGCTCGGCGATCCTGAAATTCCTGCGATACCACTCGCGCGTGGTCAGAGGATGCGTCTCCTCGTTCCACAGCGCCGCCGCCGCCTTCTGCACGGCGAAGGGAATCTGCGGCCCGCCATAGGTGCGCCAGCGCAGCACCATCGCGACCAGCCCGGGATCGCCGGCGACGAAGCCCGCGCGCAGGCCAGCCGCGTTGGAGCGCTTGGAGAGCGAATGGAAGACAGCGAGGTTGCGGAATGGATCGGCGCCGCCGGTCTCGTCGATCTCGAGCGCCGCCTCGAGCGCGCCGGGCGGCGGCTCACCGGTGTAGATCTCGGCGTAGCATTCATCGACCGCCAGCACGGCGTCATGCCTGCGGCAGAGCCGCAGCAGGTCCTGCAGGTATTGCTTGCTCGCGATCGCGCCCTGCGGATTGGCCGGCGAGCACAGATAGACCACGGTGATCCGCCGCCACGTCGCCTCGTCGAGGCTCGCATAGTCGGGCAGGAAGCCGTTCGACCGCGGCGCGTTCACCAGCAAGGGCTCCGCGCCCGACAGAACCGCACCGCCGAGATAGGCCTGGTAGAACGGATTGGGCAGCGCGACGATCGGCTTCTGGCCGTTCCTGGTCGGCGGCGTCGCCACCGTCGAGATGATGTAGACGCCTTCCTTGCTGCCCGCCGTCGGATGCACGTGCCGTGCCGGATCGAGCAGCCCGACCGGCAGCCTGTAGCGGCGGGTGAGCCAGTCGCACATCGCCTGGTTCAGTTCGGGCAGGCCCTGGTTGGGCGGATAGCGGTTCCAGCCGTCGATCTCGTCGTTGATGATCTGGCGGGCAAAGGCGGGCATCGCGCCCTGCGGCTCGCCGACCGACATGTTGATCATCGCGAGGTTGGCCGGCGGCTCTATCGGCGCCAGAAGCTGGTTCAACCGCGCGAACGGGAAATCGGTCAACGTCTCCGTGAGACGCGGATTGAACATCTAGACCTTCCGTTGGGCCGACACGGCCAGACAACACCTCGACGCCGCCGGGAGGGGGTCCAGGCAGCTCGCCAAGTGGGCATTCTACGAGACGAATAAGCCTTTAACAACAAGGGAATAGGCTGCTTTCCTAAGCTCGGGCCCTGCGCTGCCAAAGAGCCGCGCAGTGGGATAATATCGCATCGTGAGACGCAGATCGTTCCTCGGTGCGGCAGGTCTGGCCGGCGCGGGCTGGCCGGCATGGCCTGCTGCCGGTCATGCTGATTCCATGCCCGTCCGCCAGTGGCACTGGTCCTGCCCGGGCTGCCGCTTCGAGATCGCGCTCGCCCGGAGCGCGGTGATGGTCTCTGCGTTTCCCGCCGATGCACCGGCGTCGGCGACGACACGCCCACCGAGATTGAGGCCCGATCCGATGGTCGTGGCCGGGGCCGACCAGAGGCCGGTGACGTGGCACGCCGGCGCCTGGCAGGAGCTGGACGACGACCATCGCCGCCTCACGCTTCAGGCCGATGCCCTGCCGCTGCAGGCCGTGCTGTCCTTCTCCTACGACGCCGCGAGCGGCCTGCTGTCGCTGCAGCCCGTCCTGCGGCATGTCGGCGAGGACGGCGAGATCGATCTTCGCGCCGCGCGCAGCTTCGCCTTCGTCGTGCGTGAGCCGGTCGAGCGCATGTTCTATTTGAGCGGCGGCTGGACCGAGGAAGCGGAGATCCAGCGCGCCCATCCCGACGATGGCGTGCTCACGCTCGAGAGCCGCTCGGGCAAGACCGGGTTCGAGTTCCAGCCCTACATCGCGCTGCGCACCAGTGCCGCCACCTACCTGTGCCAGATCTTCTGGTCGGGTAATTGGCAACTGCAGGTCGAGCCGAAGAAGGACGGCGCGCTGCTGTCGGGCGGCCTGAACGACTGGCGCTTCAGCCATCGGCTGGCCGCCGGAGAGGCGCTGCGCCTGCCGACGGTCCTGTTCGGCCGCATCGCCGGTCCGCTCAATACGGCCACCCAGCGCCTGCACGACCTGCGGCGCGCCCTGCGGCCGGACCCGGACCGGCCGATGCCGGTCCAGTTCAATAGCTGGTATCCCTATCTCGGCGAGCCGACGGCCGAGCTGCTGCTGCCGCTGGTGCCGATCGCCGGCCGCCTGGGGTGCGAGGCCTTCGTCGTCGATGCCGGCTGGTACCGGACCGACGAAGGCGAGTCGGACGCCGAGTGGACGCAGCGCACCGGCGACTGGCGCACCAGCCGCAAGCGCTTTCCGCGGGGCTTGCGCGAGGTCTCCGATGCCTGCCGCGCCCATGGGCTGCTGTTCGGGCTGTGGTTCGAGCCCGAGGTGATCAGCGGCTCGTCCTCGATCCGGCGCGAGCATCCGGAGTGGCTGCACCACATCGATGGAGAGGCACCGTCGCCGGAAGACCGGGCGGTGCTCAATCTCGGCCTGCCGGCGGCGTGGGACCATGTGTTCGAGCGGCTGACGCGCATGCTGCGCGTGATCGGCGTCGACTGGATGAAATGGGACTTCAACGTCGATCTGGGCGCCGGCGGCTGGGCGCCGGGCCTGCCGGCCACACTCACCCGCAGCGATCCGCTGGTCGCGCACTACGAGGGCCTCTACCGGATGCAGGATGCGCTGCGCGCGGCATTTCCCAACCTGGTCCTCGAGATGTGCGCCGGCGGCGGCGGCCGGATGGACGGCGAGATCCTGTCGCACGCGCACGTCAACTGGATGAGCGACCAGGCCAGCGCGGTCCGCAAGCTCGCCATCCACTTCGGCACCCAGCTCGCCCATCCGGCGGTCGTGTGCAACGACTGGCTGATCGACTGGCCGGGCGACCCCGAGGGGCAGCCCGGACAGGCGGAGTCCGCCTCGGTGGGCGACTGGCGCGGCGATCTCGCCTTTCGCCTGCGCGTCGCCATGCTCGGCACCTTCGGCATCAGCGCGCCGATCGATCGCTGGTCGCCGGCCGACATCGCCACCACCGCAGCCCATGTCGCGCTCTACACGGCCAAGGTCCGGCCGCTCGTGCACCACGGCGACCAGTACTATCTCACCCCCGGCCCGCGCCCGGACGGCAGCAGCGACTGGGCCGCGGTCTGGTACGCCGCCAAGGATGGCGGGTCGGGCGTACTGTTTGCCTTCAGGCTGGCCGGCGCGGAAGGCGAGCGCCGCTTTTCATTGCCGGGCCTGCGCGAGCAGGGCGTCTACCGCGTGACCCGGAGCTCAGGGGAAGCGCTGACCCTTTCCGGCGCCGAGCTCGCCGCCGGGCTGGAGGTCGCGCTCGCCGAACCGTTCCGCTCCGAGCTCTGCCTCGTCGCGCCTGCTTAACCGACTACTGCACCCGCTCGCCGTGGAGCACGGTGTCGAGGCCTTCGGTCTCCTCGTCGCGCGTGACGCGCAGGCCGATCATCACATCGACGATCTTGAGCAGGATCCAGGTGACGATGGCGGAGAACGCACCGATCGCCAGCACGCCGTAGAGCTGGGTCAACACCTGCCCGGCATGGCCGTCGACCAGGCCGACCGCCTGGCCCTTGAACACGTCGTTGATCGACCGGGTGGCGAACACGCCGGTCAGGATCGTGCCCATGATGCCGCCGACGCCGTGCACGCCGAACACGTCGAGTGAATCGTCATAGCCGAGCCGCAGCTTGAGCACGACCGAGGCCCAGTAGCAGACCGTGCCGGCGAACAGGCCGATCACCATCGCCGCCCATGGCTCGACGAAGCCCGCCGCCGGCGTGATCGTGCCGAGGCCGGCGACCGCGCCCGACAGGATGCCGAGCACCGAGGGCTTGCCGCGGCTGGTCCATTCGATCGCCATCCAGACCAGCGCCGCGACCGAGGCCGAGATATGGGTATTGAGCATGGCGTAGCCCGCGAGCTCGCCCGAAGCGAGCGCCGAGCCCGCGTTGAAGCCGAACCAGCCGACCCACAGGAGCGACGTGCCGACCAGGGTGAGCACGAGGTCGTGCGGCGCCATGTACTCATGGCCGTAGCCCTGCCGCTTGCCGACCACCAGCGCGCAGACCAGGCCGGCGATGCCGGCGTTGAGGTGCACCACCAGGCCGCCCGCGAAGTCGAGCACGCCCGCCTGGCCGAGAAAGCCGCCGCCCCACACCCAGTGCGTCACCGGCACGTAGACGAAGATCAGCCACAGCCCCATGAACCACATCATGCCGGAGAACTTCATGCGCTCGGCGAAGGCGCCGGCGATGATGGCCGGCGTGATGATGGCAAAGGTCCCCTGGTACATCAGGAAGACGTTCTCGGGCACGGTCCTGGCGAGCGCATGCGTGCTGCCGCCGAGCCCCGCGCCGAAGGCGCGGCCGAGCGAGCCGAGCACGCCGTTCAACGCGCCGCCGTCGGTGTAGGCCAGCGAATAGCCGAACGCGAACCACAGCACCGTCACGAGGGCGGCGACCGAGAACGCCTGCACCGCCGTCGCCAGCACGTTCTTCTTGCGCACCATGCCGGCGTAGAACAGCGACAGGCCGGGGATGTTCATCATCAGGACCAGCGCCGTGGCGATCAGCAGCCAGGCCGTGTCGCCCGTGTCGATGATGGGCTTGTCGGCGGCGGACGCCGCCGGGACGAACAGGAACGTGAAGGCACACGGCGCCCACAGGCGCACCACCGATTTCGCCATTTCTCCCCCGTGTCTTCGCAAATATATAGCCGAGCCGACGCGAAGCGCGTAGGCGCCGCTCTCACGGGGTGTGGATCAAACCGCTGCGTCTAAAGTGCGTTCGAGCCGGTTTCGCCGGTGCGGATGCGCAGCGCCTGCTCGACCGGCGTGACGAAGATCTTGCCGTCGCCGATCTTGCCGGTATGGGCCGCCTTCTGGATCGCCTCGACCGCGCGCTCGACCTGGCTGTCGTCGACCACGATCTCGATCTTCACCTTGGGCAGGAAGCTCACCAGGTATTCGGCGCCGCGATAGATCTCGGTCTGGCCCTTCTGCCGGCCGAAGCCCTTCACCTCGCTGACGGTCAGGCCGGAAACACCCACGCCGGTCAGCGAATCACGCACCTCGTCGAGCTTGAACGGCTTGATGATCGCCGACACGAGTTTCATACGCCCTTCCTCCTGCCTCGGGCGCACCCTGACAGAAAAAGGCCCGGCGGAAAACCACCGGGCCAAGGGAGCCGCCGCGACATGGAAGCGGCGGGAAGGGAACCCGGGAGGAAGGCGGGTTCCCGATCCGTCAGTGCACGGTCTCCCCGTGCAGGTTGATGTCGAGGCCCTCGATCTCCTCCTCGGTCGTGACGCGCAGCCCGATCAGGGCGTCGACGACCTTGAGGATGACGAAGGTGGCGATCGCGCACCACGCCATGCAGACCAGGCAGCCCCAGAGCTGGGTCAGCACCTGGCCGGCATTGCCGTCGATCAGGCCCTTCTTGCCGTCCCCGCCGATCGCCTCGAGCGCGAACACGCCGGTCAGGATGGCGCCGACGAAGCCGCCCACGCCGTGCACGCCGAACGCATCGAGCGAATCGTCGTAGCCCATGGCGTGCTTCAGACCGGTCGCCCCCCAGAAGCAGCACAGGCCGGCGGCAATGCCGATCACCAGCGAGCCCGCCGGATTGACGAAGCCCGAGGCGGGGGTGATGGCGACCAGGCCGGCAACCGCGCCGGAGATGATGCCCAGCACCGAGGGCTTGCCGCGCGTCATCCATTCGGCGCACATCCAGGTGAGCGCCGCCGCGGCGGTCGCGAACTGCGTGACCGCCATTGCCATGCCGGCCGAGCCGTTGGCGGCGGTGGCCGAGCCGGCGTTGAAGCCGAACCAGCCGACCCACAGCAGCGACGCGCCGATCACCGACAGGACGAGATTGTGCGGCGCCATGTTCTCGCTGCCGAAGCCGCGGCGCTTGCCCAGCACCATGGCGCAGACCAGGCCGGCGACGCCGGCGTTGATGTGCACCACCGTGCCGCCCGCGAAGTCGAGCACGCCCCAGTCGCCGAGGAAGCCGCCGCCCCACACCCAGTGGGCGATCGGCGCATAGACCACCAGCGACCACAGGCCGACGAACCACATCATCGCCGAGAACTTCATGCGCTCGGCGAAGGCGCCGGCGATCAGCGCCGGCGTGATGACCGCGAAGGTCAACTGAAAGCACATGTAGACCGATTCGGGGATCGTCTTGGCCAGATCGGAAATGCTGTCGATTCCCAGGCCGGCCATGAAGATGCGACTCGTGCCGCCCAGCACCGTGCTGCCCGGCGTGAAGGCGAGGCTGTAGCCGAGGACCAGCCACAGCACGCTCACCAGGCAGACCACCGCGAAGCTCTGCGCGATCGTGGCGAGCACGTTCTTCTTGCGCACCATGCCGCCGTAGAACAGCGCCAGGCCGGGGATGGTCATCATCAGCACCAGCGCCGTCGAGGTGAGCATCCACGAGGTGTCGCCGGTATCGATCTTGGGCTTGTCCTCGGCGGCGAGCGCCAGCGCCGGCATCAGCAGCAGCGCCACGGCGGGCAGGAGCGCCCTGCCGGCGTCGAGCGCACGAAACGAACGGATCATCGGTCTTTTCCTCACCTTCATCACAGCGCCTCCGCCCCGGACTCGCCGGTGCGGATGCGGACGGCCTGCTCGACCGGTGTCACGAAAATCTTGCCGTCGCCGATCTTGCCGGTGCCGGCGGCCTTGCGGACGGCATCGACCACGCCCTCGACCAGCGTGTCCTCGACCACCACCTCGATCTTCACCTTGGGCAGGAAGCTCACGGCATACTCGGCGCCGCGATAGATTTCGGTCTGGCCCTTCTGCCGGCCGAAGCCCTTCACCTCGCTGACCGTCAGACCCTGGATGCCGAGCCCGGTGAGCGCGTCGCGCACCTCGTCGAGCTTGAAGGGCTTGAAGATCGCCATCACCAGCTTCATTGCATCCCCCTGGCGGTTGAGCCGCCGTCGCGACCCGCATATGCAAAGTCCGTACCAATCCGAAAAGCCTTTGATTCTCGTGACTTGAACGGGTTAGCCGGTGCACAATTATCAGACACGGTCCCGCTCCCCCGTCTGCGGGGGAGCTGTCGGCGTCTTACGCCGACTGAGGGGGAGAGCCCAGCACAGGAGAATCTATGACCCCCTCAGTCGCGGAAGACCGCGCCAGCTCCCCCGGAGACGGGGGAGCGCGGAAGAGATTTGATCTGGCCGTCGTCGGTGCGGGCCTCAACGGCAGCCTGCTGGCCCTAGCGGCGGGCGAGGCCGGGCTGGAGACCGCCCTGATCGACCGCGTGCCGCTGAGGTCGCTGACCGAGGCGGGTTTCGACGGCCGCACCACCGCGATCGCCTACACCAGCCAGCGCCTGTTCAAGGCGATCGGCGTGTGGGACGGGCTCGCGGGGAAGGCCGAGCCGATCCTCGACATCCGCATCTCCGATGCCGGGCACGACGGGCGCGCGAGTCCCCTCTTCCTGCATTTCGATCACCGCGAGGCGGCCGACGACGAGCACCACGCCGCGCACGACGGCCCACACGACGCGCCCCACGACGCCCCGCCTATGGGCTGGATCGTCGAGAACCGCTTCCTGCGCGCCGCCCTGCTGCAGCGGCTGCAGGCCTGTTCTCGCGTCGAGCTGGTGGCGCCCGACGAGGCGCTCGATACCGAGCGCCGGCCCGACAAGGTGAACATCAGGCTCGCGAGCGGCCGGGCCCTCGCCGCGCGGCTGGTCGCCTCGGCCGAGGGCCGCTTCGGCACCATGCGCGAGGACGCGGGCATCGGCGCCCGGTCCTGGTCGTACAATCAGATCGCGATCGTTCTGGTGGCGCGCCACGAGCGGCCGCATCGCGGCGTGGCGCAGGAGAAGTTCCTGCCTGGCGGGCCGTTCGCCATCCTGCCGATGACCGACGGCGAAGCGGGCGAGCATCGCTCGTCGATCGTCTGGACCGAGAAGGCCGACATCGCCAGGCGCATCCTCGAGCTCGACGCGGCACGCTTCCAGGTCGAGTTCGCGCGCCGCTTCGGCGACCATCTCGGCCATGTCGAGCCGACCGGCCCGCGCTGGTCGTACCCGCTCGGCATGGTCCATGCCGAGCGCTATGTCGACGAGCGCATGGTGCTGGTGGGCGACGCCGCGCACGGCATCCATCCGATCGCGGGCCAGGGCTACAATCTCGGCGTCCGCGACATCGCCGCTTTGGTCGAGACGCTGGTCGACGCCAAGCGGCTCGGCCTCGACATCGGCTCGGCCGACACGCTCGAGCGCTACGCCCGCTGGCGCCGCACCGACAACTTCACCATGGTCGCCGCGACCGACCTGTTGAACCGCCTGTTCTCCAACGACATCAAGCCGCTCCGCCTCGCGCGCGATATCGGCCTGGCCGCCGTCAACCGCGTCCCGCCGCTGCGCCGCTTCTTCGTACGCCACGCCATGGGCATGGTCGGCGACCTGCCCAAGCTGATCCGCGGCGAGCGGCCCTGAAGAAGCGGCAGCTTCTTCTTATTCCCTCTCCCTCTCCCTTTCTCTCTCCCTTTCCCTTTCGACCGTCACGTGATCGCCTCGTGACCGTCACGCCACGCAATTTCACCAATGATTGCAACGGGCCGCCTCTCGCCTACTGCAGTCGGCCTACGACTCGATTTCAAGATTTCTGAATCGACTGCGCGCGAGCGGCCTTGCCGCTGCCCGCCACCACGACTGCAGCGGCGATGAGATCGACCGCCGCGGCCAGCAGCAGCGGCACGCGGTAGCCGTCGAAGGCGTCGTGCAGCAGGCCGTAGAAGCTCGGCCCCAGGCCGGTCGCGAGCTGGATGATGCAGGACGCGATGCCGTAGACCGCGCCGAACGACGCGGCGCCGAACTCGCGACGCACGATGATCGGCGACAGCGTCGTGATGTTTCCGATGGTGAGCCCCATCACCACGCTGCCGGCGACCAGCACGGCCGGACCCGGGATCAGCGCCTGCATCGCCAGCGCGCCCGCGGCGATCACCATCATGATCGAGGCGGTACGGCGCGCGCTGATCTGGTCGGCGAAGCGCGCCAGCATCAGGCGGCTGCCGAGCGCGGTGATTGCCGTCGCCGAGACGGTGGCCGAGGTGCCGGCCGCGCCGAGCGCCGGCGACAGCAAGGTCACCTGGTGGGTGACGAAGCCCACCTGCACCATCATGGCGATGCCGAAGCCGAGCGTGACGCTGCGCAGCGCGGCGGTCCGCAGCGCGCCGCGCCGGTTCCACATTGGCGTCGCACCGGTCGTCGCCGCGCGCGCCACCGCGGCGCCGTCGGGGAACAGGCCGAGATCCTGCGGCCGGCGCTTCATCACGAACAGCGCGAGCGGCACCAGCACGACGAACGACACCGCAGCGGCGATCGCCGTCGTCGCCGGAAAGCCCGCGCGGTCGATGCCGAACAGCAGGATCGGCGTGCCCGCCATGCCCCCGACGCTGGCGCCGAGCGAGGCGATCGACACGGCGCGGCCCTGGAAGCGCTCGAACCACGGCGCGAGCGTGGTCGCGACCGCGGTGGTCGACAGGCAGGCCCAGCCGACGCCCATCACCAGGAACACCGCGTAGGTCTGCCACGGCGCCGTCACGTGGCCGATCGCGGCGACGCCGAGGGCGAGCGCCGTTCCGCCCAGCGCAAAGATCGGCTGGGGGCCGGCGCGGCCGATCACACCGCCGACCGGGATCAGCAGCAGGGCGCTGGTGACGTAGAAAAGGGTGATCGCCCCCGAGATCAGGCCGGTCGGCCAGTTGCGCTCCTCGACCAGCGCATGCAGATAGACGCCGGCGCCGAACAGGCCGAGCGCATTGGCGAACACGGCGGCGACCAGGCACACGGCGACGATGCGCCAACCGTAGAAAAGCCGGGACATGGAGCCTGCTAGCACGGAGCGCGGCCAGAATAGTTCGGCCGTGACCGAAGTGCTCTTCGGACCGCGGACCTCCAGGTCCGCCTTATCATTCATGAGCGGACCTGGAGGTCCGCGGTCCGGAAGATCCATGAGCGTGACCGGAGTTGCGCGTCCCCGGCGGAGACCCTATTTCAGAGGCCAAATTTCGAGGATTCCCATGGCTGAAGCCCAAGTTCCCGTCACCGTGCTGACCGGCTATCTCGGGGCCGGAAAGACCACGCTGCTCAACCGGATTCTGAGCGAGCAGCACGGCAAGAAGTACGCGGTGATCGTCAACGAGTTCGGCGAGCTCGGCGTCGACAACGACCTCGTGGTCAACGCCGACGAGGAAGTGTTCGAGATGAACAACGGCTGCATCTGCTGCACCGTGCGCGGCGACCTGATCCGCATCATCGAAGGGCTGATGAAGCGCAAGGACAAGTTCGACGGCATCCTGGTCGAGACGACCGGCCTGGCCGACCCCGGTCCGGTCGCGCAGACCTTCTTCACCGACGACGACGTCAAGGCGCGCACCCGGCTCGACGCGATCGTGACCGTGGTCGATGCGAAGCACTTCCTCAGCCAGCTCGCGCAGGGCGACGAGGCGGAGGAGCAGGTGGCGTTTGCCGACGTGATCCTGCTCAACAAGACCGACCTGGTGAGCGACGACGACCTCGAGAAGGTCGAGGACAGGATCAACTCGATCAACCGCTACGCCCGCATCCACCGCACGCAGAAGAGCAGGATCGAGCTCGACGCGATCCTCGACAAGGGTGCCTTCGACCTGAAGCGCATCCTCGAGTTCGAGCCCGACTTCCTGCACCACGGCCACGACCACGATCACGGCGACGAGGTCGCCAGCCTCAGCTTCAGCAGCGACCGGCCGGTCGATCCCGACAGGTTCCAGAAGTGGATGGGCGCGCTGCTGCAGCTCAAGGGGCAGGATATCCTGCGCAGCAAGGGCATCCTCGCGATCGACGGGGCGCCGCGCCGCTACGTCTACCAGGGCGTGCACATGATGATGGACGCCGACTGGGGCACGCCGTGGAAGGACGGCGAGAAGCGCTCGAGCAAGCTCGTCTTCATCGGCCGCAACCTCGACGGCGAGAACCTGAAGCGCGGCTTCGAAGACTGCCTGAAGTGACACGCGGAACGCGTGTCATCCCGAGCGTAGCGAGGGATCCAGAGGGCCATGAGCATAGATCCCTCGCTGCGCTCGGGATGACACTATTGTTGATTTGGAGTCGGTGCGACCTTGAAACTCGATCTCGCTAATCCCGACTGGCGCACCGCTCTCCCGCCCTCCCGCTCGGTCGTGGCCGACGCGCCGGTGGCCGCCTGCGCCTTCAGCCGCGACGGCAAGACGGTCGCCTTCGCGCTGGGCGACGGCCGCGTGCGGCTGCTGCCGGCCGATGTGAAGGCGGCGGCAGGTGCTGCGCCGGAGCCCGTCCACAAGGGCGCGGTGCTGTCGCTGATCGCCGATCCCAACGGCGACGGCTTCCTGAGCGGCGGCGACGACGGCCGCCTGCTGCGGATCGCGCCCGACGGCAGCGCCACCGAGATCGTCAGCCAGAAGGGCAAGTGGATCGACAAGCTCGCAGCCCACCGCAGCAACGGCGCGTTCGCGGCGTCGGTCGGCAAGATGGCTCTGGTGGTCGACAGGTCGGGCGGGTGCCGCGAGTTCGGGCCGCACCAGAGCACGGTCGCGGCGGTCGATTTCAGCAAGGACGGCAGCCGCATCGCGACGGCGCATTACGGCGGCATCACGGTGTGGAGCATCGGCCAGGTCACCCTGCCGCCGCGCCGTTTCGCATGGGCCGGCAGCCACGTCGCGCTGAAGTGGAGCACCGACGGCAAGTTCATCGCCACCGGCACGCAGGAGAACGACATCCATGTCTGGCGGATCGCCCAGGCGAGCGACATGCGCATGCAGGGCTATCCCGCCAAGGTGAAGTCGCTGTCGTGGTCGGCCGATGCGCGCTGGCTCTACACCTCGGCCCAGCCGGTGTTCACCGCGTGGCCGTTCGCCGGCAAGGGCCCGGAGGGCAAGCCGCCGCTGCAGTTCGGCGAGGAAGGCGCGGGCCTGATCACCGTGGTGGCCGCGCATCCGGCGTCCGAGTTCGTCGCCGGCGGTTACGATTCGGGCGAGCTGCAGCTCGGTGACATCAAGACCCGCCGTTCGGTCGTGCTCAAGATGTCCGATGGCTCGCCGGTGAGTTGCCTCGCCTGGTCACCCGACGGCTTCCAGCTCGCCGCCGGCAACGACAACGGCGACCTGCTGGTGATCGACCTCCGGCGCTGATTCATCCACAGCTCTGGCACAGGCTCTGGCACGGACTCTGGCAAGCCAAGCCTATGTACGGTGCCGGACATATACTTGCACTCCTCATGCATCCTGCGATGGTACCGCGGCCCGGGAGGGTTCAGCCCATGAACGCAGGTGTCCTCGAGACGACCAATGAGCGCATCGCCCGCTCGCGCGCGATCCTGCGCGAATCGCGCGCCGTGCTGGAAGAAGCGGAACAGATGTGCGCGCTCTTCAGGTCCCTGTTCTCGGGAACCCCGGGAAGCGGCATGACCTTCGACGGCGAGCTGCGACAGATCAAGGAGGACCAGATCAGGATGAAGCGCGACGCCGCCGCCCGCGCGCGCCGGCTGGCGAACGGCTTCTGGTCCCCGGAAGACCGCGACAGGGCCCTCAAATATGCCGAGGAGCTCGAGGCCCGGGCCGAAGAACTGGCGCGCGGCCTGGCGATCGACGGGCCGTCCTGACCAGGCCGCATTTCAACCCACGCGGCCGACCAGCAGCCGATTGCTGAGGAAGCAGAGCAGGCCGGCGACGCCCATGGCGGTGGTCATCGGTACGATGCTGCCGGCGAAGGTCTGGCCGACGATGGTGCCGAACAGCGCGCCGAGGCCGAACTGCAGCACGCCCATCAAGGACGATGCCGTGCCCGCCATGTGCGGGTAGCGCTGCAGCGCCATCGCCATGGCATTGGCGCCGACGAAGCTGTTGGCGGCGATCTGCAGGACGAACAGCGGCAGGAACGGCCACAGGCCGATCGAGCCGGTGCGGGCCTCGACCACGCCCAGCGCCAGCATGGCCGGTCCGACGATCGCCGGCACGATGACGGCCCTGCGCAGCATGCGGTGGGCGCCGACCCGCGGCACGAAGCGCGCGTTGGCCAGGCTGCCCGCGGTCAGGAACGCCACCTGGAAGGCGAAGAACAGGCCGAAGAGGCGCGGCTCCATGCCGTAGCGCTCGATGAACACGAACGGCGAGCCCGACAGGAAGGAGAACAGCGCGGCGAACTGGAAGCCGCCGGTCAGCGCGTAGCCCATGAAGGCGCGATGGCGCACCAGCTCGCCGTAGCGGCCGATCACCGCGCCGAGATGGAGCGGCTGGCGGTATTCCGGCCGCAAGGTCTCGGGCAGGCGCAGGAAGGCGAACGTCCAGGCGATCACCCCGATGCCCGCCAGCACCCAGAAGATCGCCCGCCAGCCGAAAAACCACAGCACCTGCGCGCCGATCAGCGGCGCCAGCATCGGCGCGATCGAGCTGCAGGCGAACATCAGCGACATCGCCCGCGCGGCCTGATCCTTCTCGGCGAGGTCGCGCACCATGGTGCGGGCCAGCACCACGCCGCCGCATGCCGCCAGCCCCTGCAACAGGCGCAGCGCCACGAGCTGGTCCGCTTCCGCGGCAAAGGCGCAGCCGATGCTGACCAGCATATAGGTCCCGAGGCCGGTCAGGATCACCGGCCGGCGGCCGAAGCGGTCGCCTGCGGGGCCGTAGAAGATCTGGCCGAAGCCGAAGGCCAGCAGGAACGCCGACAGCGTGAGCTGGATATCGCCCGCGCCGGCGTGGAGCTCGCTCGAGATCACCGGCAGCGCCGGCAGGTACATGTCGATGCTGAGCGGCGTGAACGAGGACAGCAGGGCCAGAAGGCCCAGCAGAAGCGGTGTCAGTCTCGGCATCGACGCATTCGATATCAGCTCTGGCGGCCGACCAGCAGCCAGTTGCTGACGAAGCATAGGATGCCGGCCAGGCCCATGGCGACCGTCGTCGGGCCGATCGTGCCGTCGTAGGTCTGACCGACCGCGGCGCCGAACAGCGCGCCGATGCCGAATTGCATCACACCCATCAGCGACGAGGCGGTGCCGGCCATGTGCGGATAGCGTTGCAGGGCGAGCGCCATCGAGTTCGGCGCGATCAGGCTGATGGTTGCGATCTGCGGCGCGAAGCAGGCCACGATCGGCCACATGCCGATGCTGCCGTAGCGCGCCTCGATCTGGCCCAGCACCAGCGCGCAGACGCCGCACACGCCCGGCACGAGCACCGCCCAGCGCAGGATCCTGCCCGCCCCGAACACCCGCACGAAACGGGCGTTGAACAGACTGCCGATGGTCATGAATGCGACCATGCCGCCGAAGATCAGGCCGTAGCTGCGCGGCGGGATGCCGTACTTCTCGATGAACACGAACGGCGAGCCGGAGAGGAACGACAGCAGCGCGGAGAACATGAACGAGGTGGTGAAGGCGTAGCCCATGAAGGCGCGGTGGCGCGCCAGCTCGCCGAAGCGCCGGACGATCGACGACAGGACCAGCGGCTGGCGGTATTCCGGCCGCAGGGTTTCGGGCAGGCGGAAATACGAAACCACCAGCGCGAGGCCGCCGATGCCGGCCAGCGTCCAGAAGATCGCTCGCCAGCCGAAGAACCACAGGATCTGGCCGCCGATCAGCGGCGCCAGCATGGGGGCGATCGAGGTGCAGGCCATCATCAGCGACATGGCGCGCGCCGCCTGATCCTTCTCGGCGAGGTCGCGCACCATGGTGCGGGCGAGCACGACGCTGCCGCAGGCTGCCAGCCCCTGCAGCAGCCGCAGCACGATGAGATGCCCGGCTTCGGCCGCGAAGGCGCAGCCGATGCTGCCCAGGACATAAATGAAGAGGCCGCTCAGGATCACCGGCCGGCGGCCGAAGCGGTCGCCCGCGGGACCGTAGAAGATCTGGCCGGCGCCGAAGGCGATCATGAAGGCCGAAAGGGTGAGCTGGATGTCACCGACCGTGCCGTGCAGGTCGACGGTGATCACAGGCAGCGCCGGCAGGTAGAGGTCGATCGACAGCGGCGTGAATGCCGAGAGCAGCGCGAGCAGCGCCAGCAGCACGGGCGTCAGGGTCGGCCGGGTTCTCGTCGTTGCCGGAGGGGCGGTCGTCGTGGTCATCGGGGTCTCTAGCACCCCATGCTATAAGCGGACCATGAGCCTGCCCGACATGACGGAAATGCAGATCAGGCGCTACGCACGGCATATCGTGCTGCCGGAGATCGGCGGCATCGGCCAGTCGAAGCTGATCGCCGCCCGCGTGCTCGTGCTGGGCGCGGGCGGGCTTGGCGCGCCCCTGCTGCAATATCTCGGCGCCGCGGGCATCGGCACACTCGGCGTGGTCGACGACGACACGGTCGATCTTTCGAACCTGCAGCGGCAGGTGATCCATCGCACCAGCGACATCGGCATGGCCAAGGTCGCGAGCGCCGAGCGGGCGCTGGCCGAGATCAATCCCGAGGTGACGGTGCGGACGCACCGGGAGCGGCTCACGGCGGCCAACGCCGAGCGGCTGGTGGCGGACTACGATCTCGTGGCCGACGGCAGCGACAACTTCGCCACGCGCTACCTGCTGAACGACACCTGCTTTCGCCTGCGAAAGCCCCTGGTCGCGGCGGCGATCCTGCGCTTCGACGGTCAGATCTCGACCTACAAGGCGTGGCACGGCGCGGGCCATCCCTGCCTGCGCTGCGTGTTCCCGCAAGCGCCATCGGAAGACGCGGTGCCGAGCTGCGCGCAGGCCGGCGTCCTGGGCGCGCTGGCCGGCACGCTCGGCGCCATGCAGGCGACGGAAGTCGTCAAGGAAATCCTCGGCGTCGGCCGCTCGCTGTCCGGCCGGCTGCTGACCTACGACGCGCTCGACGGCTCGTGGGAGGAGATGGCGATCGCCAAGCGGCCCGATTGCCCGACCTGCGGCCATCGCGCATGAGTGGCCTGTCGATCATTCTGCGCTCGGACAGGTACGAGGACGCGCACTATGCGCTGGCGATGGCGAGCGCCGCTCTCGCGGTGAACCAGGCCGCCGTCCTGTTCTTCACCATGGCCGGCCTGCGGGCGCTGATGCAGCCGCCGCGGCTCCAGGACTGGAGCCGCGATGCCACCAACCGCGAACGTGGGGTAGGCGACTTCGAGACGCTGCTGCAGGCCTGCGTCGAGCTTGGCGCGCGCTTCATCGTATGCGAGATGGGATTGCGCTCGCTCGCGATTGATCGCGCGGCCCTGCGCAGCGACGTTCCCTTCACCGTGGCCGGCATCGTGACGCTTCTGGAAGAGACCAGGCCCGGGATGCATCTGTTGGAGATTTCATGACTTCTGCCTTTGACGTGCTCGGGATCGGCAACGCGATCGTCGACGTGATCGCCCGCGCCGACGACGCCTTCCTCGCCAGGCACACCCTGGCCAAGGGCAGCATGACGCTGGTCGACGAGGCGCGCGCCGAGGCGCTCTACGGCGCGATGGGCCCGGGCATCGAGGTCTCCGGCGGCTCGTGCGGCAACACCATGGCGGGCGTCGCTTCGTTCGGCGGCAAGGGCGCCTATATCGGCAAGGTGCGCAACGACCAGCTCGGCCAGGTGTTCGGCCACGACCTGCGCTCGATCGGCGTCTCGTTCGACACCGCCGCCGCGACCAGCGGCCCCTCGACCGCGCGCTGCCTGATCCTGGTGACGCCCGACGCGCAGCGCACCATGAACACCTATCTCGGCGCCTGCACCGGACTCGGCCCCGACGACATCGACCCCAAGGTCGTCGCCGCGGCGCAGGTCACCTACGTCGAGGGCTATCTGTGGGACGAACCCGAGGCCAAGAAGGCAGTGCTGAAGGCGTTCGACACGGCGCATGCCGCGGGCAGGCTGGTCTCGATCACCTTGTCGGATTCGTTCTGCGTCGACCGGTATCGCGACGAGTTCCGCGCGCTGGTGCGCGACAAGATCGATATCCTGTTCGGCAACGAGGCCGAGATCAAATCGCTCTACCAGGTCGATTCCTTCGACGAGGCGCTCGAGGCAACCCGCAAGGAGGCCAAAATTGCCGCCCTCACCCGCAGCGAGAAGGGCTCGGTCGTGATCAAGGGCAGTGAGACTTACGCGGTGCCCGCCGCGCCGGTCGCCAGGGTGGTCGACACCACGGGCGCGGGCGACCTCTATGCCTCCGGCTTCCTCTACGGCTTCACCCGCGGCAAACCGCTGGCCGAATGCGCGCGGCTGGGCGGCATCGCCGCGGCCGAGATCATCTGCCACGTCGGGGCGCGGCCGGAGACGCCGCTCAAGGGCCTCGTTTGAGCCTCGGGCAGCCGGCCGCCACCACGGCCTGGCAGCGCTGGCGTCGCGCGCTCGAGGTCTATCGCGACCGCCGGCAACTGGTGATCCTGGCGCAGGGCTTCTCCAGCGGCATGCCGTTCCTGCTGTCGGGATCGGTGCTGACCTACTGGATGGCGACCGAGAAGGTCGATCTCACCACCATCGGCATCTTTGGCCTGGTCGGCCTGCCCTATGCGCTCAAGTTCATCTGGGCGCCGCTGGTCGATCGCCTGCCGCTGCCGGCGCTCGACCGCTGGCTCGGCCGCCGCCGGAGCTGGATGCTGGTGACGCAGGTCGGCATCCTGCTGTCGGTTCTGTTGCTGGCGCTGAGCGACCCGGTCTCGAGCCCGTGGCTCACCGCGCTGGCCGCGGTGCTGGTCGCCTTCTTTTCGGCGACGCAGGACATCGCGATCGACGCCTACCGCATCGAGATTCTGAACGACGACGAGCAGGGCGCGGGGGCCGCGACGACGCAGCTCGGCTATCGCATCGCGCTCTGGATCGTCGATGCGCTGGCGCTGCTGCTGCCCTCCATCGTGCCGTGGCCGGTGACGCTGAGCACGATCGCGGCCCTCGCGCTGGTCGGGATCGTCACGACCTTCATTGCCGAGGAGCCGAAATCGGCGCTGCCGGCGACACCGACGGCCGAGAGCTGGCTGAAGGAAGCCGTCATCCGGCCGTTCGCCGAGTTCCTCGCCTATCGCGGCTGGGTCGTGATCCTGCTGTTCGCCCTGCTCTACAAGTACGGCGACGCGTTGGGCGGCAGCATGGCACGGCCGTTCTACGTGCAGATGGGCTTCTCGGGGCCGGAGATCTTCGGCGTCAGCAAGAGCTTCGGTGTCGCCGCGACCATCCTCGGCGGCCTGGCCGGCGGCGTGCTGGTCGCGCGCTACGGCATCTTCAAATCGCTGTTCATCGCCGGCGTCCTGCAGGCGGTCACCAACCTGCTGTTCTCCTGGCAGGCGCAGGCCGGCCACGACATCCTCGTGCTCACGATCGCGATCAGCGCCGACAACTTCACCGGCGCGCTGGGTGGCGTGGCCTTCATCGCCTACCTGTCGAGCCTGTGCACCAAGGGGATGGCCGGCACGCAGTACGCCCTGCTGACCTCGCTGATGGCGTTCGGCCGCACCGCCCTGTCGGCCGGCGGCGGCTGGCTGGCGACCCACACGGGCTGGACCGTCTTCTGGATCCTGACCACCCTGCTGGCGATCCCGGGCCTCCTGCTGCTGCTCTGGCTGTGGCACGCAACCGAAAAAGAGCCCCCTCCTTCGGGCAGGAGTACCGCGACAAAACCGTGACTCAGGCTGCGGAAAACATCTTGCCGGACCGCGGGCGTCTCGCCCGCTCAAGCTCATGAGGCGGGCGAGACGCCCGCGGTCCGGCAAGAATCAGGCCTGTGCGTCGAGGGCGTAGCCGGCGGCGCGGACGGTCCGGATCAGGTCGGCCTGGTCCTCGCCGTTGAGCGCGATCCGCAGGCGGCGGATGTGCACGTCGACGGTGCGCGCCTCGACATAGACGTCCTTGCCCCACACCGCGTCGAGAAGCTGCTCGCGCGAGAAGACACGGCCGGGGTGCTCCATGAAATGGCGCAGCAGCCGGAACTCGGTCGGCCCGAGATGGACCGGCTTGCCGCCGCGCGTCACGCGGTGCGCGACGAGGTCCATGACGATGTCGGCGTAGTTCAGCGCCTCCTCGGCCAGCGCCGGGCGGATGCGGCGCAGCACGGCGCGGATGCGCGCCACCAGCTCGGTCGGCGAGAACGGCTTGGCGACGTAGTCGTCGGCGCCGGCATCGAGCCCGCGCACGCGATCGCCCTCCTCGCCGCGCGCCGTCAGCATGATGATCGGCAGGTTGGCGGTCGCGGTCTGGCGGCGCAGCCGGCGGCAGACCTCGATGCCCGAGATCAGCGGCAGCATCCAGTCGAGCAGCACGAGGTCGGGCGTGTCCTCCTGCACCGCGGCCAATGCCTCCTCGCCGTCGTGGGCGGCCGAGACGCGGAAGCCCGCCTGCTCGAGGTTGTAGCGCAGCAGCTCGACCAGCGCGGTCTCGTCCTCGACGATCAGCACCCGCGGCTTGATTACCGAGCCCTGCGGCTCGCGGCGGGAAGGAGCCGTCGTCGTCGCCATGCTCACGATGCGCCATCCGTGCTGTAGAGCGCGCCGCTGCCCTTTCGCCGGGCCTCGGCGAAGCTCTGGCCGGTCGAGCGGAAGCTCACCAGCTCGGCGATGTTGGTGACGTGGTCGCCCGCCCGCTCGATGTTCTTGGCCATGAACAGCAGGTGCGTGCAGGCCGTGATCGTGCTCGGGTCTTCCATCATGTAGGTCAGGAGCTCGCGGAACAGGCCGGTGTAGACCTGGTCGATCTCCTCGTCGCGATTCCAGACGTCGCGCGCCTTGTCGACGTCGTCGTTGGCAAAGGCGTCGAGGACGTCCTTGAGCGCCGCGCGCACCAGCCGGCCGAGCCGATCGATGCCCGCGACGGCGGCCGCCGGCGGCGCGCCATGGGTGAGCACGATACTGCGCTTGGCGGTGTTCTTGGCGTAGTCGGCGATGCGCTCGAGCGCCGCGGCGATCTTGATCGAGGACAGCACGACCCGCAGGTCGTTGGCCATCGGCTGGCGCAGTGCCAGCAGCTTGACCGTCTGCTCCTGCACCGCCTGGTCGAGCGCATCGACCTTGGGGTCGTCGGCGATCACCTCGTCCGCGGCCTGGGTGTCGCGCTCGCGCACCGCCGCCAGGGCCTTGGCGAACTGGCTCTCGGTCAGGCCGCCCATCTCGTTGATCGTGGCATTGAGGCGCTCGAGCTCCTGGTCGAAGCGCTTGAGGATATGGTCGCTCGCCATGACGGATGACTCCTGTGGCCTCAGCCGAAGCGCCCGGTGATATAGGCCTGCGTGCGCTTGTCGCCGGGATTGGTGAAGATCTTCTCGGTGACGTCGAACTCGACCAGGTCGCCGAGATACATGAACGCGGTGAAATCGGAGACGCGGGCGGCCTGCTGCATGTTGTGCGTGACGATCACGATCGTGTAGTCCTCCTGCAGCTCGTCGATCAGCTCCTCGATCTTGGCGGTCGAGATCGGATCGAGCGCCGAGCACGGCTCGTCGAACAGGATGACCTCCGGTTTCACCGCCACCGTCCGGGCGATGCACAGGCGCTGCTGCTGTCCGCCCGACAGGCCGAGGCCGCTCGAGCTCAGCTTGTCCTTGACCTCGTCCCAAAGCGCCGCGCGGCGCAGGGCCGATTCGACGCGCGCGTCGACCTCGGCACGCGGCAGCTTGTCGTACAGCCGGATGCCGAAGGCGATGTTCTCGTAGATCGACATCGGGAACGGCGTCGGCTTCTGGAACACCATGCCGATGCGCGCGCGCAGCAGGTTGATGTCGACGCCGGACTCGAGCAGGTTCTCGCCGTCGAACAGCACCTGCCCGGTGGCGCGCTGGCCGGGATAGAGGTCGTACATGCGGTTCAGCACGCGCAGCAGCGTGGACTTGCCGCAGCCCGACGGGCCGATGAAGGCCGTCGTCTTGTTGGTGTAGAGCGGCAGCGTGATGCCCTTGAGTGCGCGGTTGTCGCCGTAGAAGAACTCGAGATTGCGGATCGAGACCTTTTCGGCGAGGCCGGCGCCGGCGACCGCGGGGGTGGCATTGCCGGTGGCCGGGACGGGAGTCGAGGCGATGTTCATCACGATCTTCTCGCGGTGAGAGAACGGGCGAGGATGCTGAGGCCCAGCACGGTGACGGTGATCAGGAGCGCACCGGTCCACGCCAGCTTCTGCCACTCCTCGTAGGGCGACAGGGCGAACTGGAAGATGACGACCGGCAGGCTCGGCATCGGCGCGTTCAGGTTGGCGCTGAAGAACTGGTTGTTGAGCGCGGTGAACAGGAGCGGCGCGGTCTCGCCGCTGATGCGGGCGATCGCCAGCAGGACGCCGGTCACGATGCCGGCGCGCGCCGCCCGGTAGGCCACCCGCACGATCATGTGGGCGCGCGGCAGGCCGATCGAGGCGGCCGCCTCGCGCAGCGTGTCGGGCACCAGCCGCAGCATGTCCTCAGTGGTGCGCACCACCACCGGAATGACGATTACGGCGAGCGCAACCGCGCCGGCATAGCCGGAGAAATGCCCCATCGGCGCGACCAGGATCTCGTAGACGAACAGGCCGATCACGATCGACGGCGCGCTCAGGAGCACGTCGTTGATGAAGCGCACGATGCTGGAGAGCTTGTCGTGGCGGCCATACTCGGCCAGGTAAGTGCCGGCCAGGATGCCGATCGGCGTGCCGATGAAGACCGCCAGGATCGTCATGATGATGCTGCCGACGATGGCGTTCAGCAGGCCGCCCGCCGAGCCCGGCGGCGGCGTGTTCTCGACGAAGACCGAGAGCGACAGGCCGCCGATGCCCTGATAGATAAGCACGCCGAGGATCACGACGAGCCAGCCGAGGCCGAAGCCGGTGGCGGCGAGGGCGAGGCCGCGCGCCACGGTGTTGCGCGTTCGGCGGCGCACGTAGAGCGCATTGTTGCGCAGGCCGGCCATGTCAGCGCGCCTTCTGCTGCAGGCGCAGCAGCATGTAACGGGCGATCGCGAGCACGATGAAGGTGATGACGAACAGGATCAGGCCGAGCGCGATCAGCGACGAGGTGTAGAGGTCGCCGACCGCCTCGGTGAATTCGTTGGCGATCGAGGCCGAGATCGTCGTGCCCGGCTGGAGGATCGACGCGGAGACGGTATGCGCGTTGCCGATCACGAAGGTCACCGCCATCGTCTCGCCGAGCGCGCGGCCGAGGCCCAGCATCACGCCGCCGATCACGCCGACGCGCGCGTAAGGCAGGACCACGTGCTTGAAGACCTCCCAGGTGGTGCAGCCGAGCCCGTAGGTCGCCTCCTTGAGCACCGCCGGCACCGCCTCGAACACGTCGCGCGAGATCGCGGTGATGAAGGGCAGCACCATGATCGCGAGGATGAAGCCGGCGGTCAGCATGCCGATGCCGTAGGGCGGGCCCTCGAACAGCGTGCCCAGCACCGGCCAGCCATCGAACGTGTCGATCAAGGCGGGCTGGATGTATTTCTGGACGAACGGCGCGAATACGAACAGGCCCCAGATGCCGTAGATGATCGACGGGATGCCGGCGAGCAGTTCGATGGCGATCGCGATCGGCCGGCGCAGCCACAGCGGGCAGAGCTCGGTCAGGAAGAAGGCGATCATGATGCCGACCGGCACCGCGATCAGCAGGGCGATGAAGGAGGTCAGCAGGGTGCCGTAGATCGGCGCCAGTGCGCCGAACTGCTCGGTGACCGGGTTCCAGACCTCGCTGCCGACGAAGCCCAGGCCGAACGCCCTGAACGCCGGAACCGAGCCGATGACCAGGGACAGGATCACGCCGCTCAGCAGGGCCAGTACGGCCAGGACCGCCGTTCGCGTGAGCAGCCGGAAGGTCGCGTCGGTGCTGCGCAGGCGTTGCAGGACGGCCGCGCGCGACCGCGCCTGGCTGGCTTGCAAAGTCGTCTCGTTCAAGGCCACTCCGGGCACCTTACGCCCCCTTGCGTCGGATGAAAGTCCCCCGCCGCACCGGCCGGGAGACTTCGATCATGTCTTTGCTCAGTGCGTCGGCCCGTAGACCGGCTTGCCGCTCGGGTCCTTGATATCGGCCGCCCACATCTTCTCGATGTCGGCGACGACACTCGCCGGCATCGGGATGTAGTCGAGCGCCTTCGCCGACTCCTCGCCCTTGGAGTACGACCAGGCGAAGAACTTGAGCGCCTCACCCAGCACGGCCGCATCGCGCGGCTGCTTGGGGACGAGGATCCAGGTCGACGCGGTGATCGGCCAGGAGGCGTCGCCGGGCTGGTTGGCGAGGATGACCCCGTAGCCCGGCTGGGACTTCCAGTCGGCATTCGCGGCGCCGGCCTGGAACGACTCGGCGGTCGGCGACACGGTCTTGCCCGCCTTGTTCACCAGCCTGGTGAAGGTGAGCTTGTTCTGCTTGGCATAGGCATACTCGACGTAGCCGATCGAGCCCCTGGTCTGCGCCACGTTGTTGGCGACGCCTTCGTTGCCCTTGGCGCCGAGGCCGGCCGGCCACTGCACGGCGGTGTTGGTGCCGACCTTGGACTTCCAGTCGGGGCTCACCGCGGCCAGGTAATAGGTGAAGTTGAACGTCGTGCCCGAAGCGTCGGCGCGGTGCACCAGCGCGATCGCGGTGCTCGGCAGCTTGAGGTCGGGGTTGAGCTTGGCGATCGCCGGGTCGCTCCACTTCTTGATCGTGCCGAGGTAGATGCCGGCCAGCGTCGGGCCGTCGAGCACCAGGTCGCCCGGCTTCACCCCCTCGACATTCACGACCGGCACGATGCCGCCCATGACGATCGGGAACTGCGCGAGGCCGGACTCGTCGAGGTCCTTGCCGGTGAGCGGGGCATCGGTCGCCCCGAATACCACGGTCTTGGCCTTGATCTGCTTGATGCCGCCGCCGGAACCGATCGACTGGTAGTTGAGGCCGATATTGGTTTCCTTCTTGTATTGGTCCGCCCACTTGGCGAGGACGGGATACACGAAGGTCGATCCGGCGCCGGACAGGTCGGCCGCCGAGGCCGCCGTCCAGGAGACCATCACCATCGCGGCCGAAGCCAGCAGGGTCTTGAGGAAGTTCACGCGTTGCCCTCCTTCTGAAAGCAAGGCCGTGCGTAGAAGGCCGACATATCTCTTGTATGACGGACACGTGACAGTTCGGTTACGGGTCAGCAGGCCGCAGGGGGAGCGGGGGATAGCTCCCACCGCGGCACCGCAATCAGTTGCCATCCGATACTGACGGTTATCCGCCGGCGATCGGCAGCGTGACCGTGAAGACCGACCCCTTGCCCGGCGTGCTCCGGATGTCGAGCCGCCCGCGATGGCGATTGACCACGTGCTTGACGATGGCGAGGCCCAGCCCAGTGCCGCCGAGCCGGCGCGAGCGGGCATTGTCGACCCGGTAGAAGCGCTCGGTCAGGCGCGGCAGGTGCGCGGCGGGGATACCCTCGCCTTCGTCGCTGACGGTGACCGCCAGCCGGTCGGCGCCGACCGGCCGCGCGTCGACCTTCACCGCAGTCGCCGGCCGTGCGTACTTGATCGCGTTGTCGATCAGGTTCTGGAACACGACGATCAGCTCGTCGCGGTCACCGACCGCCGCGGGCAACTCCGGATCGACCGCCAGCTCGAGCGTGACCTTGCGCGATGAGGCCTCGAGCTGCAGCAGGTCGCGCACGCTCTCGAGCACCCGCTTCACATCGACCTCGGTATCGGGCCGCGCGTGCTCGTGCTGCTCGATGCGCGACAGCATCAGAAGATCGTCGACCAGCCGGCGCATGCGGTCGGCCTGCTCGGCCATGATCGCGAGGAAGCGCTCGCGCGCACCGGCATCCTCGCGCGCGGGCCCGCGCAGAGTCTCGACGAAGCCCATGATGCCGGCGATCGGGGTCTTGAGCTCGTGGCTGGCATTGGCGATGAAGTCGGCGCGCATGCGCTCGGCCCGCCTGAGCGCCGTCGTGTCGTGCAGCACGATCAGCGCCAGCGACCCGTCGGCGGCGGCGCGCGGCAGCCGGCGGGCATGGACCGTGAGATCGCGCTCGGGCGTGCCGGTCAGCACCAGGTCGACTGCGACCTGGTCGGGCCCGACGTACTTGCCGTCGGTCGTTGCCAGCAGCGAATCGATCGCAGCCAGCAGCTCGGGATGGCGCAGCGCCGTCGAGAGATCGCGGTCCGGCAAGGTCGGGCCGAGCAGCATCAGGGCGGCGCGGTTGGTGCGCACGATGCGGCGTTGGCGGTCGACGGCGAGCAGCGGATCGGGCAGACCATCGACGATCGCCTGCGCCGAGGCGGCGAGATTGTCGATCGAGGCGCGCTGGCGGCGCCAGCCCGCGGCGAGCGTCGCCGCCGCGGTCGCCAGCTCCTCGGTCGCGGGCGCGAAGGCGAGGCGCGGCATCACCGGCTCCTGCTCGCCCGACAGCTCGCTCACGAAGCGGGCGAAGCGGGCCAGCGTGCCGAGATAGCGCTGCACCACGATCATGGTCGCCGCGGCGATGCCGAGGAACGCCAGGAGCGCCGGCCGGCCGGCGAGCGCATCGGTCCCGTACAGGATCGCCAAAGCGGCAGCCGAAGGCGCCAGCACCACCAGATTGGCCGAGAGGTATCGGCTGAATGGAAGCGGCTGGTCGGCCATGCGGCGCGGCTAGCCGGTGCCGTCGCTTCTGTCGTGGCTGTCGCCCTCGCCGCCGGTCTCGGCCGAAGGCATCTGCGGAGCTTTCGGCACGAAGAAACGCATCGCCGCCAGGCCGTAGACGAAGCCGCCGATATGCGCGATCCAGGCGACCGGCTCGCCGCCCGCGCCGGGCGTGGCGCCGAACACGCCGAAGAAGACGTTGAGCGCGATCCAGATGCCCGCCACCGGCAGCAGCCCGGAAAGCCGCCCGGCCTGGCGCATCGCCATCAGCACGGCACCGAACACACCGCTGATCGCACCCGAAGCACCGACCACCGGGCTGGTCGGATCGGAGGAGAACAACACATGGAGGAAACCGGCGACCACGCCGGCCGAGAGATAGAAGAGCAGGAAACGGCGGACGCCCAGGAGCCGCTCCACCGGCGCGCCGAACGCCGCCAGGGTGAGCATGTTGACGCCGAGATGGACCCAGCCGCCGTGGATGAACTGGTAGGTGATGGGCGCGAGGATCAGCGACCACCATTCGCCGCCCGCCTCGCTGGTATAGTGGGCGGGGACCAGGCCGAGCGACAGCACCAGGCCATCGTCGACCGAATCGCTCAGCGCCTGGCGCACCAGGTGCACCGCGACGTTGATGCCGATCAGCCACAGCAGGGCGGGCGGCAGATTGATCGCCCGCTCGTATGAGCCGCGTCCGGGGCCCTTGCGTCTTACGTCATCGAAAGGCATCGAAGCCTCCCAGCGCCCGCGACCCTATCAGCTTTTCTTGCCGCCCTGGCCAGCCCCCTGCCCCATGGCACGCAGCCGCAGGCGCAGCGCATTGAGCTTGATGAAGCCCTCGGCGTCGCGCTGGTCGTAGGCGCCCTGGTCCTCCTCGAAGGTGACGTGCTTCATCGAGTAGAGCGACCTGGGCGACTTGCGGCCCACCACGGTGGTGTTGCCCTTGTAGAGCTTCAGCCGGACCGTGCCTGACACGTTCTCCTGGCTCTTGTCGATCAGTGCCTGCAGCATCTCTCGCTCGGGCGAGTACCAGAAGCCGAAATACACCAGCTCCGCGTACTTGGGCATGAGCTCGTCCTTGAGGTGCGCCGCGCCGCGGTCGAGCGTGATCGATTCGATGCCGCGATGGGCGGCGTACAGGATGGTACCGCCCGGCGTCTCGTAGATGCCGCGGCTCTTCATACCGACGAAACGGTTCTCGACCAGGTCGAGGCGGCCGATGCCGTTGGCCTTGCCCAGCTCGTTGAGCCTGGTCAGCAGCGTCGCCGGCGACATCTTCACGCCGTCGATGGCGACCGCGTCCCCCTTCTCGAACTCGATCTCGATATAGGTCGCCTTGTCGGGCGCCGCCTCGGGCGAAATGGTGCGCTGATAGACCATCTCGTCGGCTTCCTGCCAGGGATCCTCCAGGATCTTGCCCTCGCTCGAGGAGTGCAGGAGGTTCGCGTCGACCGAGAACGGCGCCTCGCCGCGCTTGTCCTTGGCGATCGGGATCTGGTGCTTCTCGGCGAACTCGAGAAGCTTGGTGCGCGAGGTCAATTCCCATTCACGCCACGGCGCGATCACCTTGATGTCGGGCTTGAGCGCATAGTAGGTGAGCTCGAAGCGGACCTGGTCGTTGCCCTTGCCGGTGGCGCCATGCGCGACGGCGTCGGCGCCGGTCTGCCTGGCGATCTCGATCTGGCGCTTGGCGATCAGCGGCCGCGCGATCGAGGTGCCGAGCAGGTACTGGCCCTCGTAGAGGGCATTGGCGCGGAACATCGGGAAGACGAAGTCGCGCACGAACTCCTCGCGCACGTCGTCGATGAAGATGTTCTCGGGCTTCACGCCGGCCAGCTCGGCCTTCTTGCGCGCCGGCGACAGCTCCTCGCCCTGGCCGAGATCGGCGGTGAAGGTCACGACCTCGCAGCCGTATGCGGTCTGCAGCCACTTCAGGATGACCGAGGTGTCGAGGCCACTCGAGTAGGCCAGCACGACCTTCTTGATATCGCCCTTTTTGTAGGGCCCGGTATAACTCATGCTCATGGCGGCCCCCCTCGGGCGTTACTTTGGCTTCCGGAAAGCGCGGGACTATAGCCGCCGGTCTTGCCCGGGCAAGCGCGCTATACTGGCCCGAAGAGTCATGGTTTCAGCCCTAGATCGTCTCAGCTATGCGGCCCGCCAGACGGCCCGGGTGGCCTGGTACGCCGGCCACTATGCGGCGGGGCGGCGCCTGCTCAAGCCGATGCCCAAGCCCGACTTCCCGGTCGGGCCGACGCCGAGCCGGGCCGAGATGACGCAGGACATTCGTGCCCTGTTCGCGCGCGAATGGGACGATATCGAAGCCGGCCTCTTCCCCGCCCCGCGGGCGATCGGCACCGAGCCGGCCGAGGTCCTGCGCCGCAGCCTGCTCTATTTCCGCGACCTGCCCAGCGTCGACGCCCGCCGCCACGGCAAGCTCGAGGGCGAGCTGCCGCCCGGGACCCAGGCCGACGGCCTGCCCGACTATTACCGGCAGAACTTCCACTTCCAGAGCGACGGCTGGCTCAGCGATCACTCGGCCACGATCTACGATACCCAGGTCGAGGTGCTGTTCACCGGCGCCGCCGACGTCATGCGCCGCCGCGCCATGAAGCCGATCGCCGAGTGGCTGGCCGGGCGCAACCAGAGGAGCTTGCGCGGCCTCGATATCGGCTGCGGCACCGGCCGGTTGCTCGCTTTCCTGCACGACGCCTGGCCCGGGCTGCGCTGGACCGGCCTCGACCTCAGCCCGCCCTACCTCGCCGAAGCCCGCCGCCTGATCGGCCGCACCGCGCGGGTGAAGCTGATCGAGGGCGCCGCCGAGAAGCTGCCGTTCGACGCGGCGAGCCTCGACCTCGTCGTGTCCTCTTTCCTGTTGCACGAGCTGCCGGCCGACGTGCGCCTCGCCGTGCTGAAGGAGATGGCCCGCGTGCTGAAGCCCGGCGGCCTCGTGGTGGTGGTCGATTCGATCCAGCGCGGCGACCTGCCGAGCTGGGACGGCCTGCTCGACCTCTTCCCGCACTATTTCCACGAGCCCTACTACGCCGAATACGCCAACGGCAGCCTCGACGCGTGGGCCGGGGACGCCGGCCTCTCGCCCGTCGCCACCGAACGCGCCTTCCTGTCGAAAATCGCCGCGTTCAGCCGCTAGCGCGACGTCGCTCTTGGTCGAATCGCCCTTGGCGGGAGTCCACAGAGTCCACAAGAGTCCACTCGGGTGTGGACCGGTTGGATGCCGATGGCGCAAGGGTTTCGGGCCAGGAGTCCACGAATCCAGCGATATCCCACCTTGAAAAAACACCTTCATTGGTGCGCGCCACTCCCGTGGCGCTCGGAAATCATGAGCGCCACGGGAGTGGCGCGGTCCGATGAGCATCATCATGCGCGCGATACTCGCATGACTACGCGCCGAACACCTATTACGGGCATTGGCTCGGGAAAAATGCCCGAAAACACGCGGCAAAATGAGGGGCCATTGCCCGCAATGACCTCGTCGCGAGCGCCCGATTCGTGACCTTCGAAAAAAGAAAATCTGCGCGCCTGCGGTCATGCTCCTCCGGACCGCGAGCCCCTGGCCTGAGCGGAGCCGAAGGCTCCGGCTCGCTCATGATTCATGAGGCGAGCCGGAGGCTCGCGGTCCAGAAGAGCAGGACCCTCTGGCCCTTCGCCAAATAGCTTAAGGGGCGATCACCTCGGGCTTGACGGCCAGGGCTCGTGCACGACGGCGCATTGCCGTGTCGAAAGTGACAAAGCAGTCGACATGGCTACTTGAAGAAAGATGAAGCGCATCGGCAAAGTCCATGCCCCGGCGGAACCAATCGACCGCCCGCGTGACGGCTGCCGCATCCTCGACCTCGACATTCGCGGTAGCGAGGATCGCTTCGATGGCCGATGCAATCGCCGCTCTCGACTCCCGATATGCGCCGCGCATGACCCATTCGAACTCGACGATTACGCTCTTGGGAATGAAAATCGTATCGGTGGTCAACGCCTGTCGCGCCGCCTTGACCTGCTCCGCTTCGTCCTGAACGAAAAGCAGAACGACGAGGTTAGTATCGACCGCGCGCATGTCGCCGCCGAACCTCTTCTACGATCGCAGCGTCCATCTCCTCGATCGTTCGAGTCGGCCCCTTGTATTTGAGGATGCCGGCCCAATCATCAATGGTGAGCTTCTTCTTTTCGACGGTCTTGAGCAGAACGCCTCGCCCCTTTCTTCCACGGTCAGGCGCGTCCCGGCCTTCCAGCGCCGCTTCTCGCGAAGCGCCTTCGGCAACACCACCTGCCCCTTGCTCGAGATCCTGGTCTCCATGCGGAAATCTTACAAGTAAGACCGCAGCCGTCAAAGGCGTACTCTCTCGCCCTTCGCCCGCACGCTCTCGCTCTTGAGCTGGCCGCAGGCGGCGGCGATGTCGCGGCCGCGCGGGGTGCGGACCGGGGCGCTGAGGCCGCCGTCGTTGACGATCTCGGCGAAGCGATGGATGCGGTTGTTGGAGCTGCACTCGTAGGGCGCACCCGGCCACGGGTTGAACGGGATCAGGTTCACCTTGGCGTGGATGGGCTTCAGGATCCGCACCAGCTCGCGCGCGTCGGCGTCGGAATCGTTGACGCCCTTCAGCATGGCGTACTCGAAGGTGATGCGCCGGCTGTTCCTGGCGCCGGGATAGGCGGCGCAAGCGGCGAGCAGCTCCTCGATCGGCCACTTTTTGTTGATGGGCACCAGGGTGTCGCGGATATCGTCGTTCACCGCGTGCAGCGACACGGCGAGGTTCACGTCCAGCACCTCGCCGACCTTCGGGATCATCGGCACGACGCCCGAGGTCGAGAGCGTGATGCGGCGGCGGCTGAGCGCGATGCCCTGCTCGTCCATCGCGATCTTCAGCGCCGTCGCGACGTTGTCGAAGTTGTAGAGCGGCTCGCCCATGCCCATCATGACGATGTTGGAGAGCATGCGCGTGGTCTCGGTCGGCGTCGGCCATTCGCCGTAGGAATCGCGCGCGACCATGAACTGGCCGACGATCTCGTCCGGCTCGAGATTGCGTACCAGGGCCTGCGTGCCGGTGTGGCAGAAGCTGCAGCTCAGCGTGCAGCCGACCTGGCTCGAGACGCACACCGAGCCGCGGTCCTCTTCCGGGATGTTGACCGTCTCGGCCTCGTTGCCGTCGGGGAAGCGCAGCAGCCATTTGCGCGTACCGTCGACCGAGCGCTGCTCGGTGACGATCTGCGGCCGCTCGATCACGAACAGCTCGGCGAGCCGGTCCCGCGTCTTCCGGGCGATGTTGGTCATCCGCCCGAAGTCGGTGACGCCGTGCCAGTAGATCCACTGCCAGACCTGGCGGGCGCGGAACGGCTCCAGCCCGGCCTCGACCAGCGTCGCCTTCAGCTCCTCGCGCGACAGGCCGACCAGGTTCCGGCGCAGGTCGTTGCGGCCGCGGAGCGGCTCGACGATCTGCAGGGGCCCCCTCTGGAGGGGATCTGGGGTCAGGACGGACATATAGCGCTGAAATAGTGCATCGAACGTGCGCCCGCTAGACCCCACGCTGCCACGCGTCGATCGCCGGGAAGCGATGAATGAAATTGAGGATATTGAGCGTCAGGTTGTCATGGATCAGCACCCCGGTGGCGATTTCGGCAATAACCGCCAAGGCCACGGTCGCCGGCCAGGGCAGCAGCCAGGCGAGCGTGAAACCGGCCATCATCGACACGGTGTCCATCAGCGAGTTGAGGATGCTGTCGCCGACATAGCCCGCCGCCAGCGCCTGCTTGCGATAGGCCTCGATGACGAACGGCGAGTTCTCCGCGATCTCCCAGGCGGCCTCCAGCCCGACCGCGATCGCGAGACGCGCCAGCACCGGCGTGCGCGGCAGGGCGAGGTGCAGCAGGCCATAGAAGATCATGCCGTGGATGAAGTGGCTCGGCGTGTACCAGTCGAGCACCTGTTGCGACAGCTCCGGCGAATGGATGTCGCCAACCCACAGCCGGACGGTGCCGCAACTGCAGATCCAGACGCGGCCCATCAGGTGCAGGGCGACCGCCTGCCCGAGTATCAGGCCCAGCATCAGGCCGGCGACGACGCTCCAGGCGACACGGCTGGTCACGCCTTGGTCTCTGTCCCTGCCCGAGCCCGCGCACGCATGCGCTGCTTGCGCCTGTAGATCGGGTCGCCGAACACCGGCAGCGGCGCCGGCTCGGTCGGGGCGCCCTCGGCGACCGGGCGCGGCGCATGCCGGCCCAGGCTCAGCAGCCGGTCGTACATGATCAGCGCCCCGGCCACGCCCAAGTTGACCGAGAAGGCCGTGGGAATTTTGACCACGTAGTCGCAGCGCGACTGTAGGTCCGCCGACAGGCCCTCGCGCTCGGAACCGAGAATGTACGCCGCCTGGCGCGGATGCCGGAACGACGGCAGCGCGATCGCATCGTCGGTGATCTCGACGCCGACCAGCCGGCAGCCGAGCGGCAGGCGGAAGTCCTCGAGGCCTGCAAAATGGTAGGTCGGCACCGAGCGCGGCGTGTCGGAGGTATCGGCCTGGCCGCCCTCGCGCCTGTTGTACTGGGCCCGTACGGTAAAGACGAACGAGGCGCCGAAGGCGTGGGCGGTGCGGAACAGCGTGCCGACATTCACCGCCTTGCTGATGCCTTCGACCCCGATGCCGAAATATCCTTTCATGACCGGGGAATTTGTAGCATGAACCAAGGTCATAATGACCGTTCCCCAGCCGTTGGACGAGGTGCGCGCACAGTACGAGGCGCTGCCCTACCCGCCGCGCGACCCGCGCGAGGAGGCCCTGCGGCTGATCACCGGCACCCCGAGCCACATCCTCGAGGTCAACCATTACCTGTTCGCCGGCCGGCTCAACTTCAACCGGCCCTTTCGCGCCCTGGTGGCGGGCGGCGGCACGGGCGACGCCTGCATCATGCTGGCCCAGCAGATGGTCGATCGCCGCTGCCCCGGCGAGGTCGTCTACCTCGACCTGTCGACCGCCTCGCGCGCGATCTGCGAGGCCCGTGCCAAGGCCCGCGGCCTGCGCAACGTCAACTTCCTGACCGGCTCCCTGCTCGACCTGCCGACGATGCCGATCGGCCGGTTCGACTACATCGACTGCACCGGCGTGCTGCACCACCTGCCCGACCCGGCGGCCGGCATGCAGGCACTGGCCTCGGTGCTGCAGCCCGAGGGCGGCGTCGGCATCATGGTCTACGGCCAGTACGGCCGCACCGGCGTCTATCCGATGCAGGAGATGCTGCGCACGCTGGCGCCGATGTCGATGAAGGTGAACGACCGCATCGCCATGGCCAAGCGGCTGATCCGCTTCCTGCCGACCACCAACCTGTTCCGCCGCAACCCCTACCTCAACGACCACGTGACGGGCGGCGACGCCGGCCTCTACGACCTGCTGCTGCACAGCATCGACCGCGCCTACACCGTGCCCGAGATCGGCGACATGGCGGCGAGCGCCGGGCTGCGCGTCGTCGCCTTCCTCGAGCCGGTGCGCTACGAGCCCGCGACCTACATGAGCGATCCGGTGATCGCGCGGCAGGCGAGCTCGCTGCCGCTGATGGAGCGCGCCGCCTTCGCCGAGCGCCTGGCCGGCAACCTCCGCACCCATGTGTTCTATGCGACGCGCGCGGGCTTCGACACGGTGGCTCGGCCGGAGGACACGCAGTCGATCCCGGTGCTGCGCGAGATGGATGCGCAGAAGCTCGCCGCCAGCCTGCAGCCCGGCGCCCCGCTGATCGCCAACCTCGACGGCTTCCCGTGGCGGGCCCAGCTGCCGGCGCTGGCGCCGCGCATCATCTCCCAGATCGACGGCCGCAAATCGGTGGCGGAGATCTATACGGCGATGGGCGCCGAGGGCAGCCTGCCGCACTGGGACGACTTCTACGCCCAGTTCGAGGATCTCTACGTCAAGCTGAACGGCGTCAACCACCTGCTGCTGCGGTTCCGAACGTAAGCGCTCGTCTTGCGCTGGGGGCGCGCCACTCCAGTGGCGCGATCTTCGGCTGGATCAACAAAGACGCGTCACTGGAGTGACGCGCCCCCAGCACAAGAGCGTCATGCCCCGCGCGTCAGCCGACGCGCCATGAGCCGCCGTTCGGGGTCGGTGCGCGCCAGCGCCTGCGCCCGCTCGAAGTGTTGGCGGGCCTCGGTCACGCGGCCGAGCTCGTCCAGGAACACGCCGCGCGCCGCTTCGGCGTAGGGATTGCCAAATAGATCGGGCAGCACGGCGAGACCGGCGGCCGGCCCT
>JAFEFF010000224.1 GCA_018240745.1 Pseudomonadota bacterium
CGCATGGCCACGCGGAAGACGGTGGTGGCCCAGCTTTCCGTCATGGCACTGGGATCGGCCCTCGCCGCTCTCGAGCTCTCCGTCGCGACCACCGTCGCCGGTGCGGTCCTCATCGGCTTGGTCCTGGCCCCGTTGGGCACGTACTACTCGCTCGTCCTCGACACGCTGGCGGCGCCACAGCGACGCGCGGAGCTGTTCGCTTTGCTGCGCACCGCAAACGCCGTCGGCGTGATCTTCGCCAGCACCGCCCTCACCGTGGTCTCCCTGTCGGCGGCGTTGATCGTCGTCACCGGACTGGTGACTGCGGTCACCCTGGCGGTCGCCATCGTGTCGGCCAGACGCCGAGCGGTTTCTCCGGCCCCATCCCTCGGCATGCCGACACTTCCCGGCGGCAAGCCGTAGTCTCGAGTCTTTTGCTGGGCGCGCGCCACTCCGGTGGCGCGTCTTCTCGTGCCAGCAGCCCATGACGCGCCATCGGAGTGGCGCGTCCCCAGCAAAAGACCTGCTACGCCCCGCGTTGGGGCGTCGGCGCCGCGAGGAGGTCGCCGGCGATTTGCTGCATGCACTCGCGCATCCGGCCGAGCTGGATGGGCTTGGCCCAGACGGGAGCGCCGCGAAGATCGTTCGGTATGTCGGCGTGATCGGCCTCGTAGCCGGTGAGGAAGGCAAAGCGCACGGCGTGGCTGCGCAGCGCGCGGGCGACCGGCCAGCTCCGCACGCCGGCCAGGTTGATGTCCAGCAGGGCCGCGCCGAACGACGGCCCAAGGCGCGCGACCGCGTCGAGAGCCTGGTCGAGACGCACGGCAATGACGGTCTCGAACCCCAGTTGCTCGAGGAGGCCGGCGAGGTCGAGGGCAACGAGGAACTCGTCCTCGACGACGAGCAGCAGGCGCGAAGGCCGCTCAGTGTCCGGCATGTCCGCACCCAGCGCTCTCGGTCAGACTCTTCGCTGCCATCGGCATTCCCTAACAGGCTCCCGGCCCGGCGGCGGGCGCCGCGGAGCTGCTCAACAGGTCATCGGTGCTGGTGACGAGCAGACAGGTGCAGCCGGTATCGCTTCGAACGACGTGATCGCCTTCGCCGCGCATCCCACGGTTGTAGTCGCCGGGCACGAGCTTCCGGCCGTCGATCCACAGCTCGCCGTCGAGCAGATGAAGCTCCTCCGTCCCAGCGTGGGTATGGGCCGGGTAGCTCGCGTTGGGCACGAGGCGCACCAGCATGCTGACCCGCCGCCTCTCCGAATCCGTCGCCAGCAGCTTGCACGCGATGCCGGGCGCCACGTCCTGCCAGTCCGGCTCCCTCCAGCGCGACGCTCGGTGCGGCGTCGCGGCCGGCCGTCCCGTCTCGCCGGCGATGCGCCGCGCAAGTCGGTCGCCGAGAAAGGTCGTCGGCCGCAGCACGTCGGTCGGCCAGCCGACGAAGCGGTCGACGACGGGCCGCAGGGTCTCGAGCTCGCGCCGGCAGTCCGCACACCGGGCGATGTGCGAGTCGAAGGCCTGCCGCTCGTCCCCGTCCAGGACGTGCAGGACATCGGCCCGTGCCAGGCCGGTCTTGCGGCAAGGACTTCCCGCGGATCGCGTGCGCATGACCGGTAGAACGACAACCGCACGACCGTGGATTGGCGCGGCGACCGGTCCGGCGCGACGGTACGAAAACGGACGGGAGGCTTCAGCGCAGGATGTCGTTGGTGCTGGTGATCAGCACGCAAGTGCAGCCGGTTTCGCTCCATACACTGTCGTCGCCGGCGCCGGGCGCTCCGCGGTTGTAGTCGCCCGGGACCAGCTTGCGCCCGTCGATCCACAACTCGCCGTCGAGCAGGTGAAGTTCCTCCACCCCGGCGTGGGTATGGGCCGGATAGCGCGCGGCCGGCGCGAGGCGCACCAGCATGCTGACCCGCTGCCGTTCGGGATCGGTCGCCAGCAGCTTGCATTCGATACCGGGCGCCACCGATTCCCACTCCGGTTCCGACCATCGCTGCGGCGCCGGCGCGACGGCGGGTCGTCCGGTCTCCTCGGCGATGCGGGTTGCCAGACGGGCCTGCAGCGAGCCCGCCGGACGCAGCACGTCGGTCGGCCACGACGCAAACCAGCCGACCAGCGAACGCATGCGCTCCAACTCGCGCCGGCACTCCTCGCACGACGCGATGTGGGCTTCGGCCGGCGCGAGCTCGGCCGGGCCCAGCGCATCGACGGCAAGGGCGCAGGTGACCGCGCTCTGGTCGCAGTGGGTCCCGATGCTCATGGCTTCCCCGATTCCGCCGCCAGGGCGTCGCGCAGCTTGTGCAGACCCGAGCGGATGCGCGTCTTGATGGTGCCGAGCGGCTGGTCGAGCTTCGCAGCAGCCTCGGCATGGGTGAGACCGCCGAAGAACGTCGTCTCGATCGCCTGGCGCTCGGCCGGCGTGAGCACCGCCAGGGCCGCGCGCAGGGTTTCGCTCTGCTGGCGAAGCTGGAGCACGTCGGCGGGATCGGCGTTGGGTTCGCCGGGCGGCGGCGCCCCGCCCGGAACCGCGCGCTTCTTGCGGCTGTCGAAGCGCAGCCGGTCGATCGCCCGCGAGCGGGTCTGGTTCATGATCCAGCCGAGCACCGTGCCGTTGGCCGGATCGTAGTCTGCGGCCCGCCGCCAGACGTCGTGAAATACGTCGACGGTAAGCTCTTCGGCCGTCTCACGGTTGGCGGTCAGACGGAACGCCAGGGTGAAGACGATGCGATGAGCCATCGCGAAGAGCTCGTGCAACGCCTGCTGGTCGCCCGCAGCGATCGATTGCACGAGCTTGCTCCAGGCCTGCTCGGGGATTCTGGAGGCTGGTTTGGCGTACAAGACGTCGCCCAGAGTGGCCGGCGACTTTTGCGAAGGTTCTTTGGCCACAAGCCCCTGATTCGCCATCGCTGCAATCCTGCCGGTCAACCGGGCTTCTGATTCCCCCTCACCCAACCTCTCCCCCTGCGGGGGAGAGGAGGAAGAGTGGGGAGAGGAGGAAGAGTGAGGCGCTGTCGATGCGTCAGGTCTTCTTCGCCTGCAGGCCCTTGCGCACGGCGGCCTGGGTGATCGGCAGGCTGCGCACCCGCACGCCGACGGCATTGAAGATCGCGTTGGCGATCGCCGGCGCAATCACCGTGACCGCGGGCTCGCCGCAGCCCGAGGGCGGGTCGTTGTTGGCGATGATCGAGATGTCGAGGTCCGGCATCTCGCTCATCCGAAGCGGCGTGTAGTCGCCGAAGTTGCTGGCCTGCAGCGCGCCGTTCTTGAGCGGCGCCGCCTCGAACAGCGCGAGCGACATGCCCCACAGCGCCGAGCCCTCGACCTGCGCCTTGACGCCGTCGGGGTTGACCACCGTGCCGAGGTCCATCGCCACGTTGAGCTTCTTGACCTCGAACGCGCCGCTGGTCGGGTTGACCTCGACCGTGGCGGCGCAGGCCGTCCAGGTCGCGGTCGCGCGCTCCTGGCTGGAGACGCAGGCGATGCCGAGGCCGGTGTTCTTCGGCAGCTCGACCGAGCCCCAGCCGGCGCGGCCGGCCGCGGTGCGCAGCGCATTGGCGAGCTTCTTGGCGCCCACCTTGTTGTCGCCGGCGCCGTCGAGCATGGCGAGCCGGTACTCGACCGGGTCCTTGCCGGCGGCATGGGCGAGCTCGTCGATCATGCTTTCGACCGCCCAGAAGGTCCAGCCGGGCGCCACCGAGCGCAGATGGCCGGAGGGCGTCGCCTTCTGCGCCAGCTCGTTGAGGATCGCACGCACCTTGTGATTCGGCACGGAGTACCAGAAGTCCGCGCCGTTGACGGTGAAGGCGTCGAGCTTGGCCTTCTTGTCCGCCGATTCGGCGAGGAACGCCGGGCCCCACCGCTCGTCCGGCCAGGCGCAGACCACGTCGTGCTGCAGCCCGACCAGCTTGCCGTCGCCATCGAGGCCGGCCCTCACCTTCTGGTAGGTGAGCGGCCGGGTGAAATCCATCGCCATGTCGTCTTCACGGGAATAGATCAGCTTGACCGGCTTGCCGACCGCCTTCGCCGCCAGCACCGCGGGGATCACCATGTCGCCGTCGAGCCGGCGCCCGAAGCCGCCGCCCAGGAAGTACTGGTGCAGCACCACGTGCTTGGGATCGATACCCAGCGCGCCGGCAGCCAGAGCACCGGTACGGGTGGCGAACTGGTTGCCGGTATGGACGTGCCACACCCCGCCCTGCTCGTAGGCGGTGGCGTTCATCGGCTCGAGCGGGCAGTGGATGTTGATCGAGGTCGTGTACTCCGCCTCGAGCTGCTTGGCCGCGCCGGAGATCGCGTTCACCGGATCGCCGTTCGAGACGAAGAGCTGGCCGGACGAACCGTCCTGCTGCAGCTTCTTGGCCTCGTCGATCAGCGTCTGGTCGGAGACGTTGGCGTAAGGCCCCTTGTCGTAGGTGACCTTGAGCGCGTCGGCCGCCTTCTTCGCGCCCTCGTAGGTCGTGGCGACCGCCACGATCCAGCCCGAGGTGGTCGCCGTCTTGTCGTCGAGCGTGACCGCCTTGACGTAGCCCTTGATCTTCCTGGCCTCGGTCTCGTCGACCGACTTGACCGTTGCGCCGTAACGCACCGGCGGCATCACCGGCCGGCCGTACAGCATGCCCGGCACCATGGTGTCGATGCCGTACTTGGCGGTGCCGTTGGTCTTCGACGGGATGTCGAGCTGCGGCACCGCCTGGCCGACCAGCTTGTACTGGTCGGGCGTCTTGAGCTTCAGCGCCTTCAGCTCGTCGGCCGTCCACACCTTGCTCGCCTTGCCGCCCGCCACGATCTTGGCGTAGCTGATGCGCTTGCCGGTCTTCGAATGGATGACCTGGCCGTTCGAGGCGCGGCACTCCTCGGGCTTCACGCCCAGCATGCCGGCGCCCGCCTCGACCAGGGTGATGCGGCCGGCGGCGCCGGCGCGGCTCATCGCGTCGAAGTTCATGCGCGTCGACCACGAGCCGCCGGTGATCAGGGCGCCGAGCACCGGATCGTTGTACCTCGGATCGTTGGTGGGCAGCGCGATGCGCATCTTGCTCCAGTCGGCCTCGAGCTCCTCGGCGACGATCTGCGCCATGGTCGAGGAGACGTGCTGGCCCATCTCGGCCTTGCCGACCATCACCGTGACGATGCCGTCGGGGCCGATCGAGTACCACGCGGTCGGGCCGAAGCTGTTGGCCGCGAGCGCGTCCTCGATGTTGTTCGCCGCGACATAGCCGAAGGCGAGGCCGGTGGCGGAGGCGCCGACGATGAAGCTGCGGCGGCGGAGGCTGTTGCGTTCCATATGGGTCATGGCTCAGCTCCCCGACTTGGCGCGCATGTCGGCGGCGGCGCGGACGATCGCCTTCTGGATGCGGCCGTAGGTCATGCAGCGGCACAGGTTGCCGTCCATGTGGGCGACGATCTCGGCCTTGCTGGGATCGGGATTCTTCGACAGCAGCGAGGCGGCCTGCATGATCTGGCCGGACTGGCAGTAGCCGCATTGCGGGACCTGCTCGGCGACCCAGGCGACCTGCAACGGATGGTTGCCGCCGAGGCCCTCGATGGTGGTGATCTTCCTGCCCACCGCGTCCTTCGCCGCGGTCTGGCAGGAACGCACGGCGGTGCCGTCGAGATGCACCGTACAGGCGCCGCACAACCCGGCGCCGCAACCGAACTTCGTCCCGGTCATCTGCAAGTGCTCGCGAATGACCCACAGCAGGGGCGTGTCGCTCTCGACATCCACCTGCTTCTGCTGCCCGTTGACGGTGAGAGTGAGCATTGGTCGTTTACCTCCGCACGCTTCTGTCGAGCGTTATTCCGATCGTGCACAGCGCCCTCGACGCGCGTCAAGGAGCGCCACTGCAACTTTCGAATGCGGAGGTGCAGAACGAATGAGTTACCGCGCGGTGACGAGCAGCCGGCGCTGTCTCTGGCCGGCTACAGCGATCATCCTCTTCGGGACTGCAACACGCCCGACGGGCGTCAATGCTGCGACTGGGCGATCGACGGCGCGCCGATCTCGGAGCGGTTCGTGTCGTTGACCCACATGATGCCGAGCACGATCGCGGTCGCGGCCAGGGCGGCGCAGATCATCACGATCAGCGGCTTGGAATCGCTCCGATCGACCGGCTGCTCCGGGTCGTCGGGGGCCTTCTCGAGCTCGGCCTCGCGGTTCATGCGGTCGATACGGTCGCGTTCGAACGGATCCATGCGGGAGCAATGCTTCAGGACGCCAAGGGTTGCGCCCGGCGTTCCTCCCCATTCAAATGGGGAGGAAAGCAGACGGGAGGAGCGCCATGAAGCACCATGCGTGGATCGGTCTCGTTCTCGCGGGCATTGCCGGCGCGGCCAATGCCCAGCAGCAGAAGATCGGCGCGGCGCCGGAAGCCTCGAACATGAAGCTGGTCGGGTGGAACGACCTGCAGGCGCGCGCGGCCTACCAGCCCACCATCCACAAGCAGGGCAACCGCTACATCGCCTATATCGGCCATCACGGCGGCACCGAAGACGTGCCGAAGCCGGTCAATCCGCTGACCGGCAAGCCCGAGGACAACGGCACTTCGATCGTCGACGTCACCGATCCGGCGCACCCGAAGTACCTGCACCATATTCCCGGCGCGGCCGGCACCTACGAGGCGGGCGGCGCGCAGATGGTGCGGGTGTGCGACGGCTCGCAGTTGCCGAAGGGCGACAAGAGCGCGGTCTACATGCTGCGCACCTTCGGCGGCGCGGCGCATGAGATCTGGAACGTCGCCGACCCGGCCAATCCGAGGTTGCTGACGCGGCTCGACGGCTTGAAGGACACGCACAAGAGCTGGTGGGAATGCGACACCGGCATCGCCTTCCTGGTCAGCGGCGCGCCCGACTGGCGGACGCGGCGCATGACGCAGGTCTACGATCTGTCCGATCCCGTACACCCGGTGAAGATCCGCGACTTCGGCCTGCCCGGCCAGGAGCCCGGCGCGACCGGCCAGGTGCCGACCGAGCTGCACGGCCCGATCTCGACCGGGCCCGGGGGCAACCGGGTCTATTTCGGCTACGGCACCAACAAGGGCGGCGTGATCCAGATCGTCGACCGCAGGAAGCTGCTCGAGGGGCCGAAGGAGCCGACGCCCGACAACCTGCGCGCCCCCGAGGTCGGGCGCCTGCTGATGTCGGCGTGGAACGGCGCGCACACGACCTTCCCGATGCCGAAGATGCCGATCGCGGAGTTCGCCAACGACAAGGAGGGCAGGACGCGCGACATCGTGATGATCGTCGACGAGGCGATCCTGAACGAATGCAACGAGCCCAGGCAGATGATCTGGTTCGCCGACGTCACGATCGAGAGCCGGCCGACCATCATCTCGACCTGGACGGTGCCCGAGGCGAGCGGCCACTTCTGCGAGCGCGGCGGCCGCTTCGGCTCGCACTCCTCGAACGAGAGCATGGCGCCGGTGTTCTACGAGAAGGTCGCCTTCATCGCCTGGTTCAATGCCGGCGTGCGGGCGATCGACGTCCGCGATCCCTATCACCCGAAGGAGATCGGCTATTTCATCCCGGCGATCACCGACAAGACCGACAAGCGCTGCGTCAAGGTCGACGGCAAGGACCGCTGCAAGGTGGCGATCCAGACCAACAACGTCGAGACCGACGACCGCGGCTACGTCTACATCGTCGACCGCGCCAACACCGGCATGCACATCCTCGAGCTCGAGGGCGCGGCGCGCCAGGTGGCGGGGCTGAAGTGACACGCGGTGCCTGTTGCCGGCCCCCACCCAACCCTCCCCCGCAGGGGGAGGGCCAGGGAGGGGGATGGCCGCGCACGAGGACGTAGGTGATCTCCCGCCGCACGATCGTCCAGGCCTCGCTCGCCGGCGGCATGGTCGCGGCGATGGCGGGGTTCGCGGCGTTCGCCGCATGGTTTCCCAAGCCCGATCGCGACGAGGCGGAGACCGGCTGGCGGCGCATCGGCTGGCCGTTCCCGCGCGATGCCTTCCCGGCCGGCCGCGCCTGGCGGCGCGACGGCACCGAGGTCTATGTCCGGCCGAAGCTCGGCTTCTGCGCCAACTGCGCGACCGGCGTGGTCGAGGATTCGGAGGTCGACCGCGTCGCCGACGTCGACCTGCTCGATCCGAACTTCGTGCCGGTGGCGGAGGGCAAGCCCATCCAGATCACCGACCTCAGCGGCCGCGCCCGCCTCTACCGGATCAGGAAGGACGGCCGCGAGCGCCTCGCCCAGGGGCTCGCGGTGTCCCTCGACTGCGACCTGATCGTCGCCGTCGCCGTCGGGCCCGTCGACGACGACGCGGTCGCCAGGGCGGTGCGCCGCTTCCTCGAGACCAACGCCGTCCAGGTCTGGCTCAACGCGCAGCTCGGGGGGAAGTGACGGCTGTCGTCACCAGTAGGTCGGCGCGCCGTAGTACTGGTCGACGCGGCGGCCGTAGTCGGGCGTCCATTCGAAGTCGTCGTCCGGATCGAGGGTCGGGGCGTTCTCGAGCTTCTTCTTGTCGAGATTGACGACGTAACCCTCCTTCGACTCATCGTAGGTCAGCGACGACCAGGGCAGCGGGTGCTGCTTCTCGCCGATGCCGAGGAAGCCGCCGAACGACATCACGGCGTAGATCGCCTTGCCGCTGATCTTGTCGATCATGATGTCGTCGACCGTACCGAGCTTGTCGCCGTTCATGTTGTAGACGTCGGTGCCGTTGACCTTCTCGGCCGCGATCAGCGAGCCGGTGGTGATCTTGGTGACATCGGCCATGGTTGCCTCCTGCTTGTGGGATTTGCCGAACGTCAACGCTCGCTGCCGGACCCGAGTTGCCGCCGCCGGAGCGACGCGCGAGACTGTTTTCATGAAACCACTGCACATCGGCATCGCCGCCTGCTCGGCCGAGGGCGCCGCCCTCTGCTACCGTACCATCTGCACCGAGGCGCCCGCGGTTCTCGGCACCCACGACCATCCCGAGATCACCATGCACACGCCCTCGCTCGGTGAGTACATGGACCACATCTACCGCGGCGACTGGGCGGCGGTCGGCGCCATGATGCTGGCCTCGGCCGAGAAGCTCGCCCGGGTCGGCGCCGACTTCGTGATCTGCCCCGACAACACCATCCACCAGGCGCTGCCCCTGATCGAGGCGCGCTCGCCGCTGCCGTGGCTGCACATCGCCGCCTGCGTCGCCGAGGAGGCGAACGCCCGCGGCTTCGCGCGGCTCGGCCTCACCGGCACCAAGTGGCTGGTCGAGAGCGAGGTCTATCCGCAGAAGCTCACCGGGCGGGCGATCGGCTACATGCGCCCCCACCTCGCCGAGCGCGAGGAGATCAACCGCATCATCATGGACGAGCTGGTGCGCGGCGTGTTCAAGCCCGAGCAGGTCGCCTATTTCCAGAAGGTGATCGGCCGGCTGAAGGCCGAAGGCTGCGACGCCGTCGTGCTGGGCTGCACCGAGATCCCGCTGATCATGAACGACGCGAACTCGCCGCTGCCGACCCTCGACTCGACCCGCCTGCTGGCGAGAGCCGCGCTCAAGCGGGCGATCGGCGGGATCAAGAAGGCGGCCTGATCTTGCCGGACCGCGGGCGTCCCGCCCGCTCATACGCGCACGTGAATGCGCTCTATCATGAGGCGGGCGGGACGCCCGCGGTCCGGCAAGACTATCCCCACACTTCCTTCGCGACCTCGACGCAGCGGGCGAGCTTGGCCCACTGCTCCTCCTCGGCCAGCAGGTTGCCCTCCTCGGTCGAGGCGAAGCCGCATTGCGGCGACAGGCAGAGCTGCTCCAGCGGCGCGAACTTCGCCGCCTCGTCGATCCGGCGCTTGAGCTGGTCCTTGCTCTCGAGCGCGCCGGTCTTGGAGGTCATGACGCCGAGCACCACCGTCTTGTTCTTCGGCAGGAAGCGCAGCGGCTCGAACCCTCCGGCGCGCTCGGTGTCGTACTCCATGAAATAGGCGTCGACGTCCATGCCGTTGAACAGGATGTCGGCGACGCGCTCGTAGCCGCCCTGCGCCATCCAGGTCGAGCGGAAATTGCCGCGGCAGAGATGCATGCTGATGGTCATGCCGGGCGTGCGGCCGGCACAGGCGGCGTTGACCAGCGTGGCGTACTTCTCGAGCAGCGTGTCGGGATCGTCGCCGCGCTCGCGCAGCATCTGCCGCTGCGCGTCGTCGCACAGATAGGCGACGTAGACCTCGTCGAGCTGCAGGTACGTGCAGCCCGCCTCGCCGAACGCCCGCACCGCCTTGGTGTACGCCTTGCCGAGGTCGGCGAAGAACGGCTCCATCTCAGGATAGACCGACTTCTCGATCGCCTGCCGGCCGCCGCGATAGTGCAGCGCCGTCGGCGAGGGAATGGTCATCTTCGGCACCGCCCTGGCGACCGATTTCAGGAACCTGAAATGCTCGATCATCGGGTGCGAGGGCGAGAAGTCGATCTTGCCGTGCACGTGCAGGCCCTCGGCCTTGGTCTGCGTGCCCTTGAACTGCAGGCCCTGCGCCACGCTCACCAGCTCGACGCCGTCGAGCTTGGAGAGGAAATCGTAGTGCCACCACGAGCGGCGGAACTCGCCGTCGGTCACCGCCTGCAGGCCGATCGATTCCTGCCGGGCGACCAGCTTGCGGATCTCCTCGTCCTCGACCGCCGCGAGCTGCGCCGCGGTGATCTCGCCGGCCAGCCGCTTCGTGCGCGCCTCCTTGACCGGCGTCGAGCGCAGCAGGCTGCCGACCTGGTCGGCGCGGAACGGCGGCCTAGTGCGCTGGCTCACGCGGCAACCCCCAGGGCGTTGCGGATCGAGCGGTGGAAGTGGACCAGCGACGGCTCGTTGCGGCCGTAGATCACCTCCTCGGTGGCCCCCGACTCGAAGCCGATCTGCATGCGCTCGCCGAGCGGGAAATCCTCCTCCATCACGGTGCGGATGGCGATGTCCCGGTTCTTCTCCCAGTAGGAGTCCGGCCTGGTCGAGGCCGCAGGCCTGTAGATCGTCATCTCGACCTCGCAGCGGCTGGGATCGTCGCGCCCAAGTCCAGTGGCCGGGAAGGCGCGCCAGATCTCGATGTGGTCGAGCTGCCAGATCAGCAGGGCATTGGGAAAAAGCTGGTAGATCGACACGACGTGCCGCAGGTAGTCGCGCTCGCTCTCCGGCACGGCGCGCTGCGAATCGATCGAAGTCTTGGGCACGCTGAGCCGCCCGTTCAGCCCGCCGCTCTTGAACACGCCGACATTGCCGACGAAGTACGGCGCGATGGTTTTGCGGTGCAGGTGCGGGATGTGATAGCCCTCGAGGAAGGTGTCGATCGCGAACTTCCAGTTGATGCGCGGCGTCACCTTGTCGGTCGAGTAGAGCGGATAGCTCGCCGGATCGAGCGCCGCGAGGTCGCCCGCGATCGGACCCAGGACGGCATCGATGTCGATCGCCTCGCCACCGGGCTGCGCCCGGACGTAGAGCAGGCCGTGCTTCTCGGCCGCCGGCAGCGGCACCAGACCGTGGGTGCCGAGATCGAGGCCTGCGAAGCCCACCTTGTCGGTCGTGCCGAGCAGCTTGCCGGCGGAATCGTAGGTCCAGCCGTGATAGGGGCAGGTGAAGGCGCGGGCATTGCCGCAGCCCGACGCGACCGGCGCGCCGCGATGGCGGCAGATGTTGGCGAACGCCCGCACCTGCCCGTCGGCGCCGCGCGTCAGCAGCACCGGCATGCCGGCCACGTCCTCCGTGAGGTAGTCACCGGGCTTGGGCAGCCGCGTCGACAGCCCCATGAAGATGGGCAGGCGGCGAAACAGCTTGTCGCGCTCCAGCGCCGCGCGTTCGCGGCAGGAATAGTTGACCGTCCTGTTGCGAAACAGCGCGTCCGCGAGGTCGGTGGTACGGCCATCGATGTGGCCGATCAGCCGCCTTCCGACGGCCAGCTCTTCTTGTCTGTCCATGAGGAACTTATACCCCCTCCTCCGTCTTCGGGGGAGGTGTCAGCGTCTAAGCGATTTTCGAGCGGAGCTCGAAAACGCATTGCTGACGGAGGGGGTGTGACGCACCATCTTCTTTGCCTTCCCCCTCCGTCGCGGATTACCGCGCCACCTCCCCCGAAGACGGGAGAGGTGAAGGCAACAGCGCAAAAACCTCTGCCGGCGTCTTGCCTGCGTCGCGCAGCGAACGCAGCGTCAGGGACTTGTCGCGCTTGGCGAACCGGCGGCCCTCGGCGTCGGTCATCAGTTTATGATGGGCATAGCGCGGGGTCTCGTAGCCCAGCAGGCGCTGCAGCAGGCCGTGCACGTGCGTCGAGGGCAGGAGATCCTCGCCGCGCGTCACCAGGGTCACGCCCTGCAGGTGGTCGTCGACCGTGACCGCGAGGTGATAGCTGGTCGGCGTATCCTTGCGCGCCAGCACGACGTCGCCGAACAGCAAGGGCTGGCCCTCGATCTTTCCGTGCATCTCGTCGAAAAAATCGTAGGGCCCCGCCTCGCTCGCCGCCCTGGCCGCATCGAGGCGCAGGCAATGCTCCTCCCCCGCCGCCAGCCGCTCGCGGCGTTCCACGGCCGGCAGGTGGCGGCAGGTGCCGGGATAAAGAGGACCGTCGGGGCCCTGGAGCGAGGCCTGCGGCGCATCGGTCGCGGCGGCGATGTCGGCGCGGGTGCAGAAGCAGGGATAGATCAGGCCGCGCGCATCGACAACATCGAGCGCCTTGCCGTAGTCCGGGAAGTGCTCGGACTGCCGGCGTACCTCGCCGTCCCAGTCGAGGCCCAGCCAGTGCAGGTCCTCGCGGATCGCCGCGTCGAACTCGCGGCGGCAGCGGCGGATGTCGATGTCCTCGATGCGCAGCAGGAACCGGCCGCCCGCCTCGCGCGCGCGGCGCCAGGCGATGCGCGCCGAATAGGCGTGGCCGAGATGCAGCTCGCCGGTCGGGCTGGGGGCAAAACGCGTGACGACCGTCATCGCCAACCGTTATAGCCAAGGCCCATGGGCGCCCAAACTCGGCAAATCGTCCTCGACTCGGCCAACCTCAAGAAGGCGATGCGGCATCTCGCCAAGGTCGACCCCGACTTCGCACAGGCAATCAGGGAGGTCGGGCACCCGGAGCTGCGCGTCGTGCCGTCGGGCTTCGGCGGACTGATGCGCTCGATCGTCGGCCAGCAGGTCTCGGTCCACGCCGCGCGCTCGATCTGGCTGCGGCTCGAGGCGCTGATCCCGACCGCCGACCCGGCCGAGTTCCTGAAGCTCTCCGACGAGCAGCTTCGCGGTGTCGGTCTCTCCAACGCCAAGATGAAGTACGGGCGCTCGCTCGCCTCGGACATCGTCGAGGGCCGCATCGACTTCGCCAGGCTCGCCGAGCTCGATGACGAAGCCGCGGTGGCGATGCTCACCCAGGCCAAGGGCATCGGCCCGTGGACCGCCGAGATCTACCTGATGTTCGCGCACGGCCGGCCCGACATCATGCCCGGCCTGGACCTCGGCCTGGTGATCGCGGCACAGCACCTGAAGAGGCTGCGCAAGCGGCCGGACGCCAAGCGGCTCCTGAAGATCGCCGAGGCGTGGCGGCCCTGGCGCAGTGCGGCCGCCCTGCTGCTCTGGCACTATCGCCGCAACATGCCCGACTGGAGCAAGAAGGAATGACCCTCTCTTATTCCTCTCGCCCGTTTGGGTGGGCACTATCGCATATGCCGCTCCGGTCGAGACGACGGGGAATGGCCTATCGGGCGAGAGGAGAAAGATGCCGGGATGAAAAAGCTCGAAGGACCGACCCACGGGCCGCACAACGGCGGACCGCCCGGCCACCTCGTGGTGCTGCTGCACGGCTACGGCGCCGACGGCGAGGACCTGATCGGGCTCGCGCCGGTGCTGGCGCCATTGATGCCCGACGTCGTGTTCCACGCGCCCAACGCGCCTTATCCCTGCGAGGGCAATCCGTTCGGCTACCAGTGGTTCGGCATCTCCCGGCTCGATCCCAAGCTCGCCGCCGAGGGCGTGCGCTCGGCGGCGCCGTTGGTCGAGCAGTTCCTCGACGACACGCTGGCGAAGTACGGTCTCGACGAGAGCAAGACCGTTCTCGTGGGCTTCAGCCAGGGCACCATGATGGCGCTGCATGTCGGCCTGCGCCGGGCCAGGCAACTGGCCGGGATCATCGGCTTCTCCGGCATGCTGGCGGCGCCCGATACGCTCGGCGCCGAGATCAGGTCGCGACCGCCGGTCCTGCTGCTGCACGGCGACAGCGACGAGATGCTGCCGCACGTGCTGACCGAGCGGGCCGCCGAGGTGCTGCGCCAGCACGGCGTGAAGACGCGCATGCACATCGCCCAGGGCGTCGGCCACGGCATCGACCAGACCGGTCTCAGCCACGCCGCTCGCTTCCTGCTCGAGTGCTTCGGGCTGCCGATGCCGCAAAGAGCTTTGCGATGAAGATCGATGGCACAGCCGCGCGCGGCTTCGAGCGCGTCGCCGAGACCTTCGAGCGCAACTTCGGCGAACGCGGCGAGGTCGGCGCCTCCGTGGCGCTCACGGTCGGCGGACAGAAGGTCGTCGACCTGTGGGGCGGCATCGCCGATCCCAAGACCAACGCGCCGTGGAAGAAGGACACGGTCGGCATCGTCTTCTCCTGCACCAAGGGCGCGACCGCCCTGTGCGCGCACATTCTGGCGAGTCGCGGCCGGCTCGACCTGGATGCGCCCGTGACCGAGCTGTGGCCGGAGTTCGGCCAGCACGGCAAGGAGCGCGTGACGACGCGCATGATGCTCGACCATTCGGCCGGCGTGCCGGCGCTGCGCGAGAAGGTGAAGAACGACGGGCCGTACGACTGGGCCTACATGACCGGGCGGCTGGCCGCCGAGGAACCGTTCTGGGTGCCCGGCACGCGCAACGGCTATCACGGCTTCACCTTCGGGTGGACGGTCGGCGAGATGGTGCGGCGCGCGTCGGGCAAGTCGCTCGGCGCCTTCTTCCAGGACGAGATCGCCAGGCCGCTCGGCCTCGACTTCTGGATCGGCCTGCCCGAGGCGATCGAGCCGCGGGTCGCGCCGATGATCCCGTACATCTACAAGGCGGGCGAGGCGAAGACGCCCTTCATGATCGACCTCGCCAGGAACCCGGCCTCACCGGCTTCCCTGTTCTTCTTCAATGTCGGCGCCTGGCGCACCGGCGGCGCCAACAGCCGCGAGGGCCATGCCGCGGAGATCGGCGCGGCCAACGGCATCACCAACGCGCGCGGGCTCGCCGGCATGTACGCGCCGCTCGCGCAAGGCGGCGGCAAGCTGGTCGATGCCAGGACGCTCGCCCGCATGGGCGAGGTCTCGATGGCGACGCACGACGACGCCACCTTGCGCATCCCGACGCGCTTTGCGCCGGGCTTCATGAAGTCGATGGACAACCGCAAGCGCTGCATGGGCGCGCAGATCTTCGGACCCGATGTCGACAGCGTCATCCTGTCGAGCGCCGCCTTCGGCCATGTCGGCGCCGGCGGTTCGCTCGGCTTCGCCGATCCCGCCGCGGGGATGTCGTTCGGCTACACCATGAACCGGATGGGGCCCGGCCTGCTGCTCAACGACCGCGGCCAGGCCCTGGTCGACGCCGCCTACCTCTCGCTCGGCTACAAGAACAAGGACGGCGGGGTGTGGGTGAAGTGAGCTTTGCCTTCCTCCCCACTCGTATGGGGGAGGAACAGCTTCGATGCTCCCAGTCTTCGTAACGCTCAGGACATGCGGAGGCAGTCGGCGAAACTACTGACGTCATGGTCGCCTTCGCCTGTCGACGAGGTGAAATGCAGTCCGCAACGTCCGGCGGCCCGCACGTCGCCGGGAGTCATGCCGAATTCTCGCCGAAACGCCCGGGAGAAACTCGAGGCGTCGGAGAAACACAACATTTCGGCAATCGCGGCAATCGATTGGCTGCTGGCGGCGTCACAAAGCATCGTCCATGCCTCCAACAGCCGCCGACGCTGGATATAGCGGGCAACCCCACCCTCATGTTCGAGCAGGCGATAGAGCTGGGACCGCGAGGTAGCCGCTTCACGACACAACTGGACAGGTCCGAGAGAGGGCGAGCGCAGGTGCTTGGTGACCGCACGCCGTACCCGTTCCATCAAGGTCGCTTTGATCTGGCTGCCGGCATCCACCACCCGGTCCCTCGACGGTGCCAGACAGGCCTCGATCATACCCCGTACGGCATCGCCCAAACGCCCGGCCATTTCCGGTTCCAGATCCGGAAGATTCCGTTCCAGCAGAAGCATGTAGTCGGCGAGCAGCCTGCCCTGGGGCGCGTCGAGCGAATGTCCCCGCGCTGCATCGAGGATGGCCGCAACCGACTGAAAACGGTCGCGCGACAGATGAAGGGCGACACGGTCACTCTCGTTGCGTCGCTCGATCTTCACCTCTTCTCCCAGCGACACGACAAAGGGTGTCCCCAGGAGGGGTTCCAGCGAGGCGCGGTCCAATCCGACGGTGCTTTGGCCGCGTCTGTAGGAAGTCAGTACCCAATGGTCGACCGGATTGCGCCGGATATGGGCCTTGGTTCTGTGGCCATCGACAGCCGGTGTCGAAACCTGGCTGAAGGTGAAGCCGCCGAGAATCCAGGTCGAAGCGCTGGCGCGGAACCCATCCCTGGTGGGCAGCCGTGGGTTCGAATCGAAAATGGTGCCGTACCAGCTGCGCCAAGCGTCGAACTGATCGGTCACGGGCAAGGAGTGAGTGGCAAGCGTCTTGGGGACCATACGTCTCAGCCTCTCGTCTCGGCTTCTTATACACGAACAGTCGGCGCGGTAGAAACCTGCCTCAGGACATCGGTTGCACAACCGAATCGCATTGCTGCGGGCCAGGTGCAATGAGCGCACCTCCAATGCCAGGATTTGGGACGCAGGGAATACCCGAGGGACGGGTGGTCAAGGAAAGCCTGCGCCCGCCGTTTGGAGCGATTCCGGTTTCTTCCAGCAATCGGGTTCCCGCGCCGGGCCTGATCGCTGCCCTGGCCAGAGAGACTTCGCCCCAAACTCCTCTTGCGGGAAACGCCGTGTATTGATAGCGTCCCGATAGATACACACCGTTTCCCTGAACGGAGGCAGCGATGGCGAAGGCTTTCCCGACCGACAATCCCTTCCTCGCGAACCCCTACTTCGCGCCGGTGAACACCGAGGCGGATGCCGGGCATCTGCACATCACCGGCGAGATGCCGAAGGAGCTCACCGGCACGCTCTACCGCAACGGGCCCAACCCGCAGTTCGCGCCGAGGGGCCCGCACCACTGGTTCGGTGGCGATGGCATGATCCACGCCTTCCATATCGAGAACGGCAACGTCTCCTACCGCAACCGCTGGGTGCGGACGCCGAAGTGGAAACTGGAGAACGAGGAAGGCGAGGCGCTGTTCGGCACCTTCGGCAATCCGATGTTCACCGATCCCAGGGTGATGGGCGTCAACTCGACCATCGCCAACACCAACATCGTCTGGCACGGCGGCAAGCTGCTCGCGCTCGAGGAGGCGCACGCGCCCTACGCGCTCGACCCGGCCACGCTGATGCCGGTCAACGGCGGCTACGAGACCTGGGGCGACAAGCTGTGCGGGCCGTTCACCGCCCATCCCAAGATCGATCCGGCGACCGGCGAGATGGTGTTCTTCGGCTACTCCGCGACCGGCCGCTTCACCAGGGAGATCAGCCTGCAGACCGTGACCGCGGACGGAAAGATCACGCGCGCCGAGATCCTCGACGGGCCGTTCCCCTCGATGATCCACGACTTCGCGGTGACGCGGAACTGGATCATCGTGCCGGTGTTCCCGCTCACCTCGTCGATGGAACGGGCGATGCAGGGCTTGCCGCCGTTCGCCTGGGAGCCCGATCGCGGCACGCACATCGCCTTCGTGCCGCGCAACGGCACCGTGGCCGACGTGAAGTGGGTCGCCGCCCCACCCTGCTATGTCTTCCATCCGATGAACCACTACGAGACGGCCGACGGCAGGATCGTGGTCGACGTCATGAAGTTCGAGGTGGCGCCGCTGTTCCCGCTGCCCGACGGCTCGCCGTCCAGCGCGACGACGCCGAAGGCGCGACTGACCCGCTGGACGTTCGATCTCTCGGGCCAGGATGGGAACAGGGGGAACACCTTCAAGGAAGAGCAGCTCGACGACCGCGCCGGCGAGTTCCCGCGCTTCGACGAGCGCTTCTGCATGAGCGACTATCGCCATGGCTGGATCGTGGGCGGCGACATCGTCGACAGGAAGACGGGCGAGCCGCAGAACGACGGGCTGATCCACTACGACCTCGGGACCGGCAAGAGCACGGTGTGGCGCGAGGGCCCGGGCGACCGCTTCGGCGAGCCGGTGTTCGTGCCGCGCGCCGAGGACGCCACCGAGGGTGACGGCTGGCTCCTGAGCGTGCTCTATCGCGGCGAGGACAAGCGCTCGGACCTTGCGGTGTTCGAGGCGACCGACATCGGCAAGGGCCCGGTCGCGCTGGCCCACCTGTCGAGCCGCGTGCCGGCCGGCTTCCACGGCAACTGGCGCCCGGGCGCGCTCTGAAGGCCGCGACCGAGGGGGGAAGGCCTCGGCAAAGTCCCTCGATTTTGCCTTCCCCCTCCCTGCCCTGCCCCGTATGACGGGGAGGAAAACAAGGAATAGGGACAAATGGCTCTTCCGGCTTTGTTGCGTGAGTCGCTTGCGATACCGGTGGTCGGCGCACCGCTGTTCATCGTCTCCAATCCCGACCTGGTGATCGAGCAGTGCAAGGCGGGCATCGTCGGCTCCTTCCCGGCGCTGAACGCGCGGCCCAGGGAAGTGCTCGAGGAATGGCTGAAGCGCATCACCGGCGAGCTCGGCGCGTACAAGGCGAAGCATCCCGAGAAGAAGGTCGCGCCGTTCGCGGTGAACCAGATCGTGCACAGCTCCAACGACCGCCTGCAGCACGACGTCGAGCTCTGCGAGAAGTACAAGGTGCCGATCCAGATCACCTCGCTGCGCGCGCCCGACGACGTGGTGAAGTCGGCCAAGCGCTACGGCTGCCTGGTGTTCCATGACGTGACCAACGTGGCGCATGCCAAGCGCGCGCTGCAGGCCGGCGTCGACGGTCTGATCCTGGTGTGTGCCGGCGCGGGCGGCCATGCCGGACGGCTGTCGCCGTTCGCGCTGGTCCCCGAGGTGCGCCAGTTCTACGACGGCTGCCTCCTGCTGTCGGGCGCGATCGCCAACGGCGCCAGCGTGCTGGCGGCGCAGGCGCTGGGCGCCGATCTCGCGTACATCGGAACTCGCTTCATCGCCTCGAAGGAGGCCAATGCCAGCGACGGCAACAAGCAGTGCATCATCGAGTCGAGCGGCGAGGAGATCGTCTACACCAATCTCTTCACCGGCGTGCACGGCAACTACCTCAAGCGCTCGATCGCCGCCGCCGGGCTCGATCCCGACGACCTGCCGGTGGCCGACAAGAGCAGGATGAACTTCGGCTCTGGCGGCAACCAGAAGGCCAAGGCCTGGCGCGACATCTGGGGCGCAGGCCAGGGCGTCGGCCAGATCTTCGATGCCCCGCCGGCGAAAGAGATCGTCGGCCGGCTGGTGGCCGAATACACCGCCGCCCGCGCCGCGCTGTTCGCCGGCGAGACGGTGCCGACCCGCCTGAAGCAGGCCGCCGAGTGACGGCCCGCGGCCGTCATCCCGAGCCTTTGCGAGGGATCTAGTGTCGCCCTACGAGATCCTCGCGGTCGTAGCGAACCAAACAAGCGCGAGGGTCTTCGTCTTCCGGACCGCGGGCCTCCAGGCCCGCTCATGAGATGAACGAACCCAAAGGCTGGCATTCACGCGGTTACCTCCCGCACTTCGACTCGCCGGAGACCGTCCAGTTCGTGACATTCCGGCTGGCCGACAGCCTTCCACGATCCGTCCTGGAGGGTCTGAAGCCTCAACAAGACAAAACGCTTCGATTCGATACCGAACTCGACCACGGTCTGGGGGCGTGTTGGCTCCGGCGTCCGGAAATCGCGTCGCTCGTCCAAGACGCACTCTTGCACTTCGATGGTGAACGCTATCACCTGCTGGCTTGGTGTCTCATGCCGAACCACGTGCATGTCGTGGTCGAAATGCTCCCCGACCATTCGCTCAGCGAGGTGCTCCGGAGTTGGAAATCCTTTACAGACCGAAGGGCCAATGAACGGCTGCGAAGAACTGGGCCCTTCTGGCACGCCGACTATTTCGACAGATTCATGAGGAACGAGGATCATCTCAGCCGGACAATCGGCTATGTCGAAGACAACCCGGTAAAGGCTGGTCTGGTCGACTCTGCCGGCAAGTGGCCCTGGAGCTCGGCTTCCCGGCGCGATCCGCAGAGTCCATGAGCGGGCCTAGAGGCCCGCGGTCCGGATGAGTATGATCCCGGCCACATGCGTCGCCTTTACGATTGGGTGATGGGCCTCGCCCAGCACCGCTATGCCATTCCGCTGATGGGCCTGGTGTCCTTCGCCGAAAGCTCGTTCTTCCCGATTCCCCCCGACGTGATGCTGATCCCGATGGTGCTGGCCAACCGGCGCAAGGCCTTCACCATCGCTGCGGTGTGCACCGTCTGCTCGGTGGTGGGCGGGCTGCTGGGCTACGCGATCGGCTACTGGTTCTTCGAGACGATCGGGGCGTGGGTGGTGAAGACCTACGGCCTGCAGGCCGGGCTCGAGCGGTTCCGCGAGCAGTTCGCCCACTGGGGCATCTGGGTGATCCTGATCAAGGGCCTGACGCCGATCCCCTACAAGCTGGTGACGATCGCCTCAGGCGCCGCGCACTTTGATCTCTTCACGTTCGTGTGGGCGTCGATCGTGACGCGTGGCGTGCGGTTCTTCCTCGTGGCAGCCTTGCTGTGGAAGTACGGCGAGCCGATCCGGACCTTCATCGAGGAGCGCTTCACGCTCGTCAGCTGGGCGTTCCTGATCGCGCTGGTCGGCGGCTTCCTCGTCGTGCGGTACGTCGTCTGAGCCCGATCATGTCGCTGCCCTTTGCCACCCGCCTCGGTCTCGCCGCCGCCATCGGCAGCATAGCGTTGCTGGGCGGCGCCTATTACTTCCAGTACGTCGTCGGCCTGGCGCCGTGCGAGATGTGCCTGTGGCAGCGCTATCCGCACATGATCGCGATCCTGTTCGGCCTGATCACGATCCCGCTGATGACCGAGCCCAGGGTCGCGCTGGTGTTCGCCCTGACGGCGATCATGGCGCTGTTCGTCACCGCCGGCATCGGCGTCTTCCATGTCGGCGTCGAACAGCACTGGTGGGCAGGGCCGCAGGCCTGCTCGGGCCGCGTGCCGGCCGGCCTGTCGGCCGAGGAGCTGAAGAAATGGCTGATGAACGCCCGCATGGTCCGCTGCGACGAGCCTGCCTGGAAGATGTGGAACATCTCGATGGCCGGCTGGAACGCCATCCTGTCGGGCGGCCTCGCCCTGCTGCTATCCTTCCGCGTGCTGAAGCACGTACAGGAGACGTCATGATCACCGCCGACGGGCGCAATCCCGGCGATCCCGAGCCGCGCGACCTGGTCGAGCGGGTGATACGGGTCGACCAGGCGGGCGAGTTCGGCGCCGTGCGCATCTACGAAGGGCAGCTCGCCGCGCTGCGCTGGACCAACCGCGCGCGCACCGACACCCATCGCAAGATCTCCGCCATGGCGCGCGCCGAGCGCGAGCATCGCCGCGTGTTCGACAAGCTGCTGGTCGAGCGCCGCGTGCGGCCGACCGTCTTGTCGCCGCTATGGAGCCTGGCGGGCTTCGGCCTCGGCGCCGTGACCGCGCTGATGGGCGACAAGGCGGCGATGGCCTGCACCGTGGCGATCGAGGAAACCATCGACGAGCACTATGCCAGCCAGGCCGCGGCGCTCGGCGACGACGAGGCCGAGCTGCGGACGACGGTCGAGAAGTTCCGCGCCGACGAGCTCGCTCATCGCGACGAGGCGCTGGCCTCGGGGGCCGAGCAGGCGCCGGCCTATCCGGCGCTGACGGCAGCGATCAAGGCCGGCTCCCGGCTCGCGATCTGGCTGTCGACGAGGATCTGAGCTCATGGGACCGCGGGCCATATGAGGTCGCCCTAAGGCGTATCCGTCTCCAGCTCGCTGTCCCAGTACAGGAAGTCGCGCCAGCTTTCGTGCAGGTAGCCGGGCGGGAAGGCGCGGCCGTTCTCCTGCAGCTCGATGGTCGTCGGCTCCGACGGGAAGCGCTTCAGCATCATGCCGCTCTCGCGCAGCAGCCGGTTACCCTTGAGCAGGTTGCACGGGCTGCAGGCGGTCACGACGTTGGTCCAGGTCGTGCGGCCGCCGCGCGACTTCGGCACGATGTGGTCGAACGTCAGCTCGTTGGTCGCAAAGTCGCCGTTGCAGTACTGGCAGTGGAAATGGTCGCGCAGGAACACGTTGAACCGCGTGAAGGCCGGGCGCCGCGCCGCCGGCACGTATTCCTTGAGGGCGATCACGCTCGGCAGCCGCATCTCGAAGGACGGGCTGTGGATCGTGCGATCGTATTCGGAGATCACGCTGACGCGGTCGAGGAACACCGCCTTGACCGCATCCTGCCAGGACCAGATGGACAGGGGGAAGTAGGACAACGGCCGGAAATCGGCGTTGAGCACCAGCGCGTGGCAGGACTCAAGCCCCGGCGTCACGGCTAGCTCCGCCGCCGTTGGCTGGGACTACTCCGGAAATCGAGGCGATCCGTCATTGGTGTTCTCGGGCGCGCGCATTGTGGCAAGGTTTTCTGGAAACACAATATGTCGATATCGGGGTCATCGACGCCTTGCGAAAAAGGAATAGGATCGTCGCCGGAGGAGATTCTCATGGACACCGCAATCCGCACGGACGCGCTAAGTTTTCCACTGCCGTCTGCCGACCTCGAGTCGCTCGGCTTTCGCAAGAATCAAATCGAGCGGCTGGTCGAACTGATCGAAAAGCACATCGCCGAGGGCCGCTACCCCGGCTGCCAGATCGCGCTCGCCCGACACGGCAAGCTCGCGCTGTACAAGAGCTTCGGCGATGCCGTCGCCGAGCCGGCCGGCCGCGCGGCCCAGGACGACACGCTGTGGCTGCTCTACTCGAATACCAAGATTGTGACCGCGGTGGCGCTGTGGGTGCTGGCCGAACGCGGGCTGTTCGGCTTCTCCGACCGGATCGCCGACCACGTGCCGGAGTTCAAGAAGCACGCCAAGGGCGACATCACGGTGCTGCAGACCATCACGCACCAGGCCGGCTTCCCCAACGCCGTTGTCGGCAAGGATGCGTGGGCCGACCATAAGCGGCTGCGCGAGGTAGTGTGCAACTTCCCGCTCGAGTTCACGCCCGGCTCGAAGGTGCACTATCACGGCCTGACCGCGCATTGGACGCTCGGCGTGCTGATCGAGGCGGTGACCGGCAAGGACTTCCGCGACGTCATCCGCGAGACCGTCACCGAGCCGCTCGGCCTGTCACGCGAGCTCTATGTCGGGCTGCCCGAGAGCGAGTTCGGCCGCGCCGCCGACATGCACGAACCCAGGACGAAAGGCGACGGCTTCCAGCCCAGCGCCGACGCGAACGCCGCCGACTGGCGCAAGGCCGGCGCGCCGGGCGGCGCGGGCTATGGCACGGCGCGGGCGATGGCCGCGCTCTACCAGATGATGCTGAACGGCGGCTGTTTGAACGGCACGCAACTGGTTTCCCCGCGCATGCTGCAATACGCCCTCCGCAACCACACCGGCGACCGGGTCGACGAGTTCATGGGCATGCCGATGCACCGCGGCCTCGGGCCCCACCTGCGCGGGCTCACCGAGAACGTGCGCGGCCTCGGCGGCTTCGCCAGCCCGCGCGCCTTCGGCCATGGCGGCGTCGGCTCGTCCTACTGCTGGGGCGATCCGGAGTCCGGCGTGTCGTTCGCCTACGTCAGCAACAACCGCATCCCCGACCCCTGGCACTCCAAGCGCCTCGACCTGGTGGCGAACTTCGTCCACTCGGCGATCCTCTAGCGGCTGAGCTTTTCCCGCGCCCCCGCTTCGCTGCCCAGCGAGGCGGCGGCGAGCGCGAGCGAGCAGGCGGAAAAGATCATCACCACGGCGTAGCCGCCGGTGAGGTCGTGCAGCAGGCCGCCGATCCAGGCGCCGAAGAATCCGCCGAGCCCCATGCCGATCCCGATCAGGCCGTAGATGCGGCCGAAGTTGGCGCCGCGATAGCGCAGCGTCGCCAGCGTCGAGATCATCGGCCCGCGCGAGCCCTGGCTGCCGCCGAACAGCAGCACATAGGCCCACAGCCAGTGATCGTCGGCCGGCCCGCGCACCAGCGCCAGCGCGCCGACACCGGCGATCGAGCAGGCGTAGGCGAGGATCGCCGCGATCCTGCGGCCGCCACGGTCGGCCAGCCAGGAGAAGCCCACCATGCCGAGCGGCGTCAGGATGCCCGCGACGGCGAGCGCCCGGGCCGCGTGCGCGCCTTCCATGCCGCGCTCGAGCAGGTAGCTCATGGTCTGCGGCACGATCGAGAAGATGCCGACCGAGGTGAAGCAGAACGAAAAGGTGAGCGCCCAGAACGGCCAGTCGCGGATCGCCTCGGCCACCGTCGGGCCCGCGCCCGACGCCGCGTGCGCGCGCACCAGGCCCGGCGCGCCGGCCGCGATCCGCCGCCACGGCAGCACGAGGACCAGCGGCACGAATACGACGCTGGCGACCGAGAACACCAGGTAGGCATGGCGCCATCCCGAGGAGACGATCATCGACTGCGCCAGCGGGATGGTGAGCATGGTGCCGACGCCGGTCGCCGACCAGGCGACGGCCAGCCCGACACCCAGCCGCCGCGCCGGGAACCAGCGGCCGAGCAGCGAGGCGCTCAGCACGCCCGACACCGAGGCGCCGCCGAAGCCCAGCATCACGCCCAGCGTCACGTAGAAGTGCCACAGCGCCGTCGCATGCGCCGCCAGAAAGGTCGCCGCGGCCGCCAGGCTCATCCCGATCACGGTCAGTGCGCGCAAACCCAGGCGGTCGAGGATCCAGCCGTTGACCGGGCCCGAGATGCCGCCGACCAGCAGGGCGAAGCTGTAGATGATGGTGACGTCGCCGCGATTCGCCGCGAAGGCCTTCTCGAGCGCCGGCACGAACACCGGAAAGCTGTCGCCGATCGAGCGGCTGGCGACGCCCAGAACGAAACACAGCGCCACCAGCAGCCAGGGAACGAAACGCATCATCGCCAAATCCCTTCGCACGGCTGGAGGCTTGCGTCAGCCGTGGCGGTCCTGCAGTTTTCGCGCCGCGGAGAGGATTACAGTGGACACGATCACGATTGCGCCCGGATTCAACGGACCCCGGCTTTCGGGGAATGGCGGCTATGTCGGCGGCATGATGGCCGAGCGATACACCCGGGCCTTCGGCGGCGACGGCACCGTCGAGATCACGCTGCGCGCGCCGATCCCGCTCGCCCGGCCGCTGCAGGTCGCGCGCGAAGGCGATTCGCTGATGCTGCGCGACGGCGACACGCTGTTGTGCGAGGCGCGCGCAGGATCGGTCGATCACCTGAAGCCGCCGCCGGCGCCGACCGACTGGGCCGAGGTGATGCGCCGCGGCGAGACCGGCGGCAGCCCGCCGGACAGCGAGTTCCACACCTGCATCGTCTGCGGCCGGGGCCGCGCGGTCGGCGACGGCCTGCGCGTGCTCGGCAGCGCCGGGCCGCAGCCGGGCCATTCGCTGTCGTGCTACGTGCCGCACGCCAACCACGCCGATGCCGACGGGTTCATCCGCAACGAGTTCGTGTGGGGTACGCTCGACTGCCCCGGCGCCTTTGCGGCACAGGATCCCGACGACATGCGGCCGGCGCTGACCGGCCGCATGTCCGCCAGGGTGATCGCGCCGCCCAGGGTCGGCGAGCGCTGCGCCGTGGTCGGCTGGCGGATCGGCGCCGCGGGCCGCAAGCTCTACTCGGGAACGGCGCTCTACACCGAGAGCGGCCGGCTGTGCGCGATCGGCACCTGCACCTGGATCGTGCTGAAGGAGCAGGCCGGGAGTGAGCAATGCCGAGCCGCGTCATAGACCCGCCCCTTGGGCAACTGGGCCTTCTTCGAACGCCCTTGACCGCCGGCGAGCGCAAGACGCTTCAGCTGCTCGACAGGGAGCTCCCGGCCAAATGGGAAATCTACGTGCAGCCGCATCTGAACGGATGCCGTCCGGACTTCGTATTGCTCAATCCATCGATCGGTATCGGCGTCCTCGAGGTCAAGGACTGGAATCTCACGCATCCCGAATACCATTGGGAGAGCGGGCGGAATGATGGGCGAAGATTGGTCCGAAAGCATGATGGCAGGACGTTTCAGGACCCGTCACGCCGGTTGCACCAGTACAAGCAGGAGATCTTCGATCTCTACTGTCCCCGCCTCGAGCGAAGAGCCGGAATAGCCGCAATCAGCGCCGGCCTTGTGTTTCCGTTCGCCAGCGAAGATCGGGTGCACGACCTGTTCCGTGACTCGTTTTCCTCCACGGGAGAATACGCCATTGGGCGTGATGCATTCGCGAATGGCCGGATCGAACGCCTGTTTCCAGCCGCTCGACTGACGGCGTCTCGACTGATGACGGAGGACCTGGCCGAGGACCTCCGGAGCTGGCTCCGGGAGCCGGACCATTCGCAAGAGCAGCGCCTGCCGTTGCCTCTCGATCCCAGGCAACGGGAATACGCGACGACGCGCACGGCCAGCGGCTATCGCCGCATTCGTGGACCGGCAGGTTCCGGCAAGACCACCGTGCTTGCCGCACGCGCCGCGAATTTGTCCGCAGAAGGCAAGCAGGTACTCGTCGTCACGTTCAACATCACGCTTTGGCACTACCTTCGCGACGTGTGCTCCAGGAGCCGTACCGGTCGAGTGAATGCCATCACATGGATAAACTTCCACGCCCTTTGCAGACGGCTGGTTGCGATCCTCGGCGTGGAGGCGGCGTCAAAGGAAATCTGGAAGGATCACTTCGAGCACAACGCCGATGCCTTCAATGACCTGCCGCGTCTGTTGGGCAATGTGCTCGAGATCGAGGGGAACGAGGGCGTTGAGCGTTACGACGCGATCTTGGTGGACGAAGGCCAGGACTTCCAGCCGGAGTGGTGGCAACTGCTCAGAAAGCTCGCACGGCCCGGAGCCGAAATGATGCTTGTCGCCGATGCCACCCAGGACCTCTACGGTACCGCGCGTCTATGGACCGACAACGCCATGATCGGCGCCGGCTTCAGGGGCGGATGGGCCGAGCTTCCGCTGACCTATCGGCTCCCCGAACCATTGCTCACCTTCGCCGCGGAGTTCGCGCGCAAGTTCCTGCCCGCGAATGGCCGCCAGGAGCCGGTTTCCGCACAACAGGAACTCGATACCGAGCCCTGTTCCCTGCGCTGGCTTCAGGTCGAAAGGCACGAAGTTGCCGAAACGAGCGTCGAGGAGCTGCTGAATATGGTCAAGTCGCAACGCGAGTCTGCGATGACCGACCTGACTGTCCTTGTCGATCGGGTCGAAGTTGGAGAGCTGATTGTTGCGGCGCTGAGAGAACGCAACATCAAGACCATCGATACATTCGCTCCCGCGCACGAGTCGGACAAGACCAGGTCGAGAGAGGATCGCCGCAAGAAGCTCGCCTTCTGGAAAGGAGCCTCGTCGGTCAAGGTGACCACCTTGCACAGCTTCAAAGGCTGGGAAGCGAGGTTGCTGGTGGTTTGCCTGACCAATGCCGGCAGCTCGATGGCGATGGCAGCGGCTTATGCGGGCCTGACACGCCTGAAGCGTCATCCACAGGGAAGTGCCTTGACGGTCGTCTGCAGCGATCAGCGATTGCGGCCGTTCGGGAAACGCTGGCCAACCTACATCGACGCGACATCCGGCGTCTCGCCCCAAAGATGAAGTCGCCTCCCGCCGCTACGATCGGCCCCTGCACCTGGATCGTGCTGAAAAGCTAAGTCCGCCGTCATGCCTCCGCGACAAGCCGGGTCAGCGCCTCGGTCAGCAACGGTCGACTCTGCGGCAGGAACATCGTGCCACCGAGCCGGGGATTGATCTCGAAGACGGCAACGCCGCCCGATGGCCGCAGGATGTAATCCATGTTGCACGGGCCGTTGTAATCCAGCGGACGCAACAGGTGCTCGAGGGCTTCCGATACCACAGGCGGCGGATCGAACGGTGTCATCGTCTTGAACTCCACGCCGACCCGGGCATCGCCTTCCTTCTCGAATGCAAACGAGGCGCTCCATACGGGCCGGCCGTGGCGTACGATGGCATGCAGAGTGTGTTCGGTGGTGCCGGCGATGAATTCCTGGAACGCGAACCCCGGCGGTAGCGACGTGCTGCCGGCAAGCAGCCTCTCGAGCTCCTCCTGGGTGCGGACGACAACGGCGCGCTGCTGGTCGTACGCCGATTTGACGATGCAGGGCAGCTCGATGTCCTCGCGTCGCACATAGTTCACGGGGCAAAGGGGAGCGAGGCCGTTGGCGGTCACGTAGTCCGCGAAGCGGCGCTTGTCGCGCAGGATGGCGACGGCGTCCGGTGAGGGATACAAGCCGAGCCCGCCGGGGCAGGCAGCGATGGCGTTCTCGCGGAGCGGCAGCAGGACGGTTCGACAGCCCGTCGCCCGCGGCAGCGCGTCGAAACTGAGCGGGCTGTCGTCGAGCTTCAGCACGACCTCGGCGATGGACGGCACGCTTCGCCACGTCTCGGGTGCCGTGAGGGCGGGCAGCCAATCGGCGAATGGCTCTCCGGTGACGACCAGGCGCACGGCTTCGCCCGTGCCGCCGCGGTCGAACGAGAATCGCACGGGCTGGTGAAACAGCCACTTCTTGGCGGCATGCAGACGCAAGCGCATGGCTCGCGGGAAAAGCCTTCGCAGCCGCGCACCGTCGGCCCATCGGGCAAGGGCCAGCAGCAGCGCCTGCAGCCGGGCCTTGTTGTTCTTGCTCCGACGCCTACTCGCCCACTTCTTGGAGTCTCCCACCACGGCGAACCCGATCCAAGCGGGCGACCGTCCCTGCGACTTCAACATGGAAGGGGCCGTAGCACGATGGCGATGCGGAGTGAGGCAGTGGGTCGCGCTTCTTCGACTTGGGTATCGATGAGTAGGGCCTGACCGGTGCACACGCTGCATGGAACTTCCCCACGCCCCGACGTATGCTCGTCACGTTGGGAAAGGGTGGGGAATGCAATCTGAATGTAGGGTGGCCGTCGTCGGGGCTGGACCGAACGGCCTGTCGCTCGCTGCGCATCTCAGGGCGCGGGGTGTCGACTTCCAGATCTTCGGGCGGCCGATGGAGACGTGGGACACGCGCATGCCCAAAGGCATGCTGCTGAAGTCCGATGGTTTTGCCACCAGTCTCTACGCCCCGGGCGGAAAGTATTCGTACGCGGACTACTGCGCGAAGCACCGGATTCCGTATGCCCCGCTCGGCCTGCCGCCGAAGCTCGAGACCTTCAGCGCCTATGGCCACGCCTTCCAGAAGGAACTGGTGCCGAACCTCGAGCCGAAGATGGTCACTGCGCTCGGACAAAACGACAAGGGTGGGTACACCCTCACGCTCGACGACGGCACCGTCTGCCATGCCCGTACGGCCGTGGTCGCGGCCGGCATCACACATTTCGCGCACATGCCCGACGCGCTCGCCGGCGCACCGCGCCCGCTGGTATCGCACAGCGCCGACCATCACGACCTGTCGCGATTCAAGGGCCGCAGGGTCGCCGTCATTGGCGCGGGTTCGTCGGCGACCGATATTGCGGGCCTGCTCCATCGCGAGGGCGCCGAGGTGCATCTGGTCTGCCGCGACACGTTGTGGTTCAACGGCCGAATGCCCGACCACCGGTCCCTGAGATCGCGCTTGCGCAATCCGAACACCCCCATCGGTCCGGGCTGGCGGTCGTACCTTTGCGCCAATTTTCCCCTTCTCTTCCGCCGCCTTCCCGCGCATCGGCGAATCGCGATCGCGCGCGGTCACCTCGGGCCGGCGCCGGCCTATTTCGCCCGCGATATGGTGCTGGGGCGCGCCTATACCCATCTCGGTCTGCAGCCGCAGGCGGCGACGCCCAAAGGCGACGGCGTCGAGCTGGTCCTGGTGAACAGGAGCGGCGAGACGCGCGTTCTCGACGTCGATCACGTGATCGCCGCCACCGGCTACAAGCCGGCGCTGGCGCGGCTGCCCTTCCTCGATCCGGGCCTGCACCGCAAGATCGTCGCGATCGACGACGTGCCCCAGCTAAGCGACTGTTTCGAGGCTTCGACGCCCGGCCTGTATTTCGTCGGCACCCTCGCGGTCCACAGCTTCGGGCCGTTGGTGCGCTTCGCTTGCGGGGCGGCCTTCACCGCGCCCCGCCTCGCCCGCCACCTGGCCCGACACTGACGCGACGACGTGAGGCGCGTCGCCTACGCGTCGCGCTTGCGGTGCGGGTCGTACTTCGACAGCACGTCCTTTAGGTAGTCCCGGCTCTTCCATTCCGGCGCCGGCGGCTCGTAGCCGGGCCGCGGGACGAACGGATTGGGCGGCACCGCCGCCTGGTCGCCCACGAGATCGGGAACGTAGCGCGGGCAGTTCGGGAAGATCTCGCATTTGACGCGCACCACGACCTTCGCGCCGTGATGGCCGGCCAGCGTTTCCGCATCGTCGTGGATCGTCGCCCTGCCGCGGATGCGCGTGCGGAAGGTCTTGCCGTCGAAGCGCACGAACAGCAGGCCGACGTTCGGGTTGCGGTGAATGTTGCCGAGCGTGCGGTACATGTTGTTGCCGTCGTACTCGGGGTACTCGAGCGTGTCGGGCCCGCTGATCCTGACGAAGCCGGGATCGCCCGAGCGCATCGAGCAATCGACGTTGTCGCGATAGCTCGTCGCGATGAAGAAGAAGCGCGCCTCCTCGATGAGCTTGCGGTCCTGCTCCCAGAACTCGAAGTGCAGGCGGTGCTTCTCCAGGCCATCGGCGACGCGGCGTCCGTCGAAGCGGTCCTGCAGCTCGCGCATGCCGTCGTGATAGAACGGGGCGCGGTCGATCGGGTCGGTCATCCTGCCTTCATAGCAGATCGCCGGCGCCACCGTCGTCCCGACTCGCGCGGAGTAACCTCCGCGCTTCAGCGAAGCGCAGCGGAGGGACCTTCTCTCCGCGATCTGCGGCTATTCGCCGAGAGCAAGGTCCCTCGGCTTCGCTCGGGACGACGGCTACTTGCGGACGAAAATCGTCGTCTTGTCGTCGCTGTAGGCCTCGCGCCAGCCCGGCAGGGTGGCGAGCAGCTTGTTGGCGGGCTGCTCCTTCAGGAGCAGCGTCCAGTCGATCGAGTACTTGTCGAGCGTCTTCTGCAGGACCTCGGGGTCGTTGCCGCGCAGGTGCACGGTGTCGACGTACTTCTTGATGAACTCGCCGCCATAGAGCTCGCCGCGGCCGTCGATGAAGGTCGGGATGCCGAGGCTGATCAGGTAGCCGCCGTAGCCGTAGTGGTTCAGCACATGACCCTTGAGGCCGTGGCCCAGCGCGTACTCGATCGCCGCTGACGGCATGGTCGCCTCGGGCGGGCGGATGCCGGCGAAGCGCACCAGCGCCGCAGTATAGACGACCGCCAGGGTCAGCCCGACGCCGACCGCGCGCAGGCTGGCCGGACGGCCGAGGCCGCCGAGCAGCACCTTGCCCTCGGGATCGCGACGCATCGCCGGCCACTCGCGCGCCAGCACCGGCGCGATCGCCAGCGGCGTGATCATGGCGAGCAGCTCGGCATTGCGGACGTGGCTGAGGAACATGTGCAGCAGGCCGACCACGATCAGCGTGCGCATGATCGGCAGCTTCACGCCGCGCGCCAGCACGAGGTAGAGCGCAACCAGCAGCATCAGCTCGGTGAGCGGCTGGGTCTGGAAGTCGGGCGACTTCCACTCGTCGATCAGCGAGAGCGCGTCGCCCAGCCCGAAGATCTCGAAGGTCACCAGGATCGAGCGCGGGCCGTAGGGCGTGATGCAGGCGACCACCAGCGCCGCGACGCCGAACTTCGCCCACGCGATGAAGATCTTCCTGCGCTCGGCCCAGTCGGCGCCGTTGACCAGCGCCTCGAGCCCGAACGCGCCGCCCAGCAGCAGGCCCATGGTGAAGCCGCCATGCAGGTTGGCCCAGAACAGCATCGCCAGCAGCAGGATCGGTTTGGGCGCCCGCCTCTCCTCGACCGCATCGATCAGGCCCGACACCCACCACAGCATGAACGGGAACGCGAGAGCGAACGGCCGCGCCAGGAAGTGCGACGTCATCATCACGAAGGCCGCGGCGGTGAACATCAGCGCCGGCAGCGGTCGCAGGTGCTGCAGCAGGAGCCGCAGCAGCAGGGCCGAGGTGGCGCCGAACGCCGCTGCGCCCAGCGCGACGACGCCGCCCCATCCGCCGACGTCGTACGCCAGCGCCAGCAAGAGTTGCGAGCCCCATTCCTTGGCGATCCAGGGCTGGCCGGTGAAGGTGAAGGAGTAACCGTCGACCCTCGGCACCGCAGCGTGGTCGAGGATCCAGTTGCCGACCGTGATGTGCCAATGGCTGTCCGGATCGGCGAGCAGCGGCAGGCCGTTGACGTTGGCCAGCGCCACGAACACCACCAGCCCGACGAGCAGCGGCAGCGAGAGCGCCCACGAGGAACGGTTGGCGGAAGCATCCGCAGGCAGGGACAGGCCGGAAGAAACGGCCATTATTAAGCTCCAATATGACTATAAGAAATTCAAATAATGGCTTGATATACCTGATTTTTGCGGTCGACGCCAGCCGGACGACGCGCCTTGCAACCCCTTGAAGTCGCTCGCGTTTGCCACGCGCGGGAGACTGAGAGGGAAAAACGACCCATGGCAATCAGGAAGAAGAAGACCAGCATCGTCGGCGCGGTCGCCGATTCGGTAACCGAGGCGGTGTCGACCGCGATCGGCGCCATCGCCCATCCCGCCGACACCGTCCAGCAGGCGGTCGCCGTCGCCCGGCGCAAGGTCGCGGCCCGGCGCCCCGCGAGCAAGGCGGCGAAGGCGAAACAGGCCGTCCGCAAGGCAGTCAAGAAGGCAGCGAAGAAGGTCCGTCGCTAGCGCTCATCGGACCGCGGGCCCCTGGCCTGAGCGGAGAAGGCTGGCGGCCCGCGGTCCATATGACTCCCGCGCGGCGCAATACGTTCTAGACTGCCGCGCCCGCCGGTCGCGGGCGAGGAGGAGTCTTGGCGCATACGACGGCACGGATCGGCACGGTCGACTACGCGACCGCCATCACCACGGGCCATCACCAGCTCACGGTCGACGAGGGGCCGGAGCTGGGCGGCAAGGATGCCGGCCCCGCACCCTACGATCTCTTGAGCGCGGCACTGGGCGCCTGCACCGTCATCACCCTGCGCATGTATGCCAGGCGCAAGCAGTGGCCGGTGACGTCGGTAGAGGCCGACGTCCATTTCACGCGCAATGCCGACAAGGTCGAGAGCATCGACCGCGTCCTGCGCATCGAGGGCGCCGACGCCGGGCAGAAGAAGCGGATGGCCGAAATCGCCGAGAAGACGCCGGTGACGCTCACCCTGAAGCGCAGCCTCGAAATCCGCACTACACTCGCCTGAAGAGGGCTCGCTTGAAGGGGAACATCATGCAGATCGGTTTCAGCGCACCTACCGCCGGCCCGTTGGCGGCGCTCGATCCCCTGGTCCGGCTGTGTACCGGCGCCGAGGAGGCCGGCCTCGCCTACGCCACCTTCAGCGACCACGTGGTCATTCCCACCGAGATCGCCTCGCCCTACCCCTACAGCGCGACCGGCGAGTTCACCAACCAGGGCACCGGCGAGCGCAACGAGCAGCTCATCGAGCTGGCCTTCGTCGCCGCGCGCACCGGCAAGCTAAAGCTCGTGACCTCGGTGATGGTCGTCCCGCACCGCCCCGCCGTGCTGGCGGCCAAGCAGCTCGCCACCATCGACGTGCTGTCCGGCGGCCGGGTGATCCTGGGCATCGGCGCCGGGTGGATGAAGGAGGAGTTCGAGGCGATCGGCGCGCCGCCTTTCGCCGAGCGCGGCAAGGTGACCGACGAATATGTCGCCGCCTTCAAGGAGCTGTGGACGAAGGACAGGCCGAGCTTCGCCGGCGCCTACGTGAAGTTCGACAAGATCACCTTCGCGCCCAAGCCGGCGCAGAAGGGCGGCATCCCGATCTGGGTCGGCGGCGAATCGGGCCCGGCGCTCCGGCGCACCGCCAGGTACGGCGACGCCTGGTACCCGATCCCGAACAACCCTGCTTTCCCCATGGACAGCCTCGGGCGGCTGACTGCAGGCATCGCGCGGCTGCGCCAGCTCACGGCGGAAGCCGGCCGCGATCCGAAGTCGGTCGGCGTCACCGTGCGCTTCCCGCGCTGGGGCGAGGGCTTGCCGGCCAAGGCCGGCGACGGCGAGCGCAAGCTGTTCTCCGGCACGCCGGCCGACATTGCGAGCGACATCAAGGCGCTCGCGAAGCTGGGCGTCGGCGCGATCGACACCGGCTTCAGCGGCTCGACCGTGCCGGAGATCCTGGCCGACATGAAGAAGTTCAAGTCCGAGGTGCTGGCGCGGCTCTGAGGGCGGTCGTGCCATAGCGCACCAAACCAGGACTGAAGCCGTTCGCGGCGCCGTGCCATACTCCCCACCGGTCTTGGATTCGGGCAGAAGGTCATCGTGCATTTCAGGGGGCGCCGCATTTTGCTGGCAGAGGACGAGGCTCTGGTCGGCCTCGATCTTGCCGCAACGATCACCGCCGCAGGCGGCACGGTGGTCGGTCCGTTCGTCGGCATTGCCGAAGCGCTGGCCGTGCTCCCCTCGGGGCAAATCGATGCCGCCGTGGTCGACCTCAACTTGCGCGGCGAGCGCAGCATCGCCCTGATGGAAGCGCTCGACCGCGCGGGCATTCCCTTCCTCATCTGCTCGGGGTACGGCCCGATCAGCGTGCCGTCGCTTTTCAAGACCCGGCCGTTCGTCGCCAAGCCGTTCTTCGCCGACGAGCTGCTCGCGGCACTCCATCGCGTCCTGGCCTTGGCCAAGCCGGACCTCGACGGTCTGCTTCGCCGCGTGCTGTCCTCCGTGGGCGCGGAGATGGGCAATATCCAGGTCCTCGAGGATGGCGTTCTGCGCATCGCCGCCCAGCAGGGCTTCGGTCGTCCGTTCCTCGACTTCTTCGCCGCCGTCAAGGAAGACGACTCGGCCTGCGGCCGCGCGCTGCAGACTGGCCAGCGCGTTATCGTCGAGGATGTGCGGACCAGCCCGGTGTTCGCCGGCAAGCCCGCCCGCGCGGTCATGCTGAAAGCCGGCTCGCGGTCGGTCTGCTCGACTCCGATCCGGAAGAATCAGAAGCTGTACGGCATGCTCTCGATTCACCGTCGCGTGCCGTGGCGCCCGGCCGCCGACCAGCTCGGCCTGCTCGACCGTTTCAGCCGCGACGCCGCGGCAGCCATGGTTGCCGCTCGGGCGTAGGCGCTGCCCGGACCTCTGTCGTAGGATGTCGACAACAATCATGCATCTCGGCTCGCAACCTTTCAGAAACCGTCTGCCGCTCCAGACGTTCACTCATGCGTGCAAAGGGGGACAGCGTGCAGACGGCCGAACCTCGTCATAAGCGATGGCATCTCTTGGGGCCGGCCCTCTCCGTCCTGCTGATCGGCAGCGCTGCGATCGCCCAAACGCCCGAACAGGCGCCCGACACGATCCAGGAGCGGCTGCTGGCCTGCGCGCCCTGTCACGGCGTCATTGGTGAGGGGACCAGCAACGCCTATTTCCCGCGGCTCGCCGGCAAGCCCGCCGGCTACCTGACCAACCAGCTCGTGGCCTTCCGCAACGGCCGGCGGCGCTATCCGCCGATGAACTACCTGCTCGAGTATTTGCCCGAGGAGTACCTCGCGGTGATGGCGAACTACTTCGCGGCGCAGAAGCCGCCGCTGCCGGCGCCGGTGGCGCCCGACACCAGCCCGCAGATGGTGAAGCTCGGCGAGCAGCTCATCGAGAAGGGCGACTTCAATCGCGGCCTTCCCGCCTGCATGAGCTGCCATGGCCCCAATCTCACCGGCATGGAGCCGGCGATCCCGGGCCTGCTCGGCCTGCGCGCTTCCTACATCAGCGCCCAGCTCGGCGCCTGGCGCTACGGTACCCGCACCGCGAAGGCTCCCGATTGCATGCAGATCGTCGCCGGCCATCTGACCGAGGACGACGTGAAGGCGGTCGCAGCGGTGCTCGCCTCCAGGCCCGCGCCGGCCAAGCTCGACCCGGTTCCCAAGGGCAGCTACGGCCTGCCGTTCCCCTGCGGGAGCCAGCCGCAATGAGACGGATCGCGATCCTCCTCGGCTCTTGCGCGATGTCGCTGCTGGCCGCGACGGGCGCGTACGCGCAGAACAAGCCGGCAGACGAGGCCCTGGTCGAGAAAGGCGCCTATCTCGCGCGGGCCGGCGACTGCATCGCCTGCCACACCCGGCCCGAGGGCGAGCTGTTCGCCGGCGGACGGCCGATGCCGACGCCGTTCGGCACGCTCTACACGTCCAACATCACCCCCGACAACGAGACCGGCATCGGCAAATGGAGTTCCGACCAGTTTTACGCGATGATGCATACGGGGCGGTTTCCCGACGGCGGCCTGCTCTACCCGGCGATGCCGTTCGGCTCCTACACCAAGGTCACGCGGCAGGACAGCGACGCGATCTTCGCCTTCCTGCGCTCGATTCCGGCGGTCAAGCAGCCCAACCGGCCGCACGACCTGCGGTTCCCCTACAACAACCGCTCGCTGATCCTCGGCTGGCGCACGCTGTACTTCAGCGAGGGTGAGTACAAGCCCGATCCCAAGCAGTCGGACGAATGGAATCGCGGCGCCTATCTGGTCGAGGGGCTCGGCCATTGCGCGATGTGCCATACCGCGATCAACGCGCTGGGCGGCAGCTCCGAGTCCGAGGCGTTCCAGGGCGGGCTGATCCCGATGCAGAACTGGTACGCGCCCTCGCTCACGTCCAACAAGGAGGCCGGGCTCGGCGAGTGGAGCCTGCAGGAGATCACCGACTACCTGAAGACCGGCATCTCGCCGCGCGGCGCCGTCTACGGCCCGATGGCCGAGGTGGTCTACAACAGCCTGCAATACATGACCGACGCCGACATCCGCGCGATGGCCGTCTATCTGAAGAGCCTCGGCCAGGGCAGCCCGCCCGGCGCGGCGCGGGCGACGGTGACGAGCTCGGAAAGCAGCCTGCTCCTGACGCTCGGCAAGACGATCTACGACCGCGAGTGCGCGAGCTGCCACGGCGCGCAGGGCCTGGGCAAGCCGCCGCATTACCCGCCGCTCGCCGGCAACCAGTCGATCCAGATGTCGTCGGCGGTCAATCCGATCCGCATGGTGCTGAACGGAGGCTTCCCGCCCGGCACCTCGGGCAATCCGCAGCCCTATGGCATGCCGCCGTTCGCGCAGTCGCTGTCGGACGACGAGGTCGCGGCGGTGGTCACCTACATCCGCACGGCCTGGGGCAACCGCGGCGCGGCGGTCAGCGCCCGCGAAGCCAATGCGCTCCGGGCCTCGCCCCTCGATTGACAATGAGGCTGGTATGCTGAACTCCGCGCTCCGGCCGGGCCGGGACGAACCCCGCCACGAGGAGGTCGAGGCGGTCGCCCGGGGCGGGCCGCGCGGCGCCGTTGCCGTGGCGGGCATCGCCACGGTGATCGTGCTGGCGATCTGGCTCGCCTTCTACCTGTTCGTGTTCCTGCCCCAGAGCGCGCCATGACCGTGGTGCCGCCGGCCGACGAGTCCGCCCAGGTCGCCGCCCGCGTCGAGCGCCGCTGGGCGACGATGTCGATCGTGATCGTGCTGCTGCTGGCGACCGCCGCGGCGCTGATCGGCCTGCAGCACGCGACCATGCCGCAGGGTCGCGTCGAGACGATCGATGCCGCGAGGCTGCACCTCTCCGGGGAGTTCGTCGAAAGCAATCTCGGCACGGCGGTCGAGCCCGACGGCTCGGTCACGGTGCGCGCGATCGGCCAGCAGTATTCCTTCGTGCCCGATTGCCTGCTGGTGCCGACCGACACGCCGATCACCTTCCGCGCGACCAGCCCGGACGTCGTCCACGGGTTCCTGATCGTCGGCACCAACATCAACACCATGCTGGTGCCGGGCTATGTCGCCAGCATCCGCGCCCGCTTCTCGAACCCGGGTGAGCACCTGATGCCGTGCCAGGAATTCTGCGGCGTCGGCCACGAGGGCATGTGGGCCAGGGTCAAGGTGATCGACAAGGCGGAGTTCACCAGGCTCAGCGCCGGCAAGCGGAGGATGAGCTGTGCTGACTAGCAGACGCCTGATCATCGCCCACTTCTGGCTCGCCTTCGGCCTGTTCGGCCTCGCCCTGCTGCTCGGCGCCTGGCAGATGCTGATGCGCAGTCCGCTGAGCGGCTGGATCGAGAATCCGGAGTGGTACTACCGCTCGCTGACCGCGCACGGCACGGTGATGGCCTACGTCTTCCCGACCCTGATCGCCATGGGCTTCGGCTATGCGATCAGCGAGAGCGCGCTCGAGCAGCCGCTGATCGGTCGCCGCTGGGCGTGGGCCGGCTTCTGGCTGGTCGCTGTCGGCTCGGTGACCGCGGTCGTGCCGGTGGCGCTCGGCCGCGCGTCCGTCCTCTACACCTTCTATCCGCCGCTGATCGGCAACGGCTTCTACTACGTCGGCATCGTCCTCGCGGTCGTCGGCTCGTGGATCTGGGTCGCGCTGATGTCGATCAACCTGCGGATCTGGAAGCGCGCCAATCCCGGCAAGCCGGTGCCGCTCGCCATGTTCGCCAACGTCGCCGGCTCCTACCTGTGGGCCTGGACGGCGGTCGGCGCGGCGCTCGAGCTGCTGCTGCAGATCATCCCGGTGGCGTTCGGCCTCGTCTCGACGATCGATGCCGGCCTCGCCCGGATCTTCTTCTCCTGGACGCTTCACGCCATCGTCTACTTCTGGCTGTTCCCGACCTACATCGCCTACTACACGATCGTGCCGCGGGCGATCGGCGGGCGTGTCTACAGCGACGCGATGAGCCGCATCGCCTTCGTCCTCTTCCTGGTGGTGGCGATGCCGATCGGCATCCATCACGCCTTCATGGACCCCGAGGTCGGCGCCGGGTTCAAGTTCGTGCACTCGGTCTTCACCGCGCTGGTGGCGCTGCCGACGCTGCTGACGGTCTTCACCATCTGCGCCTCGGTCGAGATCGCCGCCCGGCTGCGCGGCGGGCGCGGCCTGTTCGGCTGGGTGACCGCGCTGCCGTGGCGCAATCCGATCATGCTGGCGCTCGCCTTCTCGTTCGTGATGCTGGGCTTCGGCGGCGCCGGCGGGCTGATCAACATGAGCTACCAGCTCGACACCTCGATCCACAACACGCAGTGGATCACCGGCCACTTCCACCTGATCTTCGGCGGCGCGATCGTGATCATGTACTTCGCGATCGCCTACGACCTGTGGCCGCATCTCACGGGCCGGCCGCTGGCGAGCCTCGGCCTGATGCGGCTGCAGCTCTGGCTGTGGTTCGTCGGCATGATCGTCACGACCTTCCCGTGGCATTGGGTCGGCATCCTCGGCATGCCGCGCCGCATGGCGTTCTTCGACTATGGCGATCCCGCGCTCGCCCCGCTCGCCTTCTCGGTCGTCCTGTCGGTGCTCGGCGGCTTCATCCTGGTGCTGTCCGGCCTGCTGTTCCTGGTCGTGCTGCTGCGCGGCCACCGGACGGCGCCCGCCGAAGCCGGCCCCTACCGCTTTGCCGAAGCCCTCCATCCGCCGGTCTCGGTACCGGCCGTGCTCAACGGCTACGGCCTCTGGGTCGGACTGATGATCGCCCTGACCGTCAGCAACTACGGCTACCCGATCCTGCAGCTTGCGGTGCGCAGCGATACCGCCGTGCAGGCGGTCTACGTCGGGGGCTCGCGATGAAGCGCGACGGCTGGACCTCCGCCAGCATCGGCGCGACCGCCATCGTCTTCGTGGTCTCGGCGGTTGTCGGCTTCATCCTGCTGCCGCTCGCCCAGCCGCATCTGGGATTGACCGGCCTGTGGGACGCGATCTGCAGCGCCGCGGGTGTGGTCTCGCGGCCCTCCCCTGCAGTCGAGGCCCCGCAGAAGGGGACGACCGTCGTCATGACACCCAACATGCTGGCCTCGGCGGATGCCCAGTCGATCGGCCGGGGCGCCACGCTGGCGCATCAGTGCGCGATCTGCCACGGCCCCGCCGGAATCAGCCGCGCCGATTCGCCGACCCTGTCCGGCCAATTCGCGCCCGCGATCTACAAGCAGCTCAAGGACTTCAAGACCGGCGCGCGGGTCAACGCCGTGATGTCGCCGTTCGTGGTCAACCTGTCGGAGCAGGACATGGTCGACATCTCGGTCTACTACGCCTACCTGCCGCGCCTGCCGAGCCCGTGGCGCACGCAGGACCGGCCGGCCCCGAAGATCGTCGCGAGCGGCGCGCCGTTGCGCGGCATCGCGCCCTGCGGCTCATGCCACGGCGACCTCGACCACAAGGTCGGCTCGCCCTGGCTCGGCGGCCAGTCGGCGGGATATTTCCGCGGGCAGTTGCGCAACTTCGCGAGCGCAGACCGGCACAACGACATCAACGAGCAGATGCGCACGATCGCCCGGCGCATGACGCCGGAGGAGATCGACGAGGCCGCCCTCTACTATTCCGGCGAAGCCGGGCCGATCCAGCCTTTGCCGCGCTAGTCTGGAGAGCGGACGACTTGAGTTTCCTCCGTCGTCCCGACCGAAGCGCCGAAGGCGCGTAGCGGAGGGACCTTTCTTCAGCAATTGGCCGCAAGTCGCCGAAAAAAGGTCCCTCCGCTGCGCCTCGCTTCGCTCGGCTTCGGTCGGGACGACGGGGCGGTTTGACTACCAGTCTTCCGCTCCATGAACCTATTTCTTGCCGCCGGCTTTTTTCCAGGCCTCGTAGTCGGCGTTGGCCTGCTCGCTTCTGGCCGGGAACAGGCCCTTGAGCGAGCGGCCCTTGGCGACCTCGAGCTCGGCCCACTCCTCGTATTCGAAGTTCTTCAGCGCTTCCTCGGCAACCGCCTGGACGATGTCGGGCGGGATCACCAGCACGGCATCGCGATCGCCGACCACGATGTCGCCGGGATAGACCGCGACGCCGCCACAGGCGATCGGGAGCTGCAGGTCGATGGGCCGGTGGGCGATCGGGCTGGGCGGCGACGAGGCGCGGCGGTGATAGGCCGGCAGGCCGGTGCGGAACACGCCGTTGGTGTCGCGGAAGCCGCCGTCGGTGACGATGCCCGCTGCGCCGCGCGCCTTGAGCCGGCCGATATAAAGGTCGCCGGCCGAGGCGGCGCGCGAATCGCCCCGGCTGTCGATCATCAGCACATGGCCGGGCGGGCATTCCTCCATCGCCTGCGGCTGGATCGTGCTGCGATTGGTCGATTGAGGGCCGTCCTTGTCCTCGCGCGAGGGGATGAAGCGCATGGTGTAGGCGATGCCGACCAGCGGCGGCTGCTCGGGCCGCACCGGCGAGACGTCGTACAGCGTCATGCTCTTCAGTCCCCGGCGATTGAGCACGCCGGTCAGCGTCGAGGTGCCGACCCTGGCGAGCACCTCGCGCAGGTCCCTGGAAATCTCCGTCATGCGTTTCCCCTTCTCCTTCGACAAACCTAGCGGTTGCATGTACCGCTGCGCAAATCGCGGTTTCGCACTTCCGCTGTCTTTTCCGTCGGTGTTCGGGACTCTACCATCGCCGGCATGAAGATCACCGGCCGACAGTGGCTGATCCTGCTGTCGGTGCAGTTCACGACCGTCCTGTTCGGCCTGACCGCGACCAGCGTCACCGTGATCCTGCCGCAGCTCAAGGGCGCGCTGTCGGCGACCCAGGAGCAGATCTCCTGGGTGCTGACCTTCAATCTCGTCGCCACCGCGATCGCCACGCCGCTGACCGGTTGGCTGGCGGCACGGCTCGGCTGGCGCACGCTGATGGTGCTGTCCGCCGCCGGCTTCACCGTCGCCTCGATGCTGTGCGGCCTCGTCAATTCGCTGGAAGGGCTGCTGGCGCTGCGCGTCGTGCAGGGCGCGTTCGGCGCGCCGATCTTCCCGATGGGCCAGACCATCGTGCTGACCTCGTTTCACAGGAGCCAGCACCCCTTCATCCTGATGATGTGGGGCGTCGGCGGCGTCATGGGGCCGATCCTGGGGCCGACGTTCGGCGGGCTGATCACCGACTACATGAGCTGGCGCTGGACGTTCTTCCTGATCGTGCCGCTCGGCGTCGTCGCCGCCGGCCTCGCCTTCGCCGCCCTCAACGACGACGAGAAGGGTCGGCCGCGGCCGTTCGACCATATCGGCTTCGCCTTCATCGCGATCGCCATCGCCGCAGCCCAGCTCTTGTTCGACCGCGGCCAGCGCAACGACTGGTTCGATTCGGGCGAGACGATCACCGAGTGCGTGCTGGCCGGCGTCTTCTTCACCATGTTCGCGATCCACACCCTGACCGCGCGCGAGCCGCTGTTCGAGATCGCCACCTTCCGCGACCGCAACTTCGCGATCGGCATCTTCGTGGCGCTGATCATGGGCATGCTGCAGTACACGCCGATGGTGCTGTTCCCGCCGCTGCTGCAGGAGCTGCAGGGCTATCCGGAATCGACGATCGGCTATCTGGTGGCCTCGCGCGGGCTGGGCAACCTCGCCTCGTTCTGCATCGTCGCCCAGCTCACGCGCTTCGATGCCCGGCTCTGCCTGTTCATCGGCCTGTCCATCCAGGCCTTCGCCGGCTGGATGATGGGCGCGCTCGACATGCAGATCACGGTCGAGAGCGTGATCCTGAGCAACGTGCTGCACGGCTTCGGCTTTGGCCTCAGCTACACGCCGATGGCGGTGCTCGCCTTCTCGACCATGCAAACCCGCTACATGACCCAGGCCAATGCGGTGTTCGCCCTGATCCGCATGCTGGGCTCGAGCGTGTTCGTGTCGCTCACCCTCGTGGTGCTCGCTCATTCGACCGCCGAAGCGAACGTCAACCTCAGCAGTGCGATCACCTTCTTCACCCGCGACCTGATCGCGCCCTGGGTGCAGGCCTTCGGCAGCCTCGGCGAGCTGCAGGTGCAGGCCCGCCTCGCCGCCGAGATCCAGCGGCAGGCCAGCATGATCGGCTACATCAACGCCTTCCACCTGATGACTCTGATCCCGCTCCTGACCGCGCCACTGGCGTTCCTGTTCGTGCTGCGCCGGAGCGAGGCCTAGCCCTCTTGCCGGACCGCGGGCGTCTCGCCCGCTCATCTGCGCAGGTGAGTGCGCTTGTTTGTGAGGCGGGCGGGACGCCCGCGGTCCGGCAAGACTACGGTTTCTTCTGTGTATACGCACCGCCGGCGTTGGCGGCGCGGACCTCGGCGGCGGACTTCGCCTTGCGCAGGTTGACCAGGCGGCGCGCCTCGTCCTCGAGCATCGCCGTGGCATTCTTCACCACCGCCTCGGCGTGCTGCTCGGGGAACTTCACGGCGCCGTTCTCGTCCATGTGGATCAAATCGCCCGGCGCGACATCCATGCCGCCAACGGACACAGGAACGTTGACCGCGTGCACCGCCATCTCGCCATGGCCGGCGGTGACGCCGCCCAGCAGGTACTGGAACTTGAGCTTGCGGATCGCATCGACGTCGCGCGACGGGCCGTTCGACAACAGGCCGACGCAGCCGACCGCCATCATCGAGCTCACCATCATCTCGCCGGCGAGGCCCGCCTTCTTCATGATGCCGTCCGGCCACTTCTGCTGGATCACCAGGATGGTCGGCTTCTTCATCGCGTCGAGCGCATCGATCACGTCCATGAAGGACAGCCGGCCGGTGAAGGTCGGATCGGGCATGCCGTACACGGCAGTCACGGCGTAGCCGACGGTCGGACCCAGCTCGGGATAGAGGCAGCGGATCGAGGTGTCGGTGTACCAGTTCTCGGTCCACGGATTGTACAGGCCGAGGCACAGCGGGTTCTTCGGATAGGTCGCCACCACGTTGGTGACGGTCGGGGTGTCGATCTTGCGCAGCTCATTGAAGATCTTGTCGCTGACGGTCATTGGTACTCCGTTTTCCCTTTCGGGGGCCGAGCTTAGGGGCTGGGCGGCCATCCCGGAAGGACGCCTCCTGCCGCCCGGGCTGGTGGAATCCGCTGTTTCGGTGTGCGTAATGGATTACACTGCCTGCGAAATTGTCGGGAATTCGGCATGGGGCAAGTCGCGGCTTTGGCCCACCCCGAGGTGGGCGCCCTCCGGCTGCCGTTGATCGAGAAGCTTGGCCGCTTCATCGATCTCGGCCCTCGCGAGCGCGACTACCTGATGCGCATGCAGGGCGACTTCTCGCGCGTCCGCGCCGGGGCCGACATCATCACCGCCGGCCATACCTATCACTCGGTGTTCGTGCTGAGCCGCGGCATGGCGATCCGCTACAAGGTGCTGCATGACGGCCGGCGGCAGATCCTCAACGTCGTGCTGCCGGGGGACCTGATCGGCTTCCCCGGCTGCCTCTACAATCGCTCGCTCTATTCGGTGACGACGCTCGAGGAGTCGGCGATCTCTTCCATCGCGTTCGGTGAGATCTTCGAGCTGTTCCGCCGGCACTCGCGACTGGGCATCGCGATCTTCTGGCTGGCCGGCCAGGAGGCGACGCTGTTCGCCGAGCACCTGGTCGGCATCGGCCGGCAGTCGGCTTATGAGCGCGTCGCGCGTCTGCTGGTGGAACTGCTGGCGCGGTTGCAACTGGCCGGCCTCGCCGGCGACCGCGCCTATGCGATGCCGCTCACCCAGGAGCTGATGGCCGATGCGTTGGGGCTCAGCGTGCCGCACGTCAACCGGACGCTGCGCAAGCTGCGCGAGGACGGGTTGATCGCGCTCGACGGCAACCGGCTCACCTGCCTCGATATCCCGGCATTGGCGCGACTCGCCGAAGTCGATTTCTCCGAGCTCTGGAACCAGAAGATCCCGGGCCTCTGACGCCCGCCGCACCATCCGGTGCGTTCGCGTACGGCGATTAACCTACATCAATGACAAAGGCTAAAGCGCCGGCTTCTGCCGTGCGGCACGGTTCACATGGTGCGAAGGGAAGGTGAACCAGAAAAGCGGGTTCGAAAAAACATAAAGAAACAGGAGGCTGACATGCGTAAAGGAGGAAACGCGTACGGTGCGGGCGTCTCTCGGCGGAGCTTTCTCAGGCGCGGCGGCGCGGTCGCCGGCGGCCTGAGTCTTGCGCCGGTGATCGGTGCGCCGTTCGTCTCGACGGCGCTGGCCGACACCAAGACCCTCAAGATCGTCCAGTGGAGTCACTTCGTTCCGGCGTACGACAAGTGGCTCGACGGCTTCATTAGCGACTGGGGCAAGAAGAACGGCATCAACGCCACCATCGACCATATCCCGCATCTCGAGCTGCCGGCACGCGCGGCGGCCGAAGTCGCGGCCGGCGCCGGCCACGACATCTTCGGCTTCAACGGCTCGGGCGGACCGCACCTCTTCTCCAAGCACACCGTCGACATGACGAAGTTCATCGGCGAAACCGAGCAGAAGTACGGCAAGGTCGGCGCCATCGGCAAGCAGATCGCCTACGACGACAAGACCAAGACCTGGAACGCCTTTCCCGACTACTTCATCGACTTCCCGGGCCTCTATCGAAAGGATTTGTGGGGTGAGATCGGCATGCTGCCGGATACCTGGGAAGACGTGCACAAGGGCGGCGCCAAGCTCAAGGCCAAGGGGCATCCGATCGGCATCGGATTGGGCCACTCGGTCGATCCCAACAATTCCTACAACAGCATGCTGTGGAGCTGGGGCGCCTCGGTATCCGACGAGACCGGCACCAAGGTCACGCTCAATTCCAAGGCGACGCTGGAGGTCGTGAAGTTCGTCAAGGCGCTCTACACCGACTGCATGACGCCGGAAGTGCTGTCGTGGGACGACTCGAGCAACAACCGGTTCCTCGCCTCGGGCCGCGGTAGCTGGATCCACAATCCGATCTCGGCCTATCGCACGATCCAGAAATCGAACCCCAAGCTCGCCGACAACATCTTCGTCACCAAGACGCCGGCCGGGCCGGTCCGCCGCCTCGCCGCCGGCGCGCCGAACTCCTACGTCGTCTGGAATTTCTCGAAGAACCAGGAGACAGCGTTCGAGTTCCTGCGCGCCTATTGCGCCAACTACAAGGACGCCTTTTTGGCGGCGACCGGCTACAACCATCCGCTGTTCGAGAATTTGGTGCCCAAGCCGCAGCCGATCTTCTCGAACGATCCGTCGTCGCATCCACCCGACAAGCTCAAGGTGCTGGAGACGGCGGCCGAGTGGTGCGTGGTGTTCGGCTACCCCGGCCCGTCGGGCCCGGCGCCGGACGAAGTCGCCGACAACTTCATCATCCCCGACATGATGGCGAAGGCCGCGACCGGCAAGATGACACCGGAGGAAGCCGTCAAGTGGGCGACCAATGAAGTCGAGCTGATCTACAAGAAGTGGGCCAACCACGCGTAGGCGAAGCGCGTCCTCCTTCCCAGGAGGCTCCGCCGTCCCCTCTCGGCGGAGTTTCGCGCCTGCGCCCTTCCCCCTTTTTGCAATCGAATCCCGAGTCCGGAGTCATCGATGGCCGCCGTCGCCGCACGTCATATTCGCAAGCAATTCGGCGATGTGTTCGCCGTCAACGACATCAGCCTGTCCGTCAATGACGGCGAGTTCCTCGTCCTGCTGGGCCCCTCGGGCTGCGGCAAGACGACGTTCCTGCGCATCCTCGCCGGGCTCGAAAGCCAGACCTCGGGCGACATCCTGATCGGCGGGGAGAACGTCAACGAGGTGCCGCCGCGGGCGCGCGGCATCGCCATGGTGTTCCAGAGCTACGGGCTCTATCCGCACCTCTCGGTGTTCAACAACATCGCCTTCCCGCTCAAGACGCAGAACACGCCGCGCGACGAGCTCAGGCGCAAGGTCGACTGGGCGATGCGGCTGCTGTCGATCGACCACCTGTCGAGCCGCCGGCCGCGCCAGCTCTCGGGCGGCGAGCGGCAGCGGGTGGCGCTGGCCCGCGCGCTGGTGCGCGAGCCCACCGTCTTCCTGCTCGACGAGCCGCTCAGCAACCTCGACGCCAAGCTGCGCACCTCGGCGCGCAGCGAGCTGAAGCAGTTCCAGCAGACGGTGCGGACCAGCACCGTCTACGTCACGCACGACCAGGTCGAGGCGATGGGCATGGGCGACAGGATTGCCGTGATCGATCACGGCCAATTGCGCCAGATCGGCACGCCGACCGAGATCTACGACCAGCCGGCCGACGAGTTCGTGGCGACCTTCCTCGGCACGCCGCCGATGAATCTGGTCGAGCGCGAGGGCGGATCGCTGGGCTTCCGGCCCGAGCACTTCCTGCCGCGTGAGATGCTGAACGGCAGCGCCCTTGCCGAGATGCCGTTCCGCATCGACCGCATGGAGTATCTCGGCTCCGAGCGCATCCTCTACGGCGAGATCGAAGGACGGCCTTCCAAGCGGATCGTCACGGCCAAGCTGCCGGCCCATGCGGCCAGCGACCAACTGCGCGCCGGCGACCGGCACGCCTTCGCCGTGCGCTGCAGCGAGCTGCATTATTTCGACCGGGAAGGCCGGCGAACCAGGGAAGGAGCCGTGCAATGACCGCGATCGCCGAAGGCACACGGCCGGTCCCGCGCCGTTCGCGCTTCGTGCTGGACCGCCCGGAGTTCATGGGCCCGCTGTTCATCGCCCCCGCCATCCTCTACGTCGTCCTGCTGGTGGCATTGCCGTTCTTCCTGGCGATCTACTACAGCGTCAGCGCCTATACGATCTTCAATCCGAGCTATCACTTCGTCGGCCTGAAGAACCTGAAGGAGGTGCTGGAAAGCGACATCTTCCGCCATACGCTCGGCAACACCTTCTTCTTCACCATCGTCTCGCAGATCTTCGGCCTGCTGCTCGGCAAGGTCGGCGCCATGCTGCTGATCCAGGACTTTCCCGGCCGCGGCATCGCCCGTGCGCTGGTCGTGCTGCCGTGGGCGGTGCCGGTGTCGCTGGCGGTGCTGGCCTGGAAGTGGATGTTCGACTCGCTCTACAGCGTCATCAACTGGACCCTGATGGCGGTCGGTCTGATGGACCCGATGAATCCGGCGCAATGGCTCGGCACCACCGACCTCGCCATGACGGCGGTCATCACCGTTCATGCATGGCGGCTGTTTCCGTTCGGCGTGGTGATCTTCCTGGCCGGCCTCACCTCGGTTCCGAAGGACGTGCTCGACGCGGCGACGATCGACGGCGCGGGCTTCTGGCGGCGCAACTACGTCATCATCATGCCGATCATCCTGCCGATCATCACGATCGCGCTGATCTTCGGCACGGTGTTCACCTTCACCGATCTCAGCGTGGTCTACCTGCTGACCAACGGTGGACCCGTCAACAGCACACAGGTGCTGGGCTCGCTCGGCTTCCAGGTCGGCGTGCTGTCGGGCGACGTCAGCCACGGCGCGGTGATCTGCCTGTTCCTGTTCCCCTTCCTGCTTCTGGCCACGATCATCCTGCTCAAGGTGCTGCGCAGGAGGGAGATCTGACATGACCACGATGGCGCGCCGGATCGCCGGCACCGGCTCCTTCTACTCCGCCGTCGTGCTCCTGGTGCTGTTCGCGGCGTTCCCGTTCTATTGGATGCTGATCACCACCTTCAAGCAGGACGGCGATCTCTACAACCTCCAGTCCATCCCGTACTGGTTCAACGAATCGCCGACGATGGAGCATATCGACTATCTGTTCACCGACACGCTGTTCCTGCGCTGGCTCGGCAACTCGGCGTTGATCGGCGTGTGCGTCGTCGCCATCACGCTGGTGGTGTCGCTGCCGGCGGGCTACAGCCTCGCCCGCATGCCTGGCCGCGCCGCCGAGAACCTGGGCATCGGCATCTTCCTCACCTACCTGGTGCCGCCCACGCTCCTGTTCCTGCCGTTGTCGCGGGTGATCTCGCTGCTCGGGCTGCAGGATTCGCTGTGGTCGCTGGTGCTGGTCTATCCCACCTTCACCATCCCGTTCTGCACCTGGCTGCTGATGGGCTTCTTCAAGTCGGTGCCGCGCGAGATCGACGAGGCGGCGATCGTCGACGGCTGCACCATGGTCGGGGCCTTCGTGAAGACCATCCTGCCGCTGTCGCTGCCGGCGATCCTGACGGTGATCATCTTCGCCTTCACCCTCACCATGCAGGAGTTCGTCTACGCCCTCACTTTCATATCCTCGTCCGACCAGAAGCCGATCACCCTGGGCGTGGCGACCGACCTGGTGCGGGGCGACGTCTACTACTGGGGCGAGCTGATGGGCGCGGCGCTGATCTCCAGCATCCCGGTGGCGATCGCCTACAACCTGTTCCTCGACCGCTTCATCAGCGGCATCACCGGCGGCGCGGTCAAGGGCTGAGCAGGGCCTCCGCGAAAGCATCGGCCGCCGCCTCCGATTCCGGCCGTTTGCGCCGGCGGTCGGGATGCAGCGCCTCCCAGTGATGGAACAGCTCGTGCGCCAGGTAGTGAGCGCGGTTGGCGGCGGCTGGCGGATACAACGTGATCCTGGGCGGGCGCGGCGTGTAGTCGGCAAACACCACTACCGTGCCCCAACCGCCGTCGCGGTCGCTCTCCATCACCGTCACGCCCAGCCGCGCGGCCAGCGCCTCGGGATCGTTGGTGCCGTGCTCGGCCCGCAGCGCGCGGGCCGCGTCGCGTCCCAGTTCCCGCGGCGTCACCGTCGCGCGCCGGGAACGGCGATGAACACCACCGTCACGTCGGGGCCCAACCCCTCGAATTCGGTGCGCGCCACCGCCATCGCCTGGTCGAGCGACACGATGCCGGTCAGGTCGACGACGTGCGCGCCGACGACGATGAACATGTCGGGCACGATCACGCTGTCGCCATTGTAGATCGTGCTGTCCTCCCAGAAGCGCTTCAGTACCTCCAGACCGTTCCGGGCGTGAACGCTCGTCACCTTGCCGTCGGCGCGCTGCACGCGGATGACGCCCTCGAGGTCGACGGCGCGGATCGGATGGCGCATCCTGGTGAAGAACTTGAGATGCTTCTCCTTCACCGTGCCCTGGATCACCCGCATGCGGTCGGTGGCGGCGGCCACCTCGGCGGCGGACGGCTCGATGCCCATCGACCTGGCGCCGATCGCGATCGCCTCGGCCTCGCTGACGACGGTGGTGCGCGTCTTGGCGCGCATCTCGGACGCACCCATCGCCGTCGCACGCACCCGCTGGGTATGCGGATTGACCTCGATCGTCACCTCGACATTCTCGGCCGCCGCGCCCAGCCGGACCACGGCGTCGAAGGCCTCGCGCTTGATCGCCTTGAGGTCCTCGGGTTGCGGATTGGGGATCACGCGCTCCACCACCTCGCGCACCAGCGCGAGCGCCACGCCGATCGAGGAGATCACCTCGGCGTCCCTGGAGATGGTATGCTGCAGGCCCATCCGCTCGGCGGTGAAGGGGATCAGCGCGCCGGCGCCGCCGCCCTCGCCCACCAGCACCGCCTGGTCGCGGTCGAGCCCGTACTCGGCGATGAGCTGCTCGACGATCGGCACCGCCTTGGAAGTGGCCTTGTCGAGGATCTGCCGCGCCGCATCCTCCACTGAGCAGCCTAGCGCGGCGGCGAGCGGCGCCATCGCGGCCTTGGCCGCTTCGACATTGCCGTGGGCATGCAGGCCCGGTTTGGCATAGCCCAGCACGTTGGCCGCGCAGGTATTGGTGATGGCGTAGCGCTCGCCGTCGTTGCCCTTGATCGCAACATAGTCGTCGGGGTCGTCGGCATGCGGCTTCACGTATTCGACGGTGGCGCCCGCAAACACCGCGGGATCGGCGAAGGCCGAATAGGGCAGCCCGGCGATATGGGCGCTGCGCGGGCCGACATCGACCAGCTTGCCGTCCTTAACCCGCACCAGGCTGCCGCCGGCGATGCCGATCACCCGCACGTCGAGCGAGCTGACATAGGTCTCGTGGCCGCCGACCCGGGCATACTTCACGGTCGGCTTGCCGTTTCGGATCACGCCGATGTTGGTGCTGGTGCCGCCGACCTCGAAGTAGATGCCGTCCGACACACGCAGATGCATCAGCGCGCCCGCGACCGAGGCAGCCGGGCCGCTCAGCATGGTCATCGCCGGACGCCGGCGCATCTCGTTGATATCCATCACGCCGCCATCGCCGCGCATGATCATCAGCGGCGCCTGGATGCCGGCCTCGCGCACGCTGGCCTCGGTCATCTCGGCGGTGTCGATCATCTTCGGGAGAATCGAGGCGTTGATGACGGCGGTGCGGGTGCGGATGGTGAGGCCGTAGAGCTTGGAGATCTCGTGACCGCAGGTCACCGGGATGTCGATGTCGTTGGCGGCGCGCCGCACCGTTTCCTCGGCCGAGTTGTCGTCGACCGAGAAGGCGCTGGTCGCAACCACCACCTTCATGCCCTCGCCGCGCAGCTCCTCGACCGCGGCGCGCGCCGAGCCCTCGTCCAGCGTCTCGGTGGTGATGAAGCGATGGCCGGGCCTGAGATGCCGGCCGGGCGCCAGCTCGATGTCGCCGATCCGGCTCTGGCTGCGCGCCAGCAGGGACTCGACGCGGCCGGCCATGCCGATCACGCCGACCGGCGCCACGTCGCCCTCGAGCAGGGCGTTGGTCGCCTGCGTCGTCGAATGCGCCAGGAAGATCACGTCCTTGGGATCGACGCCCGAGCGGTCGAGCACGTTGCGGAAGACCTCGACCACGCCCTTGGCCACGCCGCGCTCGTCGGCATGGGTGGTCAGCACCGAGTAGCGGCCGACCACGTCATGCGTCGCGTTATCGATCAGGACGGCCTTGGTGAAGGTGCCGCCAACGTCGATCCCGATGCGATACGCTTTCTGCTCCATACGCCCGTTACGCCAGCATGAAGTATGCGATGGTCGAATTTATCGCCACCATCAGGCAGGCGAAAGGCAGCGCCGTCTTGAGGAACTCGCCATGCGAGACCTTGGTGTAGCCGATCGTCCACAGCGTCCAGGAATTGGTCGGATCGACGCTGCCCTGCATCACCGTCGGCGCGAGCCACAGCGAGTAGAGCAGCGGGATCGGGATATCCTTGTTGGCCAGGATCAGCGCCAGCACTGCGGCGCCCGTGCCGATCACCACCAGCGGCCCGCGGTAGATCGAGCCGATGCCGCCCAGCACGCCGAAGAAGATCGCGGCCTGCAGCGGCGTGTGCGGCAGGATCGGGCCGAAGATCGGCTTCAGGACCGCCGAGACCTGGGGCATCTGCCCGCAGACGATGATCATGCCGCAGATCGTCCACAGCGCGGCGATGGTCGCGATGTCCGGGAAGGCGTCGAAGAAGGTCTTGTTGAACAGGTTGATGTGGCCCTGCAGGCTGCGATCCCGCCAGGTCAGCGCGAGCGCCAGCACGATCGACAGGATGAAGGTCGGGATGATCTCCCACTTCGCCCACACGATCATCAGCACCGGGAAGATCGGCACGATGTAGGTGTAGTACGGCGTGCGCTTGCGTACCGGCGCGGCTCCCGCAGTGTCGACCGAGGCCATCTGGCGCACGCCGGCCTGGCGCAGCACCACCGCCGCCATCGCCCAGGCGCACAGCACGTAGACGCACGCGCCGACCGTCCAGTAGGTCAGATGCCTGCCGCCGTATTCGATGCCCGGGAACAGCTTCTGGAAAGTGCCGAACTGCACCAGGTTCACCATCGTGCCGGCACCGATTCCCATGGTGAAAACCGGCGCGGCGAGCCGGGGCGGGATGCCCTGACTCATCAGGATCGGCAGCGCGATGACGCCGATGGCGATCGCCGCACCCACGCCGTACATCGAGGAGAAGAGCACGGCGGTGACCAGCGTCACCGTCATCGCCGATATCAGCGGCCGGTCGCCCGCCAGCTCGACCGCGGAGCGGATCACGCTTTCCGCGATGCCGGTCTGGATCAGCACCTGGGCGAACCAGGCGCCGAACACGATGATGATCACCGCACTCGCGAAGGTGACGCCGCCCGCCTGCAGTACCTTGGCCTGGATGTCGTTGATGCCGATTCCGGCAAGTGCTGCCCAGACAATCGCCAGGAGCAGCAGCATGATGATGGGACTCTGCCCGCGGATGATCGCGACGACCACCGCGAGGAACGCAAGCAGCAACGCTATGCCAGTGACGACGTCCATGGCGCTTTTCTCCCCCGATTTGTCTTGTCTTCTTGCCTGAGGTTTACGGCCTGAAGTGCTCCTGTCCGGTTCCGCGATAGAGCACCTGCACCTGCCGCCCGACGATCGCGGCATGGGCGGCCATCGCTTCGGGCGCGCAGTCCGCGGTGGGCCGCGGCTCGTGCTCGAAGTAGTCGTAGGTGTCGACGCCGCGCACCAGGGTGGCGCTGTCCTTGGCGCCGACCGCCTGCTTCACGTAGGTCGGGATGTAGCGGATGGCGAAACCGATGCGCCGGTCGTTCGACTTGTTGGGCGCCGAGCCGTGCGCCAGCAGCACGTGATGCAGCGAGGCCTGGCCGGGCTTGAGGATCGCGTCGACGCCCTTGCTCTCGTCGACCTTGACCGCGATCTCCTGGCCGCGGCTCAGCAGGTTGTTCTTGTCGAAGGTGTCGACGTGCTCGAGCTGCCCGTTGTGCGAGCCCGGCATGAACTTCATGCAGCCGTTCAGGAGATTGGCCGGCGTGAAGGCGACCCACACCGTCATGACGTCGGGCGAGCTAAGGCCCCAGTAGGTCGCATCCTGGTGCCACGACACGAAGCCCGGGTCCGACGCCTCCTTGATGAAGAAGCTGGTGCTCCAGCACAGGATGTTCGGCCCCAGCACGTCCTCGACCGCGTCGAGAATCGCCGGCTTGCGGATCAGGTCATTCAACCAGGTGAGATAGAGGTGCGCCTTGTGGCGCTTGTCGCCCTGGATCGGGCCGCCCGACGCGCGCTCGTGCGCCTCGAGCCTGGATCGGAGCTCGCGCGTCTCGGCCTCGCTCATGACGTCGATGGGAAAGTAGTAGCCGTCGCGGCGGTACTTGGCGACCGCGTCCTCGGTGAGAAGTTTGGTCATCGCAAAATCGTCGGATTTGTATTCCGCATGGTCAAGGTCAATTCCACGGCAGGACCACTGTGCGGATTCCCTCGCCGCGGCGCATCGCGTCGAAGCCCTCGTTGATGCGGGAAAGCGGCAGGCGGCTGGTGATCAGGTCGTCGAGCTTGAGCTTGCCGTCGAGGTAGGCCCGCGCCAGCCAGGGAAAGTCCCGGCGCGGCCGGGCGCCGCCGTAGCTCGAGCGCGTGATCTTCTTCTCGCCCATGAGGGCGCCCCAGCGGAAGGCGACGTCCTGGTGGACGTTGACCTTGCCGAGGAACACCAACTGTCCGCCCGGCCGCACGATCTCGGCGCCGAGCCGGAAGCCGTCGGCGCTGCCGGCGGCCTCGAAGACATAGTCCGCACCGCGGCCGCCGGTATGCTGCTTCACGAAGGCCACGACATCGTCGCCCGGCTCGCCCGTCGTGAGATCGGCGCCGAACACGCGCGCCAGGTTCTGCCGGCCCCTGGCGCGGTCGATGGCGATGACGGTGCCGGCGTTGGCGAGCCTGGCACCCTGCAGCGCGTTCAGGCCGACTGCGCCGCAGCCGATCACCGCCACCGAGGCGCCCGCCTCGACCGGCGCCAGCCGCACCGCCGCGCCCACGCCCGTCATCACGCCGCAGCCGATCAGGCAGGCCCGGTCGAACGGGATCTCCTTCGGCACCGCGATCGCGCCCGACTCCGGCACGACCGCGTACTGCGCATGCGAGGACACGACCGAGAAGTGATGCACCTTCGACAGCTCGCAACTGAGCCGCGACTTGCCGTCGAGCAGATGGCCGCGCGGCTGGTGGAAGGTGAAGGGCTCGCACAGGATCGGCTGGTCGCGCTCGCAGTAGAAGCAATGGCCGCAATGCGGATTCCACGAGCAGACGACATGATCGCCCGCCGTCACCGCGGTCACGCCCTCGCCTACCGCCTCGACCACGCCGGCACCCTCGTGGCCGAGGATGATCGGCATCGGATAGGCGAGCGATCCCTCGATCACCTCGAGGTCGGTGTGACAGAGGCCGGACGCCATGATGCGCACCAGCACGTCGCCCCGCTCGAGCTTGGCGATGCAAGTGCGGCGCACTTCGAGCGGCTGCTTCACGGCGCCCAGGATGGCGGCGTCGAACTCGACCATCATCTCAGCTCCATCCTTTCGGACTCCTCCCTCAAGTTCCCTCTCCGCCACGAAGTGGGGGAGAGGGCGGGGCCCATTGCGAAGCAATGGGAGGGTGAGGTGGTCGGCGTTCCAGAAACGTCGTGGCCAGTGAAAGACAGAGGCCCGACACCTCTCCCTCCCCGCGCAAGCGCGGGTCCCCTCCCTCTCCCCACGCGTATGACGCGTGCGGAGAGGGCCTCCGATGAGAGGCGTCCGCCCAAGGTTACCATTTGCGGTCCAGGAAGTGCTGAACGTCGGCGGTGAACTGCGCCGGGTCCTGCAGCATCGAGAAATGGCTGACCTCGGGCTGCAGCAGCAGGCCCGCCTTGGGGATCGTGTCCGCCATCAGCTCGGTGTTGCTGCGCTCGATCGCCTCGTCGTGGTCGGCATCGACGATCCAGGTCGGCACGGTGATCTTCGCGAGGTCGTCCTTCGTCCAGTGGGGCTGACCGGCCCACATGGCGCTGATCTCCTCGACGAACTTCCTGTAGTCCTTGGGCGTCGCCGACAGCGCCTCGTACTCCTTCTCGGCGCGGGCGATGAACTGCTGGAACACCGGGCTCTTGTCGACGTCCTTCACGCCCGACGGATCGGAGTTCGCGGCGAAGGCGAACAGCCGCGCCACGCGGTCGGGATGATGCATGGCGAGCGACAGGCCGATGATCGCCCCGTCGCTCCAGCCGACCACCGCCGCCTGCCTGACGCCGAGCTTGTCCATCACGCCCAGCACGTCGGACGCCATCAGCTCGTAGCCGTAGGGCGCCGCGCTGCGCGTGCTGCGGCCATGGCCGCGGCTGTCGATCACGATCACCTGGTGCCTCTCGGCCAGCGCCGGCACCTGGTTGCCCCAGTAGTTGGAGTTGGCGAGGCCGCCATGCAGCAGCACGACCGGCGGTCCCCCTCGATCGCTTGGCCCGAACACCGCGTACCAGATCGCGGCGCCGTTCACCTCGACCTTGCCGCTCGATCGAGGCGTCGGCAGCGACGGCGTCGGCGGCAGCGTCATCCAGCGCTCGCTCTGGGCGCTGGCCGGCGCGGCAAGAAGTTGCGCGGCGAGCAACAGCGTCGCGAATGCTTGCAGCGCCCGCGTCATGGCGCACGATATCGCGACGCGCGCACGCCGCGAAGCGAGCGGCGGCGAACGATCGAGTGGAAGAGCTACGGATGTCATGGCGACGCACTTTACTCGCTCGCTGTCCACGGACCTATTATGGGCAATGGCTACAGCTCACGCGGCAGCCAAGTGATTGATCCATCGACCTTCGGGCACCGCCGCGATGCGTTCCATTGCCCAAGCAGCCTTTTCGGGCGCGCGGGGCTTGTGGATAACGCGCGTTTGCATCGCGCCCAATGGGCAATGGACCGCCCGTGGGACCGCTCGTGGCGGCGCCACCCGGTCCTCAGCCCGGCACCGTAAGCCGCGCCAGCGCCGAAACGTCCTCGCTGCGGTCGATCGCCCACACCGCGTCGATCAGCGGCTGGATGGCGTGGCCCTTCTGCCAGCCGTCGGCCTCGGTGCGCAGCTTGTCCTCGATCTCGGCGTCCTTCAGCGGATTGGCCACGCTGCCGCGCGCGGCCCCGGTGGCGAGCGTGCGGGTGCGGCCGTCCGATGTGACGATGTCCATCTCGGCGGCGATGGTCGAGAGGTGGGGCGCGGCCATGACCTCGACCTTGCGGCGCATCGCCGACACCTCGGGATCGGCAACCGAGGCATCGGTGAACTCGGCGAGCCCCGCCCGGCCCCGCACCAGCGCCGCGGCGACAGCGTGCTGCAGGCTCACCTGGGCCTCGCGGCCGGTCTTGATATCGGGCCGGTCGGCGCGCTGGAGCAGCAGCGGGTTGCCCCGCGCGCGGACCTTGTCGACCGCCGCACCGGGGTTGGCGCGCCGCCAGTCCAGTGCCAGGTCGAGCAGCGGATGGATGACGAAACCCGAGGGGTAGGGCTTGATCGAGTTGTTGGCGACCTGCCAGCTCTCGCCGAGCCCGTCGAGCAGGCCCGGCCAGTCGATGGGCTCGTCCATCACCGCGAAGAAGCCCTGGGCGCCGGCGAGCGGCTCGGGTGGGCCGGCGAAGCCCTGCGCCGCGAGCAGCGCCGACCACAGGCCGTTGCGCGCGGCGTTGCCGACGCTGACGCTCTTGGCCGGCCAGCCGAGGCACTCGCACAGGCCGGCCGACTGCGTCGCCGCCGTGCCGAGCGCCCA
>JAFEFF010000225.1 GCA_018240745.1 Pseudomonadota bacterium
AGGTGACGACATCGGCCGAGCAGGCGAAGGCGTCGATCAGGCCTATGGTGAAGTCGTCGTTGTCGCGCGTGGTCAGTCGCGGGAGCGGCGTCAGGGCGGAGGAGGACAGTGCCGCTTGCAAGCTGACGCGGAATTGAGCGTAGTCGCCAACACGATAGGCAATCGTCGACAATCCGCCGCGATTGTAGATGCCCAGCGGGGTTTCGGGTTGGACTCCGTCGCAACAGTCGCAGCACTCGCTGCCAGGCGCCAACGGGCGGACCCGGGGCTTGAGATCAGGCACCGGCGCCGTCATTTGCCGCCTCCTCCCGCGAGAACCAGCCTGCCGCGCTCGGGGAAATTGGGATTGTTGGCGAGCTGGGCGATCTCGAAGTCGCCGATCTGGATCACATCGTCTTGCAGGGACGTGAAGGTCCGGTCGCCCAGGCGCCGGAAGGTGTCGGCGCGCACAGAATCTACTCCCTCGACGGCCTGGGCCGCCCCGATCACGCGGCTGAGATAGACCGGCTGCCCGAAGGAGAAATTGTCGGGATGGAACAGGCCGAGCGATCCGTCGGACAGGACGTCGCTCGACAGCACCGCAGCGACGGCATGTACGACGTCGGCCCGGAAGTAGTCGTCCTTGACGCAGATGTGCAGCCCAACCTCGAGCGGCACATAGCGCGGCGCGCTGACCTCGAGGTCGTACCCGGCCATGCGGAAGCGCTCGAGATGGCGACGCAGCCGTGCCTTGAACGTGTCGTCGATGCTGCCTCCGCCGTAGCGGTCGGGCGTCACGAAGACCGTGTACCAGCTTCCGGTCCAGCGGAACGACGCCGCCGCTCGCTGCACATCGGGACGCCGCTCCGCCGCGGCCGCATAGTCCGCCGGCGTCACCGCCCGTTCCTGCGTGCGGAACGCCTGCGGTGCGTCACGCCGGACGACCTCGATGTCCTCGGGATCGACGCCGCCCGCAGCCGCCAGCGGATTGCGCACCGCCGTGAACACGCCGTTCGAGGTGCTCACGATGTGGGCGACCGCGTCCGCACCGACATTGCCGGCAGTGCCGTTGCCGAACCGGTAGGTCGTGACGAATGCCGTTGCCGAATCGGGGCGCTTGCCGTGATCGTCGTCGCCGAAACGCAGGCGGGCGCGGCCATTGTTCTCGACCTCGACGACGAAATCGGTCGCGTCGGCGGCGCTCGACAACAGGTCGCGGCGCGCCGTCCACGATTCGCTGACCGTGCCCAGGTTGCCCACTAGCCGCGCGATACGGGGCGTGGCGGCGCGCGGATCGATGGAGAGCAGCGAGCTCGCCGGCCACCAGGCCTCGTCGGCGCTGATCGGTACCGCCAACAGCCCGGCAATATCGAAACCATGCGACAGCGGCGCATGCTTCAAGGCCGGCCGGAATCGCGGAGGAACGAACACGGGATCCGGTTTGCTGCAGCAATCTGTCGACGGCGGCGCCACAAGCTGCAGCGTCTCGGGCGGCACGCTGCCGAGTGCTTCGTTCTGTACCGTCAAACCCTGATCGGCGAGCACGATGTTGCCCAAGGCAACGCTCACCTCGAGCCCCGGTCGAGCTTGCACTGAAAGGCAGAGCGGGAACGGCAGTGCATCCGCCGCGTCCCAGGCGATCTCGGTGACGTCGACTGGTGCGTTGACCGGAGGATCCTCGAAGAGCCGGCCGGACGGATCCTGCGACACCGCAACGGCTGTCAGCCGCACCGCCCAGCGATGGCTGCGGTCGACATCGGCGGCCACAAAGGTAGTCGGACTCACCACCTCCTCGAAAAGGAGGATGTCGCCGACATGGAGCACCGAAGCGAGATTGCCGCGCAGGGTCGCGCTGATCGTCCCCGGTGTCAGGCAACAGCCATTGTCTCCCCAGGTGTAGAACGAGAGCCGGTTCAGTCGTTCGTCGAGAATAGCCGCGTGGGCCGTCTCGAACACCAGGGCACCGGCGGAAATGGCGTCGCGTCGCGCCTGGCTGTCGGGAGCGACCACCGGAGGTAGTTTGGGGGTGCGCGTCAAAAGCTCGGTCCCCTGGGCCAGCGCGATGGCCTGGCCGACGACTTCGAAGTGAATGAAGGCGCGGGCATTACAGCCTTCGTGCATGAAGTAGTCGACCAACCGCGCATGGCGCCGCACTGACACCCGTCGCCGGGCGGTGGCGAGATAGGCTTCGTTGGCGATCGCGTCCTGGCGGTAGGAAAGATTGTCCGCGGCATAGGCCAGGAGTTCGACCAGCATCACGCCGATGTCGGCAGCCGAACGCTCCGTCCAGCCGGGCACCAGCAGATTCAGCCGATCGAGCATCAATCGCCTGAAGCCTTGATAGTCCTTGGCGAGGTAGTCGATATCGGGTTTCGGCGCGACGACAGGTGGACAAAGAGGCCTGCCTGCGCAGTCGAAGTCCGCGGGACACTCGACCTTGAAGGAGAAGTCGATCGAGGAGAGCTTGGGATCGAAGCCAGCCGGCGGGTCGTTGGTCCCGGAGCTGGCGACGATGCTCAGCGTATAGACCGAAAAGTCTCCGGCGCTATCAGTGCGGATGACGAGGGTGTGCGCCAGATCATCGACCGTGGCGACCAGGCCGGGCTCGGCCTGCGGCGGCAAGGCATTGGCCGCGGCGCACCAAACGATGCCGACGGTGCGGATTCGTTCGCCTCCGGTAATGCGCAGATTGGCTGGCGTCAGCACGAAGCCTGGCCGCAGGAGCCGAACGAACAGCGTCTGCTGGCGCGGTGCCCCAGGGGGCGACTCCCTGTCCAGCACCTCGAGGAAGTCGATGGCGTTGGCCGTGCCGCTCCGTCGCAGGACGTCAAGCCGGCGGAGATCGCAGCAATGGAACCTCACGGCTGGGCTCCCGGCGCCATGAAGGTCGCGCTGTGCGTGGTACGGTCGAGCAGCACCGAATACCGGACATCGACCCGCAAAGCCGAATCGTCGTTGGTCACCTCGACGGACTGCACGGCGATGAGGTGCGCGAGATGGGCCTGCAGGGCACTCTGCACGAGGAGCTGCGTGGTGGCGGCGAGCGTGGTGCTGTTGGGCTCGAATAGCAGCGCCAGCAGGCCCGCGCCGAAGTCGGGCCGCATCACCCGCTCGCCCGGAGCCGTGAACAGCACCTGCTCGATCAGGTCACGGATATGGTCGTCCCGAGCCGCCGTCGCGCTGCGGCCTTGGCCTGAGAAGTGATACGGGTAGTCGAGGTCGGGCATGGCGTCTGCCTCCTCACGTCGCGAGTACGCGGGCCTGCGCGACGACCGGCATGAGAGGCGTGCCGGTCGGCACGCAGACCGACTGGCCTGCCATCGTCACCACCGGTGCACCCCCGGCCATGACCCGGACGGCACCGGCGATCCACTGCGCAGTGGCGCACGGCGGATTGGGCGTGCCGGTGAGTGCGCAGCCCGCCACCGCGTAGGGCGAGGTGAGCATGACCGCCGGCTGTCCGGAGAGCAGGACGCGCGGGAACGGCGCAAGCGGCACGGCCTGGCCGGCATGGGTGCAGAGCACCGTCGCGCCGAGATGGAGGATGGGGGCAGGCATCTCGCGGGCCTCCTAGACCACCGTCAGCGCGCCGAGGTTCACGTCAACGGTCGGTCCCGTCATGTTGATGATGGCTCCCTTCCCGTTGGAGATGACGATGCCGACGTCGCTGACCGAGATCATGGCGCCGGTCGTCGTCTGGATCAGGATGCCGCCCGTCGGGCCGGGCACGTCGCTGACGACGATCCCGTTCTTCAGCGGCGTCTGGATGGTCACGCCGGGCACCCCCGGTGGAACGGCATGCGCCAGAACCGGCACCTCGGCGGCGCTTCCCCAGAAACCACCGACCCAGATCGGATAGTCGGGGTCGCCGCGCTCGAACTCGATCCACACGCCCGAGCCGATCGTCGGCGCGGTGAAGACACCGGCGTTGATGCCGGCCATCGGCAGACAAGGCATCGCCCACGTGCCCGGCACGAAGCCGGCGAGGTCCGGCACCATCGCCTGGATGCGGCCGATCTGAAGGGGATCGACGTTGTTGATCACCGTGCCGCGGTACTTTCCGAAAAGCGGGGCGTCACTCATGTCGGTACCGTGGGAAAAGTGGAAACGAGCGCGTTGCGCGCGAGCGAGAAGCCCTGCTTGTAGGAGCCTCTCTCGATCTCGTGCGTCACGCTCTTGACGTAGTAGAGCCCGTCATAGGGCAACCCCGCGCCGCGCACGCCGACGAGCTGGCGCGACCGCAGCAGGCGGCCGTACTTGGCGACGTCGAGACGCCCCGTGCCGAAGACGGAGTCGCTGTGCTGTCCGGCATAGGCGATCCCGGCCATGAGCGCCTCGGGCGCGGAGAGATGCGCGGTCTTGTCGAGCTTGACGATCTTGGGCGGCAGCGGCGGCACCAGCCCAAGCGGCGGGTTGAGCGGCGTCACGTCGGGAATCGGCAGGCCGATCGGCGCCTTGCTGAAGGGCTCCTGGAAGAACACGATCGGCATCTCCTTCTTCTCCTTGTCGAAGGTGAAGGAGAGCTGCTCGACGTTCGTCTGCGCATCCATGTTCGCAGTCAGCGCAGGCTGCGGTGTGCCGACGCGGATCTCCGGGCCCCAGTAAGCCTTGGATGTACCCGGCGCCGGTCCCGGCTCGAGATAGAAGACGTAGCCGGCCTGGCCGGCCAGGCGCTTGACGTAGGCGTAGTCGCTGCCGCGCTGTTGGGGAATCTTCTGAACCGGCAGGGGTGGAATGTCGAGGATGCTGGGGATGACCAGCGGGATCACGCCGAACGCGGCGTACTTCGCCAGCACGAGCAGGACTCGAACCGAGGGCGGCATCGCCGGAAACGGCAGCCCGGGCAATTCGATGATGTCCATCAGGGCCGACAGGTCCTTGCCCTTGACGACGAGACGCGAGACCCCGCCCTCGCCCGCCTGCGCCTCGACGTTTGTGGTGACGCCGTCGATGATCGACTGCGCGCTGCCGTTGATCGTCACCACCAGCACGACCCGCATCAGCGGCAGGCTGCCTCCGCCGGAGAGCAGGAAGAGCGTGCGCAACGGCGAGCGGGCCGGCAGTTCGAAGACCAGCTCGAAGCCGCTTTGCGTGTCGCCCGAACCGTCCTCGACCTTGGCATGGACCAGCGCATCGGCGACCTCGTGCGGCGGACTCACCGGCACCGGACCGATTCGGAGCGAGAGCTGGACGCCGCTTAGCATGCGCTTCTTCCGCTACAGTCCCTGCGGCACTGGAATGATCACGCGGGCACCGAGCGTGTCCGTAAGCTCGAAGGGATCGGTCACGACGTTGGCATCGGCAATTCGCCAGTAGAGTTCGGCGTCGGCGAATGCCTGTGCCGACAGCAGATCGGGACGCTCGCCGCTCTGGACGATGTGTTCCAGGGCGATCGCAATGTCGCGCTGTTGCGGGATGAAGCGGCGCAGCACATAGGCGATCCCGGAAGCGGTGGGGTCGCGCTGATACAGGCCGAAGGCGACGCCGTAATATCGGCTGTTCGGCGCAAACGGGCTGGTCGGGATGGCGCCGGCGTCGATGAGGGCTTGTACCGGATCTGTCGTCATGACTCTTCCCTCACGGCACGCTGTTGAGGCCGATCGACGCCAGCGAAGCGGAGCCGGCCTTCTTGGCCAGGGCTTCGCGCGTGCGCAGATAGCTGATGAAAATGGTGCCGCCACGATGGGTGAAGCCAAGATCGTCGGTGGTCATGACACGCAACCCAAGACTCACCTTTGCCCGGATGGGATTGAGGGACGGGTCGAACGCCTCCTCAGTGACGGAAAAGTCGGTAACACGCACCGGCACTACACGGTTCTTGCCCCAGACGAACAGGACGAGCGGCGCCTCGGCAGGAATGATCTCGAGCGTTCCGTTCTGCGTCTGCGCAGCGACGGCCAGGATCTCGTCGACGGTCGGGTTGACCAGTGCCTCGAGCAGCGCGATCTGGGGGCCGATACCGAAGGCGACTGCGTTGGCGTTGTTGCCGGGCGATTCGAGCTGATCGGTAGCGTCGATCTCGGCCTCGACCTTGATCGATTCGACCGCGGGCCCCTTCAGCCGGAAAGGCTGCGCGCGTTCGCCTCCGCCATCACCGCCTACGCCCTGCACCTGGTAGTTGCGCGTCAGCGAGTCGGGGTTGTATTGCAGCGCGATCGTCCGCAGCACCGGGCCACCGCCCGGCGCCATGACGACGAGGCCGCCCTTGATGATCCTGGGGGACGAGGTGAGGCTCATGGCGTCGCTCCAACCGGCGCCGAGGCGGGGCTGTCTCGGTGTTTTCGTTGCGAACCGGGTGCCCCGATCCGGTCGCGCACCAGCTCGATGAACGGTTGGGCGAGCGTGACCGTGTCGTAGTCTTCGAGAGTCGCATTGCCGGCATTGATGCGGCGCAGAGCCTCGTTGTAGTCGGAGATGCACTCGGCCTGCTGCTCGGCGTTCCACTCGGACCAATCGATGTGATTGCGGACGGCGTTGCGCCAGTCGTATGCCGCGTTTCGCGATTGCCCCGATAGGCCGGCGACGATCTGAGGGATCAGACTCGACGGAATGTAGGCGAGGCCTCCGTTCTGGTACTGCCAGACGTGCCCCATCTCGTGCGCGAGCACGAGCTTGCCGGCGTCGGACAGATTCATCGTGTCTCCGACGAAATGCGGGTCTTGCAGATTGATCGTGTTGCCGACGGTGCGGGCCGCACCGGTCGAGAGCGCGCTGCCGCGCGTGATCGTCACTTCGTCGTAGTCGACGGCGTCGTGAAAGATCTCACGAAGATAGGTCTTCTCGTCGCCGGTGAGGCTGCGGCTGCGGCGCGAAGCGATATCGCCGACGATCGCGCCTCCGACCAGGCCAGCGACGCCGCCGATGATCGCTCCCGCCACGGCGCCCGCGGGCCCGAGCAATCCTCCGAGCAGGCCAAGTCCAACGGCGCCGATCGTGCCTCCCAGGAGGCCTCCGATGCTCGCGCCGAGCAGGGATCGGTGCAGCACCGGACCGCGTTTGGATGGTGCTGACTGTGCCAGATGACGCGCCGGCAAGTCTGCTGCATCATCGGTTGGCTGGACGGCCTGGCACGCCGCCTCCTCCGCCTGACGCTCCTGGACGCTGTCCGGAACGTCGACGGTGACGGGCTCGCCCGGAGACGGGCGTTCACCGTGATCCTGCTTCACATGGTACAGCTCGTGAGCGATGAGCTCGCGGCCTGCCGGCGTGTGCGGCGCATAGTAGCCTGGAGCGAAGGCGATGTCGGGCCCGATGCTGTAAGCCCGCGCCCCGAGCGCGAGCGCGGAACTCGCGGCCGCGTCGCCCGTATGGATTCGGACTGCCGAGAAATTTGCCCCGAACCGCGCTTCGAAGTCCTGCCGCAAAGATGACCCGAGCATCTCGCCGGTCGCGCTAATGCCCGCCGAACGCGAATGCTTCCGCGCCGTCGGCGGAACTGCCGAACGCTCGTTGGCGTTTGCTGGGATCGGGTCACGACTGCGCGCTGGGCTCATGTCCCTATCCTCACGGCAGCTTGATGGCCGGAAGGCCGGAGGCAATCGCCGACTCCCAGGCTGCTTGTTGTGACGCGATACACCCGTGATTGGTCTGCGTATCATACAGGGATTGCGCCGTCGAAAGCTTGGTACGGATGACGGCGTCGATCGAAGCGAAGCTGGCGCCGCCGGCGAGGAGATCGTTGCCCTTCTTGGCCATTGCACAGGTGAGCGCCAGATGAGTCTGTTCATGCTTCAAGAGACGCATCGATTCGGCCACGGCGCGATCGTTGAAATCCTTGCCGACCACGGTCGCGCATTCACCCTTGTTCGTCGCGCGGTCGCCCCGCGCCGGCACGCTCGCAGGGCAACGCGCGCCCACCGCGGTGCCGAGCGCCCACCACCCGGTCTTGCCGGCAGCCGCCCAGGTGTCGAACTGTGACTCGCACTTGGAGATTTCTGCGGCGCTACCGTTCTTCGTCGGATCGGCGGCATCGCGGAACGCGGGTTTGACCCAACTCTTGCTTCCGTCGAATACACCTTGGAAACGCTTCGTGGGCCCGGACGCGTAGCCGGTGATCTGCTCCTCGCACTTCTGAGAGGGCACATCGACAGTCTTGATGAACGAGAAGGTCTCGCCATCGAAGCTGCTTGCGGCGACCGGTGCTGCCGTGAACTGGCTCCAGTCTGGCGGTGTCGCAGGGTCGCACAGCACCGGGTCCGGGCTCGCCGCCTTCTTGCACTCGGCCAGCTTCTTGTCCCGTTCGGCAAGCTGATACATCTGCGTTTCCTGCTTGCCGGTGAGGTCGGCCCCGGGCCCCGCCTCGTCGAGGCCGACGATGGCCGGGGAGCGGCGCAGGCGCTGCACGGGCTGCTTCTCTTCTTCGTCGTCGCTATGTCCCTCGCCTTCCACGGGCGGACTTATCGAGGCGCGCCGTAGAGCTGCGCCCTGCTGAACGACGTGGGCGAGCTCGTGCGCCAGCAGACGTCGACCAGCATTCGTGTGCGGCGCGTAACGAGAGGAGCCGAACACGATATGGGTGCCGACAGTGTAGGCATGCGCATCGACCGCGGCCGCGGAGGCGCCAGCCTGCGAGTCGGTGTGCAGGCGGACGTCGCTGAAGTCGCGGCGGAACCGGGTCTCGAACAGGCGCCGCGTCGTGTTGGGCAGGGGCTGACCTGGACGCGCCAAGACCTGATCGATGATCGGCGGTGCGACGGGCCCCGATCCGGATGAGGCGCTGGTCGCGCCTGTGCTCGAACGCTGCAGGAGCGACACGACCGCATCATCGCCGCGGGCACCGGTTTCGACGCCGGCCTGCATCACCATGTCCGCGGCCCGATCGGCTTGGCGTTCCTCGGGATCGTTGGCACCGCCGACAACCAGCTTCGGCAGCACGCGCCGGCGACCGCATTCGGGACAGGTTTCACCGCTCGATTGTTTCCGAGTTCCGCAGGCGCAGGCGCGCCGCACGACCGCGCGGCCCGGAGCGCACGACAAGGGTTGAGCGACGTGTTGGCGTTCGCTCATGGCCGCCCTCCCCGCCCGACGGCACCCTGTCCTGTCGCCGCCGCGAAGGAGGCACCGACATCTGTCGCATCGAGCCGGTTGGCGATTTCCGAAGCGATGAGGCTGGCGAGGTTTCCTGGCGGGCGAGACGGAGCAGCCGTCCGCCGACCGCGGAATGATGGAACCGGACCTTGCCGTGAAAGTTCAACCTGGATGGCTTCGGCCAGCTCTGCGGCGCCGACTCTTTCCCCAGCCGCGTGATCGACGATCACACGCTTGATCCGAATGCGTACCTCGGGCTTCATCGAATGCTCCTCGGCTCGACGTCGTTCAGAGGCCGTTCGAGCTTGGCAAACTCGGCGCGCGCCGCGGCCATCAGCGCAGCCTGATCGATGGGGGTGTTGGCATCGGCGGCCTTGAAGGCCGCATTCACGGCAACGCTGCGGATGTTCCCGCCAGGAAGATTGAGACGCGCAAGAGCGGCGAAATCGATATTTCCGAGCGGCGCGCCCGACGGCAACTGCCGGTGCCAGATCCGCTCGCGCGCCGCGGCGTCCGGGAAGGGAAAGCTGACGACGAATCGGATACGCCGCATGAAGGCACGGTCCAGGGCGCTCTTCATGTTGGTGGTGAGGATCGCGAGGCCACGATAGGCCTCGACTCGTTGGAGCAGGTAGGCGATCTCGATGTTGGCGTAGCGGTCGTGGCTGTCCTTCACTTCGCTGCGCTTGCCGAACAGCGCATCGGCCTCGTCGAACAGGAGCACCGCTCCGCTCGTCTCGGCAGCATCGAACAGCCGCTTGAGATTCTTTTCCGTCTCACCGATGTACTTGCTGACCAACGTCGCGAGATCGATGCGGTAGAGATCGAGACCGGCCTCGTTGGCGATCGCTTCGGCGGCAAGCGTCTTGCCGGTCCCGGATTCGCCTGCGAACAGCGCCACCAACCCCTGGCCCCGACCATGCTTGGCGCCGAATCCCCAATCGCGGTAGACGCGATCGCTCAGACGAACCTGGCGTGCGATGTCGCGCAGCATCGCGCTCTGCCCCGGGGGGAGAATGACATCGTCGAACGTCGTATGCGCCTCGATGCGCTGCGCAATGGCGTCGAGTCCTCCCCGCGAGGCCTCCCGCGCCGCCGCCCAGACAGCTTGCGCCCGTTGCTCCCGATCGATCGCGTGAATTCGCTCGAGCATGCTGTCGAGGGCAGCCGGCCCCAGGTGGAACTGCCGGCTTGCGCAATCGATCGCCGCCCGCAGGGCCGCATCCTCGTCATTTCCCCCGCTTGCCAGGCGTAGCCACCGTCCCGCCTGCGCGGCGCAAATCCGGCTGGGCGCCGGCATCTCGAAGCGCAGCAGACGGCGGGGCTCGGGCAGCACCGCAAGCTGCGGATTGGGCGTGCCCAACCAGACGAGCGAACTCCGCAGGCGCGAGATGAGTCCGAGACCGACCGGGTCCATGCCGGGGCTTTCGACTGCCAGGATCGGCAGGCAGCCGCTCAAGGCGACCTCCCGGTCGATGTGCCGCGCCACGGATACGAGGGAATCGGGGTCCGTCGGCAAGTCGCGCGCCTCTATCCAAAGCGCCGCACGGGAAAGGAATCGCGCCGCGGCAAGGGCAATGTCGCGGCGTAAGGCAGGCTCCTGGTCCTGACCGTACAGCACGACCACCGCTGCGTCGGCACCTTCGGCCGAAAGCGGACGGGCGATGCGGCGGACGAGCGCGGGATCATGGTCGTCGGCCCTGGCGGCGGCCTCTACGATTCTCGATATGCCGGCCAGAACGCAGTCCGTCGCCGCCACTCCGGCGATGAAGTGCAACACCCGCTCGTCGATCCGGAGCGCGGCCTGCGCCAGGCCACCTCCAGGCTCGGGTTCGACGATGCGCCAATACCGCAGCGGGCGATCCGGTGACAGAGCGTCCCAATGCGGCGCCGTCAGCATCCCGAACGCCAGTCCGTAGTTGGCGCGCGACGACGCGCCGGAGTTGAGCTTCGTGATCGTCGCGCGAAGCCCCT
>JAFEFF010000022.1 GCA_018240745.1 Pseudomonadota bacterium
TCGCCAAGCTGAAGCTGGTCGCCGACGCGACCTACGCGCGGTGCGACGCCAGGGACGGATTGAAGGACGGCCTGATCGACGATCCGCGCAAGTGCGACTTCGATCCGATGCGCGACGTGAAGCAGTGCGCGGCCGGCCAGGACGGCGACGATTGCCTCACCAAAGCGCAGGCCGAGGCGGTGAAGAAGATCCATGACGGGCTGCAGGTGAACGGCAAGCCGGTGCTGTTCGGCTACCCGATCGGCTCGGAGGCCACGGGCTTCTCCACCAGCGCCGGCGGCATCATGACCAGCGGCTGGGACCGGTGGCTGACGCCTCCCGCCGGCCAGAAATCGTTCCAGCATGCGTACGGCGAGAGCTTCGTGCGCTACTGGGGCTCGCCCAAGCCCGATCCGACGATCGATCCCGCGAAGTTCGATTTCGACAAGGACATGGCGAAATTCGCCGACGCTCGGGCGCTTCTCGACGCGACCGATCCCGATCTCTCGACGTTCAGCCGCCGCGGCGGCAAGCTGCTGATGTACTTCGGCTGGGCCGATACCGCGCTGCCGCCGCTGATGGGGATCGACTACTACGAGAAGGCCGTCGCGAGGAACGGGCCGGGCACGACCGACTTCTTCCGCCTGTTCATGGTGCCCGGCATGTTCCATTGCCGCGGAGGCGTCGGCACCGACCGGCTCGACGGGCTGACGGCGCTGATCAACTGGGTCGAGAACGGCACCGCGCCCAACAGCATCACCGCCAGCCAGATGCTGCAGGGCAAGCTCGTCCGTACCCGCCCGCTCTGCCCCTACCCGCAGGTCGCCCGCTACAACGGCAGCGGCAGCCAGGACGAGGCCGCCAACTTCACCTGCAAGGCGGCGGAGTAGCGTGTGGACTCATAAACCCGGGACTTCCGTCCTGGCGGTAGACCGGACATTGGGCCGATCCCGGATGTCGGAGTGGCGCCCCACGACCTCGCAGTCGGCATGAGCGCCTCTTGACCTCAACTGGACATCACGACGTGAGGAGACGCACGTTCGAGTCGTCCTGTTTCATTGACGGCTCCATTGTCGGCTTTTTCTTCGACAAGGAAGAGGAGCTGAAGGCCGGGATTGAGGCCCGACATCTGCCATTCCCCGTCGTCTCGACCGGAGCGCCCCTCTGATGCCCTCGGGGCAGGCTCCGCGCGGAGCGGAGAGACCTTCTCTCAACGATATGCGGCTTATCGTAGAGGGAAGGTCTCTCCACGCGGCCCGGAGCCTGCCCCGAGGGCATCCGAGGGGGGCCTTGGTCGAGACGACGGGAGGGGCATATGCGATAGCCCTACCTGTTCCGAGAGACAGTCGCAGGCCTTCGTTTTGCCTACTCCGCCACGCTGGCGTGGGAGTACTCAGCCAGGCCGGGCCCGGTATTCCCTCCCTCGCGAATAGCCTGCAGCAGGCGCTGGCCGATCGTGTCCCACTCGAAGCGGGATCGGCACAGGTCGAAGGCAGCGCGTTGCATGCGATTGAGGGTATCCAAATCATCCATGGCGTCGACAACGGCCCTGGCGAGCTGGTCATGGTTCCTGAAGAGCCGCATGTATTCGCCGTTCTTGAATCCCAGGCCGGGCACGGCGCCGTCGATGCCAAAGATCGGCAGGCCGCCGAACACATAATCGAGAGACTTCAACTTGAACCCGCCGACCAGATCGACGACGAGCCCAATGCGGGCATTCGCCATGTGACTGCGGACTTCCGGCACGGTTCCGGTGAATCGCACGCTTCGAAAGCGAACACGCAGCTCTTCGACATAGGACGGTTCGGTCCTGCCGATGACGTGCAACTCGATACCGGACCGCGCGAACCGGGGTTCGGCAATTGCGAGAAACGCTTCGAGGCTGGCGCGTTTGAGGGGCCAGTCGAAGCTTCCCACGATGACGGCCCGGCGCGGCACACTCTCGTCTATCACCCTGTCCCGGGTGCGATCCGCCTCGTATCCGGGAGGGACGAACAACACCGACCGGCCGGCCGCAAGACCGGAAAGGTAAAGGCAGTCTTCAGGCGCATCCGCCGTCACGAGATCGGCGTGGCCGACGAGTTGACGTTCGATGAGCCTTGTCTTGCCGGTTTGCAGCAGTCGGACATATCGGCGCCAGTTGTGCTCGGTCCTCGACAGATGGCGCGCCGCCGCGGTCTCGTTGTTCTGGGCGAGATAGGCGAGGCGCATGCCGCCATGGGTTTTCCGATACCGAACCAGCCGGGGAAGCGCCCAGGCTACGGTGAAACTATCGAGGACGACCGCATCCCAAAGGGTGGACCGCAATTGCGTCTCGAGTGCCGCTCGCAGGTCGGGAACGTAGGTCCGCAACGCAAAAGGGGGAAACCGGGAGACGAAGCAACGCGCGCGATTGGGCGGTCGGTCCTCCGACAAGCACCATTCGATGCCGGGCTGCCCGTGCGTCTGGCTCTCTTCTGGCGGCCGTCTCAGGCCAAGGACCGTAACCCGGGCGCCCGCCTTCGCGACCGCACCGATCAATCCCGCCGAATACAGGAATTGACCGTTGGTCGTTGGAAAGGGATCGCAGAGCGTCAGCCAGAGGAGACGGACCATTCGCACATTGGTTGAGGCAAGGCAGGCACGATCTAGTCCTGAGAGCGGCAAGGGGCTAAGTGACCTTTTGGGGACAAGCGTCCTGCCCCGACCTCCCATCCGCATGTTGCTGATACTGTAACTCTGCCACGTCGCGGGAGCCAAGTCCTCCGAGCGAGGTCACGATCGAGGCCGCGAAGAGAGAAATGTAGCGGTGTCTGTAACGTTCCAAGGGACACACCCCAGATGGCCGAGCTTTCGCGTCAGGCGCTGATAGAAGAATTGCACCAGCGGGTAGCGCTCTGGGATGCGCCACGCGCAAAGAGATTGCGCAAGTTGCCCGTGCGAATGCTGTTACCGCGGCTGCTCGCCGCGGTACGAGGCAATTGGCGCGTCACGGCCCGCACCTTCTTTGGCGCCGACATAAGCGTGCACTTGCCTGACCTCGCCGGCACCAGGCTGTACCGGTACGGATTCATCGAAGAAGGGCTGACGCGCGCCGTCATCGAGCATCTGCAACCGGGCGACGTGTTCATCGATATCGGCGCACATGCCGGCTATTACACCGTGCTGGCGTCGCGCCTGGTGGGTCCACGGGGCCAGGCCATAGCCTTCGAGCCGACGCCGCGAACGCGCCGCGACTTGTCTTCCAACATTGTGAATCTTGGAAATGCGAAAATTGTGCCAAAGGCCGCCTGGGACTCGCCTAGCCGCCTCACCTTGCGCGACTTCGGCTGGCAGAGTTCCAGCTTCAACAGCGTCGTGGCGCCACGCCTGCCCAAGGCCTTGCCGTACCAAGTCATCGAGGTCGAAGCGATCGCCGTGGACGACTGGTTGAACGCCCACGGCGTGGTCCCGCAATTTATCAAGATAGATGCCGAGTCGGCCGAACACCGCGTGCTGAAAGGCTTGGCGCGTACCATCGAACGGCACCATCCGATCCTATCGGTCGAGATCGGCGATTTCGACCTTCCGGGTGTACCGAGCTCGCCTGACCTCATTCGATCGCTGCTCGCCCAAGGTTACGACGCGTGGGAGTATCGAGGCGGCCGGTTCGAGTTGCACTCCATCGCCGATCGCTACGCATACGACAACCTGCTCTTCATGCCGAGAGACCGGACCAAAAAGTGATCGCCCCGCAATGCGCGGAAGAGAGCGAGGGCTGACTTTGTCCGTCGGCCGGTTCCACTTCGGACTCGCAGCACAGACGAGCGCCCGTCAGGGAAAGTCGATGACGTTGTCGGGCCCGCGCGGTCCGTGAGGGAATCAGTTTCGACGGTCGGGTTTGCCGTCGCCGTCGCGGTCGCGCCAGTTGCCGTGACGGTTGCCGTTGCCGCTGTTGTTGTTCGGCTGCGGGTTGCTCGCCTGGGGCGGCGGGCTGTGCGGCCGGTCGACATGCTGCGGCGGCTGTTGCGGCTGGGGCTGCGACTGGTGCGGGTTGCTGTTGCCGGTCCAGCGATGGTCGTACGAGCGATCGGCCTGGCGCGTCGGCACCGGGACCGGGGTCGGCACGGGCACGTAGCGGGTCTGGGTCACGACCCTCGGCGCCGGCGTGTAGTAGTAATTGTTGACGCTCGGCGTCCCGTAATAGCGCGGGTTGCCGTAGTAGCCGCTGTTCGCGTAGCCGTTCGAGTAGTAGCCGTCGCCGTAACCGTATCCCTGGCTGTAGCCGTATCCCTGGTTCATCGATTCCCCGCAGCCGGCGACCGGGATCGCCAGCGCCGCCACGATCAGCCATTTCACGTTGCGCATCTTTCGCCTCCTCGGGCGAGAGCCCTGCTGCAGGGTTCCGTTCCCGTTACATCCGATACGCAGCCAACCAAGGCGCCCGGCGGCGCAATTGTGGCGAGATCGGCGCCGTGCGTCACATCACTGTGAATGAAGGGCGGCGTCGCCGATCGTCAAGACTACAATGCCCCCGGAGCCGGACCCTTGCTCCTCCTGGCGTTGAGCTTGGGCGGATGGGTCACGATCGACTTCAGCGCCGGCACCGGCTTCCTGAGCTTGTTGAGGTTGGGCAGCGGCCGGGCGAGACCGGGGATCGCCTTGAAGGCCTGCTCCATGGCGTGGGCGGCGCCCAGCACCTCGCCGTCGCCGCGGAAGCGGCCGATCACCTGCAGGCCGAACGGCATCTTCCTGTGGTCGAGGCCGCAGGGCAGGGACACCGCCGGGTTCGAGGTCAGGGTCACGAAGTACTTGGTCGCCATCCAGTGGTAGTAGGTGCCGAGCTTCTTGCCGTTCATCTCGGAGATGTAGAGCTGCTTCCACGGGAACGGCGTGAAGCCGACGGTCGGACCGATCACCAGGTCATAGTCGCGGTAGATCTGCTGGAAGGCCCGGAAGATGCGCGTCTGCTCGCCATGCGCCCAGGCGAAATCGGCCAGCGTCAGCTTTGCGCCGAGCTCGTAGTTGGCGACGATGTTGGGCCCCAGCATCTTGCGGTTATTGGTGTAGGCGTCGTGGTAGCGCGACAGGAAGCTCACGGCGCGGATCACGTCGAAGCAGCGGTCGGCGCCGCCGTAGTCGACCTCGACCTTGTCGAGGCGGCGGAACAGGTGCTTCATCGCCTTGATCCTGGCGCGGAAGGTCTGGCGGATGCCCGTCTCGACCGGCGCGCCGCCGAAGTCCTCGGTGTAGGCCACGCGCAGGCTGCCGAGATCGACCGGCCATGGCTCGGCATAGGCGTCGGCCTCGAGCGGAAAGGAAAGCGGGTCCATGTCGTGCTGCCCGATCTGCGTGGCGTAGAGCAGGCAGACGTCGGCGACCGAACGGCCCATCGGGCCCAGCACGGAGATCGGCGTCCAGCCCATCGCGCGCCGCTCGACCGCGACCATGCCGGGCGAGGGGCGGAAGCCGACGACGCCGCAGAACGCCGCGGGGTTGCGCAGGCTGCCGCCGGTATCCGAGCCGGTGCAGACCGGCAGCATGTCGGTCGCCAGCGCCGCCGCCGAGCCGCCCGACGAGCCGCCGGCATTGAGCATCGGATTGAACGGGTTGCCGGTCGCGCCCCACACCGGGTTGCGGCTGTTCGAGCCCGCGCCGAACTCCGGCACGTTGGTCTTGCCGACCACGACGGCGCCGGCGGCGCGCACGCGGCCGACCATGACGTTGTCGTAGGCCGGCACGTAGTCGCGATAGAGCGGCGAGCCGTAGGTGGTGAGGAGATCTTTGGTCTCCTCGAGATCCTTGATGCCGGCCGGCAGGCCGTGCAGCAGCGGCAGATCCTCGCCGCGGCGCACGGCGGCTTCGGCAGCCTTCGCCTCCTTGCGCGCGCGCTCGACGCACGTCGCCGTCACGGCATTGACCGCCGGATTGATCGCCTTGATCTGCTGCAGGCAGGCTTCGAGCAGCTCGACCGGCGAGATCTCCTTGGTGCCGATGCGACGGCGCATCTCCACTGACGACAGCGCCAGCAGCTCTTGGTTGGACATCGTTCCTCTCTTGGTGGCGATCAGGGCTTGTGCAGGCGGACGGGCTCGCGCGTAACGGTGCGGCGGCCGCGCTTGTAGGCGGCCAGCACCGGCGCGACGGTGCGCAGCGCGGTGATCGAATCGGGCGCATCCAGCACGACCAGATCGGCGGGATTGCCGACGGCGACGCCGTAATCGTCCTTGCGCATCAGGCGCGCGGCGGCGGACGTGGTCATGTCCCAGAGCGCCTTGACCTCGTCGTCGTTGCCGCGCTGGGTGACGATGCCGTGCATGTTGACCTGGCGCAGGAGCTGGCCGTCGCCGAACGGCGTGAACGGATTGAGGATGTTGTTGGAGCCGACCGAGCAGGTGACGCCACGCTCGGTGAGATAGTTCAGGTCGACCACGTTGCGCGGCACGTTGTGGTCGGTGTGGCGGCCGCCGAGATAGAGGTCGGTCGCCGTCAGCACGGTGGCGGCGACGCCGGCGTCGGCCATGCGCCTGGCGACCTTGTCGAGGTCCCTGAACGGCATCGTCGCGAGCTTGCCGACATGGCCGACGGCGACGCGGCCGCCCCATTTGTATTTCTCGGCGAGGTCGCAGACGAGCAGCGTGTCGAGCTCTTCGGCCGAGGCGCCCGAGTCGAGATGCATGTCGATGTCGACGTCGAACTCGCGCGCCATCTCGAAGACGCGGCGGATCTGCGCCGCCCGGTCGCTGTCGTAGTTGGGCGCGGCGCCGACGACGGTGGCGCCGTCCTTCAGCGCGGCGACCATCAGCTCGTCGGTGCCGGGATTGTTGGTCAGCCCCTCCTGCGGCATGACGCAGACCTCGAGGTCGATCGCCCACTTGTACTTGTCGATCAGGGCCTTGACGCCTTCGAAGCCGCGCAGGCCGACCTTGGGATCGACCTCGGCGTGGGTGCGCATGCGCGTGGTGCCGTGGCCGATGCATTTCTCGATCGTGCCCGAGGCGCGCTCGATCACGTCCTCGACCGTGAAGGTGTGCTTCACCGCCGACACGCGCTCCATGGCGAGATGCGGGTTGCGCCTGGTCGTGTGCTCGCAGCGGCCGAGGATGCACGACTTGTCGAGATGGATGTGGGTGTCGACGAAGCCCGAGCAGACCAGCCGGCCGTGGCCTTCGACCTCTTCCTTCGCGTTGCCGAGCCGCGGTGCGATGGCAGCGATGCGGCCGTCCTTCACGCCGATATCGGTCGCCGGTCGATCGGGCTGGGCGTCGGCCAACCGCACGTTGCGCAGGACGAGATCGAAATCCATCAATGGTCCCCGGTGTCGGGGCGCATGTTGCACCACACCGTTCGGCATTTATAGTCCAAGGGGGAGGAAACACGATGGCGCATGCGCTTCGCGAAAAGGCCGCTGTCAGCGGCATCGGCGAGACCGCCTATACGCGCGGCACGACCAAGAGCGGGCTGGCGCTGCAGCTCGAGGCGAGCCTGAAGGCGATCGCGGATGCCGGCCTCAGCCCCCGCGACATCGATGGCGTGGTGCCGTACTTCCCCGGCGCCGGCATCGCCGAGGATTTCATCGCCAATCTCGGCCTGCCCGATCTGACGCTGTCGCTGTTCGTGCCGATGGGCGGCGCGACCTGCGTCGCGGCGATGCAGAGCGCGGCGATGGCGGTGGCGACCGGCGTCTGCAGGAACGTGCTGATCTCGGTCGGCCGCACCGGCTATTCCGGCGCCCGCGTGTCGACCCGCCTGCAGCAGTTTCCGCAATTCGCCCTGGCGGCCGAGTTCGAGGCGCCGATCGGCATGTTCGCGCCGGCGCAGCTCTATGCTCAGGGCGCGCGGCGGCACATGGAGCTCTACGGCACGACGGCGCGTCACTTCGCCGAGGTTGCGGTGACGACGCGCCGGCATGCGATCCTCAACGGCAATGTCGTGATGAACAAGCCGCTGACGGTCGAGGAGCATCACGCCTCGCGCATGATCTCCGACCCGTTCCGGCTGTTCGACTGCAGCCTGGAGAGCGACGGCGGTGCGGCCATCGTCATCAGCGCCGCCGACCGGGCGCGCGACCTGAAGAAGCCGCTGGTCACCATCATGGGCGTGGCCGAGGGTCATCCCGAATCGCCGGCGTCGATCGCGCAGCGGCCGGACCTGCTCGACTTCGGCCTCGTGAAGGCGGCCAGTCGGGGTTACGACATGGCCGGCGCCGGGCCGAAGGACATCGACGTCGCCGAGATCTACGACTGCTTCACCTTCACCGTGCTGCGCCAGCTCGAGATCCTGGGCTTCTGCAAGACCGGCGAGGGCGGGCCGTTCGTGATGGACGGCCGCATCGGCCTGGGCGGCGAGCTGCCGATCAACACCCACGGCGGCCTGCTGAGCCAGGGCCACGTCGTCGGCCTCAATCATGTGATCGAGCTGACGCGCCAGCTCCGCCGCGAGGCCGGCAAGGCACAGGTGAAGGATGCGGAGGTGGGCCTCGTGACCGGCTACGGCGACATGGGCGACGGCTCGCTCGCCATCCTGCGGAGGGCGGCATGACCACCGCACCGCAGCCTGCGCCTCCGCCGGAGCGGCCGATGCCGGCGCCGACGCGCGAGAGCCAGCCCTATTGGGACGGCCTGCGCGAAGGCAGGCTGATGCTCCAGCACTGCGCGTCATGCGGAAAGGTGCGCCACTACCCGCGCCCGGTCTGCCCGCACTGCTTCTCGATGGAGAGCGAGTTCAAGCCTGCATCGCTCACCGGCAAGCTGCACACCTGGACGGTCTGCCATCATCCCTTCAACTTCTTCTTCAAGGCCCAGGCACCCTACATCGTCGCGCTGGTCGACATGGAAGCGGGCGTGCGCATCAATGCGCCCTTGCGCGGGGTCGAGGCATCGCAGTTGAAGATCGGCCAGCCGGTCAAGCTGCAGTTCGAGCCGGTGACGAAGGACGTGACCTTGCCCTACTTCGCCATCGCCTGATCGCCCAGGATGAACTTGGCGACAATGTCGGCCGCTTCCTCGCCGTAGAGGTCGAGGAAGAGGTGGCTGGCGCCCTCGATCACCACCGGCTTCACGTCGGACGGCAGCTTCCGCGCGAGATCGGGCACGACCTCGTCCTTGCCGGCGACGATCACCAGCGTCGGCTTGCCGGTCCGTGCGGCGAGACGCGGCGGCAGCTCGGAATAGCCGTCGAGGAAGGTCGCGTTCAGCACCGGCGCCTGCCTGCAGGTCAGGAAGTCGACGGTGCGCGTGGCGAGCGGGTTCTTGCGCGCTTCGACGATCTCGGGCTGCAGCGGATGGCCGAACGCGCGCTGGTAGGCCTCGGCCTGCTCGAGGGCGGTGGCGAAGGCCGGCGCCATCAGCACGATCTTGCGCACGGTGGGCAGCTCCGGGGCGATCGCCGCGACCTGCGCGCCGCCGCGCGAGAAGCCCAGCAGGTCGACGGACTTCGCCTTCTGGCCGGCAAGCCACTCCAGCCACAGGCCGATTTCGCGCCGCGCACCGGCCAGCGCGTAGTCATGCGTGACCTCGCAGACGCGCGCACGCTGGCGGTCGTCGACTCCCAGCGACAGGGTGATCGCGAGGGAGCCGATGCCATGACCCTTGAGGTTCTTTTGCAGCGTCGCGATCGTTTCCTGGCCGTACCACGACAGCATGCCGTGCACGAGCACCACCACACCATCGGTTACAGTCTTGCCCGGCGGCAACTCGAGGTTGGCGTTCAGGCGCGTCAGGCTGGGCTTGATCTGCACCGGCTCGGCTGCCGCCGCACCGGGCGCGAGGGCGAGCAGGAGCGAAGCCAGGCGAAGGAACTTGCGCATGCCGGACAATCTATCACTTGAATAAAGGCGAAACGTCAGCAATCTCCCTCCGTCACTGCGCGGGAACTGCGGTATGAATGCGACGCTTGCGGGAGCCCTGACCGTTACCCTCGTGCTGCCGGCGGGCAGCGCCGACTACCGGTATTCCGACGCCATGAAGAACCCGGGTATCACCATGATCGCCCTCCTCGAGAAGGCGACACAGTAGGTGCGCTTTCTCCTCGCTCTCGCAGTCGTGATGTTGTCGGCGCCGGCCTGGGCCCAGGCGCCGTTGTCGCTCGAAGGCGCGGCCGCGCCATCCCCCTGGCAACGGTACCGCGACTGGAACAAGACACGCTGGGACAACTACAACACGCTTGCCAACCCGAACAGGACGCCGCCGCACGGCGCCGAGATCGTCATCGAGCAAGTGACCGGCGATCCCGGGAAGGGCCGGACGCTTGCCTTCGACCGCAAGCGCGGCGGCGGGTGCCTGGCCTGCCACGTGATGGGGCCCGGGACGCCGGAGACGCCGGGCAATGTCGGCCCCGATCTGTCGGAGATCGGCAAGGCCGGCCGCACCGACCAGTGGCTCTTCAACTACGTCTACGACGCGCGCGTCTACAATCCCAGGTCGGTGATGCCGCCGTGGGGCAAGCACGGCTTCTACAGCGAGGCGGAGATCAAGGACATCGTCGCCTTCCTCAAGACGCTGAAGACGCCGGCCAGGTTCGCCAACCCGCTCGACGATCCGGCGAAGCGTCCGAAGCCGGTCGAAGATCGCGACGCGCTCGATCCCTTCGTCAATCCCGCCGCCGACCACATCGGCACCGGCAAGAGGCTGTTCGTGCAGGCCTGCGCCTCCTGCCACGCGACGCCGGAGGCGACCTTCAAGCGATGGGCGGTCGAGATGCCCAGGTGGGAGCCGCGGCTGAAGAAGGTGCTGGGCGTCGAGGAATTCATCACGCGCCATGCCAGGGCGACCAGCGGCAAGGACTGGTTGATGCAGTCCAGCGAGAACACCGATCTCTCGGTCTACCTGCACAGCCTGGCCAACGGCGAGGCGATCGAGGTCGATCTCTCCTCGCCCGAGGCGAAGGCTGCCTACGAGCGCGGCGTGAGGCTCGCCGATCTCAAGGTCGGCCAGTTCGACTTCGCCTGCACCGACTGTCACGGTCAGGCTGCGAACAAATGGATTCGCGGCCAGTGGCTGGGCGAGCCCAGGGGCCAGTTCGACCATTTCCCGCTGTGGCGAACCAGCCGCAACCAGATCTGGGACATCCGCAAGCGCTTCCAGTGGTGCAACGTCCAGGTGCGCGCCAACGAGCTGGCGCCCGACGCTGTTGAATATGGCGATCTGGAACTTTATCTGCGCAAAATGAACGAGGGGCAGAAACTCATGGCGCCGAATATCAGGCACTGATTCGGCAGGACTAGGGGGCATGATGATGGCTTCGAGTTTGACACGACGAACCGCGCTGATGGCGCCCCTGGCAGCCATCGCCGGCGCCTTGGTGGCGCGCAACGCCTTCGCGACGGTCGACCAGGCGAAGGACTGGCTTGCCGGCCATGCCAAGGGCACGCCCAAGGACGGCAAGGTGACCCTGAAAGCGCCGGAGATTGCCGAGAACGGCAACGCCGTGCCGCTCACCGTCTCGGTCGAGAGCGAGATGAGCGAGAAGTCCTACGTGAAGGCGATCTACGTCGCCGCAGACGGCAATCCCAACCCCGGCGTCGCGGTTTTCGAGATGACGCCGCTGAGCGGCAAGGCCGAGATCGCGCTGAGGGTGCGCCTGCAGCAGACCGAGAAGATCGTGGCGGTGGCCGAGATGAGCGACGGTTCGCTGTATACGGCGAGCCGCGAGGTCAAGGTCACCATCGGCGGCTGCGGCGGCTGAGGAGGAAGAGATGGCTGACGACATCAAGCCGCGCCTGCGCGTTCCCCCCTCCGCCAAGAAAGGCGAAGTGGTCGAGATCAAGACGCTGATCACCCATCCGATGGAGAGCGGCCAGCGAAAGGACTCCGACGGCAAGCTGGTGCCGCGCCTGATCGTGAATTCGCTGGTCGTGACCTACAACGACAAGCCGGTGCTCAACGCCAAGCTCGAGCCGGCGGTGGCGGCAAATCCCTACATGGCTTTCTTCCTGAAGGTCGAGGAGCCGGGAACGCTCAAGTTCACCTGGACCGACGACAACAAGCAGAGCTGGACGGCCGAGAGCA
>JAFEFF010000023.1 GCA_018240745.1 Pseudomonadota bacterium
CCGGCCGCCTTGGCGAGCGCGTTCAGCTCGAGGCGCAGCTCGTCGGTCGGGCCGTGCGCCGTCCAGCGCGGGTCCTTCTCGTAGGGGATGACCTTGTCGACGACAAAGGCCTTGGTCTTCTCGGCGAGCTCGACGAGCTCCTGGGGCGGGGCGAAGTTGATGTCCATGGCGCGACGCCTAGTCGGCGAGCACGTCGCCGAAAGCCTTCTTCGTCAGCTCGGCCTCCTCGGGCGGCAGCCACCGTGTCATCTGCGGCACCAGGGTCTGCATCAGCCGGCGCCGTTGCTGCGGCAAACCGTGAGCACCGGCGCCCCGCGCTTCGTCCAACAACGCCCCGAGCTTGCGGCGCACGCGATCCAGGTCGGCGGTCGGCGTGGCCTTCGGCGGGGCTTGGTCGGCGAACATGCTAAGCTGAGCCATCGTCGCTGTCCTTCTTTGCGTCGTCATCGTCATTGTCCGCCGCGAGGCCGAGATCGGCAACGCTCAGGAGCGGCTCTTTCAGAATCTGCTCCAGCAACGCCGCCTGACGCGGCTCCAGCAGCACCAGCCGGCCGAGCACGTGCAGCAGGTTCATCAGGTCGGTCGTGTACTCGCCGAGCCAGTGATCGGGCTGGATTCCGTCGAGCGGCGACGGGGGGCCGGCGGTCGCCGATCACCGGCCGGCTGCGGTCGCGTCGTCGATAGCTGAACCACTGTCGAACGACCGGCTTGCCCGAGACTTCATAGGCCCAGATTTCGGGCATCACGTTGTCGATGCGGCCTTTGCCTACCGTCAACCGGCGCGCGCCCGGATCGTAGTCGATGGTGTCCGGCAGAGGCTCGGGCGCACCGGGGATTGCGCCTCCGACGGGAATCACGGGAGCATGCGCCTTGTCGAGGCGCGGCGCCTGCCTGGGCCGATTGGCCGACGCATCGTCGAACCGCTCGCCATAGGTATGCAACCAGATGACCTCGCGGCCCAGCGCGACTGCCTGACTGAAGAGTTCGGCATCTACCGTCACTGGTACACGCAAGCCGGGTTGCTTGAGATCGTCGGCGAAGCGATGGGTGAAGGCGGGATGCGCCATCACCGCCGCGAGATAGGCCATCAGATCGGGTGCCGCAACCTCGTGTCCGTACGCTTCGGCGAGATGGGAAAGCACAGCCGTGTTTAGATTGGAATTGGTCGCGCGCTCGTCCGCCCAAAGGGCGAACACCCGACCACCCCGGCCGTTATAGTGGTGCAGATCAGGTACGACTCCGCAGAATGTCAGTGCAGGTCCATTCTCGGGGCTACGATCATCTGGGGCCGTCAAGAATACTTGCCGCTCCGAGTGTCCATTCCACAATTTCGGATTCGGTCGATTGATGAGCCGGTTGTCCGGAATGATCCACTGACGGTCGAACGATCGAAATGCGTATCGTGTTGGCGATATCACCGTCCCGGTGTCGTCGGCGACGGCCATCGTGCGCAGTTCGTGACCGTGCAGACCCTTGGAGCTGCGCTTCAAGCTGGTCTTGTCGCCTCCTTCGTGCGGGTGGAACAGCCGCTCCCTCTCGGCATTGTCTTTCTCGCCGGTCAACCGCTGCCAGCGCCGTGCCAGCGACTCCTTGTCGGGCGCGATGACCCACGTCCGTCCGGGCATCACGCCCGAGCCGTTGTAGTCGAACAGACTTCTGAGTGTCGGGAACGCAGCCCATTGGCCGGTTGCTTCCGGAAAGAACGACCCGCGCGAATCGCTGGGCCCGTCGAGCCAGTCCTTGTCATCGAGCCGGACCTGATCCAGTGCGGCGAACTTCTGCTCGCGTCTGCCTTCCGGCAGCGCCCGGAAGTGCACGCGAGCGGGCGCATCGACTGATTTGCCTTTGCGGCGCGCTGCGAGGACGATGCACACAGGCTGCTGGACCGCCTGAAAGATACGGGTGGCCACCTCAGGCTGGTGGCCTTCCGGGGAACAGTCGATCACCCAGATGTCGGAGCAACTCGCCCGAAGATCGGAACGCATCTTCTGAAAGCCCGGTCCGTTCAGGAACCCCGCCACCGTGATGAAGCAGACGATGCCTTCCTCGTCGCTGTCGGGCAGGCCGGTTGCGTCCTGCCAACCGGCGCCGAAGACCTTGAGCGCCGCCCAGCGCCAGAAATAAACGTAGAGGTTCTTGAGATGCTTGGCGTGGGCGCCGACTTTCCAGTTTGCCGGTGGCCGCCAGCGCTCCAGCGGCGCCTCGCGCCCGGCCGAGCCGCTCTCGATCCAGCCGCCCAGCCCTTCGGCCTTCTCCTTGTACGGCGGATTGCCGATTACCACCGTGATCCGTTCGGTTTTCTTGATCTGGTTCGCGGCGCGCCGCGACTGGGCCACCGGCTGCAAGATCGCCGGAATGTATTCGTCCTCGACGAAGGGATTGCCGAGGGTGTCGGTGATGAACAGCTTGATCGCGGGCAGAGCACCTCTGGCGCCCGCCTCCTTCATCAAGTCGGCGTATTCGGCCAGCAGCCGCAACTGCGCGACGGCGAAAGGGCCGAACTGCAGCTCGAATCCGATCAGGCGCTGCGCCGCATCCTCCAGCGCGCCCGGCACGCTGCCCGGTCCGAGATCGTCGCCTACCGTTCGCGCGATCTTGCGCAGGACGCCCAACAGGAAGGTCCCCGTTCCCACGGCGGGATCGGCGATGGTGACATCGCGTGCGGCCAGCCCGGCCGGCCTTTCGAACAGGGGGCTGCGCAGCGCATCGTCGACCAGCCGCACCATGGCGTTCACGACTTCCGGCGGTGTGTAGTACGAGCCGGTCCTTCGGCGCAGCTTGTTGTCGTAAACTTCGAGGAAGTGTTCGTAGAAATAAAGCCAGGCGTCCGCCTCGCCCTTGCTGAGGGTCGCCCAGTTCACGGCATCGAACACGCGGGCCATCGTGCCGAGCGAGGTTTCCAGTGCCTTGAGATTCTCGACGTCGTCGGTGAGCAGACGCAGCGCGGCGCCGATCAGGGTGTTGGACCTGCGAAGTGCATTGGCCGCCCGATCGATGCCGCCGCCGAGAGGGATATCGCGCGCACGGGCGATCAGCAGACCGAAGGTCACGGCCTGCGCATAGCCATCGGCGAAGCTCTCGTCGTTGGCTTCGGGGAACAAGAGCTTGCGCCAGTCTTTCGCCAGGCTGGTCAGACCGGCATTGCCTTTGCGCAGCTGCTCTCCGACCTCCTCGCGCAACAGGCGGCAGAGCCGCGCGCTGATCTCGGCCAGGCGCTTCGGGCTCTTGGGCGGTACCGGGGTCCAGCCGAGAAAATCACTGACGAGCGTCAGCAGCGCCGGAGGCGCCGCGAGCTTGTCTCCGGAGCTTTCGACGTCGCCCTGGAGCCGGACGATGTCACCGACGCGCGCACCGTCGCGCCATAGGCCGAAGCTGTTGCCGTCGGTGTACAGCAGATTCGGCAGCGACTTCAGACGTTCCCATTGCGCCTTGTCGTGCTTGTCGCGAAACGCGTTGGGATTGGCGCCCTTGCCGGGCGCCTTGACCTCGATGAACC
>JAFEFF010000024.1 GCA_018240745.1 Pseudomonadota bacterium
CACTGCACCACTGTGACGACCGACCTCTGGCCGACGGCAAAATCAGCCTACCACACCACCGCCTCAGCCCACCCGTTTCATCCCTCAGGGTCGGCGCGGCCGACGGTGAACAACTCCAGTGGCGCTCATGATTTCCGGGCGCCACTGGAGTGGCGCGGTCGGATGAAGGTGTTTTTCACGGGGTGGGATATCGGTGGATTCATGGACTCCTGGCCCAAAACCCTTGTGCCATCGGCATCCAACCGGTCCACACCCGAGTGGACTCGTGTGGACTCCGTGGACCCCCGCCAAGGGCGATTCGACCAACAGCGACTTCGCGCTAGGCGCCGGGCGCTTTCACCACCGCTTGCCGCGAGGAGCTGTTCGGCACCCACGGCCGGTCGCCGCGCGCGGCATTCGTCGTCTCGCGCCGCACCGCCGTCTCGTCGAGCCACAGCGCCTGTGCGCCTTGCCGCCAGGCGTCCCGGCGATCGATCACCACGCGCGGCCCGCGGCAGCGGCCCTGCGCATCGACGGTCGAGAGCACGATGTCGGCGCTGCCGCAGGCCTCGGCCAGCCGGCGCTCGTCGCTCACCAGCGCGACGCGCCAGGGGCCCTTGCGCCAACGGCACAGGCCGGTATGGCAACCGAGACCCGCAGCCTGTTCCTCGGCGCTCGCGGTCCACTTCTTCGCGCCTTCCTGGCCGCTGCGGCGCGCCCAGGTATCGGCGATGAAGCGGTCGAGCCGCGCCGACGCGACGTGCACCATGCCGTGCTCGTCGCGCAGGCCGAGCACGCGGCCATCCTCGCTCATCAGCAGATCGGGCGCCCTGCCCGGCCCGAGCAGCATCGCCAGCGCAACGACCGGCAGGCCGGCATAGCGCCAGCGCCGCCGCCACAGGCAGAACCACAGGCCGCCCAGGGTCATCAGCCACAGGCTGGCGCCCGGCAGCGACGGCACGAGCGTGGCTGCCTGCGGCCAGGCACCGACGTGGAAGGCGATCGCGTTGAGACCATCGACGCCCCAGCCCATCGGCACCAGGGCAAAACGCTCCAGCCCGAACGGCATCAGCAGCATCGCCAGCAGGCCCCACGGCATGATCCAGAAGCCGGTCAACGGTACGCCGAGCAGATTCGCGACCACGCCGAGGAAGGACAGCCGGTTGAAGTGGTACGCCGCGAAGGCGCCCGTGGCGACCGACGCGATCAGCGTCGTCGCCAGACTCGCGCCGAGTCCGGCGCCGATGCGCCACAGCCAGCGATGCCGGAGGTGCTCGGCGCGCTCGTGCAGCCGTCGCCGCCAGCCTGCGCCCATCTCCCAGGCGGCGATCAGGGCGATCACCGCGGCGAACGACATCTGAAACGAGGCCCCGGTCAGCGAGTCGGGCGCGGCGACCAGCACGACCATCGCCGACCACGCCACCAGCCGGAGCGACAGCGCCGTGCGGTCGAGCAGGATCGCCAGCAGGGCGAACGCCGCCATGGCGCAGGAGCGCTGCGCCGGCACCGGCGCGCCCGCGAGCGCCGTATAGAACAGCGCCACGAGCAGCGCGACGACGGCGGCGATCTTCTTGGCGTCGATGCGCAGCGCCAGCGGCGGCACCAGCGCCACGCCGTAACGGATCAGCCCCATCACCAGCCCGACGACGAACACGATGTGCAGGCCCGAGATCGACAGGATGTGCGCCAACCCCGAATCGCGCATCGCCTGGTTGACGTTCTTGTCGACCGCGGTCTGCTCGCCGGTCAGCATCGCCGCGATCACGCCGCCCTCGGGGTTCGGCACGGCCTTCATGATGCGCCCGGTGATCTCCGCGCGCAGGCCATCGATGAAGCGGATGATGCCCGACGGTGGCGCGTGCTCGATCACGACTGCCGGGGCCAGCGCATAGCCAACGGCGCCGAGCTGCTGGTACCAGGCGACCCGCTGGAAATCGAAGGCACCCGGAGCGGCCGGTCCCGCCGGCTGCGAGAGGTTGGCCAGCACCAGCAGGCGATCGCCGACACCGATCTTCGGCGCGCCCTTGCCGAGCGACACGCGCAGCCGCGCCGGCATCATCTCGGGCGGCGGCACGTGATTGCCCTTCAGCCGCACCGCCTCCAGCACCACCCGCACGCCTTCCGGCAGGCGCTGGATGTCGGCGATGCGTCCCTCGACATTGATCCCGAACAGCGGCCGGCTGAGGGTCGGCGCGGCGAGGTCGGCCGTTCGCCAGGTCGCCAGCCCGAACCCGAACGCCGCAGCGACCATGCCGATGCACAGGGCGCGCGCCTTGCTGCCGGCCGGCGCCAGCGCGACCGCGACGCATCCAGCCGCAGCGATCGCCGGCCCGAGCCACAGCGCCGGCTCGACCGGCAGCTCGAAGTAGACCGCGATCCCCAGCCCCATCGCCACCGGCAGCCACAGCATCCAGCGCCCGCGCTCGGCGTCGAGCTGCTGCAGGATCCAGGTTCTTGCCCCCGTCATCTCCCCTCGTTTGACAGGCCAGCGACGCTCCCCTACCTACGGCGCGCTTTTGGGGCCCAAATGAGGCCAAATCCGCACGTCTCCTGAACCCATGACCGTCGTTACCCGCTTCGCTCCCTCACCGACGGGCTACCTCCATATCGGCGGCGCCCGCACCGCGCTCTTCAACTGGCTGTTCGCCAAGCACCATGGCGGCAAGTATCTGCTGCGCATCGAGGACACCGACCGCGCCCGCTCCACCCAGCCGGCGATCGAGGCAATCCTCGACGGCCTGTCGTGGCTCGGCCTGAACTGGGATGGCGAGGTCACCTACCAGTTCGAGCGCGCGGCCCGTCATGCCGAGGTCGCCAAGCAGATGCTGGCGGAGGGCAAGGCCTACCATTGCTACGCCTCGCCCCAGGAGCTCGACGAGATGCGGGCGGCGCAGAAGAAGGCCGGCCTGTCGATGCGCTACGACGGCCGCTGGCGCAACCGTGACCCGAAGGAGGCGCCTGAGGGCGTGAAGCCGGTGATCCGGCTGAAGGCCCCGCAGAGCGGCAAGACCGTGATCCAGGACGCCGTGCAGGGCGAGGTCACGGTCGAGAACGCCCAGCTCGACGACATGATCCTGCTGCGCGCCGACGGCACACCGACCTACATGCTGGCGGTCGTGGTCGACGACCACGACATGGGCGTGACCCACGTGATCCGCGGCGACGACCATCTCAACAACGCCTTCCGCCAACTGCAGATCATCAAGGCGATGGGCTGGCCCGAACCGGTCTATGCCCACATCCCGCTGATCCACGGGTCGGACGGCGCCAAGCTCAGCAAGCGCCACGGCGCGCTGGGAGTCGATGCCTATCGCGACATGGGCTTTCTGCCGGCCGCGCTGCGCAACTACCTGCTGCGGCTGGGCTGGAGTCATGGCGATGACGAGATCATCTCGACCGAACAGGCGATCGAGTGGTTCGACCTGCCGGCGGTCGGCCGTGCCGCCTCGCGCTTCGACATGGTGAAGCTCACGAACCTCAACGCCCATTACCTGCGCGAGACGCCGGACGCCGAGTTGCTGCCGATGGTGCTGCCGCGCATCGAGGCCAGGATCGGCGGCAAGGTCGATGCGGTCGGCGTGGAGCGTATCAGCCGCGGCATGGGCGGCGTGAAGCAGCGCTCCCACACCCTGGTCGAGCTCGCCGACAACCTCGTCTTCTATGCGAAGAGCGGCGCGCCGCAGATCGCCGACGACAAGGCGCGCGCCCAGCTCACAGCCGATGCCAGGTCGTTGCTCGGCAAGCTCGCCTCCGCGCTCGAGGGCGAGAACGACTGGAACGAGCAGACGATGGAAGGCGCGATCCGGCGTTTCGCCGAGTCGCAAGGCGTGAAGCTCGGCCAGGTGGCGCAGCCGCTGCGCGTGGCGTTGTCCGGCTCCACGGTTTCACCCGGCATCTTCGAGGTGCTGTCGGTGCTCGGCCCGGCCGAGACCAGGCAGCGATTGCTGGCCGCCGCCGCATAGACCCTCGCCGGTTCAGGCGGCCACCGTCGCGCCATGCCGTGGCGTGTCTGTTGATTCTGCCAATCATGCTGCCCGGCGACGTCGGTTCTGCCGGGTGCGGTCTTCCTGCCGGGGCGGCGGGAAGCTCGGCAGTTCGCGGGCATGACCCCTGATCGGTCCGGTCGGTGACGATCGATGGCCGAATAGGCCGCCTCCTGCCCCCCGCGAAATAGCCTCCGGCCGGCACAATTGCGCCCTTTCGACCAGCTTGTTAGGGTGCAATCGAACCCGTCAAATCGAGCCGAAAGAGTATTGCTATGGCCAAGCAGACCGCCACGCTGACCGACAACGAAACCGGGAAATCCTTCGAATTTCCCATCATCCACGGCACGGTCGGACCGCGTCTGGTCGACATCCGCAAGCTCTACGGCGCCTCGGGGATGTTCACCTACGATCCGGGCTTCACCTCGACCGGCTCGTGCGCCTCCAAGATCACCTACATCGACGGCGACGAGGGCGTGCTGCTCTACCGCGGCTACAACATCGCCGAGCTGGCCGAGCAGAGCGACTTCATGGAGTGCTGCTACCTGCTGATGAACGGCGAGCTGCCGACCAAGGCGCAGAAGGACAAGTTCGTCAAGGACATCACCCGCCACACGATGGTGCACGAGCAGATCAGCACCTTCTATCGCGGCTTCCGCCGCGACGCCCATCCGATGGCGGTGTGCTGCGGCGTGGTCGGTGCGCTTTCGGCCTTCTATCACGACTCGCTGGACATCAACGATCCGTACCAGCGCATGGTCGCGTCGTACCGGCTGATCGCCAAGATGCCGACCATCGCCGCGATGGCCTACAAGTACTCGGTCGGCCAGCCGTTCGTGTACCCGCGCAACGACCTCTCCTACGCCGGCAACTTCCTCAACATGATGTTCTCGGTTCCGGCCGAGGACTACGAGGTCAATCCGGTGCTCGAGAAGGCGGTCGACCGCATCCTGATGCTGCATGCCGATCACGAGCAGAACGCCTCGACCTCGACGGTCCGCCTCGCCGGCTCCTCGGGCGCCAATCCGTTTGCCTGCATCGCCGCCGGCATCGCCTCGCTGTGGGGGCCGAGCCATGGCGGCGCCAACGAAGCCGTCATCAACATGCTGAACGAGATCGGCGGCAAGCAGAACATCCCGGGCTTCCTGAGCCGCGTGAAGGACAAGCAGGACCACACCCGCCTGATGGGCTTCGGCCATCGCGTCTACAAGAACTACGACCCGCGCGCCAAGGTGATGCGCCAGACCTGCCACGAGGTGCTGACCTCGCTCGGCATAAAGCACGACCCGCTGCTCGAGCTGGCGATGGAGATGGAGCAGATCGCGCTGAAGGACGACTACTTCATCAGCAAGAAGCTCTACCCGAACGTCGACTTCTACTCGGGCATCATCTTCCGGGCGATCGGCATCCCGACCTCGATGTTCACCGTGCTCTTCGCGGTGGCCCGCACCGTCGGCTGGATCTCGCAGTGGAGCGAGATGCTGGAGGACCCGGACTCCAAGATCGGCCGTCCGCGTCAGCTCTACAACGGCCAGACCGAGCGGCCCTACAAGCCGCTGCACATGCGCGGATAACGCGTCGTGGCGCGCTCCTCGCACGACTCCCCCCGCACGCTGCCTTGGGCAGTCACGCAAAGGGCGCGGCCGATGCCGCGGGTCGTGCGCCTGGGGCGCGCCGCCAACGACAATGGCCGCCTGACGGTCTGGCGGGCGCGCCTCCTCCTGATCGGCGGTGCAGGCGCGGTACTGGCGCTGGCCGTCGGCGAATGGATGCTCGGCTAACTAATGGCTTGACCCCGGTCGCTACTTCCGTTCGATCAGCTCGATCTTGTAGCCGTCGGGATCCTCGACGAAGGCGATCACGGTCGTGCCGAACTTCACCGGACCCGGGGCACGGGTGACCTTGCCGCCGCCCTTGGTGACCTGCTCGCACATGCCGCGGACGTCCGGCACGCCGACCGCGAGATGGCCGAAGCCGCTGCCGAGGTCGTACGGCGTCTTCTGGTCCCAGTTGTAGGTCAGCTCGACGGCGCAGTGCTCCTTCTCGTCGCCGTAGCCGACGAAGGCCAGCGTGTACTTGCCCTCCGGGACCTCGCGCTTGCGCAGCAGCCGCATGCCCATCGGGCCGGTGTAGAACGCGATCGACTTGTCGAGATCCTTCACCCGGATCATCGTGTGCAGCATGCGATAGTTGGCGGCCGTATCGGGCATGTCTCGTCTCCTGCTGCTGGCGTCGGCTAAGCGGGCTTGTCCCGGATCATGGCAGCGAAGGTGGCCTCCGCCGCAATCTTGCCGTCGACGATCGCCTGGCCGTCGAATTTCCAGACGTTGCCGCGGCTCTGGACCTTCTTCACATGCAGCTCGAGCCGGTCACCCGGCAGAACCGGCCGGCGGAAGCGCACGCCGTCGATCGACATGAAGTAGACCAGCTTGCCCTCGGAGTCCGCGCCGAAGGTCGCGACCACCAGCACTGCGGCGGTCTGCGCCATCGCCTCGACGATCAGCACGCCCGGCATCACCGGCTCGGACGGAAAATGGCCCTGGAAGAACGGCTCGTTGATGCTGACGTTCTTGATGCCGACGGCGCTCTCGCTCATCACCATCTCGGTGACCCTGTCGACCATCAGCATGGGATAGCGGTGCGGGATCATCTGCAGGATCCGCTTGATGTCGACCGATGTCGCGGTCGACGTCGCCATGCTGGTCTTGTCGGTCTGCATGTTCATGCCGCCGCCACTCCCCGCTCAGAAACGCGTGCCGAAGCTGAAGCGGAAGTTCTCCGTCTTGTCAAAGAATTCCTTCTGGATCGGGATGGCGTAGTCTACCCGGATCGGCCCGAAGGGCGATATCCACTGGATGCCGACGCCGGTGGCGACCCGCATCAGCTGGCTGTCGAACAGGCTGACCTGGGTCGGATCGTCGGCCGGCCCCCACAGGGAACCGACGTCGACGAAGGCCTTGCCGAGGATGCCGATCTCCTTGGGTAGGCCGAGCGGGAAACTGAGCTCGGCGGTGCCGGTGTAATAGTACTTGCCGCCCAGCGAGTCGGTGGTGTTGGCATCGCGCGGACCGATGCCGCCGACCGCGAAGCCGCGCAGCGTGTCGCCGCCGATGAAGAAGCGGTTGTTGAGGCGCAGCGTCGAGCCGCTCAGCGGGGCGATGGCGCCGACCGAGCCGCCGATCGAGGCGACGAAGTCCTCGATGATGGTCTGGTAGATCACGCCGTCGATGGTGCCGCGCACGTAGTATTCGTCGCCGCCCAGGCCGCCATAGGCCAGCGTGTTGCGCAACAGCCAGCCCTTGGTCGCGTTGAGGCGCGCGTCGCGGGTGTCCCAACCGATCGTCTGCGAGATCTCCGACACGACCGAGGAACCCGACTGGCGTTGCACGATCGACGACGCCCACGGCTGGACGTTGTAGATCTCCGACTGGCGCAGGGTGTAGCGCACCGTCTGCCGGGTGTGCTCGGTATAGGCCCAACCGGCGCGCAACGCGAAGCCCAGGCTGCGGTCGCTGTACGACGCGATGTTCTGACGGTCGTTCGATGTCCGGAAGATGTCGAAGCCGGCCGAGACCGCGCGATCCATGAAGTACGGCTCGGTGAAGCTCAGATCGATCAGGGTGCTCAAGGTGCCGAGCGACAGCCCCAGCCGCAGGTCCTGACCCTTGCCGAGCAGGTTGCGTTCGCGGATCGAGATGTCGCCCAGGATGCCCGACGTGGTCGAGTATCCGGCACCGAACGAGATTTCGCCGGTGCTCTGCTCGACCACCTGGACCTCGAGGTTGGTCTTGTCCTGCGCCGAGCCGGGCGCGGCCGAGACGTCGACCTTCTCGAAGAAGCCGAGGTTCTTCAGGCGCTGCTGGCTTCGTCGCACCTTCGCGGTCGAGAAGGCATCGCCCTCCGACAAGCGGAACTCGCGGCGGATCACCTTGTCGAGCGTCCGGGTGTTGCCCGAGATATTGATGCGCTCGACATAGACGCGCGGGCCTTCCTGAACGTCGAAGGTCACGTCGACGGTGCGGTCCTCCTTGTTGCGCCGGATGTTGGGCCGGACCTCGACGAAGGCGTAGCCCAGCGTGCCGACGGCGTCGGCCATCGCCGTCACGGTCTTCTCGACCTCGTCGGCGTCGTACCAATCGCCCTCGCTCATCGTCAGGTAGGACTTGAGCTTGTCGATATCGAGGCCCTCGAAGCGCGAGTTCACGTCGATCTTGCCGAACTTGTAGCGCTCGCCCTCGGTGATGGTGAAGGTGATGAAGAAGCCGGAACGGTCGGGCGCCAGCTCCGCGACCGCCGAGACGACGCGGAAGTCGGCATAGCCCTCCGACAGGTAGAACTTGCGCAGCAGCTCGCGATCGAGGTTCAGCCGGTCGGGATCGAAGCGGTCGTCGGACGACAGGAAGCGCCACCACGCGGTCTCGCTCGTGCGAATCTTGCCGCGCAGCGTGCCGTCGCTGAAATGCTCGTTGCCGACGAAGCTGATGCGCTTGATGCCGGTGACGTCGCCCTCGTCGATCTCGAACACCAGATCGACGCGACCCTGCTCCAGTCGGATGATCTTGGGCTCGACGGTGGCGTTGTAGCGGCCGCTGCGGCGATAGATGCTGAGCAGGCGCTCGACGTCGGCCTGCACGCGGGCGCGGGTGAAGACCTGACGCGGCTTCGACTGCACCTCGTCGCGCAGCTTGTCGTCGTCGATCTTGCGATTGCCCTCGAACGCGACGCGGTTGAGGATCGGGTTCTCCGTCACCCGCACGACCAGGGTGCTGCCCTGCATGTCGATGACCACGTCGGAGAACAGGCCGGTCGCGAACAGCGCCTTCAGCGAGCGGTCTGCGGCGGCCGGATCGTAGGCGTCGCCTTCCTTGAGCTGCAGATAGGAGCGGATCGTCTCCGGCTCGGCGCGGACGTTGCCCTGGATCTGCACCGCGGTGATCCGGCCACCGGCCTGCGCCGGGACGGCGCGCGGCGGTTGCTGGGCGAGACTGGGCTCGACCAAAGCAAGCAGCGCAGCTATGGCGAGCACGGCCCAACGAAGATTCAGACTCACCGTGCCACCTTCACTGCAGCCCCCCGGACCATTTCAGTAGGCAGCTTCATAGACCGGCCCCGAACCGTTCGTCACCCCGATTTGTCCCCAGCTATAGTGAGAATTGGCGGAGGATCAGCTTTATATCGTTGAAGGTGGCCACAAGGGCCATGCCGATCACCAGGGCGAAGCCGATCCTAAGCCCAAGTTCCTGCGCCTTCACGCCGAGCGGCCGACCGCGTACGGCCTCGTACAGGTACATGGCGAGGTGGCCGCCGTCCAGCATCGGCACCGGCAGCAGGTTGAAAACACCCAGCACGACCGACAGCGCGATCACGAGCTGCAGGATGCCGACCCAGCCGCCGTATGATGCCTCTCCCGCCGCCTTGGCGATGCGGATCGGGCCGCCCAGCTCGTCGACGGGCCGGGCCGCCGTCACGATCTGCGCCATCGACGTGTAGAACATCTGGGTCATGCTCCAGACGTGGCGCGTCCCGGCGACCATGGCGCCGAGGATGTCGTGCTGGCGGAACTCGGTTACCCCGGCCGGACGTATGCGCAGCCGGCCGATCGTCTTGGTCTTGCCGGTGCAGTCGGTGACCTTGTCGGCTTCCGGCACGACAGTGGTGGTATGGCGATGGCCGCCACGGTCGTACGTGATGCTGACCGGCTGGCCCGCGCGATCGCCAATCAGCTCGGGAATGTGCGTGAAGTGATCGACCGGCTGGCCGTCGATGTCGATCAGGACGTCGCCGACCTTGAGGCCGGCCGCCTCGGCCGGGCTGTTGGCGACGAAGCCACCCACCACCGGGCGGATCATCTGATCCATTCCCAGCTCGCCGTAGCGCATGGTGTTGTTGTACTTGTCGGTGCGCTCGCAGTACTGCGGCGTGATCTCGGTGGTGTACTGCTTGGCGCCGCGGCGGTACTCCACCGACATCGGCCGGGCAAGATAGAGGAACTGCGCGTCCTGGATGTCCTCGAAGCGATCGACCCGCTTGCCGTTGACACGCAGGATGTCGTCGCCGGTCTTCAGGCCCGCCTTTGCCGCCGGGCCATCCTCCTGCACCGCCACGATCGCCGGCGAATAGGGCTCGCCCGCGGCATAGAAGACGCCCGTGAGCAGAAGGATCGCGAACACAAGGTTGGCTGCCGGACCACCCAGCACGACCGCGGCGCGCGCATAGAGCGGCTGGGTGAAGAACGCCTTCCTGCGCTGGTCAGCCGATAGCGTCGCCTGGCCATCGTGGGTGGCGCTCGCGGGATCCGTGTCGCCCAGGAACTTGACGTAACCGCCGAGCGGGATTGCCGAGATCTTCCAGCGCGTGCCGTTGCGATCCGTCCAGCCCAACAGCTCGGGGCCGAAGCCGATCGAGAAGACCTCGGCGTGGATGCCGAAGCGGCGGCCCACCCAGTAGTGACCGAACTCGTGGACGAACACGAGCAGCGTCAGCACGAGCACGAAGTACGGCAGGTAGGTCGTAAACAGGCTGACGATGTTGTGCATGCGCTACTAGACCATGAATTCCATGATTCTTCAATTAGTTAGGGCATGCCCCTGCACGGCCACCTCGGCCCTTCGGCGGGCCTCGAGATCGGCCGCCTGGACCTGCTGGAGCGATTCGACCGGCGCCCCGAGGTCGCCGCTGCCGACCAGCACGTTCTCGACGACCCGGGCGATGTCGAGGAAACCGATACGCCGGGCAAGGAAAGCGGCGACGGCGACCTCATTCGCAGCGTTCAGGACCACCGGCGCGAGCCCTCCCAGGGCCAAGGCCTCTCGGGCGAGACGTAGCGAGGGAAAGCGGCCGGAATCGGGCCGCTCGAAGGTGAGGGGCGCCAGATTGGTGAAATCGAGCCGCGCCGCCGGGCCGTCGATGCGCGCCGGCCAGCCCAGCGCGTAGGCGATCGGCACGCGCATGTCGGGCGTGCCTAGCTGGGCCAGCACCGAGCCGTCGCAGTAGGCGACCATCGAATGGATGACCGACTGCGGGTGCACCACGATCTCGATCTGCTCCGGCGGCAGGCCGAACAGCAGATTCGCCTCGATCAGCTCGAGGCCCTTGTTCATCATCGTGGCCGAGTCGATCGAGATCTTGGCGCCCATGCTCCAGTTGGGGTGCGCAACCGCCTGTTCCGGAGTGGCGTCGGCCATCTCTGACAGCGACCAGTTGCGGAACGGCCCACCTGACGCCGTCAAGATCAGACGATCGATCGCCGCACGCCGGCTGGGATCGAACACCTGGAAGATCGCATTGTGCTCGGAATCCACCGGCAGCAGCGCCCCGCCCGACTCGGTGATCGCATCGATCAGCAGCCGGCCGGCGCACACCAGAGCCTCCTTGTTGGCCAGCGCCACCATCGCGCCGCGCCGCGCCGCCACCAGGGTCGGGGCCAGGCCGGCATAGCCGACAACGGCAGCCATCACCCACTCGGCTGGCCGAGAAGCCGCCTCGATCACGGCCTCGGGCCCTGCGGCGGCCTCGATCGAGGTACCGGCCAGCGCGTCCTTGAGCGCCCGGTAACGCTGGGGATTGGCAACCACCGCCATTCTCGCCCTGAGCCCGCGGGCCTGCTCGGCCAGCGTCTCGACCGAGTTGCCCGCGACCAGCGCCTCGACCTGGTAGCAGTCGGGGGCGCGGGCGATCAGGTCTGCGGTGCTCTGGCCGACCGAACCGGTCGAGCCGACGATCGTGACGCGGCGGGGTGCGTCGGGCGACGGCGCGGTCCATCGCATCATGCCCATGGCCATTCTCCTCCGGTCGCCAGTCGTAGCAGGGCAACGAATAGCAGTGCGGCGATCATGCCGTCGATCCTGTCCAGGATGCCGCCATGGCCCGGAATCAGCCGGCCGCTGTCCTTGACCCCTGCCCGCCGCTTCTGGGCCGATTCCAGCAGGTCGCCGGACTGGGCCACCAGGGCGATGCCGATCCCGGTCAGGGCGAGCGTGAGCGTCTCCCCGGCGCCGACCGCCAGGCCGCACAGCGCGCTGACGACCGCCGTCACGCTGGCGCCGCCTACCAGCCCCGACCAGGTCTTGCCCGGGCTGATCGACGGGGCAAGCCGCGCGCCACCGGCATAGGAGCCGATGAAGTAGGCACCGATGTCGGTCGCCCAGACGCAGGCCACGATCCACAGGATGGTCTCGCGGCCGAAGGCCGGCTGGTGCCGCAGCCACAACAAGGCCAGCACGGCCGCGATGGAATAGAGGACGAGGGCGAGGCGTGCCGCCGGGCGGCGGCGGGTCAGGCGCAGCCATTCGCCGATCATCAGCGGGGCGGCGATCGCCGACACCAGATCGATCCAGGGGAAGCCGATCCACACCGCCACCAGGAACAGCGGTCCCAGGATCGCCGCCGATACGACCCGCGTCAGCAGCCCGCGGAAACGCGCCGCTGGGGCGCTAGCTGCCGATGCCGCCATAGCGACGGTCGCGGCGGCGGAATTCGGCGATGGCCTGCTCGAGATGCTCCTTGCCGAAGTCGGGCCATAGCGTGTCGACGAACACCAGCTCGGCGTAGGCACACTGCCAGAGCAGGAAATTGCTGATGCGCTGCTCGCCGCTGGTGCGGATCAGCAGGTCGGGATCAGGTACGCCGGCGGTCAGCAGCTCGCGCTCGAACATCGTCTCGTCGATCTTCTCCGCCGCCAGCTCGCCGGCCGCGACCTTGCGGGCAAGGCTGCGGGTCGCCCCCACGATCTCGTCGCGCGAGCCGTAGTTGATGCAGATATTGACGTCGATGCGGGTGTTGGCGCGCGTACGGTGCTCGGCGTCGGCGATGTCTCCGACGATGTCCTGCGCGAGCCGCGCGCGGTCGCCGATCACGCGCAGGCGCGCGCCGTTGCGGCCGAGCTCCTCCAGCTCATGGCGCAGGTAGTGGCGCAGCAGGCCCATCAGGTCGCTGACCTCGTCGGCCGGCCGCGTCCAGTTCTCGGTCGAGAAGGCGAACAGCGTCAGGACGGGGATGCCGAGTTCGCCCGCGCCGCGAATCACGCGCCGCACCGCGTCGGCGCCGCGCCGGTGGCCCGCCACGCGCGGCAGGCCGCGCGCCTTCGCCCAGCGTCCGTTGCCGTCCATGATGATGGCGACGTGGTGTGGGCCCGGGGATGACTCCGGCCCGGCGGTCAGCGGCGCGGTCGACATCAGACGGTCTTGATTTCCTTTTCCTTGTGCGCGAGCGCATCGTCGACCTGCTTGACGTAGCGGTCGGTGAGCTTCTGGACCTCGTCCGACTTCTGGCGATGCTCGTCCTGCGAGATCTTGTGGTCCTTCTCGGCCTTCTTGAGCGCCTCCATGCCGTCGCGGCGCACGTTGCGCACGGCGACGCGGCCCTGCTCGGCGTACTTGTGCGCGAGCTTGGCGAGCTCGTTGCGGCGCTCGGTGGTGAGCTCGGGTATCGGAATGCGGATCAGCTGGCCGTCCGGCGCCGGATTGAGGCCGAGACCCGAGTCGCGGATCGCCTTGGCGGTCGGCGTGACCAGGCTCTTGTCCCAGACGCTGACGGTCAGCAGGCGCGGCTCGGGCGCACTCACCGTGCCGACCTGGTTCAGCGGCATGCGCTGGCCGTAGGCCTCGACCTGCACCGGGTCGAGCAGGTTGACCGACGCCCGGCCGGTGCGCAGGCCGGTGAACTCCTTCTTGAGCGCGTCGATCGCGCTCCCCATGCGTTTCTCGAGCTCCTTGAGGTCTGTGCTCATTTCAGCCCTCGTCCTTGATGATGGTGTGGGTGCCCTTCCCCGCCATGGTCTCGGCGAAGGCGCCGGGCTTGTGGATGTCGAACACGATGATCGGGATCTTGTTCTCGCGTGCGAGCGAGATCGCCGAGGCGTCCATCACCTGCAGGTCCTGCTGCAGGACGTTCATGTAGGTAAGCGTGTCGTAGCGCTTGGCCATCTTGTCCTTGCGCGGATCGGCCGAATAGACGCCGTCGACCTGCGTGCCTTTCAGCATCGCATCGACACTCATCTCGGCGGCGCGCAACGCGGCCGCGGTGTCGGTGGTGAAGAACGGGTTGCCGGTGCCGGCGGCGAAGATCACCACCCGGCCTTTCTCCATGTGGCGGACGGCACGGCGACGAATGTAGGGCTCGCAGACGGTGGTCATCGGAATGGCCGACTGTACACGGGTCTGCAGGCCTGCGCGCTCCAACGCACTCTGCATCGCCAATGAATTGATCACGGTGGCCAGCATGCCCATGTAGTCGCCGCTGGCGCGGTCCATGCCCGCGGCCGCTCCCGACACGCCGCGGAAGATATTGCCGCCGCCGATCACCAGACAAACCTGCACGCCCATGTCGTGCACGGCCTTGATCTCCTGGGCCACCATGGCAACCATCTTGGGATCGAGCCCATACTCCCGCTCGCCCATCAGCCCTTCTCCCGAGAGCTTGAGTAGCACACGACGATAGCGGGGAGCCGGCGACATAAAAGCGGCCTCGATTGAGTGTTCTTGGTTGGCGCAGGCTACCCCTGCCCGCGCCGACCGTTCGTTCATACTACTTCTTGAGTTGCGCGGCCACCTCCGCCGCGAAATCCTCCGATTTCCTCTCGATGCCCTCACCGAGCTGGAACCGCAGGAAGCCTGCGATGCGAACCGGCCCACCGACCTGCTTGGCGGCGTCGTCGACGACCTTGGCGACCTTGGTCTTGCCGTCCATCACGAAGGCCTGCTCGAGCAGCACCACCTCCTGGTGGAACTTGCGGATGCCGCCCTCGACCATCTTGGCGATGATGTCGGCGGCCTTGCCCGACTGGCCGGCCTTCTCGCTCAGCACCGCACGCTCGCGCTCGACCAGCGCCTTGTCCAGGTCGGCGACGGTGAGCGACTGCGGGTTCGCCGCCGCCACGTGCATCGCGAGCTGCTTGGCGAGCGGCACCAGCTTCTCCTTGTCACCCGTCGACTCCAGCGCCACCAGCACGCCGATCTTGCCGAGATCGGGCGCAACCTGGTTGTGCGTGTAGCCCACCACCACGCCGTCCGATACCGAGATCGCGGCGGCGCGGCGCAGGCTCATGTTCTCGCCGATCGTGGCGATCAGGTTGGTGAGCTCGCCCTGCACGTCGCGACCGGTGCCCGGATAGGCCGCCTGCGCGGTCCGGGTCATGTCGCCGCCGTTGTCGAGCGCGATCCTGGCCACGCTGCTGACGAACTTCTGGAACTGCTCGTTGCGGCCGACGAAGTCGGTCTCGGCGTTGACCTCGACCACGGCGCCGCGCGTGCCGCTCGCGGCCACGCCCACCAGGCCCTCGGCGGCGACGCGGCCGGCCTTCTTGGCAGCGGCCGACAGGCCTTTGGTGCGCAGCCAGTCGATCGCCTTCTCGAGGTCGCCCGAAACCTCGTTCAGCGCCTTCTTGCAATCCATCATGCCTGCGCCGGTCTTCTCGCGCAGTTCCTTGACCAGCGATGCGGTGATCTCAGCCATCGTTCAGCTCCATCTCAGTGCAAATGGGGCCGGTCTTGCGGACCGGCCCCGGTATTGTTTCGCGGAGGGCCGGCCTTACTCGGCCGGCGGTGCCTCGGCGCCCGCACCGTCGGTCTCGGCAGCGGGAACATCTTCGGACGGCGGCTCGTCGAGCTCGCCCACGTCGCCGCCGGAAGCGGCGATCTCGGCGCGAATACCGTCGAGCACCGCGGCCGACATCAGGTCGCAGTACAGCGACACCGCGCGGATCGCGTCATCGTTGCCCGGGATCGGGAAGTCGACGCCGTCGGGATCGGAGTTGCTGTCGAGCACCGCCACGATCGGAATGCCGCGCTTGCGGGCTTCCTGCACCGCGATGGCTTCCTTGTTGGTGTCGATGATGAACAGCATGTCGGGCGTGCCGCCCATTTCCTTGATGCCGCCCAGCGACCGCTCGAGCTTGTCGCGCTCGCGCGTCAGGTCGAGCTGCTCCTTCTTGGTCAGGCCGACCACGTCGCCCTTGAGGCGGTCATCGAGCTCGCGCAGGCGCTTGATCGAGGCAGAGATGGTCTGCCAGTTGGTGATCATACCGCCCAGCCAGCGATGGTTGACGTAGTACTGGCCGCAGCGCTTGGCCGCATCGGCGACACGCTCGGCCGCCGCCGCCTTGGTGCCGACGAACAGCACGCGGCCGCCATTGGACACGACCTGGCGGACCTGCTGCAGCGCCTGCTCCAGCAACGGCACGGTCTTGGTGAGATCGATGATGTGGACCCCGTTGCGCACCCCGAAAAGGTACGGCTTCATCTTGGGGTTCCAACGCCGGGTGTGGTGGCCGAAATGGACACCCGCTTCCAGCAACTGACGCATTGTAAAAGTCGGCATAGCCATGCCGCTGTCTCCTTTTCCGGTTGAGCCTCCGCGGGCGTCGTCTCCCGGGTGGGAGACACCGGAGCGAGCGGCGGGATGTCTCCCCGTCGACCGCAAACCCGCGTGCGAAGTGGCGCCTGTCTAGGGGGTCGGGGGACGAAAAGCAACCATCAACAGGCCGCTCAGGATGACACTGTCAGCGGCCCTGTCATGCCGATGACAGCCTTTCGATATCGATTTCATGAGCTTTTCGGGCGATTCCTGTCACCTGTCATCCTCCCCCTGCCAGGGAATGGCAAATCGGAGCCTATGGCTGCAAATTGTTTGCGATCTGCTCGGCCAGCTTGACCAGGGACAGGGGCGCCGAGCCCTCGGCCTTGTTGTTGGCGGTGATCCACACCTTGCGGCCGGCCTTGAAGGCCCTGGCGGCCATCCGGGCCAGAGTCAGGCGGGTCTCGGGGTCCTCGTCGACCAGCCTGTCGAACGGCTCGTAGCGCTGCTTGGCGGCCTGGTAGAGGAAGCCCCGGTGCAGGTTCCAGCGCACCACCAGGTCGCCCGGCGTTTCGCCGTCCAGCGCCGCCAGAGCCGTCTCCTGCCGTTCCGCCTCGGGCATGCGGTCATGCAGCCCGATACAATAGCGCACCCCCTGCTCGCGCAGCATCCGCATCAGGCGCGGAGTCAGCAGCTCGGCGTTGCGCAGCTCCAGGGCGTAGAGCGGCTTCAACTTGCCAAGCTCCCTCGGCAGCACCGAGAAGAAGACCGAAAGGCGCTCGATCAGCGTGTGCGCCTCCTCGATCAGGCTGCGCGGCAGCGGCGAGACTTGGAAGACCAGCGGCCCTGCCTTGGCGCCGAGCCCCTCGAGGCAGGGCACGACGAATTCGCGTGCGGCGATCGCCGGATCCAGGAAGTGGGGATTGGGCACCTTGCCGCGCCCCTCCTCGTCGCGCATCACCGCGTCGCAGACCAGCGCCGGCGCCTTCACCACGAACGAGAAGTGATCGGGCACCTGGTTGGCGTAACGTACGTATTCGACGGTGGTGATCGGCGCGTAGAAGGTGCGGTCGAGGCTGACCGTGCGCAGCAGCGGGATCTGGGCATAGGCGGCCAGACCCTTCTTGCTGAGAGCGGTCTGCGGATGGACGCCCTCGTAGACGAGCCCGCGCCAGCCGGGGAAAAACCACGACGAGGTGCCCAGCCGGATGTCGGTCGGCAGCATCGGCGCCTGCAGGAGCGGAGAGTCCCACGACGGCCGCACCTCACCAGGGGCGGGGCCCGACGCGGGCTTCTGGCGCATGGGCGCGCCCGGCCGTTCGAACAGGCTGGTCTGCCGGCTCACGCCAGCCGTCCTTTCCTCCCTGCGCGAAGCGCGGGGAGGTGCCCTCGTCTGACGAGGGCGGAGGGGTCATAAGCCGCGATATCGCTTTGGCCCATGCCCCCTCCGCCCCTGCGGGGCACCTCCCCAGCTTCGCTAGGGAGGAAACGCTGGCTCAAATCTCCTCCACCTGCGCGACGCCGGGCAGGCTGCCGATGATGTCGCGCAGGCCACCGGCGATCGAGTAGGTGC
>JAFEFF010000025.1 GCA_018240745.1 Pseudomonadota bacterium
GACTTTCGCCCCCGATTCCTCAAGGAATGCGCGCGGCCATTGCCCATAATAGGTGTTTGAAGCGCGATCAGGCAGACTCGCGCGCATGTCCTTCCTCATCGGTCAAATGACGTGTTTTTTTCGAAGGGTGGAGTCGGTGGATTCGTGGACTCCTGGCCTGAAACCCTTGTGCCATCGGCATCGAGGCGGTCCACACCCGAGTGGACTCTTGTGGACTCCGGGGCCGTCAGCGGGCCATCGCCGGACGCTTCTGGCGCCACGGCATCGCCGTCTCGTAGGCGTGGGCCGCGCGGAACAGCGTCGGCTCGCTGAACGGCTTGCCGGCGAGCTGGATCGATACCGGCAGCCCGCCTTCGCCGAAGCCGGTGCAGATGCTGATCGCCGGGAACCCGGTGACGTTGAACGGCATGGTGAAGGACGGCTTCTCCATGCTGGCCCATTTCGGCAGGTCGGCGATCTTCGGCGCCTCGCCCGGCTGGGAGGCGCTGACGATGATGTCGAGCTCGGCCATCGCCGAGGCCATCTCCTGGCACAGCACGCGGCGGCGGCGCGTCGCCTGCACGATGTCCGGGCCGCTCACCGTCGCGGCCAGCGCGACGCGGTCGCGGAACAGCTCGCCGTAGTCATGGAAGTGCTTGCGCATCCACGGCGCGTGCAGCGTGAAAGCCTCGGTGATCATCAGCAGGTAGCCGACCGCGTGGTAGTCGGCCGCCGGCGAGAGCGTGATGTCGCGCACCTCGGCGCCTTCCTTGCGGAAGAAATCGAGCGCGGCGTCGATGCCCTTGCGCGTCGCGTCCGACGCGCGGTGATCGGTCTCGAAGAAATGGCGCGCCACGCCGATCCGCAGGCCCTTCGCGCCCTTGCCGAGGTCGGCGGTGAAGTTGGGCACCGGACGGTCCACGCTCGCCGGGTCGAGCGGATCGTGGCCGGCCATGCCTTGCAGGAGCAGCGCGCAATCCTCGGCGGTCCAGGCCATCGGGCCGGCGTGATCGAGGGTGAAGGCGAGGGGCAGGATACCGCGCCGGCTCGAGAGGCCGTAGGTCGGCTTGATGCCGGCGATGCCGCACAGGGCCGCCGGCCCGCGGATCGAGCCGCCGGTGTCCGAGCCGGTGCCGCCGAGGATGAGGCCGGCCGCAACCGCCGCGCCGGTCCCCGACGACGAGCCGGCGGTGAAGTGCTCGGTGTTCCAGGGATTGCGCGCCGGCGGCCACGGCAGGTCGAACGACGGGCCGCCGAAGGCGAATTCGTGGGTCGCGAGCTTGCCCAGCAGGACGACGCCCGCGTCGGCCCATTTCTTCACCGTATGGGCGTCCTCGGCGGGAACGTTGTTCTCGAGCAGCTTCGAATGGGCGGTCGTGCGGATGCCGGCCGTGCAGTAGATGTCCTTGTGCGCGATCGGAATGCCGTCGAGCGGCCCGCGCCGGCTGCCCGCCATCTGGCGCGCCTCGGCGGCCCTGGCATCGGCGAGCGCTCGCTCTTCCGTCACCAGCAGGAAGGCGTGGAGCTGCGGATCGAGGCGGCGGATGCGGTCGAGCTGGGTCTTGGCAAGCTCGACCGGCGAGAGCTTCTTGGCGGCGATCTGCTTGGCCGCCTCGGCGATGGTCAGGATCGGCATCACTTCTGCTCGACGTCGAAGGTGACGGCAGGCTCGGCCTCGCGCGGCAGGGGTGCGTTCACGCGCGCGACCATCCGCTGGACGATCTCGGCGCCCGGCTGGATGGCGCGCACCTGCTCGGGCGAATGGGGCAGGCCGGCTCGGGCGAGCATGGCCCTGAGTTCTGTTTCGTCGATCGTGCTCATGCGTTCACCGTTGCAGTTCCTGGGCCGCGGCGCGGCCGCGAGAGGCGGATGCGCGCGCCATCTGCGCGCACAGGCCAGTGTAGGCGGTCGGATCGAGGAGCTTGCGGATGGCTTCGGGCTTCATGTGCGCCGTCACGCGCTTGTCGGCAGCGAGGAGGTCGCCGAACGACTTGCCCTCGACGAACGCCGCTTGCGCTGCATCGTAAACGACATCGTGCGCATGCTGGCGGCCGATCGCCTGGCCGAGATCGAGCATCACCGCCTCGGCCATGATCAGGCCGCCGCCGAGATCGAGGTTGGCGCGCATGCGCGCAGGATCGACCTCGAGGCCGCGCATCACCTCGCCGAGCCGGGCCAGCACGTCCCCCATGGCGATGCAGGCGCGCCCCTCGGCGGCATCCATCATCAGGCTGGTGGTGCGGTCGGCCTCGTGCTCGGTGGTCATCGCCTCGAGTGCCAGAGGCACCTGCGTACGCACCTCGGCAGCGGCGGCGATGATGTCCTGGCAGAGCTTGGGGTTGCGCTTCTGCGGCATCGTCGAGCTGCCGACCGTGCCCGGCGGCACCGGCTCCTCGACCTCGCCGAACTCGGTCTTCATCAGGGTGTAGACCTCGCGGCCGATCTTGCCGCAGGTCGCGGCGAGCAGGCCGAGGATGCAGATGTTCTCGGCGAGATGGTCGCCCAGCGCACGCGAGGGCACTCGCATCGAGCCGAAACCCAGCAGCCGGCCGATCGCCTCCTGCACCGGCGGACCGTGCTCGCCGAGCGAGGCGAAGGTACCGGCGCCGCCGCCCAGCATGGCGACGAACAGGCGCGGCCGCGCCTCGCGCAGGCGGTCGGCGTGGCGCATCAGCTCGTCGATCCAGACCGCGACCTTGTAGCCGAAGGTCGCCGGCACCGCGTGCTGGCCGTGCGTGCGGCCGGCCATCGGCATGTCGGCGGTGCGCTCGGCGAGATCGGCCATTGCCGACAGAATCTCGCCGATCTGCCGGAAGAAGATCGCGTGTGCCTGGCGCAGGACCAGGAGATCGCCGGTCTGGGTGATGTTCTGGGTCGTGGCGCCCCAATGGACCCAGCCGCCGTGCGGCTCGCCGACGACGCGCGAGAGCTCCCATACCAGCGGCACCAGCGTATGGCCGGTGCGGGCGAAGCCTTCGTCGATGCGCTTGCGGTCCAACAGCTCGAGCCTGGACATGGCGGCGATTGCGTCGGCCGCGGCGGCCGGGATGATGCCGAGCTGCGCCTGGGCGCGCGCCAGCGCCGCCTCGACGTCGAGCCAGGCCTGCCAGCGATTTTCCTGACGGTACAGGGCCCGCAGGCCCGGGTCGGAGATGCGGGTCGCGGTGGGGAGCGTGTCGCCGGACATCAGGCCGTCGCCACCTTGGTCCAGAGCGGCCGCACGTCCTTGTCCGGATCGTCGACTGGCTTGGACTCGTCGTCGAACACCATGGTCGTGCGGGTGTCGGCCGTGTACGGCACCCAGTCGGCCTTGCCGGTGCGCGCGAAGGTGGCCCAGGTCTTCGATACCCTGTCGGCCACCGCCTGATCTCCCGGCTTGTGATGCCGCTCGCCGATGACCCCGAGTGTGTCGAACACGAAAGGCACCTCGACCGAATGGCAGGCCTTGAGCTTGCCGTCGAAGGCCGGCGTCTCCCAGGCGAACTCGTACATCCAGACCGGCGCCCTGGCCCGCGCCGCCTTGCGCTCGGCCAGCAGGATACCGCGCACACCGAAGTTGGAGGCCGTGGTCGCGGTAATGAAGCGCTCGGCCGCGTTGGCCGACGGCTTGCAGCACGAGTAGTAGGCCAGCACCGGATCGGTGGCGGCGCCGGCGATCGGCTCGAGCTTCCTGTGCAAGTCGGCCTCGGTGAGGCTGCGATGCCAGATCGCATCGTCGGGCGCGAGGAAGATCGCCGATTCGTCCTTGGTGCCGCCGACCATCACCGGCACGTCATCCGAGATCGCGGTTGCCGGTTCGAACGGATGTGCCGGCAGGATCTTGCCGTCGATCACCGGCCCGAAGTTGTAGCGGTCGAGCAGGGGATAGCGCGGCCTGGACAACGTCTTCTGCGCCGGCGTGACGGCTTCGGAGAGCTTGGCGACGGGCAGGGATTGGAGCTGGTCGACCTGATCGGGCCTGAGGTCGAAGTGCTTCAGCACGGCCGCGGCGAGCTGCGTCGTGCGCTCGCGCTCGGCGAAGCGCACGCTCGACCCGCTCTGCACGATGGCCTTGTGGAACAGGCCCTTGGCCACCGGCATGGCGAGCAGCGCGCTCACCTTCCCGCCGCCGCCCGACTGGCCGAAGATCGTCACGTTCCCGGGATCGCCGCCGAAGCGCGCGGCGTGGGTGCGCACCCATTCCAGCGCCAGCACCAGGTCGAGCACGCCGACATTGCCGGACGCGGCGAAGCGCTCGCCGTAGGCCGACAGGTCGAGATGGCCGTAGATGTTGAGGCGATGGTTGACGGCGACGACCACCACGTCGTTGCGTCCGGCCAGCCGCGTGCTGTCGTAGCGCGGCGAGTTGGCCGAGCCGTAGGAGAAGGCGCCGCCGTGCAGCCAGACCATCACCGGCCGCTTGGCGTTATCGAGACCGGGGGTCCAGACGTGCAGCGTCAGGCAATCCTCGCCGACCGCCAGGGTGTCGATCGCGCCCCATACGGTCGCGAGCTCCGGCCGTTGCGCGGCAGAGGCGGCCTGCGGCGAGCGGCCGGCATAGGCGGTGCACTCGCGCACGCCGCTCCAGGCGGCGGCCTTCTTCGGCGGCATGAAGCGGTTGGCGCCGCCGGTCGAGGCGCCGTAGGGAATGCCCTTGAAGACGAGCACGCCCTCCGTCTCGACGCCGGAGACCTTGCCGGATTCAGTGTCTACGACCGCCATCGCGCGCTTCTCCCCTCTTGCGAGGGGAGGCTGCGCGCGACAGTAGACGAGGTCAACCGGGTGTTTGGCGCCGCTTCGCCAAGCGCGTCAACGAGGCAGGACCTTCCGGTACAGGTGCCATGTCGCGTGGCCCAGCACCGGGAACACGATCGCGAGCCCGAGCAGCAGCGGGATCGAGCCCAGCACCAGCAGGCCGGCGATGATCAGGCCCCACAGCGCCATCGGGCCGGGATTGGCTTGCACGACCTTCAACGACGTCGCGATCGCCGTGCCCATGCCGACGTCGCGGTCGAGCAGCAGCGGGAACGACACGACGCTCAGCACCAACACCGCGACAGCGAACACGAAGCCCACGGCGATGCCGACGATCGCCATCGTCCAGCCGGCCGGAGTGGTGACGACCTCGCGCGCGAAGGCTACCAGATTGGTCGGCGGCTCCGGGCCCAGGGTCAGCAGCCAGATGATGTGTGCGGCTCCCATCCACAGAACGAACAGCGCGAGCAGCAACAGGCCGAGCGCCATGATCGAGCCCAGCGCCGGCGAACTCGCGACGCCGAAAGCGTCGGCCCAGCCCTTGTCCCGGCCGGCCTCGCGCCGGCGGCTCATCTCGTACAGCCCGACGGCGAAAAACGGTGCGATCAGCGCGAAGCCCGAGGCGAGCGGAAAGACGAGGGGCACCATGCCGTAGCCCAGGATCATGCGCGCCAGCACCAGGCCGATGATCGGATAGAGCAGGCACAGGAAGATCACATCGGTGCGATAGGCGCCGAAATCCTCGAAGCCCGCGCGCAGCACGTCGCGGAGATCCGCTCCGGTGATGCGCCGGACCGCGGGGATCGTGCGATCGTGGCCTTCCCAGGCGCCCTCGATGGTGTGCCCGGCTGCATTCATCGCCCGGCCGGTCTGTTTCAGCGAATCCCATCCCCATTCGATTGGATTGCGAATGTGTTGTTGCATGGCCATGAGGGGTCTCCTTCAGCACTCGAAGGGGCCGCGGGCCGCATCGTGGCTCGACTGATAAGTCCGGTCGCAAGTCACGAAGAGCCGCGAACCACCACTTTTGGGAGTCTACGCCTCCTGGACCCATGTGTCCGCCCAAAGATTTGGTTCGCGCAAGGGAACCATTCGGGCGCTGTTGCATCCGGGGAAGAGAATCACGACGCGAGCAGGGTCGGCGCGGCTGACGGTGAACAACTCCAGGGGCGCGTCATGCTCCTCTGGACCGCGCGCTTCCAGCGCGCTCATGATCATGAGCGCGCTGGACCCTTCGACTGCGCTCAGGGCAGGCGCGCGCGGTCCAAAGAGAAGACGTGCCACTGGCGGGGGGCGCCCCAGCGTCAGATCAGACCTTGCCCGACATCTCCTCGACGACCCACAGCGGGGCCTCGCCGCGCGCCACGCGCTGGACATTGTCGAAGCCGTTGCGCAGGCGGGTGATGTTGCTCTCCCATGTCGGGCCGGCCAGGTGCGCGGTCAGGATCACGTTGTCGAGCTTGAGCAGCGGATTGTTCGGCGGCGTCGGCTCCTCGTCGAACACGTCGAGGCCGGCGCCGAACAGCTCGTTCTTCGACAATGCCTCGGTCATTGCCTTCTCGTCGATCACCGGGCCGCGCGAGGTGTTCACGATGATGGCCGACTTCTTCATCACGGCGAGCTCCTGCTTGCCGATCATGCCGCGGGTCGAATCGTTCAGCGGCACGTGCAGCGACAGGATGTCGGAGTGGCGCAGGATCTCCGGCAGCAGCCGGAAGCGCACGCCGAGCGCGTCCTCCTGCTCCTCCTTGAGGCGGGCGATGTCGTAGTAGTGCACGATCATGCCGAACGCCTGGGCGAGGCGCGCCACCTTCTTGCCGATGGTGCCGAGACCGATGATGCCGAGCACCTTGTTGCGGACCTCGTGGACGGTCGGCGGCGAGTTGCCATGCCAGCGGCCGGCGGTGACGTTGGTGTGCTGGGTGATGAGACGCCGCGACACCGACAGCATCAGCAGCATGGCGTGCTCGGATACCGCGACCGAGTTGGCGCCGCCGTTGTTGCACATCGGCACCTTGGCCTTGATCGCGGCCGGGATGTCGGCGCGGTCATAGCCGGCGCTCAGGAGCTGGATCAGCTTCAGCCTGGGCGCGTCCTTGAAGAGCTGCGGGTTGACGTATTGCTGCACGAAGCCCACGAAGTAGTCGGCGCCGGCGTAGGCGGCCTTCTGCTCCGGCGAGTTGTGCAGCGCCTTGACGATCTCGAATCCCTTGGGGGCGAGGTCGTCGACCATCGAGAGAGTGTCCTTGGGTCCGACGACCAGTACGCGTTCAACCATCAGAAAGCCTCCGCAGCAGCACGATGCCCTTTGAGCAGGCCGGGCAGCCGGCCCGGCTCGGTCCGGCCCCAGCCGCACTCGGCCGAGAGCCCAAAATCCGGAATGAATTGCCTGGCGACGGCGACACGCTTTCTGTCGCCCATGTCGTCGTCGTGATGCAGCAAGCCGAGATAGAGCTCGGTGCCGGCCGGCCGCTTCCACTTCCTGAGCGGCGCATAGTACGCCTCGTCGGTGCACTCCTTCGGCACCGGGATATGGAAGAAGTCGATCGGCCGCTTCGTGGCGGCCGCTATGCCTTCCATCATTTCGACCAGGATGGCGGCATCCTTGGGCTGCACCAGGTGCTCGTCGGCCGGCGAGCCGTAGCACAGGTGGTAGCCGAGCTCGACGCCGGCAGGCACCGCGTCGCCGAGGCGGCCCAGCATGTCGAATGTCTGCTGCTTGTAGTCGGCCGGTCGATCCTTGAAGTAGTTCTCGAAGGCCAGCACTTCCTGGCAGACGTCCCACTGGATCGCCAAGTCGGCCGCCGGGATTGCGACGATGTTGGCCAGCGCCTTCAGCAGCGCACGCTCGTAGACCCGGAAGTAGGTCTGCCGCGCCGGACCGCTGACATAGAGGTAGCCGCTCGAGTGAGGCGTCGGCAGCGAGACCTGGAAGCGCGTGCCCCTGGCGATCGCACCCGAATCGCGCAGCCGCCTGAACACGTCGTAGGAGGCGGCGGCGGCCTTGTCGTAGCCGGTCTCGAACGCGACCTTGTCGGGATCGACGCCGGGGTTGAAGCGCACTTGCGGGATCTCGCGCACGACCTTGCCGTCCCATTGCACGAACGGATAGAGGGGCACGGTCGGATCGATCTCCATGTCGGGATGGGCGCGCAGCATCTGGCCCTGGAAGTAGACCCAGCGTGAGCGCTCGCCGGTCTCGCCGTCGGGGATGCGGCTGAGATGGGCCCCGAGTTCCCGCGACAGCGTGCGGAAGACTTCCTCGCTCGAGCCGAGCGGGATGCTGCCGATCAGATGCAGGCGCTCGCGGTCCTGCATCAATTGACCTTCTCGAGCTTCTGCAGCGAGCGCAGATACTTCGGCACCGGCACGCCGGGATGCGTGCCCGACCAGTTGGTGTAGCTCACCTCGCCGACATAGATGTCGCCTCTGGAGTCGACCGCGAGGCCGTGCGGCGAGAGGAACTTGCCCGGCTCCTGGCCCGGTCCGTCCTGGCCGCCGAGGCGGGCGATGGTCTTGCCCTTTCTGTCCACGATGGTGAGGCGCGGGCCGATGTTCTTGTGGTTGGTATTGACCGGCATGCCCGGCCCGAGCTCGCCGATGATGAAGTTCGGGTTCTTGCCGCCGCAGCAGTACAGCGCGCAAGGGCGGTGCATGTTGTTCCACTGCATCTCGTACTTGCCGTTGCCGTCGAAAACCTGCACGCGATGGTTCTCGCGGTCGGCGACGTACACCCAGCCGTCCTCGTCGGTGACGATGTTGTGCACGATGTTGAACTCGCCGGGGTCGGTGCCGGTGGTGCCCCAGCACATCAGGTGCTTGCCGTCGGGCGAATACTTGTGGACGCAGCTATTGCCGTAGCCGTCCGAGACGTAGATCTCGCCTTTCGGCGAGAGGGCCGTGTGGGTGCAGCGGTTGAACGGCTTGCCGCTCAGGAACGGCGCGGGCTGGTTGGGGACGCCGATGGTCAGCAGCACCTTGCCGTCGGTGGTGATCTTGCGGACGGTATGGTCGCCGTCGTCGGTGCAGTAGAGCGTGTCGTCGGTGTCGATGTAAATACCGTGAGCGCGCTTGAACAGGCGCTCGCCCCACGATCGCAGGAAGTTGCCGTCGCGGTCGAACACCATCATCGGATGCTGGCCGCGATTGAAGACATAGACCCGGTCCTTGCTGTCGACCGCGACCGCGGCGACGTCACGGAACTCCCAGCCGTCGGGCAGCTTCGCCCAGTTCTCGACCACCCGATAGCGATGCTCGCCGGTACCCAGGACTACGGACATCGAGACGCACTCCCATCTGTCGCGAACCTTCCTGTCGTCCTGAGCGCAGCGAAGGACCTCATTGCGCCTGCCAACGGTATGCTCGTGGAAATGTCATGAGATCCTTCGCTTCGCTCAGGATGACAGAAGGATCGCATCGGAAATCTTCTCCGCCGTCATCAGCGTCGGGAAGTTGGTGTTGGCGCAGGGCACGATGGGGAAGATCGAGGCGTCGACGACCCGCAGGCCCTGTACGCCCTTGACGCGGCCCTGGGTGTCGACCACCGACATCGGATCGTCGGGGCGTCCCATGCGGCAGGTGCAGGAGGCGTGCCAGACGCCGATCGCCGCCTTGCGGATGAAGGCCTCGAGCGCCTCGTCGTCGGTCATGACCTGCTCGAAGGTGAAGCCCTCGATAACGAAGTTGTCGATCATGTACTTGCGCAAGGCCGCCGGGCCGTCGAGGAACTTCGCCACCACCGATGTGATGAACTTGTTCTTGTTGTTCACCACGCCGATCTTGCGCACGCGGTCGGAGTAGGAGGCGGGGAAGGGGTTGTCCGTCACCGCCTTGAGCGGCGCACTCAGCTGCAGCGCGGCCATCTTCTTGAAGCCGCTCATCAGCCGGTCGAGGTCGCGCTTGTCGGACAGGAGGTTGAACTCGACGACCGGCTCGGACCGCCAGTCGGTGCTGGCGAGCTTGACCTGACCGGTCTCCGAATAGGTGCGATTGATGAAAGTCAGCAGAGAGGCGATCTGCTCGCCGACCGCATGCCAGGCCGACTTGCTGACCACCGCCACGAACATGTCGCCCTTGGGGATGCCCGGCATGTCCGACGAGTAGCGGATGCCGACATGGATGTGCCGCCGTGTGTGCTCGTTCATGCGCGCGCCGCGGCGGATGAAGGAGCTGAGCGAGATCGACGGATGGTCCATCAGCCGCTGGCCGACGCCCTCGAGCACCGACACCACCGGGATGCCCATCTCCCGGAGATGGCCGACCGGGCCGATGCCGGCGCGCAGCAGATGCGCCGGCGAATGGATCGCGCCCGACGACAGGATCACCTCGCGGGCGCGGAACTCCTGCTCCTTGCCGTCGATCACCGCCGTCACGCCGACGCACTGCGTGCCCTCGAACAGCAGCGACTTCACCTGGGTCCTGGTGGAGATGGTGAGGTTGGGCCGCTTGCGGGTTTCGCTGTCGAGGTAGCCCATCGCCGCCGACACGCGCGCCTCCTCGGCGTTGGAATGGGTCACCGGGAAGTAGCCGTCGACGAACTCGCCGTTCTGGTCGGGCAGGAACTTCATGCCCGCGAGCTTGCAGGCCTCGCCGACCGCCTGGGCATGCTTCGTCCAATGATCGACCGGAATGCGCCGCACCGGGATGCGGCCGTCCTTGCCGTGCCATTCGTTGCTGAAGTCGAGGTCGCGCTCGACCTTCTTGAAATAGGGCAGGACCTTGTCCCACTGCCAGCCCTCGGCGCCGCGTGCCACCCATTCGGCATAGTCCGTCGGCGCGCCGCGATTGGCCATCTGGCCGTTGATCGACGAGCCGCCGCCCAGCACGCGCGCCTGCTCGTACTTGCGCAACGGCGGGCGGCTCTCATGTGGATTGTTGTGGCTGACGATCTGGGTGTGGACCTTGAGCTCGGTCCAGTGGAAGCGGGGATCGAAATAGGCCGTGCCGGAGTAGGAGTCCTTGATCTCCGGCGGTTCCTGGCCGGGCGGAGTGTCCTGGCCGGCCTCGCAGACCAGGACCTTGTTGGCGGAGCGCGCCGACAGGCGATTGGCGAGCACCGAGCCTGCAGAGCCGCCGCCCACGATGATGTAGTCGTACGCCACGCGTTTCTCCCGTCTTATGGGTGCTTATGGCTGCACGCTACGCCCATGGCAAAATGCGGGCAAAGCAAGAAATGCGGGCGACGGAACGTCCGTTCCGCGCCGCGCGTTGCAGGGGAAGCCTACCAGCACAGGAGGAGGCTCCATGAAGATCACCCTGCTGACCCTGGCCCTCGTGGCCGCGTCGGGCGTCGCCAGCGCCCAGACCGCGTCGACTCCCGCGACCGGCGCCGCCGGCGGAATGAACAACAGCATCATCACGAACGGCAATACCGGCATGCAGGGCGCCCAGATGGGCGTCGGCACGCAGTCGCAGACGAACGGCAACGTCCAGTCGCCGGCCACCGGTCAGATGAATGGCCAGATGAACAGCAACACGAATGCGAGCGGCAGTGCAGGCGCGTCCGCCAACCCGAGCCTAGCCAACGTACCCTCGCAGCAGCCGCTAACCGGCGCGGCGCGGACCGCCCAGAAGCGCATCGAACAGGACGGCTACAAGAGCGTTCAGAACCTGCAACGGGGCTCCGACGGCCTGTGGCACGGCACGGCGATGCGCGGCAATACGCCGGTGCAGGTGACCGTGGACCACACAGGCCGCGTCTCCGCGCAGTAGTCTCCGCACTGTCTCCGGAAAGCCCGTCTCGCTTCACGCCGGGCGGGCTTCCTGTTGCCGGCTTGCCGCAAGCCTGCGATCGTTCTCGGTCAAGATCCCGAGGAGGACCGCATGCCGGACGCTTCGACCACGACCAACAGCGATCTCGCCACGCCTGAGCTGATGAAGGCGATCTCGGCCGCCTTCAACAGCCGTGACGTCGACCGCATCGTCTCGTTCTTCACCGATGACGCGACCTTCTGGCTGGCGCGTGGCCCCGAGCCGGTCGGCCGCACGCTGGCGGGCAAGGAGGCGATCCGCAAGGCGCTGGCGGATCGCTTCAAGGTGATTCCTGACATGCGCTGGGACCACAAGGAGTACATCTTCGCCGGCAACCGGGCGGTCTCGGTGTGGACCGTGAAGGGCAAGGGCGCCACGGGCGAGGACCTGAACTACGAGGGCTGCGACATCTACACGTTCCGCGGCGGCAAGATCTGCGCCAAGAACACCTTCTGGAAGATCGTCGAGCACAAGGACCGGCTCTGAACATGACGCGCTGGCTGGCGCTCCTCGTCTCGCTGCTCGTGCTGGCCCGGCCGGCGGCGGCGCGCGAGGTGACCGTCACCATCGTCGAGCATGGCTTGTACACGGCCGAAGTGGTGGGCCAGCAGCGCGAGTCATCCGGCGTGGTCACCGACCTGCTGGCCAATCTCTGCCACGTCGCCACGACCACCATCGTGCCGATGCGGCCGCGCGTGCATTTCGGCTTCCGCTATCGCGTCGACGGGCCGGATGTCGGCGCGCCGGTCGACCTCACGCTCGCTGTGACATTCCCGGAGGCCGTGCATCCGCCGGCGGCGCTGGGTCCGCTGAAGCGCCACCAGCGCCACTCGGTCTTGCCGGAGGGGGCGGTTTCCTATTCCGGCTACAGCTTCGATCTCGACTGGGAATTCGTGCCCGGCGTCTGGACGCTCGAGGTGCTGCAGGGCGAGCGCGAGCTTGCGGCGCTGAGCTTCACGGTGGTCGATCAGGACCAGCCGGCGCTATCGTCCGCCGATCCATCGAGTTGCTTCAGGGTTTCGAGCCTCTGACGGGAGGGAAACATGGCATTGGACACGGTGATCAGGGGCGGCACGGTCGTCGATGGTTCCGGCAATCCGCGCGTTTCGGCGGATATCGGCATCAAGGACGGGCGCATTGCCGAGATCGGCAAGGTGACGACCGCTGCGGCCCGTACGATCGATGCCGATGGGCTGATCGTCTCGCCCGGCTTCATCGACGGCCACACCCATATGGACGCGCAGGTGGCGTGGGATCCGCTCGGTAGCTGCTCATGCTGGCACGGCGTGACCTCGGTGGTGATGAGCAATTGCGGCTTCGCGCTGGCGCCCTGCAAGCCGGCGGACCGCGAATGGTACGCGCGGTGCCTGTCGGCGGTGGAGGACATCCCGACCGAGGCGATGGCGGCCGGCATCGATTGGAGCTGGGAGACCTTCCCAGAATATCTCGCGACCGTCGAGCGCCTGCCCAAGGCGATCAACTACGGCATGTATATCGGCCATTCGGCGCTGCGCATGTACGTCATGGGCAAGCGGGCGCTCAGCGAGAGGGCGACCGATGACGACATGACCCGCATGGCGCGGATGGTGCAGGAGGCGCTGAAGGTGGGCGCGCTCGGCTTCTCGAGCTCGCGGGCCTCGACCCATGTCACGCCCGACGACACGCCGGTCGCCAGCCGCATCGCCGAGTGGGAAGAGATCGACCGCATCCTCAGTGCGATGGCCGAGCTCGATGCCGGCATCTTCCAGGTCGGGCCGGATATCGCCAGCGGCGAACGCCATCGCGCCTTCCTCGGGCGGCTGCGCCAGGTGGCGCTGGCTACGAAGCGGCCGATCATGTTCGGGGTGCTGGCGACCAGGCAGGGCGACGATCCGACCTCGTGGGCCTACCAGACCCGGTACATCGACGATACGGTCGCGGCGGGCGGGCGCATGTTCGGCCAGGGCACGACGCGCTCGATCAATGCGATCTTCTCGCTCAAGTCATACCTGCCATTCGACGTGCTGCCGGCGTGGAAGCCGATCCGCGCCCTGCCGATCGACGAGCAGAAGCGGCGGCTGCGCGATCCCGAGGTGCGGCGCGCGCTGGTCGCGGCCGAGGCGGCGATGAAGCCGCGCGACAAGGTTTTCCAGGGCGGCGGTGCCGCGACCACCGATCCGCGCAAGCCCGACTACGCCAACCTGTTCGCGCTGAAGGGCGTCGACTGGGACGATCCGTCGGTCGAGCAGCTCTCCAGGGCGCGCGGCCAGCATCCGGTCGAGGTGATGATCGACCTGTCGCTCGCCAACGACAACCAGGTCTATGTGCAACCGCTGGTGAACGAATCGCCGGACGACGTGCTGGGCATCCTGCGCCACCAGCGCACGCTGGCGACGTTCTCGGATTCCGGCGCGCATGTCTGCCAGGAGATGGGTTCGTCGCTGCAGACGCATTTCCTGAGCTACTGGGTGCGCAAGCGGCAGGCCTTCACGCTCGAGCAGGCGATCAGGAAGCTGACGCACGACAACGCGGTCGCCTGGGAGATGAACGGCCGCGGCCTGCTGCGCGAAGGCTATCAGGCCGACATCGTGCTGTTCGAGGAGGACCGCATCCGCCCGCAATTGCCGACGGTCGAGAACGACCTGCCCGGCGGCGCGCGCCGGTTGGTGCAGAAGGCCGAGGGCATCCGCGCGACTCTCGTCAACGGCGCGGTCGCCTTCGAGAACGGCGAGGCGACCGGCGCGCGGTCCGGCACCGTCCTGAAAGGAAGGCTCGCATCATGACCCGGATCATCCTGGCAATCGCGGTCGTCGCCCTGTCGACGGCGGCCTTCGCACAGCCGACGCGCAATCAGGCGGCTGCAGCCGGTGCCGCCGGCGTCACGTCGCGGCTGCAGGCGCAGGGCTACAAGGACGTCCATGACCTGCGGAAGACGCCGGACGGCAAATGGGTCGGCACCGCGATGCGCAACGGCCATCCGGTGACCGTCACCTCGGATCAGGCCGGCACGACCATCGCGCGATAGTTCTTTCGCTGGGGGCGCGCCACTCCAGTGGCGCGTCTTTGTCGATAGAGCAGAAGATCGCGCCACTGGAGTGGCGCGCCCCCAGCAGAACTACGAGAGTTCACGTCGCACGATCGCCGTGCCCTCGGCCATTGCCTTGAGCTTGCCGAAGGCGGTGGCGCGCGGCAGATACTTCATGCCGCAATCGGGGGCGGGCAGGAGCTTGTCGGGCGGCAGGTACTTCAGCCCGGCGCGGATACGCTCGGCGACCTTCTGCGGCGTCTCGATGCCGGGGTCGTTGAGGTCGAGCACGCCCAGCATCACCTTCTTGGGGGCGAGATCCTTCAACACGCCGAGATCGATCCTGGGCTGCGCCGATTCGATCGAGATCTGCTGCGCGATCGTGTCGGCGAGCTGCGGCAGGAAGGAGTAGCCGGTCGGTTTGCTGAGGCCGGGGACGACGGCGGCATAGCCAAAGCAGAGATGCACGACGGTCGGCACGGTGATGCCCTCGAGCGCCCGGTTGATCACCTTCACGGCGTAGCGCCTGGCCTCGTCGGGATTATTGCGCAACCACGGCTCGTCGAGCTGGATCACGTCGGCGCCGGCCTTGACCAGCTCGCGCGCCTCCTCGTTCACCGCCGCGGCGTAGTCCATGCACATCGCGATGGGGTCGCCGTAGAAGTCGTCCTTCACCTGCTGGCCCATGGTGAAGGGGCCGGGCAAGGTGATCTTGGCCGGCCTGTCGGTGTTGGCGCGCAGGAACTGCATGTCGCGCACCTCGACGGGGCGCGTGCGCCTGACCTTGCCGACCACCCGCGGGACCAGGGTCTTCTGGCCGCGGGCGTTCACGATCTCGGCCGGCGCGTCGTTGTCGACTCCGTCGAGCGCCGTCGCGAAATGGTTGGAATAGCTCTCGCGGCGCATCTCGCCGTCGGTGATGATGTCGATGCCGGCCCGCTCCATGTCGCGGATGGCGAGCAGGGTGGCGTCGTCCTGCGCCTGCTGCAGGTACGGTTCGGGCACGCGCCACAGCTCCTTCACCCGCGTGCGCGGCACCATCTTGGAGAGCATCTCGCGGTTCACCAGCCAGTCGGGCTGCGGGTAGGAGCCGACGACGGTGGTCTGCAGCAGTGTGTTGCTCATCATTGCGCCTTCATGCCGGCGGCCTCGCCCATACGGCCGAGCCCGATCCAGCCGATTTCGTGCGACCCTTTGCTCATTCCGATGAAACCTCGAAGGCCCTTGTGCGTTTCCCCTCGCGCTGCAGTTTGGGAGGGGATGACCCACCTGTCCATGTCTCTTCGCCCCATGATCCTTGCGGCGCTGGCCGCCGTGCTCGCTTCATGCGGCGGCAACCTGCCGAACAGCGCCGTCTCCCGCCATCTCGCCGGGCGCTATGCCGGCGCGCTTTCGGATTCGACGGCGGTGCCGACGGTGATCCGCGATCGCGACATCAAGGTGCCGGACATGTCATCGCCGGTGCCGCTGCTGGACCAGCTCCGGACCGAGCTCGCCAAGAGCGATCCCGACGGCGCCTATGCGGGCATCACCTACGACCTCACCCGGGGCAACACGCTGCCGCGCGACTGGATCGTGCAGACGCCCGACATCTGGGGACTCAAGGCGAGCGCGCTGCCGCCGGGCCATTCGCAGGCCCTGGTGCAGTTGGTGCACGACCTGATCGCCTCGGCGCGGCGGCGGGTCGACATCTCCCTGCTGCAGCCCGCTCCCGACGGCGCCTTTCTCGCGGCGATCCGGCAGGCCTTGCAGGAACTGGCGCAGCGGCACCGTCCAATTCAGGTGCGCTTCATCATCGGCCAGTACCCGCCGGACAATGTCGACGTGCCGGCCTTCTACAAGGCGCTGACCGACGGCTTCGACCTCGGCCGCCTGACCGTCAGCGTCGCGGCCTTTCGTTCCTGCGTGGCGTTCGACGATTGCGACAGCTACTCCTGGAACCATTCGAAGATCATCGCCATCGACGGCGCCGCGGCGCTGGTCGGCGGCCATAACCTGTGGGCGAAGGACTACCTGATGGACGAGCCCGTCAGCGACCTGTCGATGCGGGTGAAGGGGCCGGCCGCCGCCGGCGCGGTGCGCTTCATCGACCGGCTGTGGGAATACGTCTGTGCAAACCTGAACCAGAAGGACTCGATCGCGCTTGCAAGCACCACCGGCAGCTGCCCTCCGCCGGCGGCGTTGCCGGTCCGGCCGGGCAGGGGCGGCCTGCCGATCCTCGGCGTCGGGCGGCTGGGCGCCGGCATCACCAAGGACTTCGCCAACCAGAGCGAGCTCGCACGCGACCTCACGCTCGCTTCGGCGCGGCACGACATCCGCATGGTCCAGCAGGACCTCGGCTTCGACCTCGGACGCGCCGACACGCTGTTTCCCGACAGCACGATCGACCGGCTGATCGATTTCCTGCGCCAGGGGCGCGGCGACATCTACATCGTGCTGTCGAACCTCGGCGCCAAGGGCAAGAGCGGCAGCACCTATTCCAACGACGTCACGCTGATGACGCTTGCCAGGCATCTGAAGCAGGAAGTGCAGCGTCGCATCGAGCTGCATGATCCGCTGTCGCGCTACGAGATCCGGCGTGGGCCCGATCCGGTGAATGCGATGCTGTGCGACCACGTGCACCTGGCGCCGTTCCGCTTCGGCCCGGACGATCGCTGGCCGGGCGGCGCGCCGTTCGCGACCCACGCCAAGTTCTGGATGGTCGATGGGCACGTCTTCTATATCGGCTCGGACAACATGTACCCGGTGAACCTGCAGGAGTACGGCTACATCGTCGACGACGCCCAGGCGGCGCAACAACTGACCGACGCCTACTGGACGCCGGTGTGGCGGTGGTCGTCGAAGGCGGCGGTGTCTGGCCCCGACGTGAAGGACTGCATCTTCCGCCAGGTGATCAAGTAGTCGTGCGGCGCACATCCGGTAGTGTCAACGCCGGCGTCGAGCTGGCGGCCCACGGTTGGTTGGCCGCTATGATACCGGATCGACCGGCGTGACCACGCCCTCGCAAGCCTCGATCACCTCGCCGGCGTCGAGGCAGAGGTCCTCGCGATTGCGCATCGCCATGATCTGCACGCCGGTGCGCAGCCTGCCGTGGCGGCCGACCGGCACGGCAAGGCCCGGCAGGCCGAGCAAGGGGCACATCAGCGACGGCCGCATCGAATCGAAGATCGCGCGCTGGCCCTCGACCGTGGTGTCGGTCACCTGTTTGGGCGGCAGGTCGGACAGCACCGGCATGATCAGCAGCGGCCACTGCTGCAGGAAGGTCATCCAGCGGAACAGCACGCCCTCGCGCTCGGTCAGCGCCTTCATGTAGGTGGCGAGATCGACCGGCTTTGCCAGCTCGAGCCACGATCGCATGGCGGCGATGCCGTCGGGATCGCCCATCTTCTGCATGTTGGGCCACAGCATGGCGTGCGATTCGGTGGCGATGATCTCATGCCACAGCTCGACCCCGCGCTCGAGGTCGGGCGGCAGGACCTCCTCGACGACATAGCCCGCCGCCTGCAGATGCTTGCCGGCCTGGCGCACCGCCGCGGCCTGTGCCGGATGGGTCGTGGCGCCCGGGAACTCCGGCACCAGCGCGACCCTGATCGGCCGCGCCGGTGGCGCGCCGCGCATCGGCACGTCGCTCCAGCGCCAGTCGCGCACGTCGCCGCGCGCCATCGCCTCGAGTGCCAGCCGCGCATCGCGGACGCTGCGGGTATGCGGACCCTGCACCGCCATCAGCACGCCGCCGACTGCACGGCCGGCGTTCGCGGTCGTCGCATTGTAGGAGGGGATGCGGCCGAAGCCGGTGCGCAGGCCGACCACGCCGTTGCAATGGGCAGGGAAGCGGATCGAGCCGCCGATATCGTTGCCGTGCGCGATCGCGCCGATGCCGACTGCGGTCGCCGCCCCCGCGCCGCCGCTCGAGCCGCCCGGCGTCACGGTGGGATCGAGCGGATTGAGCGTGCGGCCATGGAGGGCGTTGTCGCTGAAGATGCGCATCGAGAAGGCCGGCGCGTTGGTGCGGCCGACGATGATCCCGCCGGCATGCCGCAGGTTGGCGACGACCGGATTGTCTTCCCTGGCAATGAAATCCTTGAGCGGCACGACGCCGTTGTCGGTCGGTGTGCCCGCCACGTCGGTGTTGATCTTGATGGTGACCGGCACGCCGTGCAGCGGCGGCAGCGCATGGCCGCGGGCGCGGGCCGCGTCGGCGGTCTCGGCGGCGGCACGGGCCTCCGCCTCGTAGACCGCGACCACGGCGTTGATCGCCGGATTGACCTCATGCAGGCGGGCCAGTACCGAATCGACCGCCTCCTTGGCCGACGCGCGGCCGGTTCGGATCAGGCGCGCAAGATCGGTCGCGTCGTACTGCCAGAGTTCCATGTCCTGTCCTTCAGCGTGATGGAGCGTCGACCCAGGTTAGCATGTTCATGGTCTTCCCGAAGACATGACGCCTCGGCTACGACGCGTTCTCCTCGATCCAGGCGTCGTACGGCGCGAAGATGCGGGCGAAGTGGACGGCGTGGATGGCGGGCAGCTCGTAGCTGTGCAGTTCCCGGATGGCGCGCTCGACGGCGTCGTAGCGGGCCTCGACCGTCTTGAAGAGCACGCGGTACTCCTTGCCGTGCTCGATCTTGCCCTTCCAGGTATAGACGCTGTCGATCTTCTCGATCTGGGCGCAGGCGGCGAGCCCGCCCCCGACCAGCGCGTGCGCCATGCGGCGCGCCTCCTTCTTGTCGCCCACGGTCGTGACGACGGCTATCGCGGCCATGCCTCCTCCGTCAGAAGGTCGAGAAGTACTCGCGCTGCTCCCATTCGCTCACCTCGGCGTGGAACCGATCGATCTCGGCCTGCTTCAGCTTGAGGTAGTAGTCGACGAAGAAGTCGCCGAACGCGACGCGGAAGGCCCTGTCCTCGCCGAGCGCCGCCAGCGCCTCGCCGAGCGCCTTGGGCAACAATGGCGCCTTGGCCTCGTAGGGTGCATCGGCGGACGGGCCGGGGTCGGCCTGGCGCTTCAGCCCGTCGAGGCCGCTCACCACCTGGCTCGCCATATAGAGGTAGGGATTGGCGGCCGGTTCGCCGACGCGGTTCTCGAGGTGGCTCGCCGGATCGCCGGGCGCCCCCAGCACCCGCACCATCACGCCGCGATTGTCGCGGCCCCAGATCGCGCGGTCGGGCGCGAGCGAGAAGGGACGATAGCGCTTGTAGCCGTTGAGCGTCGGCGTCGAGAAGGAGGCTGCGGCGCGCGCATGCTCCAGCAGGCCGGCCATCCACTGCATGCCGACGGCCGACAGCGGCTCCTTCGGATCGGCGAAGGCGTTGCCACCGCTCTTGTCCTTGAGCGACTGATGCAGGTGCCAGCCGCTCGACATGATGTTGGGCAGCCGCGGCCGGCACATGAAGGTGGCATGGTAGCCGTTGCGCTGCGCGACCTGCTTGATGGCGCTGCGGAACAGCACCATGGCGTCGGCCGGATGCAGGCCGGTCTCGGCGCGGAAGGTGAACTCGACCTGGCTCGGCCCGAACTCGATCTCCAGCGAGCGCAGCGGCAGGGCAAGCCCGGCGATATTGGTGCGCAGGATCTCGAGGATCGGGTCGAGCTCGTCGTACCGTGACTCCGTCAGGTACTGGTAGCCCTGGTTGAGCAGCGACACATCGGGCGTCGGCCCGGGCTGGCCGGGCTGCGCCGCGTCACCCAGGCCGAGATGCGCCTTCTCTGCCTTGAACAGATGGAACTCGACCTCGAGGCCGGCCACGAATTCGTAGCCCGCCTCCTTCAGCGTCGTCAGCGACCGGCGATAGACCTGCCGCGTGCTGAGGGGCATCGGCCGGCCGTCGCTGAAAACGATGTCGCACAGCATCCAGCCGGTATGCGGCGCCCACGGCAGCACGCGGAAGGTCGACGGGTCGGGCAGCATCATGCAGTCCGCCGCACCCTCCCACTCGTGCGATCCGAATGCGCCGCCCGCCCCCCACACCGGGAACACCGTGCGGTGCGACGTGTCCTTGAGCAGCATGGTGGTCGTGAAGCCGATGCCGTTCCTCATCGCGCCGGCGGCTTCGCCCGCGGCCAGCGTCTTGCCGCGCAGCAGCCCGTGCTGGTCGGCGAAGGAGAAGCGCACGACGGTGAGCTCGCCCGCCTGGATGCGGCGCTCGACTTCGCGCGACGCGGTCTTGCGGTCGTCGTCCCACAGGCCGGCCTTTTCAGCGAGATGCATCGATCACGCGACCAGCGGCGAGCGCGTATTGGCGGCCCAGCTCGATTCGCGCCGCCGCCGGGTGTCGAACTCCTTCCAGTAGTCCTGCCAGCCGACCGTCGGGCCCATGCCGTCGACGGTCGCCGGCCCGCAGACCTTGGTGGCGCGCTCGGCGTCGAGCCACATCGGCGGCTTGCCGCCCTCCGCGACCCTGGCGATCGCCGACAGCAGCATGCGGCGATAGGCGATGATCGCCTTGTCGCTGGTGCCGAGATGCTCGCGCGTGCGGTCCTGGATGCGGCCCTGGCTCTCGATCGCCCACTGGTCGTGGACGTTGATGTCGAAGCCCATGCCCGTGAAGGTCCTGGTCTTCTGCTCGGCGACGTCGTAGCCGTAGTTGTTGTGACGACCGATGCGCGGGCGGTAGTCGGGCAGCTCGTAGAGCTTGAGCCGCTGGTCGCGCATCGCCTTGTGGTCCACCGGATCGGTGAACGAGGTGAAGATCGCGTACCAGTAGCACGAGGTGTCGTCGATCGGCACGTGCCACTGGGTGATCGTCATTTCCGGGCTCATCGGGATGACGAAGGCGTAGGGGAAGACGAGGTTGGTCACCCGCACGTGCGTGTGCTTCTCGCTGATCTTGCGCAGGGTGAACAGGCGGAGGCCGAAGTCCGTGCCCTCGATATCGATGGTCGGGCGGTCGTACTCGCGCATCATGCGCGACATCGGGATGTTCGAATCGGCGGAGTTGGCGCGGAACTGCTTGCCGTAGGCGGCACCCGACGGATCTTCGTCCTCGTAGAAGCGATGGAGATAGGAGGCGTGCGCCGGATCGATGCCGACCTCGAGCGCCTGCAGCCAGTTGCAGTCGATCAGGCCCTTGAAGGCGAAGGCATGCGTGCCGGGCGCGAGGAAGCAGTCGAAGTCGGGGAAGGCCGGTGCCCCGCCACCCTGATCCGATTGGCCGAGCCAGGCGAAGATGATGCCGTTCTTCACCACCACCGGATACGACCGCTGGCGCACGCGCTGGCACAGCACGCTGCCCTCGGGCTCGGCCGGCGTCTGCAAGCACCTGCCCTCGACATCGAACAGCCAGCCATGGAACAGGCAGCGCAGGCCGCCATCCTCCAGCCGGCCATAGGCGAGATCGGCGCCGCGATGCGGGCAGGCGCGGTCGAGCAGGCCATGGCGGCCGCGCTCGTCGCGGAACAGCACGAAGTCCTCGCCCAGCACGCGCACCGCCTTGGCCGGCCGCTCGTCTCCCAGCTCGTCGGTCAGCGCCACCGGATGCCAGTAGTGCCGCATCAGCGCTCCGCATCTGGTGCCGGGCCCGACTCGGGTGATGAGATCGTTCTGTTCGGGAGTCATAATGGCAGAGTGGCGTAAACGAGCGTTCCGGAAAAGACCCGCCAGATGGCCAAGCTGGGACCAGAACTCTTCGAGGTGCTGAACGCCCGCCAGCGGGTGGGAAACCGGCTGCCGGTGATCTACGGCGCTCCCGGCCTGTCGCCCCGGGAGTTTGCCTCGATCGAGGAACAGCTCGGCTTTCGCTTGCCCGAGGATTTCAGGTTCCTGTTCGCCAATCTGCAGGACGCGGGTCGCGTCTTCTTCCCATGGTCGGCCTTCAGCAAGGAGGGCTACGACGCCTCGATGGCGCGGGTCTGGCACGGAATCGCCTTCGACATCGAACACGGTCTCTGGCTCGATCGCTGGGGCGATCGTCCGGCGGCGCCGGCCGAGGCTGCGGAAGTCGCGAAGGCCGACTTCGTCACCTGGCCCAGGTTGCTGCCCCTCTACGGCCATCGCTTCCTGGCCGCCGAGCCCTGCCGCAACGGCAATCCGGTCTTTTCGATCAGGCAGACGGACATCGTCTACTACGGCAGCGATCTCGCGAACTATCTGATGAATGAATTCCTGCCGGTGCAGCAGACGACGGGCGAGGTCCGGCGGATCGAGGTCTGGAGCGACTTCGCCGAGGGACGCTACCTGGCGCCAACCGCGTTGCCGGATGACCTCGCTGATCTGTCATGTGTCCTTCGCAGCGGAGCAAACCGCCGGTGACGATGGTGCCGGCGAAGCAACGGCGGCGTCGATTCTGTTCGCCGCTTTCAGCCGTCTTGTCTGCGTTGACTGCCGCAGCCTAGAGTGAGTCCGTCGGTGTTCGACATCGGTTGATTGGGGAACGATGACAAACCAGGGAATCCTGTCGTGGCCAATGACGCGTGCCGTGGCGTTGCGTCCGAACAGTGAAGCGATTGTCGATGGGGAGACACGCCTCACCTACGCGCAATGGGGGCGCAGGGTGCGCGGCCTCACGGCGGGCCTGCGGAGCCTCGGTCTGCGCAGCGGCGATGTGGTTGCCTCGATCGGCCAGAACAGCTTCAGGCACCTGGAGTGCTGGGTGGGTATTCCCGCGGCGGGGATGGTGCTCAACGATCTCAACTATCGGCTCGCCGTCCCCGAGCTGGAATTCATCGTCAACGACAGTGGGGCCCGCGCCCTGGTCGCCGATGGCGCGTACCTGGAGGTGGCCCGCCAGTTGAAGCAACGATGCCCCTCGCTCGAATACCTGGTCTACTTCGGGACGGAGTCGACGCCGGAAGGGTGGGTGGCGTGGGACGATCTGTGCGCGGCAAAGCCTCTCGATGATGGCCACGCCGAACTTCGCGCGATCACCGCCGACACGCTTGCGGCCATCTCCTACACCGGCGGCACGACGGGCCTGCCCAAGGGGGTGATGCAGAGCCACGGCAACCTGCTGGCCAATGCAAAGCACATGCTCATCGCCAATCCGCTGCTGCCGACCGACCGGTTCATCCATGCGGCACCGATGTTCCACGCCGCCGACGCTGCGACGACGTTCGCGCTGACCTTCATGGGCGGCGCGCATGTCTGCATCCGCGGCTACGAGCCGGAGTTGTTCGGCAGGACCGTCGAAGCCGAGCGGGTCACCGTCGCCCTGATCGTGCCGACGATGATCAACATGCTGCTCAATCACCCGGCCACGCCCGCCCGGGACCTCTCTTCATGGCGGTTGCTCATGTATGGAGCGTCGCCGATGCCGGTCGAGCCGCTGCTCAAGGCCTGCAGCATGCTGCCCTGCGACTTCGTGCAGCTCTATGGGATGACCGAGGCATCGCCGCTGGTGTGTTCCACGCAGCGCACCGACAATCGCGACGGCGCCCGAGGGATCGAGCCGGCCAGGAGCCGCCTTGCCAGTTGCGGCCAGCCGGTCGTCGGGGTCGAGGTCGAGATCCGTCGTCACGATGGTGCGGTCTGCAGGCCTCGCGAGGTCGGCGAGGTGTACGTGCGCGGCCCGAACATCATGCTGGGCTACTGGAAGCGGCCGGAGGAAACGGCCGCCGCCCTTGCCGACGATCTCTGGTACAGGAGCGGCGACGTCGCCTGGGCGGACGAAGACGGCTACCTGTTCGTCGTCGACCGGGCCAAGGACATGATCATTTCGGGCGGCGAGAACATCTACACGTCCGAAGTCGAGAATGCCGTCTTTCAGCACCCGGCCGTCCTCGAGGTCGCCGTATTCGGAATTCCCGACAAGAACTTCGGAGAGATGGTCCATGCCGAGGTTGTCATCAAGCCGGACACCTCCGTCACGGCCGATGACATCGTGGCCGTATGCCGCAAGCATATCGGCGGGTACAAGGTGCCCCGATCGGTGGCAATCCGCAGTGAGCCGCTCCCCAAATCGGGTGCCGGCAAGATCCTGAAGCGCAACCTCCGTGATCCCTACTGGAAAGACAAGGACCGCCGGGTCAACTAAGGAGTCACGCGTTCGAAGCGTCCGGGCTGCTGCGGCCGACGGCAGGACTATCGCATATGCCCCTCCCGTCGTCTCGACCAAGGCCCCCCTCGGATGCC
>JAFEFF010000026.1 GCA_018240745.1 Pseudomonadota bacterium
AGCACCGGCTTCATGTTGCCGTCGGCGTCCCAGTTGGCGAGCGGCTCGTAGAACAGGCGCGAGCCGTCCTGGTCCTTGGTGCCGACCGCGAAGTGCGGATTGAGCAGGGTCGGGCCCTGCCACCAAAGCACCTTCAGCAGGCCGCCGCCGCCGCGCTTGGTCGGCTTGTAGGTCGACTTGGACTGCGCCATCGCCACGCCGCCGATGGCGAGCAACTGGGTCGCCATCGGCGCCGTCAGGCCCACGGCCACCATACGGCGCACGAAGCCGCGCCTCGACAGGCGGCCAGCCTTCACGTTGGCGATCAGGCCGCGCAATTCACGTTCGTTCATGACACATCCCTTCTTGGCCATCCCTCAGCCGCTCTCGCTATCTTGCAAGATGCGTGCAATCCTTGATGAAATCAGGACGGCACGCTGCAGTCAACGAGTGTGCACCCGGTTGGGGGGAGAGGGCGCATGGCTTGGCTGTATCTTGTCGTCGCAGGGCTGTTCGAGGTCGGCTGGCCGCTCGGCCTGAAAAAGGGCTGGACGGCCGGCGGCCTGCAGGTCGGTTGGCTGCTGTTCGCGGTCCTCTGCATGACCCTGAGCGGCGCCCTGCTGATGCTGGCGCAGCGTGCCATTCCGATGGGCACCGCCTACGCGGTATGGACCGGCATCGGCGCAGTCGGCGCGTTCGTCACGGGGATCCTGCTGTTCGGCGATTCTGCATCGGCCATGCGCGTCGTCTCGATTGCGCTGATCGTCGGCGGCATCGTCGGTCTGAAGCTGGCCTGAACCCACACTGGAGGAACGCCAATGCGCATGAAGGACAAAGTCGCGCTGATCAGCGGTGCGGCGAGCGGCATGGGAGCGGCAACCGCGCGGCTGTTCGGCCGCGAGGGTGCCGCCATGGTCTTCGTCGCCGATCTCCTCGACAAGGAGGGCGCCGAAGTCGTCGACAGCATCAACAAGGCGGGCGGCAAGGCGCGTTACCTCCATCTCGACGTCACCGACGAAGCCGGCTGGCAGGCCGCGATGGCGGAGATCGAGAAGAGCGCCGGCGGTCTCGACGTGCTGGTGAACAATGCCGGAATCTCCGGCTCGGCCGAGCAGGATCTCTACGACACTGCGGCGTGGAACCGGCTGATGAACATCAACGCCACCGGCGTCTTCCTCGGCATGAAGCACGGCATCGCGTTGATGAAGAAGCGTGCGGCCCAGGGGAGGAAGGGGGGTTCGGTGATCAATCTCAGCTCGGTCTCCGGCATCGTCGGCCAGGCCTATATCCATGTCGGCTACAATGCCTCCAAGGGCGCCGTGCGCATGATCACCAAGGCGGGTGCGGCGCAACACGGGCGCGACAACATCCGCGTGAACTCGGTGCATCCCGGCCTGATGCCGCCGATGCGCACCTCCGGCCGCACCGCCGACCCGGCGACGCGCGCCAAGACGCTCAAGGGTGTGCCGCTCGGCCGCGCCGGCGAGGTCGATGAGGTGGCCTACGCCATCCTGTTTCTCGCCTCGGACGAATCGTCCTACGTCACCGGCGCGGAGCTGGTGGTCGACGGTGGCTGGACGGCGGTCTAGATTGGCCGCATGAGCGATCGTCGCCACTCTCTCGGCTGGCGCGCCACGGCCTTCGCCGTGGCGTTGTTTGCGATCACGCTCAATTTCCTCCAGCCGCTCGCTCATGCCGCCCTGATGCGCGACGGCGCGCCGGCGACCCTGTGGAGTGTCTTCTGCAACGCCGCGCCGGACACCCGCCAGGAATTCCCGCTCGCGCCGGACAAGCACGAATGCTGCCTCGGCCTCGCGCATGCCGTGGGCTTCACCGCGCCGGCGATGGTTGTCATCGCCGTCGAGCGGCCCGCCAGCCCGGTACGGCCGCTTGCCTCGTTCGACCAGCTCACGCCCGTCGGCATTCGCGACGGGCCGCACCGACCAAGAGGCCCTCCGTCCTTCGTCTGACCACCGCTCGTGCGTCCGACGAAGGAGTAGCTCATGTCGATTTCCCGTGCGGCAGCCATGGCCGCAATCGCGGGCCTGTCCGCAGGCCCGACGCTGGTGCGCGCGCAAACGCCGGGCGATCAGCAGTTGCCCCCGGTCACCGTCACCGCGCCCGCGGCCGGGCCGCAGGTCGCGCCGGTGTCGCCGCAGATCGACCGCTATGCACCGCCGCAGACCATCGAGAGCACCGACCAACGCAAGATCGAGGACACCACCAACATCATCGATTCGGGCGACGTGACCAAATACATGCCGAGCCTGCTGCTGCGGAAGCGCAACTACGGCGACACGCAGCCGACGCTCGCGACCCGCACCTGGGGCGTCAACTCCAGCGCCCGCAGCCTCGTCTATGTCGACGACATTCCCATTTCGGCGCTGATCTCCAACAACAACACCAATGGTGCACCGCGCTGGGGCCTGGTGTCGCCGGAGGAGATCAAGGGTGCCGACTTCCTTTACGGCCCCTTCTCGGCCGCCTGGCCCGGGAACTCGGTCGGCGGCGTGCTGCTGATCACCACGCGCATGCCCGACAAGCTCGAGGCGACGCTGAAGCAGACCGAGGCGCTGCAGACCTTCGGCTACTACGACACCTACGGCTCCTACCTCACCTCCAACAGCGCCGGCACGATCGGCGACAAGGTCGGCCGGCTGTCCTTCTTCCTCGCCGTCAACCGCGAGGAAAGCTTCAGCCAGCCGCTCGCCTTCGTCACCAACGGCACCTTCCCCGGCGGCACGCAGGGCACCATCCCGGCTCTCACCAAGACCGGCACGGTCGCCAACGTGGTCGGCGCCGGCGGCCTGCTGCACAGCATCATGGACAACTACAAGCTCAAGCTCGCGGTCGATCTCAACGACTGGCTGAAGGCGAGCTACACGGTCGGCTACTGGGACAACACCACCTTCTCGACGGTGCAGAGCTATCTGACGACGGGCAACGGCACGCCGACCTTCGGCGGCGTCTCGGGCTTCGCCAACAACACCTACAATCTCGGTGAGCAGCATTTGATGCATGCGCTGTCGCTCAGGACCGACACCGGCGGCAAGTGGGACTGGGAGCTGATCGCCACGCGCTACGACTACCTGCAGAGCCTGCAGCGCAGCCCGGCCGGCGTGACGACCGGCACCAACTACACGACCAGCGGCCTGATCGCCCGCATGGACGGCACCGGCTGGATGACCCAGGACGTCAAGGCGGTGTGGCGGCCGGCCGGCCTCGAGGGACCGCACGAGCTGAGCGCCGGCTTCCACCACGACCAATACAGGCTCGAGAACCCGACCTGGAATGCGCCGAGCTGGCTCACCTCGCCGGACAACGGCAACAACACCGTCTCGACCTACGGCCGCGGCAAGACGGAGACCTGGGCAGTATGGATGCAGGAGGCCTGGAGTTTCGCGCCGGGCTGGACGCTCACCGTCGGCGGCCGCGGCGAGACGTGGCGCGCCCATGACGGCTTCAACGTCGCCGGCAGCCTCGCCTCCGCGCAGCCCGAGCTCACCTCGACCAACTTCTCGCCCAAGGCGTCGCTGTGGTGGCAGATCGACGACGCGTGGAGCGCCAAGGCCTCGTTCGGCCAGGCCTACCGCTACCCGACGGTGGCGGAGCTGTACCAGGTCGTCTCGACCGGTCCGACCTTCGCCATTCCCAATCCCAACCTGCTGCCGGAGTCGGCTCTGTCGTTCGAGTTCACCGTCGAGCGGCAGGACAAGAGCTCGCGCGTGCGGGTGTCGCTGTTCGAGGAGGACACCGCCAACGCGCTGATCCAGCAGACGCAGCTCATCAACAACGTCTTCACCAACACCTGGCAGAATGTCGGGCTGATCCGCAATCGCGGCGTCGAGCTGGTCGGCGAGCTGAAGGACTTCGCCGTCCCCGGCCTGTCGCTCTCCAACAGCCTGACCTACGTCGATTCGAAGATCATCTCGAACCCGGGCTTCCAGAGCGCGACGGGCACGACCTCCCAGGGCATGTGGGCGCCCTATGTGCCGCAGTGGCGCGACACGGTGCAGGCCGTCTACCGGCCGAACGAGAACCTCTCATTTGCCGCATCGGCACGCTACCAGGGCAAGATGTATTCGACCCTGGACAACAGCGACCATGTTCAGGGGGTGCAGGGTTCGTTCGATCCGTTCTTCGTGCTCGACGCGCACGTCCGCTACCAGATGGGCAAGGCCGCCTCGGCCGAGCTCGGCGTCGATAACCTGACCGATTCCAAGTATTTCCTGTTCCACCCCTTTCCGGGCCGCACCTTCATTGCCGGCCTCAAGATCAAGCTGTAGGAGCCCGTCATGACCCGTCATCTGTTCCTCGCCTTCGTCCTGCTGCTCGCCGGCATCGGCGCGGCCTCGGCCCACAGCTACAAGCTCGGCGCGCTCGAGATCGGCCATCCCTGGGCGCGCGCGACGCCGCCGACCGCGCCGACCGGCGGCGGCTACCTGTCGGTGAAGAACACCGGCACGGAGCCCGACCGCCTGATCTCCGCCAGCAGCCCGGTCGCCGGCGCCGTGCAGGTCCACGAGATGAAGATGGAGGGCAACGTCATGCGCATGCGCGAGCTCGACGGCCCGCTCGAAATCAAGCCCGGCGAAACCGTGACGCTCGCGCCCGGCGGCCTGCACCTGATGATGATGGGCCTGAAGGCGCCGCTGAAGCAGGGCGAGAAGATCCCGCTCACCCTGGTGTTCGAGAAGGCCGGCAAGATCGACGTCGAGCTCCTCGTCGAGGCGATGGGCGCAACGCACAACGCCACGCACTAGGAGCGGCCGCTCTAGGAGCGACCGGTCTTCGCCGCCTGAGCGACGGCAGCGGGACCGGCCGGCGGGCGCAGCTTCGAGGCCTCGAGCGTACGCTCGAGTACCGGAATCGACTTATAGGCCTGGTGCTGTTTGCAGGCGGCCTCGCCATAGCCCGGACCGACCAGATGATTGGAGCCGTGGTCGCTGGCGATGTAGCGGTCATACTCCTTGCTGAGCGCGGTGCAGTATTTGCGCTGCGGCGGCGCCGGCGATTGCGCGCTCGCGGCCGCAGGGATCGCGACGATCAGCGTCGCAATCGCGATCATCAGTCGACCGTTTTTCATTTCTCGCCTCCTGTCTTCATTTTCGCCGCCCTGGAAATCCCAACGGGACGTCCACCCGGACGTTGCCGACGATGCACATCTGCACAGTCTGCAACCTCGCCATGCACCGGCTCGTTGCAACTGCAACCATCGCAATCGAACAGGAGTATTGCGGCATGCCCGACACCCTGCAGCGGCGTGCGGTTCTCCTCGCTGGCGTCTCCCTGCTCGCCGTCAACGCCGTGACGCGCTCGCAGGCGCGAACCATCGCCGGCGGCGTTCCCTGGACGCCGGGTGCAGGCGACGCGCCGACTGCCGAGGGCTCCCTGAAATTCTTCACACCCGACGAGGCGGCCTTCATCGACGCGGCAGTCGCGCGTCTGATCCCTGCGGACGATCTCGGCCCGGGAGCGAAAGAAGCGGGCGTCACGACATTCCTCGACCGCCAGCTCGCCGGTCCCTATGGCCACGCCGAAACCTGGTACATGGGCGGGCCCTGGCACGACGGCACCAGGAGCCAGGGCTACCAAAGCCGCCTGACGCCGGCTGCACTATACCGTACGGCGATCAAGGCGATCGACGACCATTGCCGGCAGGCGTTCGGTGGCAAGACCTTCAGTACGCTTTCGCCGGACCAGCAGGATTCCGTGCTGACCGATCTCGAAAAGGGAAAGTTCAAGATCGAGGGTATCGGTCCGCACGCCGTGGAGATCGAGGGCGCCAAGGCTGATTCGTTCTTCTCGGTTCTGCTGCAGAACACGCTCGAGGGATTCTTCAGCGACCCGATCTATGGCGGCAATCGCGACATGATCGGCTGGAAGCTGATCGGCTTCCCCGGCGCGCACTACGACTACCGCCCCTACGTTGGCCAGCACGGCAAGAAGCTGCCGATCGAGCCGGTCGGGCTGCGCGGCCGGCCCGGCTGGATGCCCAACCAAAGCTGAGGAGGAACCCCCATGGCGAAGAAGCTGCCCGCGGTCGACGTCGTGCTGGTGGGATTCGGATGGACCGGCGCGATGATCGGCGAGGAACTCACGGCCGCCGGACTGCGGACCGTGGCGCTCGAACGCGGCGGCTGGCGCGATACCTCGACCGATTTCGCCGTCACCTTCGCCCAGGACGAGCTGCGCTACATGTGGCGCGGCCATCTCTTCCAGGAACCGGCGCACCAGACCCTGACCTTCCGCAACGACTCCAGCCAGACCGCGCTGCCGTTGCGCCACCTCGGCTCGTTCCTGCCGGCGTCCGGCGTCGGCGGCGCCGGCGTCCACTGGAACGGCCAGACCTGGCGCTTCCTGCCGTCCGACTTCGTCCTGCGCAGCCACAACGAACAGCGCTACGGCGCCCTGTCGCAGGACATGACCGTGCAGGATTGGGGCGTCACCTACGACGAGCTCGAGCCGTTCTACGACAAGTTCGAGTATCTCTGCGGCATCTCCGGCAAGGCGGGCAATTTGCGGGGCGCGAGGCAGGACGGCGGCAACCCGTTCGAAGGCCCGCGGGCGCGTGACTTCCCCAATCCGCCGCTCGAGATGGCCTACGGGCCGACCTTGTTCGGCCAGGCGGCGCGCGACACCGGCCATACGCCTTTCCCCTGCCCGGCAGCGAACATGTCGCGCGCCTACACCAACCCGCTCGGCGTGATGCTGGCGCCGTGCACCTACTGCGGCTTCTGCGAGAAGTTCGGCTGCGGCAACAATTCCAAGTCCAGCCCGCAGACCACCATCCTGCCGGTGCTGATGCGGCGCGACAATTTCGAGCTCCGCACCGAGAGCGAGGTGGTCCGGATCAACATGGACAGCAGCGGCAAGCGCGCCACCGGCGTGACCTACGTCGACACGCAGGGCAACGAGTTCGAGCAGCCGGCGGAGATGGTGTTCCTGTGCGCCTACATCCTGCACAACGTGCACCTGCTCCTGCTGTCGGGCATCGGACTTCCCTACGACCCGCGCACCGGCGAGGGCATCGTCGGCCGCAACTACGCCTACCAGGTGGTCTCGTCGGTCGATGTCTTCCTCGGCGACAGGATCCTCAATCCGTTCGTCGGGGCGGGCGCGCTGGGCGTCGGCATCGATGACTACAACGGCGACAACTTCGACCACACCGGCCTCGGCTTCATCGCCGGCGGCTACCTCGCCTGCTGGAACACCAACGGGCGGCCGATCGAATACCACCCGGTGCCGAAGGACACGCCGAAGTGGGGGTCGAAGTTCAAGAAGGCGATGGCAGAGAACTACCTGACGACCGCCACCATCTCCACCCACGGCGCGGTCATGGCCAACCGCGGCAACTTTCTCGATCTCGATCCGACCTATCGCGACGCGCGAGGCCGGCCTCTGCTGCGCATGACGTTCGACTTCCACGACAACGAGCATCGGATGTCGGACTATCTCACCGACCGCGCCGTCGACATCGCCAGGGCGATGAAGCCGCGCGAGATCCACGCCAAGAAGCGAACCGGCCACTATTCGGTCGTCCCGTACCAGACGACGCACAACACCGGCGGCGCGGCCATGGGCAGCGATCCCAAGACCAGCTTCGTCAACAAGTACCTGCAGAGCTGGGACGTGCCGAACCTGTTCGTGACGGGCTCGACCGTCTTTCCGCAGAACGCCGGCTACAATCCCACCGGAACGATCGGCGCGCTCACCTACTTCGCGCTCGATGCCATCAAGAAGCAGTATCTGAAGAATCCCGGCCCGCTGGTGCAACTCTAGGAGGGCGGGACATGAAGACCCTCTGCTCGCTCCTCACCGTCTTCCTCGCCCTGACGCCCTTCTTGCGCGCCCATGCCGCCGACACCTCCGCTTCACGCATTGCGCGCGGCCGCTATCTCGCCACGGCGGGCGACTGCGTCGCCTGCCATACCGCCGACAAAGGCAAGCCGTTCGCCGGCGGACGCCCGATCGAGACGCCGTTCGGAATCATCTACTCCCCCAACATCACGCCCGACCGGGACACCGGCATCGGCGGCTGGAGCGACGACCAATTCTACCGCGCGATGCACACGGGTGTCGGTCCCTCGGGGCGGCATCTCTATCCAGCCTTTCCCTATCCCTATTTCACCAAGGCGACGCACGAGGATGTGTCGGCGATCCGCGCCTATCTAGACACGCTCGAGCCGGTGAAGAACGCCCGCAAGGAGCCCAGGCTGACCTGGCCCCTCGACTGGCGCTACCTCCTGAGGGGCTGGAACTGGCTCTACTTCGACGAGGGCACGTACCGGGCCAACGCGCAGAAGAGCCCGGAATGGAACCGCGGCGCCTACCTGGTCGAAGGACTCGGCCATTGCGGCGCCTGCCATACCGCCACGAACTTCGCCGGCGGCGCGAAGGCCAGTGAAGCGCTCGAGGGTGGGATGCTGCAGGGCTGGTTCGCGCCCAACATCACCGGCGACCGGCGCGCCGGCATCGGCTCCTGGAGCACCGAGGACATCGTCGACTACCTCAAGACGGGCCGCAATTCCCACAGCGGCGCGACGGGACTGATGGCCGAGGTCATCACCGATTCGACCTCGAAGCTCGATCGCTCCGACCTGCACGCCATCGCAGCCTATCTCGAGGACATGCCCGGACATCCGCAGGATGTCTCGCCGCTGCAGGGCTCTCCCACGCTCGCCGCCGGACGGGCGATCTACCGGGACAGTTGCTCGGCCTGTCACCAATATGATGGCAAGGGCGTGCCCAAGCTCTTCTCGCCGCTGGGCGGCAGCGCCCTGCTGCAGTCGCGCGACCATACGACGGCCATCCGCCTCGTGCTCGAAGGCGCGCGCACGGCCCCCACCGATGCACGGCCGACGACCGCAGCGATGCCGGCCTATGGCTGGAAGCTCAGCGACGCCGAGGTCGCGGCTGTCCTCACCTACGTCGGCAACAGCTGGGGCAACGCAACCCCCGAGGTCGCGGCGTCGGACGTGAGGACGGTGCGCGAGCGGCTACGCCTCGAGCACGACCATTAGAAGAGTTGCACCGCGATCATGACCATGCCGATCACCGACACGGCCCACACGGCCGTGCGCAGCCACGGGATGCCGATCAGGTAGACCACCGCGTACACCAGCCGCGCCCAGAAGAAGATCATGGCGCCCATTGCCGTCGTGGCATTGGCCTTGCCGGCAACCGCGGCGATCAGCACCAGCGCCGTGAACAGCACCATGTTCTCGACCATGTTGAGGTGCGCGCGCTTGGCCCGGCCGGCGAATCCGCTGTACTCCGGCAAGCCGTCGCGGTTGCCGGCCAGCGTGGTCAGGCCAACCACCTGGTTGGCCGCCGCGGCCGCGATCACCACCTGCACGGCGGTCAGCACCACCGAGAACAGCAGATACTTCAGGTCTGGGCTCATGGTCGTCTCTCCCCCGTTTGCCCTGGAGCGAGGCTACTTGGTGCCGAAGAGGCGATCCCCCGCATCACCAAGGCCGGGGACAATATAGCCGTGGTCGTTGAGCTTGGCATCGACGGCGGCTGTGAATACCGGCACGTCGGGATGTACCTCGGCGAAGGCGCGCGCGCCGGGCTCGGCGGCGAGGATGCAGATCACCTTGATGCGCCGCGCGCCGGTCTCCTTCAGGCGGTCGACGCAGGCGATCGCCGAGTGGGCGGTGGCGAGCATCGGATCGCACACGATCACGTCGCGGTCGCTGATGTCGCCCGGCATCTTGAAGTAGTACTCGACCGCCTGCAGCGTGCGCGGGTCGCGATAGAGGCCGACATGGCCGACGCGGGCGAGCGGAACCAGGTCGTGCACGCCCTCGGCCAGGCCGAGACCGGCGCGCAGGATCGGCACGATCACCAGCTTCTTGCCGTCGAGCAACGGCGCTTCGGTGGCCGCAACCGGCGTCTCGATGTGCGTCTTCACCAGCGGCAGGTCGCGCGTCGCGTCGTAGCCCAGCAGCAGGCCGATCTCGCGCAGCAGCCGGCGGAAGTTGGCGCTCGAGGTCTCCCTGTCGCGCATCTTGGTGAGCTTGTGCTGCACCAGCGGATGGCTGACGACGTGGATCGACGGCGGCAAGGACATGGTTTTCTCTCCGGGAATTCAGAACACGGTGCCGTCGCTGTCGACGGCGATCGGCGGGCCCCCGCCCGCCCGGCGCTCGGCGGCGAGAGTGCGGCCGGCGAACCAGGTGCCGGCCTCCAGCACCTTCACCAGCGGCAGGCGCCGGGCGTCGAGGCCGAGATGGATACGCACGTGATCGGCCACCTTGTCGAGCAAGGCCACCGTCAGCGCGCGCCATTCGACGATCGCCTCGTCGCCTGGCTTGAAAGTATCCGTCAGCAGCTTCGATTGCTTGGGCCTCAGCGCCCCGGCATCGACCAGCAGGCCGCCGTTGCGATACTCCGGCAGGCCGGTCAGCGCATCGAGCTCGACGACCGGAAGGCCGGCGTTTTCGATCGGCTCGACCAACGAGTACGAAAGCCACTGCGAGAGCTTGTGGAACGGCACCCAGCCGACCGCCGGGTGCTGCCAGACATCGCCCATCGGCGATGGCCAGATCGGCGACAGCTTGTCGAGCACCGCGGCGAGGATCGACGCAGCCTTCACCGTGCCGCCGTCCTTCACAATGACGTCGAACAACGCGCCAGGCCGGTCGAGCCCGACACCACCCAGCTTGCGCAACAGGTCGGCGCGACCTTCGAGTCCGACCAGCGCATTGTGCGCCTTCACCTGGAAGCCCATGGCGATATCCACCGGCGTCAGCGCCGC
>JAFEFF010000027.1 GCA_018240745.1 Pseudomonadota bacterium
CTTGCTTATGCTCCCTCTCCGCCACGCAGTGGGGGAGAGGGCGGGGCCCATTGCGAAGCAATGGGAGGGTGAGGTGGTCGGCGTTACGAAAACGTCGTGGAGTAACGAAAGAAAAGAATCCTGACGCCTCTCCCTCCCCGCGCAAGCGCGGGTCCCCTCCCTCTCCCCACGCGTATGACGCGCGCGGAGAGGGTCTTCCGATCAGATGTGTCCACCCCCAAGCATCAGAATGGAGAGGGTTTGATCAGGTCGCGGTGCCGCCCACCGTCAGGGCATCGATCCGCAGCGTCGGCTGGCCGACGCCGACCGGCACGCCCTGGCCGTCCTTGCCGCAGGTGCCGATGCCCGGATCGAGCGCCATGTCGTTGCCGATCATGCCGACCTTCGTCAGGGCCTCCGATCCGGCCCCGATGAGCGTCGCGCCCTTGACCGGCCTGGTGATCCTGCCGTCCTCGATCAGGTAGCCCTCGGTCACGCTGAACACGAACTTGCCCGAGACGATGTCGACCTGGCCGCCGCCGAAGTTGGCGCAGTACAAGCCCTTCCTGACCGAGGCGATGATCTCCTTCGGGTCCGCGGTCCCGCCCAGCATGAAGGTGTTGGTCATGCGCGGCATCGGCGCATGGGCGTGGCTCTGGCGGCGGCCGTTGCCGGTCGGCTTCACGCCCATCAGGCGGGCGTTCATGCGGTCCTGCATCAGGCCGACCAGCTTGCCGTCCTCGATCAGCACGTTGCGCTGGGTCGGCGTGCCCTCGTCGTCGATGGTGAGCGAGCCGCGACGGTCGGCAATCGTGCCGTCGTCGACCACCGTCACGCCGGGCGAGGCGATCGGCTGGCCCATCAGGCGGGTGAACATCGAGGTCTTCTTGCGATGGAAGTCGCCCTCGAGGCCATGGCCGACCGCCTCGTGCCACAGCACGCCCGACCACCCCGAGCCCAGCACCACCGGCATCTCCCCGGCCGGCGCCGCAACCGACTCGAGGTTCACCAAAGCCTGGCGGATCGCCTCGTCGGCCTCCTTCTTCCAGTAGTCGGCGTGGAAGATGTCGCCGTAGGCGGCGCGCCGGCCGCTGCCGGTCGAGCCTGCTTCCATGCGCGAGCCGTCGGCGCAGACCACGCTGACATTGAGCCGCACCAGCGGCCGCACGTCGGCGGCGCGCCAGCCGCCGGCACGGATGATCTCCACCACCTGCCAGGAGCCGGACAGCGAGATCGACACCTGCCGCGCCTTCGGCTCCTTGCCGCGAACGTAGGCGTCGATCTCCTGCAGCAGCTTCACCTTCTTCTCGAAGGCCTCGCCGTCGATCGGGTTGTCGTCGGCATAGAGCAGCCGGTTGGTGCCGCGCGGCGATTCGTCGGACACGCCACCTTTGCCGCCGCGCACCGTCTTTACCGTGTCGGCTGCCCGCTTCAGCGCCTTCTCGTCGAGCGCCGAGGCGTGGCTGAAGCCGGTCACCTCGCCCGATACCGCACGCAGCCCGAAGCCCTGGGTGGTGTCGTAGGCGGCGCTCTTCAGCTTGCCGTCGTCGAACGCCAGGCTCTCGCTCTGCACGTATTCGAGGAACAGCTCGCCGTCGTCGCAGCCCTTCAGGGCCTCGTCGACCACCTTGCCGGTCTTGCGCAGGTCGAGCGCACCCTTGCCGAAGAACAGCCCGTCGGCGGTCGCGAGGTGGTTGATGCCCTTTGCCATGTGAACGCCCTTTCAACAGCAGCCCTCCCCCGTCTGCGGGGAAGGTGTCGGCGTCATACGCCGACGGAGGGGGTCATCAGGCGACGGATGGAGCGTGACCCCCTCCGTCGCGGATAGAGCATTTCACGCGAAGCGTGAAATGCTGACGCGACACCTCCCCCGCAGACGGGGGAGGGCGTCAGACGACCAGCACGATCTTCCCAAAGTGGGCATTGGCCTTCATGTGGGCAAGCGCCTCGGCGGCCTGCGACAGCGGGAAGGTCCTGTCGATCGGCAGGTGCAGCTTGCCCGATTCGATCGCCGGCCACAGGTCGGCGCGGGCCGCCTTGACGATGGCGCGCACCTCCTCGGGGCTGCGGGTGCGGAAGGTGACGCCGATATAGTCGATGCGCTTCAGCGCATGCAGGTCGTAGTTGAATTCGCCCTTCATGCCGCCGAGGCGTCCGACATTGACGATGCGGCCCAGGATCGCCGCGGCCTCCATGTTCTGGTTCATGACGGTCGAGACCTGGTCGACGATCAGGTCGACGCCCTTGCCGCCGGTCGCTTCCTTGACCTTGTCCGGCCACCTGGGGTCGTTGGTGTCCAGCGCCAGGTCGCAGCCGAAATCCTTGAGCCTGCTGCGGCGGCCTTCGTTGGTCGAGGTGCCCATGACGATCGAGGCGCCCATGTGCCTGGCGATCTGCATGCCGAGCAGACCGACGCCCGACGAAGCACCCTGGATCAGCACCGACTCGCCCTTCTTGAGGCGGCCGGCGCCGACCAGCGCGTTGTGCATGGTCTGGATGGCGACGGCCATGCAGGCGGCCTGCTCGTAGCTCATGTTGTTGGCCGGGATCTTGTGGGCGCGGCCCGCGTCGGCGACGGCGTATTCGGCGAAGCCGCCGGCGGCCGAGCTCATCACGCGATCGCCCGGCTTGAAGTCCTTGACGTCGGCGCCGACCGCCTCGACCTCGCCGGCGCATTCCAGGCCGACGATGGTGCCCGGTCCGCCGACGGTGCCGTGGCGATGGCCGGAGGCGACCGCGAGGTCGGCCCGGTTGAGCGACGCCGCCTTCACCTTGATCAGGATCTCGTTGGCCTTGGCCGAGGGCTTGGGGGCGTCCCTGTACTGGACGCCGTTCTCCGTGACGACGGCTGCCTTCATGGTGGTCTCCCTATGCAGGGGACGACCCATAGCTCATGCTCCTCTCCCCCGATAGGGCAGGGCTATCGCATATGAAGCAAAATCCCGTCATCCCGACCGGAGCCGAGCGTAGCGAGGCGAAGTGGAGGGATCTCTTTTTGCCGGAGGCGCAGCAAAAATAGGTCCCTCGGCTTCGCTTCGCTACGCTCGGGACGACGGAAGTAGCGATAGCCCTACCCTATCGAGGGAGAGGAATATGAGAAGAGGTTACGCCGGAGCGTCCATCGGTTTCGAGCGCAGCCCGAGCCACGGAACCAGCACCGCGGCGATCGCCGTCGTGGTGGCGGCGACGATGATGAGCGGGGCGAGGTGGCCGTTGAAGACGCGCTCGTAGAGGAAAGCGCCGGCGTTGATCGAGCTGATGTCGGCCAGGTTCGACACCGACATCAGGCCGGCGAAGGCGAAGCCCTCGGCGCGCCGCGGCACGCACTGTGCGGCCAGGGTGAGCGAGGCGATGGTGGCGATCATCTGGGCGAGGCCGTTGGCGAAGTTGACGATTGCCGCGCTCACTTCGCCGGTCAGCAGCAGGAACGACGCGGCCGACAGCGTGCCCAGCAGGATGCTGAGATAGAGCAGGGTCTCGGCATCGATGCGGCGCATCAGCCAGCGATGCAGCAGCGCGCCGGCGATCCATCCGGCCGACGCGATCGAGCCCAGCACGCCGATATACGCCTGCGAGAAGCGCAGCGAGTCGGTCATGTAATAGTAGAGCGGCGTGCCGAAGCCGGGCGCGAAGGCGTAGAGGAACAGGAACGCCGCGACCAGCCAGAGGCGGCGCGACCGGAGCGCCGCGGCAATGCCGTACCATGTGTTGCGGAACGCCTCGCGACTGACACCGCTCTTCGCTTCGGTGAGCAGCAGCGGCGTGGCGATCACGATCGCGAGCGGCGCCAACGCGGCGATGGCGGCGGCGGCCTTCAACGCGGCCGAGGCGGACAGGCGCTGGACGAGCTCGCCGCCGATCGAGGCGCTCAGCATGATCGCGACGTAGAACCACAACCACTGCTGCCCGACGAACAGGCTGCTGCGCTGGAAGGTCCGGCCGTTCTCGGCCAGCAGCGCGCCGCACAGCGTGCTCGCGGTCGCCATGGCGTAGGAGGTGAGCAGCAGGAACAGCGCGAACTCGGCCGGTCCGTTCAACAACGCGACGCCGGCGTAGCCGACGGCCCCGCCGGCGCTGGCCAGCAGCAGATAGCTGGTACGGCGGTAGCCGAACAGCGGTACGAAGTCGGAGATCAGGCCGAACACCGGCTTGATGACCCAGGGGAAGTTCAGGACGCCGAAATAGGCGGTGACCTCGAGCGGGGTCCAGCCGTGCGTCTTCAGGTAATTGGTCAGCGGCTGGAGGATGATGCCGACGCGCGCCTGTCCGATGCCCTCGACGAGATAGACGATGGCGAAGAAGAGCATCAGGCGGTCGATGGCGGACGCCTCGCTTGTCGTCCTGCGCGAAGCGAACGACCTCATTGCGCCCGCAAACCGATGGCAATCGCCATGAGATCCTTCGCTGAGTTTGTCCCGAGGGGCGGCTGCGCCGCCCGAATGGGGTCAGCATGACAGAAGATTCGGGGGTCAAAACCCAATAAAGCACTGTCATCTACTTCTGCTATTGGGCTGATTGCAGACATTGGCCATGCGGAACACTTCGTCAGAGTTTGACCCAACTCGGATCTATTGGGTGCTTTGCTGGCTCGTCGGTTTCTGACCCAAAACTGTTATGAAGGGAGAGCTCTTAAGTGAGGAGTGGTCGGAAACGCTCAGCGCGATGGCACCGCAAACACCCACTCCCAAGCCCATTCGTCGCTGGTGTCCCATTTTTCTCATTCCGGGATACCTGCTGTGCGGAGTGCTTCTACATAGAGCTCCTGGTCAGCCGCCCGGTACGCTGACATCGCCCTCCTGATGCTCTTAATCGTCACGCCGGGGACAATGGACAGCAGTTGGCGGACCAGGTCAGGCAGCTTGTCCTCGTGACAGCCGCGCAGGGCCAGTGCCGCAGCCTTCACCAACAGAGCCGGAACCGAGCGTGGCTTGTAGTGCAATGCCCGCTCGGACCATTCTACCGCCTGGACGTAATGCCCTCGGAAGAAGCAGGTAAGCGAAATGCCGTGATATGATTGCCAGGCATCGTCGTCCAACGGACTGAGGCGCATCGCCCGCTCAAAGTATTCGATGGCCTTGCCGTGGTCGCCTAGCATCGAATAGGTTGCGCCTCCAAAGCGCCAGGCCAGCAGAAAGTTTGGGTTGAGCGCCAAGGCCCGTTCGATATGGGCCACCCCCTCCTCAGGCTTTCCGCCGAGATAAGCGATACCGAAGCCGCCCAGTCCGAGGGCGACTGGGTCGTTTTGGCAAGTCTCAACCGCGCGCCTGGCCGCTTCGTGTCCCAACGCTTGGACCTCACGAAACCGACCCCAGCCATTCTGAATGCGCCCCCAATGGATGCGGGCAATCCAGGCCCAGGCCGACGAAAACTGCGGGTCGATGGCAATCGCCTGATGGAGCAACGTTAGGGCCTGATCGAGGGAACTCTCCGTGCGTTGAACGTTGTATGCCGCCACCCCTCGCAGATAGAGGTCGTAAGCAGACAGGCTAGCGGTCGACTTGGCCTGAGCGCGAGCGATCTCCGTGCCTATCACCTTGGGATAGAGCGTGGCTGCGATGCTCGCGGTGATCCGGTCCTGCAGCTCGAACAGCTCATCCATGGCACCATCGTAGCGTTCGGCCCACAGGTGCCTGCCGCTGCCGGCTTCGATCAGCACGCAGCTGATACGCAGGCTCTTTCCTGCGGCGTGCTGGACGCTGCCGTCCACCACGTAGCGCACGCCGAGCTCCCTTCCGATCTGCCGGACATCGACAGAGCGTCCCTTGTAGGAAAAGGAGGAACTGCGCGCGATCACCACGAAATTCGGAATGCGGGATAGCGTGGTGATGATGTCTTCCGATATGCCGTCAGCAAAATATTCTCGCCCGGCGTCCCCGCTCAGGTTGCGGAAGGCCAGCACGGCGAGCGAGGGCCCGTCGGCAAGCGCGGAGAACCGGCCGGGCGCGGCGATCGGCGGAGCCCCGCTGACGGCGACGGTGTGCCAGTCCGCCTCCTGCCATTCGACACGGAAGGCACGGATCGGCCGCACGATGTTCTTGAGCGACAGCTCGCCCATGGCATGCAGCTCAGCCTTGACGCGGCCGTTCACGGCCTCGCGCACGGCGCGCGACACCAGGATGCCACCCGGTGTCGCCTCACCCTGCAGGCGCACGGCGATGTTCACGTCGTCGCCATAGACATCGTCGTCCTCGACAATGATGTCGCCGAGGTGGATGCCGGCGCGAAAGACGATCCGGCTCGTCTCCGCCTGGTCCGCGTTCGCCTCGGCCATGGCCTGCTGGAATTCGATGACGGCGCTCACGGCATTGATGGCGCTGTCGAACTCGGCAAGCGCGCCGTCACCCGTCAGCTTGACGAGCCGGCCGCTGTGACGGGCGATTGCGGGCTGAAGGCGTTCGGAGATGTGCGCCTTTACGGCGGTGTGGGTGCGCCTTTCGTCCGTACCCATCAGGCGCGAGTAGCCCACCACGTCTATGGCGACGATCGCCGCAAGCCTGCGTCGCTCGCGGGCGTCGGGCAGTCCATCTGTTGCCACGCAGGGATCATAGAAATTTTGTCTAAAGCAGGCAACGACCGCTATGGATTGGTGCTCGGCGCAGCTGAATTACTAGACTGGCGGCTCAACTTACACCTGCTCTCAGGCAGGCCGGAGTTGTAGACCTAATTGCCAAGCGGATCCGGCAGAGGCGCTTGTCCGCTATTGGCCCATCTCTGACGAACTGCTCAGCGTGGCCGATGTCTGAAATCGGCTCAAAAGCGGAAGTAGACGACCCACGCTTTATTGGGTTTTGACCCTAGATCCTGCTCGTGCGGCCTTGCCAGTAGCGGTCGCGCAGCAGGCGCTTGTAGAGCTTGCCGGTCGGATGACGCGGCAGCTCGGCCTCGAAGTCGATCGTGCGCGGGCACTTGAGCGTGGAGAGGTTCTGCCGGCAATAGGCCAGCAGCTCCTCGGCGAGCTGCGGGCCGGCGTCGGACATGTCGCGCGGCTGCACGACCGCCTTCACTTCCTCGCCGAACTCGTCGTTGGGCACGCCGAACACCGCGCAGTCCATGACCTTGGGATGGTTGATCAGCAGGTTCTCTGCCTCCTGCGGGTAGATGTTCACGCCGCCCGAGATGATCATGAACGCCTTGCGGTCGGTGAGGTGCAGGAAGCCGTCGGAATCGACGTAGCCCACGTCGCCGAGCGTGGTCCAGCCGAGCGCGTGGCGCGATTCGGCGGTCTTCTCGGGATCGTTGTGGTACTCGAACTCGCGCCCGCCCGCGAAGTAGACGGTGCCCGGCTCACCCGGCGGTACCTCGTTGCCCGCGTCGTCGCAGATGCGCAGCTCGCCGACGACCGCGCGGCCGACCGTGCCCTTGTGCGCCAGCCATTCCGACGAGTTGCACAGGGTGAGGCCGTTGCCTTCGGTGCCGCCGTAATACTCCCAGATGATCGGCCCCCACCACTCGATCATCTTCTCCTTCACCGGGATCGGGCAGGGTGCCGCGGCGTGGATGGCGCAGCGCAGCGAGGACACGTCGTACTTCAGCCGCACCTCGTCGGGCAGCTTGAGGAAGCGCACGAACATGGTCGGCACGAGCTGCGTGTGGGTGATCCTGTGCTTCGCGACCAGCCGCAGGAACTCCTCGGCGTCGAAGGTCTCCATGATCACCGACGTGCCGCCGAGCTTCATGACCGACATGTTGAAGCGCAGGGGAGCCGCGTGATAGAGCGGCGCCGGCGACAGATAGATCGTGTGCTCGTCCATGCCGTAGAGCGCGCGCGTGATCTGGTTCAGCGGGTTGTCGGCATCGATCGGCTGCAGGGGCACCACGGGCAGCACGCCCTTCGGCCGCCCGGTGGTGCCGGACGAGTAGAGCATGTCGTGCCCCGCGGTCTCGTCGGCGATGCGCGCGGCGGGTTGCGCGGCGACCGCCTGTTCCCACGACCCATAGCCGGCGATCGTGCCGCCGATCATGTAGCGGTTCGCGACGCCCGGCATCAGGTTGGCGAGGTCCGCCGCCTTCTCGCGGAGATGGCTCGAGGTGACGAACAGCTTCGCGCCGCAATCGTCGACGATGTACTCGACCTCCGGCGCGGTCAGCCGCGAGCTGATCGCGGTGTAGACCAGGCCGGCCCGCTGCGCGCCCCAGCAGATCTCGAAGAAGCGCGGGTTGTTCTCGAGGTAGATCGCGATGCGGTCCCGTGCCTTCAGCCCGAGCGAGCGGAAAAGCTGCGCGATGCGGTTGGATTGTTCGTCGAGCTGGCGATACGTCACCGTCTCGCCGGTGGCGGCCATGATGTAGGCGGGCTTGTCGGGATGCTTCTGGGCGTGGATGTAGGGATGCATGTCGGCGGCATATGAGCGAAGCCACCGGCCGTTCGCAAGATGGCGGCCGTTGCGCGAAACACTGCAGGGTTCCGGTACCTTCCCTGCGTGAGTTAGGCTGTTTGTCCGTTGCCGCGATGAGATTCGTGTCTTGCTTGTATGAAAAAGCGCGCCGAAATTTTCGATTCGTGGCGCGAAAGCCGCAGGGGATAATTCGTCCCGCGTCCCGCCATTCGACCATCGTCCCAACGGCGGTGTGGCGCGGGATCCGGGACGAATCGCGTGAAATGCACGCGGGCCGGCGTTTTGGCCGTCCCACGGCGGCGGGACGCGGGACGGGAATTGCGTCAGGCGCCTTGCGGTAAACCATAGCGGATGAGGTTCCCCATGCAGCAGCACTCGTTTGGCGCGCTCCCCAAGGTCTCGACCCTGACGCTGGGCGGCGGCGGGCTCGGCATGCTGTGGGGCAAGACGACGTTCGAGGAGTGCGTCGCCACGGTGCACGAGGCGGTCGCCGCCGGCATCAACCTGCTCGACCTCGCGCCGCGCTACGGCGACGGCAAGGCGGAGGAGGTGGTGGGCGCGGCCTATGCCGGGCGGCTGCCGGCCGGCGTGCGCGTCACCAGCAAGTGCAATCTCGGCAATGCCCGTCCCGCCGACGTCGACGGCATCCTGCGCAAGTCGATCGAGCAGAGCCTGCAACGGCTGAAGCTGGAGCGCCTCGACCTGTTCTTCCTGCACTCCAACATCGTGCCCGACCAGGCCTTCATCGATCGCGCGGCAGCCGACGCCGGGCTGCGCATGACGCCCTATGCCACCTTCGTCGACCGGGTGCGGCCGGCTTTCGAGCGCTTCGTCGCCGAAGGGCTGGTCGCCGCCTGGGGCCTGACCGGCATTGGCCAGCCGGACACCCTGATCAAGGTGCTGGGTGAGCAGCCGAAGCCCGCCGCCATCCAGTGCATCGCCAACCTCCTCGATTCGCCGGGCGGCCTGAAGTTCTTCCCCGGCCCGGCCAGGCCGCGCGCGGTGATCGCCGCGGCGCGCGCCGCCGGCGTCGGCGTGATGGGCATCCGCGCGGTGCAGGCGGGCGCGCTGACGGCGGCGATCGACCGGCCGCTGCCGCCGGATCACGCCGAGATGCGCGACTATGGCCTCGCCGCGCCGTTCCGCGCGATCTGCGCCGAGCTCGGCGCCAACCCTGCCGTGATCGCCCACCGCTACGCGCTGGGTCTCGACATCGATACCCTGGTGCTCGGCGTGAAGAACCGGCAGGAGCTCCGCGAGTGCGTCGAGGCCGCCGCTGCCGGGCCGCTGCCGGCCGACCTGGTGAAGCGCATCGACGATACGATGAAGGCCGCCCGGGCCGCGGCCTGAGGATCGTTGACCGCGCCCGGGCCATCGGCTTTATTCGCCGCGCACCTCGGTGCCCCCGTGGCGGAATTGGTAGACGCGCCTGACTCAAAATCAGGTTTCCTCACGGAAGTGTTGGTTCGAGTCCGACCGGGGGCACCATCGCCTGAAGACCAGGCCACACCTTCTTCTTATCCTCGCGCACTGCCTCGCCGCAGCCGGCGTGCCTTCTTGGGACGCAACGCCCAGTCATGGGACTGCCTGCTGATGCGGCCCGAGACCACCGTCCGTAAAGTGCGACGTCTGGGACCCGCGCCGGAGCGAGGAGCCTTGTCCGTGCACCGAGCGCTGCCATCGGAGTTCCTTGTCCCTCCGTGCTGACCCCGGGGAGGTCGGGTTCGAGTGCGACCGGTCCGGCCCCTCCAACGACAATCAGGAGAGCAGCGGGCGAGGACGACCATGCACACGACAGCCAACACGAGCACGGCCGGCGACGGCGTGGCGTGGCATGCGATGCCGGCCCGCGAGGTCGCGGAACGGCTCGCCACCGACGGCCTCGAGGGGCTGGACGCGGGCGAGGCCTCGTCCCGGCTGAGCAAGTACGGACCGAACCGGCTGCCCGAAGGCAAGCGACGCGGGCCCGCCGTGCGCCTGCTCGCCCAGTTCAACAATGTCCTCGTCTATGTCCTGCTCGGCGCGGGCTTCACCAAGCTGATGCTCGGCCTGTGGATCGACGCCTCGATCATCCTCGCCGTGGTCGTCCTGAACGCAGTGCTCGGCTTCGTCCAGGAAGGCAAGGCCGAGAAGGCACTGGAGTCGATCCGCAACATGCTGTCGGCCGAGGCGCGGGCGCTGCGCGGCGGCGAGACCCGCCTGATCCCGGCCGAACAGCTCGTGCCGGGCGACGTCGTGCTGCTCGAATCCGGCGACAGGATCCCGGCGGACCTGCGGCTCATCGAGGTCAAGAACCTGCGGACCGAGGAGGCGGCGCTGACCGGCGAATCGGTGCCGGCCGACAAGAGCACCGAGCCGGCGCCCGCCAACTCGACGGTGGGCGACCGCGACTGCATGGCGTTCTCGGGCACCATGGTGGTGTCGGGCCGCGCCACCGGCGTGGTGGTGGCGACCGGCAGCGCGACCGAGCTCGGCCGCATCAACGCCCTGCTCGCCGGCGTCAGCGCGCTCGAGACGCCGCTCCTGCGCCAGATCAAGCAGTTCGGCTACGTCATCACCGCCGTCGTCGGCATCGTCGGCGCCGTGGTCTTCGCCTACGGCAAGCGGGTGATGGGCATGGCCTTCGTCGAGCTCTTCCAGGCCGTGGTCGGCATCGCGGTCTCGGTGATCCCGGAGGGCCTGCCGGCGATCATCACCATCACGCTCGCGATCGGCGTGCAGCGCATGGCCCGGCGCAACGCCATCATCCGCCAGCTTCCGGCGGTCGAGACGCTGGGGTCGGTGTCGCGCATCTGCTCCGACAAGACCGGCACGCTGACGCTGATGGAGATGATGGTGGTGTCCGCCGTCACGGCGGAGGCGGCCTACCGGGTCAGCGGCAACGGCTATGCGCCGGAGGGCGAGGTCACGAAGGACGGCGAGCGCATCGACAAGGAGCCGGTGCTGGCGCTGATGGGCCGCGTCTCCCTGCTGTGCAACGATGCCGAGCTGTTCCAGGAGGAGGGGGCCTGGAAGGTCGAGGGCGATCCGACCGAAGGCGCGCTCTACCCGTTCGCGACCAAGCTCGGCCTCGACCGCAAGGCCGAAGCGGCCGCAGCGCCCAGGATCGACGCCATCCCGTTCGAATCGGAACACAAGTTCATGGCGACGCTGCACCAGCCCGCGCAGGGCCAGGCGTTCCTGCTGGTCAAGGGCGCGCCCGAGGTCATCCTCGAGCACTGCGACCGCCAGCAGACGGCGTCCGGCCAGCCGGCCGCGCTCGATCGTCCGCACTTCCTGCAGGCCTCGGACCAACTGGCCGGCCGGGGCGAGCGTGTGCTCGCGCTGGCCTGGCACGAGGGGAAGGTTGGCAAGGAGGGCGGCCAGGCGGGGGGCCAAGCGGGGGGCCAAGCGAGGGGATTGTCTCCCGCCGACCTGCCGAAGAACCTCGTCCTGCTCGGCCTGATCGGGCTCCTGGACCCGCCGCGCAAGGAGGCCATCGAGGCCGTGCGCGAATGCCACGGCGGCGGTATCCGAGTCACCATGATCACCGGCGATCACCGGATCACCGCGGCCGCGATTGCCAGGATGCTGGGCATCGGCGACGGCAAGACGGCGGTGACCGGCGCCGAGATCGAGGAGATGAACGAGGCGGCGCTCCAGCAGAAGGTGCGCGAGGTCGACGTGTTCGCCCGGGCGAGCCCCGAGCACAAGCTCCGCCTGGTCAAGGCCATCCAGGCCAACCGGCAGATCGTCGCGATGACCGGCGACGGCGTGAACGACGCGCCGGCGCTGAAGAAGGCCGATATCGGCGTCGCCATGGGCATCAAGGGCACCGAGGTCACCAAGGAAGCGGCCGAGATGATCCTCGCCGACGACAACTTCGCCTCGATCACCGCCGCGGTGAAGGAGGGGCGCACCGTCTACAACAACATCGAGAAGGCCATCCTGTTCATGCTGCCGACCAACGTCGCCCAGGCGCTGGTCATCACGGTGGCGATCCTGCTGGGCTTCACCATGCCGATAACGGCGCCGCAGGTCCTCTGGGTCAACATGGTCACCTCGGTCGCGCTGGGCCTGGTGATCTCCTTCGAGCCGCACGAGCTCGACGTGATGGGCCGGCCGCCACGCGCGGTCGACCGGCCGATCCTGACCGGCTTCGGCATATGGCGCGTTCTGTTCGTCGGGCTGGCGCTGCTGGCGGTCACGCTATGGGCGTTCTTCCGGATGAAGTCGCTGGGCGCGTCGGACGAGCTCGCCCGCACGGTCGCGGTCAACATGATCACCATCGGCCAGGTGTTCTACCTGCTGAACAGCCGCTACCTGGTGGACAGCTCGCTGTCGGTAACGGCGCATCTCGGCAACCCGTACCTGCCGCTCGGCATCGGTGCGGTCGTGGTCTTGCAGCTCATCTTCACCTACGCGCCGCCGCTGCAGGCGATATTCGGCAACGAGGCCATACCGCCCGGCACCTGGCTGTGGCTTCTCGCCGCCGGCCTGGCGTTCTTCCTCGTCGTCGAGGCGGAGAAGCTCATCATCCGCTCCTCGCCGGCGCTGCGGAAGACGGTGACCGCAGTCGAGGCCGGCAGATGACGCGTTCCGGGAACGGCTGAGGGGCGCCCATGGAAACGACGGTCGCCATCGCCGGCGGAGTGGGCTTCTTCCTTCTGGGCATGGCCGTGATGACCGACGGCCTGAAGGCGCTCGCCGGATCGGCGCTGCGCACCGTGCTGGCGAAGGCCGCGGCGACGTCGCTCAGCGGCACCTTCTGGGGCGCGATCGTGACGCTCCTGGTCCAGTCGTCCAGCGCCACGACCATGACCACCATCGGCCTGGTCAGCGCCGGGCTGCTGACGTTTCCGCAGGGGCTCAGCCTGGTGTTCGGGGCGAATATCGGGACGACCGGAACGGGATGGCTGGTGGCGCTGCTGGGCGTCAGGATCTCGCTGACCGCCTATGCGATGCCGATCGTCTTCGCCGGCGCGCTGCTGAAGCTGATCGGCAAGGGCCGATGGGCCGCCGGCGGCGCTTCGATCGCGGGCTTCGCGCTGATCCTGGTGGGGTTGACGACCCTGCAGCAGGGCATGGGCGGGCTGGCCGAGCAGCTCGACCCGGCCGACCTTCCGGCGGTCCTGGGCGGGCCCGGCGTGCCGTGGTGGTCGGGCGCGCTCGGCCTGCTGATCCTGGTCGCGACCGGCATCGTGATGACCACGGTGATGCAGTCCTCGACGGCGGCGATCACGGTCAGCCTCGCGGCACTCTATGCCGGCGCCATCGGCCTCGATCAGGCCGTGGCGCTGGTCATCGGCCAGAACATCGGCACGTCGACGAGCTCGGCGATGGCGGCAATCGGTGCAAGCAACACCGCCAAGCGTCTGGCCATGGCCTACATCGCCTTCAAGCTGATCGCCGCCGTCGTCTTCCTCGTGCTCTTCCCCGTGATCATCCGCCTGATGATCGGCGCCTCCGATGCGGTCGATCCGGTGACCCTGGTGGCCGCCTTCCACACGGCCTACAACGTCGTGGGCGTGGCGATCCTGCTGCCGCTGATCGGTCCCTTCACACGGACCATCGAGCGACTCGTCCCCGACCGCGGCTCACCGTTCACCCGCTATCTCGATCCGGCAGCGCTCGCCGCCTCTCCTGTCGTCGCCGTCGAGGCCGCTCGCCGGACGGTGGCGCACGTCCTGGCGACCCTGTGCTCGCAGGCGAGTTCGCCCGAGCGGCAACCCGCGGCCGGCCCGTCGTCCGAAGCGCTGCAGCAGGTGCAGGCCTTCCTGTCGAAGGTGACCGAACCGCTGCCGTCGGACGACGAGCGGCAGTGGTTCATCGAGACCGTGCATGCCCTCGATCATGTCGCCCGCCTGGCCGACACCTTCAAGGACGGCGCGAAGGTCGACGCTTCGCTCGACAGCCCCGACGAGCGACGGGCCGTGCAGCTCTACCGGGAGGCCATGCAAGGCGCGGCCGAGAGCGCCGCTCTGCTCGAGCACACCGCCGTACAGCACGCCGCGGCAGACGCCGAAGGCGGCGCAAGGCCCGTCGGGAGCCTCGAGCACCTCGCGCGCTCCGCCGGCGAACTCGCGAGCCTCGGCTCCCGGCATCGCCGCGCGACGCTCGAGGCGATCGCTTCCGGCAAGCGCGCGGCAGGCAATGCCCTCGCCAGCGTCGATGCCGTGCGGCTGCTCGACGAGCGGGCGCATCACGCCTGGCGGGCGGCCGCCTATCTTGCCGGCGCCGCGGCGACGCCAGGGCAAAGCTCTCCAGGAGACGTCCCATGAAACGGCCGAAGGATACCGGAAAGCTGTCGCGTCAGGCCTACGAACGCGAACTGGCCAAGCTGCACGAGGAGCTCGTGCTGCTGCAAAAGTGGGTCGTCGAGGCGAGGCAGAAGATTTGCGTGGTGTTCGAGGGCCGCGACGGCGCCGGCAAGGGCGGCGCGATCAAGGCGATCACCCAGCGGGTCAGCCCGCGGATATTCCATATCGTCGCCCTGCCGGCGCCGACCGAACGCGAGAAGTCGCAGATGTACTTCCAGCGCTACATGCCGCACCTGCCCGCGGCGGGCGAGATCACCATTTTCGACCGCAGCTGGTACAACCGGGCGGGCGTCGAGCGTGTCATGGGCTTCTGCACGGAAGAGCAGGCCAGGCGCTTTCTCGAGGTCGCCCCCGAGCTCGAGCACCTCGTCGTCGAGTCGGACACCATCCTGCTGAAGTACTGGCTCGAGGTCAGTCCCGAGGAACAGACCCGCAGGCTGCAGGAGCGGATCACCGACGGCCGCAAGACATGGAAACTCTCGCCCATGGATCTCGAATCCTACCGGCGCTGGGACGACTATTCGCGCGCCCGTGACGAGATGTTCGAGGCGACCGACACGAAGTGGGCGCCGTGGTTCGTGGTCCGGTCGGACGACAAGAGGCGCGCAAGGCTGAACCTGATCCGGCACCTGCTGGATCACGTTCCCTACGAGAAGGCGGCGAGGAAGAAGGTCGAGCTGCCGAGCCGGCAGTCCCGAGGCGAGTACAAGGAGGCCGATCACCCCTTCAGGTTCATTCCGGAGCACGACTGGACCGGCGACGGCCGCTGATCTCCCCGGTCAGGCGTTTCCTGCGCATCGCGGGCGCCAGCGAGGCACTGCTCCGGACGACTTCTCGCACGCCCCTTCATCGTTGCGGCGCGAGTGCTGCTTTCCAGTCGTGGAAGATATCGATATCCAGTCCATCCGGATAGAACAGCTCGCCCGGCGCGTGACCCGGCCGGTCGGTCACGCCGTATTGCCAGATGATCTCTTTCGTTTGCCGGTCGATCACCAGCACACGGTGACGTTCATCGTCGTTGAGGACGATGTCGCCGGTGGGCAGTTCCATGGCAAGCGAAGGATGGTCGAGCATCTTCTCGCCGCTCTTGACCCTGTATTCCCAGGTAACCTTGCCGGTGCGTGGGTCGAAGATCACGATGCCGCCGGGCCTGGAGTAGTCGGCGACGATCACCTGGCCGTCGCTGGTCGGATGGGCGTCGGAGGGATACTGGACGTGCGGCGCGCGACGGCTCCACACGACCCTGCCGTCGGGCGTCAGACGGGTTATCCAGGCTTCGGGAATCTCCGTGACCAGGAAATCGCCGCCCTCCAGGGGCGTCACGCCGTTGGGCAAGTTGAGGGCTCGCGGCGGGTCATGTCTGCAATGGCCCGGTTTTCCCCATTGCCGCGTCAGCTCCGCCTTGTCCGCGTCGATGAACATGATCCGGCAGTTGCGGATGTCGGCGACCACGATCGACCCGTCGCGCAGGATGTGCGCATCGTCCGGAAAGTCGAACTGGGCCGGCCCGCGCCCCTTCCTGTCGGGCATGCCATAGTTGAAGGTGATCTCGCGTCGGGCGTAGTCGACGATATGAATGTCGTAGTTGTCCTCCTCGTTCACCATCAGGCTGGTCCCGTCGGGCGAGAAGAAGACGTCGTCGTTGCCGCGATAGATGCGGAGATCGGGTGAGGGAAACTCCCAGACGATGCGCTTGTCGGGAGCGACCTCAATCAGCCGATTGTTGCGCCGATCTGCGATCACGATGGGATAGGGCAGGGGCTTGCCCCAGGATGGGACAGGATGCTCGCGCGTGCCGGTGGCCGGTGGGGCGGGTGGCAGCTCCACGCCCGAAGAGACCGCGCCGGCGCCCCGCATCTCCGATGTGACGGTAACGGGCGTGCCGGTCTCGGTCTTGACCGGTGAATCAGGTGCCGCTCTGGCAAATCCGGTGGAGAGCGCAACACAGGCAACCAGAAGACCACCGGTGGTCAGCAGGCTTCCAAAGAAAACACGCAATCGCATGGACCTGGGCTTCGAAAATGATCGTGGTCACCATGCGTGAGGAGCGGTGTCCGGCCGTTGATCCAAATCAATTGCGGCTTGCTTCGCCGGATCAGTAACCGCCGCCATTGAGCAGAGTCCGCAGGTTCGATTCGAACTGCTGCACCATGCCGGCTACCGGATTGGCCGGGGGAGCCGCGTGGCGCGGCTGCGAGCGCGCGGCGACCTGCTCGGGCGTCAGGCGTGGACCGGCATCCTGCTGCAGCCGGGCCAGCAGCCTGCCGTCGACCGGAACCGGACCGTTGCCGCCGCGGCTCTCGTTGTACTGCTGCACGGCGGCCATGGTCGCGGGCCCAAGCTCGCCATCCGCCGGGCCCGGATTGAAGCCGAGCGCGATCAGCTCGCTCTGCACATCGCGGATGCCGCCATGGTCGAGCGGCAGCGGCGGCAGGCGGTCCGGCGAGTCCTTCTGCGGTGCGGCGGCGGCCTGCTGGGCGGGTGACGACTGCTCGCTGGCGGGCGGTTGCTGCTGAGGGCCGGCCTGCTGCGGCGCCGGCTGGGCGCCACTCGACGTGTTGTCTTGCGCGGCCGGCGGCAGCGGCGGGAGCTTCATCGGTTCGCCGGTCTGCGCGCCCGCGCCGGCCACCCAGCCGGCCAGCACCGCGGCGGCCAGCACTGGAGCGGCCAGGGTGCCTGCAAGGAATGTCGATTGGCGGGCCATGGCAGTTACCTCGATGAGGGAACGGCACCGGGCGGTGCGAGTTCCCATCGCCACTGGCGCAGAGAGGAAACTGCCGGCGGCGTTACATGCGAAGAGCGCCGGGATAGTCGCTGCCGGGCGGGCAGGGGATATCGACGTAGCCCTGCCGGCCGACCGACCAGACCGGCCCGCAATAGGGCACGAAGCTGGACTTCAGCGACTCGAGGCCGGCAGCGGCCGACGGCGTCGGCGCCTGCGCCGCCTCGGGGCGGATCATCCATCCACAGCCGCCAAGAGTGGAGGAAAGAAGAGCGGCGAGCAGGATCGACTTGGTCATGTTCATGTCTGCACATACCTCACTTCAGTAGGCCCCGAACCACCCGACGCGCGGGGGCGCATCGGCTTCGCATCTGGAAGTGTACACGACTGTCTCTGCCGGCAAACGTGCCTGTTTCGCCATCGCCGCCACTGCCCGCAGGACGCGCACTAGGCAATCGCCCGCCCGCCATCGACGTAGAGATTGGCGCCGTTGATGTAGGCCCCGGCTTCGGAGCACAACAGCAGGGCCGCGCCGGCGAGATCGTCGGGCGTGCCGAGCCGGCCGGCCGGGATGCGTTGCACCAGCGCCTCGCCTTCGCTCGCCATCTGGGCGCGGTTGCGCGCGGTGAGGATGGCGCCGGGCGCCAGATTGTTCGCCGTGACGCCCTGGCCGCCGAACTGGCGCGCAAGGTTCCAGGCCCAGTTGAGCTGCGCCGCCTTGGTGCCGGCATAGACCATCATCTGCGGATGCGGCCGCACCTGCTGCACGCTGCCGATCGTGACCACGCGGCCCCAGCCGCGCGCGCCCATCGGCGGCACGAGCGCCTGCAGGAGCTCGAGCGGGCTGCGCAGGTTGACCGCAATCTGTCGGTCGAAGCGCTCCCGCGAGATGCCCTCGTACGCCTCGGGCAATTCGATCGAAGCGTTCAGCACCAGAATGTCGACCGGCGACCACGCGGTGACGGACTGGGCAAGGCGATGCCCCGCCTCGTCGAGCGCGAAATCCTGGCCGAACGCCTTGGCCGTGCCGCGCGCCTGCTCGATCTCCTGCACCACGTTGTCGGCATCGGTCGCCTCCTCGGGCGTGCCGGCATGATGGATGGCGAGCCGCGCCCCGGCGCCCGCGAGGGCGAGCGCAATGGCGCGGCCGATCTCGCGGCGCGCGCCGGTGACCAGCGCCGTCCGGCCGGTCAGGCGAAAACGGTCGAACGGAGTCGATGGCATGAAGGCTCCGGATGGTGACAAACGCCGTCAGCTTAGCGCACACGTGCGAGCGTCGTTGGCGGGTGTCTCCGGGCGCACTCACCTGGCGAATTTGAGAGCGATTTCCGCGAGCCTCTTCGACTCGGCCTCGAGTGACTCCCGAAGCTTCGGTTGCCGCTTCGCATCGATGCCTTCGATTCTGTGATCGATCTCGAGCCTGCGTTGATCCAGGGTCCTGGCCGGAGAGGGACCGAACTGCACCATCAAACGCGACGTCCGGTCGTTCTTGGCAACCGTCAGCAGGTTGAGCGCGGTGGTCATCACGTCCTCCGGCGGTACGCCGGGCTCTATCGGCACGATCGCCGCGCAAAACTGCAATCTGTAGTCTGCGACCTGATCGGGAGTCATGTAGTCCTTCAGGATCGTGTCCTTGATCTCTCCCTCGTACCGCGTGCAGGCATCTTTCAGGCGGTTCACGAACCCGATTGCCCCGCTCACCTCGTCCAGCATGTGGAAGCAGAACTCGTCGCCGCCGGCATAGTGGCGGAACATCTCCACCTGGTTCTCGATCTCGCGCGGTGCGTCCTTGTTGGGGATCTTGAACGCATGCTCGTTGCGTCGCATCGAGTAGTAGGTTCGTGTCGCGAACAGCTCCAGCACGCGGTTCGCGCATACGTGGCTGATCTTGTTGAGGGCGCCGAGGTTGTCGAGGTCGATCAGGATGAGACACGACACCTTCGCGGCTGCGTCCGTCTGCAGCCAGGCCGCGGCGTGTCGTTGCCAACTGCGAAAGTTCGGGATCCCGGTTATCGGATCGGTCACCATCAGGTGGTCGGTCTGTGCCAGCGTGCGCTGGGTATGACGAAGGTCCTGCTGCAGGGCCTCCTTCTCCCGCTCGATCCTTGCGAGCCGGTCTTCGAGGTCGCGCTCGACCTTTGCAATGCGGTCGTCGCGATCCTGCTCGGTCTTTGCGATCCGGTCCTCGGAATTCCAGCGGACCCAGATGGTCACGGCGCCGAACAGCAGCGCCACCGCGAAGAGTCCGGCAATCCACACGCCGGTTTTCAGTTGGGAGGGCTCGAGCAGAAACTGTTGGACGACCTCGGTGATGCTGTCCGGCAGCTTGAGCACGCCGGCGAGGGCGAGGACGTAGGTGAGGAAGAACGCGCCGGCAGACAGCCAGACGGTTCTCATCCACTTGGTGAGACTTCGGCCTTCGTTCTCCACGGCTCGGCCCCCGAATAGTGCGGGCATGCTACTTTCGGTTGCTGCACGGGGGAAGTGCTTCGTCTGCTTCAGCGCGCCATGCCCGGCGCGCCGTCCGGCACGTCGTAGAAGGCGAGCGTCATCGCCACGCTGCTGTAGTGGCCCATCAGGGTGATGACGTCGGTGATGCCGACATGGCCCAACGCCTTGACCGCGCGCTCGTACAGGCCGCGCGGCACCCAGCGGCCGTGGGTGAGCGCGATCGCCATCTCGTAGACCACCTGCTCGCGCTCGTCGTCGAACTTCGTCGGCAGTCCGCACAACATGGCGTCGACGGAGTCGGCCGGCAGGCCGGCCTGCTTGCCGATCCGCTCGTGCGCCGAGGTCGGGTAGGCCGAGCGCCAGTGGCTGGTGACGACGCACACCGCAATCTCGCGTTCGCGTTCGCTCAACGAGTACTTGCCGGGCTGGAAGTGCGCGCCGAACGGGCCGATGACCTTGGCGAGCCTGGGATTGAGGATCCAGATCTTGTTGGGGCCGGGCAGGCGGCCGCGCGATTCCATCATCGCCGCGTAGCCTTCCTTCTGCTCGGGCGTCATCTTGTCGACCGGAATCTCCGCATAGCGGCCGAAGGTTGGCGTGCCGGACGTCGGTTTGTCGGCCGTCGGTTTGTCGGACATGGGCGTTCTCCCTCCTGCAGTCTTGTCGCTGCAGTGGGAAGCGCGCCGGCGTCCCTGTCAACCGCACGGCGGCTTCGCCCGGCGGCGTGAACCGCCGGACGAGGCAGCGGGCCGCGCTACGAGCGGCCGTTCTGGATCACGTGTGCGCCCGGCAGCGTGTGCGGCGGCGCGATGACATGGCCCGCGCTGTCGAGGCGGTTGCCCCAGCGGTCGTAGCGGAAGCCGTACTCGTCGGTGAAGGCGACCTTGTGCTTGCCGGCCGGCGGCGAAGAGTTGTCGACGATCGGCGCCATCGGCGCCGCCGGCTGGGACATCGTCGCGGCGTTGGCTGCGCTGGCCATGCCGGCCACGCCTGTCAGGGTGAGTGCCAAAAGGGAGAGTCGCATGAACATCGTATCCTCCATGGTTTCCCTGCCCCTCGACTCCTGAATCAGCGCCCAGTTCTTGGCGCTGGCGTGGCATCGACCTAAAACCTTTGTAAGGTTCACGCCGAGTTTGGTTCCGGAGGAAGAGTTCGTTCATGCCGCATATCGTCGTTGCCGATCCCATCCACCCCGAGGGGATCGACCGCCTCCTGAAGGCGCCGGGCGTGACGCTCGACCATCCGGGCAAGCCCTCCAACCAATCGCTGGCCGAGCGCCTGCGCCGGGCCGACGGCCTGATCGTGCGCGGCACGGTGGTCGACGCGGCGCTGCTGAAGCACGCCGAGCGGCTGAAGGTCGTCTGCCGCCACGGCGTCGGCTACGACCTGGTCGACGTGCCGTTGCTGACCAAACGTGGCATCGCCCTGATGATCACGCCCGAGGCCAACGCCGCCTCGGTGGCCGAGCATGCGCTGATGCTGATGCTCTCGCTCGCGCGCAACGTCGTGGGCGTGTCCGCCGCGGTGCGGCGCGGCGACTGGAAGGTGGGCGGCCAGTCCAGCACCATCGAGCTGGGCGGGCGCAGCGTGCTGATCGTCGGCTTCGGCCGCATCGGCACGCGGGTGGCGCGGCTCTGCACCGCCTTCGGCATGAAGGTGATGGTGCACGACCCGTACATTCCCGCCGGCACGATCCGCGGCGCGGGCTACGAGGCGATCAAGGAGCGCGATGCCGGTCTTGCCCGCGCCGACATCGTCACCATCCACATCCCCGCCAACGACAGGACGCGCGGCCTGGTCGACGCCGCATTCCTGGCGCAGATGAAGAAGGGCGCCATGCTGATCAACACCGCCCGCGGCACGCTGGTCGACGAGGCGGCGCTCGATGCGGCGCTGCGCTCCGGGCATCTCGCCGCCGCCGGTCTCGACGTGCTGCGCGACGAGCCGATGGTCGAGCCGCCGGCGATGCTGGCGCACGACAACCTGATCGTGACGCCGCACGTCGCGGCCAGCACGACCGAGGGTCTGCGCCGCATGGCCTGGGATGCCGCCGGCAACGTCATCGATTTCCTCGCCGGCAAGATGGACCGCGACGCGGTCGTGAACGGCGAGGTGCTGGCAGAAGAAGTGACCTCGCCGCGATGAACGCTGCCGCCAGCCAACCGGACACCGACTCGTTGGACAGCCCGCTGAAGGTGTTCCTCGTCTTCCTGCGCCTCGGGGTCACGAGCTTCGGGGGGCCGGTCGCCCATCTCGGCTTCTTCCGCAGCGAGTTCGTCGGCCGCCGCCGCTGGCTGAGCGAGGAGCACTACGCCGACATCGTCGCGCTCAGCCAGTTCCTGCCGGGGCCGGCGAGCAGCAAGGTCGGCATCATGGTCGGCGTGCTGCGCGCGGGCATCCCCGGCGCGTTGGCGGCGTGGCTCGGCTTCACGCTGCCGTCGGCGCTGGCGATGATCGCTTTCGGCTACGGGGTTTCCGCGGTCGGCGACCTCGGGAACGCGAGCTGGCTGCACGGCCTCAAGATCGTCGCCGTCGCGGTGGTCGCCCAGGCGGTGTGGAACATGGCGAAGTCTCTCTGTCCCGACCGCCAGCGGCTGGCGATCGCGGCGGCGGCGACGGTGCTCGTACTGGCGGTCCCGTCGACGCCAGGCCAGATCGGGGCGATCGTCGCCGGCGGGTTGATCGGCTGGTTCTTCCTGCCGGGCGAGGCGATCGCCTTCACGCCGCTGCCGGTACGAATCGGCCGGCTGTGGTCGGTGGGCGCGATCGTGCTGTTCTTCGTGCTGCTGTTCGGCCTGCCGCTCGCGGCTTCGTCGAGCGGCAGCCATGCGGTTGCGGTGTTCGACGCCTTCTACCGCTCGGGCTCGCTGGTGTTTGGCGGCGGGCACGTCGTGCTGCCGCTCCTGCAGGCCGCGACCGTGCAGCCGGGATGGGTCGGCAACGACGCCTTCCTCGCGGGCTATGGCGCTGCGCAGGCGGTGCCGGGACCGCTCTTCACGTTTGCCGCGTACCTCGGCACGGTGATGAACCAGCCGCCGAACGGCTGGGCGGGCGGCCTGCTGTGCCTCGCCGGCATCTTCCTGCCGTCGTTCTTCCTGGCGATCGGCCCGCTGCCGTTCTGGAGCTGGTTCCGCCAGCATCCGGCGATGCGCTCGGTCCTCAAGGGCGTGAACGCCGCCGTGGTCGGCCTGCTGCTGGCCGCGCTCTACACGCCCGTCTGGACCAGCGCGATCCACGCGCCGGCCGATTTCGCGATTGCCGCGGTGGCGCTGCTGCTGCTGGCCTCGTGGAAGGCGCCGCCGTGGCTGGTGGTCATCCTCGGTGCGGTTGCCGCCTTCGCGGTGACGCCAAGGGTCTGAGTGCGCTCAGAGCTACCTGACGAGGGTGACCGCGACGCTGCCGAGACAGGCGAGGATTACCAATCCCGCCAGGGTGAAGTCGGTCATCCTCTCACGCGTACGCTTGATCATGAGTTTGGGTGTACGCTCGATCATCGTCGACGACAACGGACGATGCTTTCCCGAGGGGCGGCGGCGTGCGAGTTCGCTGCGCAGTGTGGTTTTTCGGCATCAGCATCGCCCCCGCGAGTGCCCGGAACAAGCCGCTCGACGGGCGTGTTCCGTGATTGTGCCGGCCGAAGATCGGTATCAAGCTTTGGGACTCGAAACCAGGAGGAACCCATGGCACCCGACTCCGCGACGCTCCCTTCATCCAAGACCGCCGGGCAGAAGGTCGCCCACGGCCGCATCGCCGAGCCCGTGCTGGTCAAGGGACGGCGCGATTTCTTCACCTATCGCGATCTCGGCGTGGCCGACGGCAGCGCCGGCGCGATGCGTGCGCAGGTGATGAAGGCCACCCGGGGCCTCAGCCAGCCGACCGGCTGGCACTATCACGAGTGCGACGGCCAGTTCATCTACATCCTCAAGGGCTGGGTCGAGCTGCAGTTCGAGGACGGCCGCACCCTCAAGGTCGTGGAGGGCGATTCGCTCTTCATCCCGGGCTACCTGCGCCACAACGAGATCCGCACCTCCGACGAGATGGAGATCCTCGAGGTCTCGATTCCGGGCGAGCTGGGCACGCGCCCCTGCGATCCGCCCGAGGGCTTCAAGAGCTAGCGCGCCACTGGAGCGACCACGCTCAGCCGATGTAGTGAATACATGGCCGCAGCGCGTCGCCGGTCAGATCGAGAGTCGCGAGTGCCACCGGCAGGGTGAACCGGCGCGGCCCGGCACTCCCCGGATTGAGGTAGAGCACGCCGTCCATCGTCTCGATCTTCGGGCGATGCGAATGGCCCGATACGACCACATCGACTCCGGCAGCGGCCGGATCGAGATCCAGCTCGTCGAGGTTGTGAAGCACATAGATCGAGCGGCCGCCGAGCGTCAGCCATTCGGTTTGCGGGTGGTCGTCGGCCCACTTGCCCCTGTCGACGTTGCCTCGGATCGCCGTCGTCGGCGCGAGCGCACGCAGTCCCGAGATCACCCCGGCTGCGCCGATGTCGCCGGCATGGATGATGTGGTCGACGCCCGCGAGTCGCTCGCACGCTTCCGGGCGCAGAAGGCCATGCGTATCGGAGACGATACCGATCAACATGGCCGGCGTGCCATGGCGCGACGATCACCCGGCCTTGGGGCGTGTCGTCTCATCGTTCGCGGCGGGATTCCGGCCGCTCCCTTCGATCAGCCGGACCAGCGCATCGAGCAGGCCGTCCGGATGATGTGGCTTCCGGATGAACGGCCGCCCGCGATGCTGGGCCGGAATGGAATCGTGCGAGTAGGCGGTCAGGAAGAGGAAGGGGATGCCGACCGCGTCCAGCGCATTGGCGACCGGGAAGACCCACTCGTCCTGGACATTCACGTCGAGGATCGCCGCATCGAAAAGGTAGTGCACCATGGCCGACAGTGCGGCTGCATTCGAGGTGACCGGGACGATCGCCTTGCAGCCGGCCTCGGTCACGGCGAACGCGAGGTCGGTGGACAGGATGATGTCATCCTCCACGAGCAGGATGGAGCGTTCCGCGAGAGGCTTGTTCTGCATATGCGACGCCGAAGGGGCCCCAAAGCTCGATGCCGCCCCTGCGAATGTCCAGTGGCGAACGTAGGGCAATTCAGCGACCGGCCATGACGAGACAAGTGAGGAAATCGCTCCGCGTGCATGAGGCGCGCCCGAGAGGCGGGACAGGTTTCCGAGATGCAGCCCGAGCCCGTTGAAAGCAGTCATTCGTTGTCCTCATTTGAACCGGCGACGCCGGCCGGGCCATAGTGGCGGCAACTCTCCCGCCTCAGGCAAAGGAAATTCGACCATGAGCACCGATTACACGCCCCCGAAGGTGTGGGCCTGGAACAAGGCCAATGGCGGCCGCTTCGCCAACATCAACCGGCCGGTCGCCGGCCCGACGCACGACAAGGAGCTGCCGGTCGGCAAGCATCCGCTGCAGCTCTACTCGCTCGGCACGCCGAACGGCCAGAAGGTCACCATCATGCTCGAGGAGCTGCTGGCGCTCGGCAAGACCGGCGCGGAGTACGATGCCTGGCTGATCAGGATCGGCGAGGGCGAGCAGTTCGGCTCGGGCTTCGTCGCCGTCAATCCGAACTCCAAGATCCCGGCGCTGGTCGACCGCAGTGGACCGAAACCGATCCGCGTGTTCGAATCGGGCGCGATCCTGCTCTGGCTCGCCGAGAAGTTCGGCGCCTTTCTGCCGAAGGAGGGCGAGGCGCGCGCCGAATGCCTGTCGTGGCTGTTCTGGCAGATGGGCAGCGCGCCCTATCTCGGCGGCGGCTTCGGGCACTTCTATGCCTACGCGCCGAGCAAGATCGAATACGCGATCGACCGCTTCGCCATGGAGACCAAGCGGCAGCTCGACGTGCTCGAGCGGCGGCTGGCGGAGAGCAGGTTCCTGGGCGGCAACGACTATACCATCGCCGACATCGCGGTGTGGCCGTGGTACGGCGGCCTCGCCAAGGGCCTGCTCTACGGCGCGAAGGAGTTCCTCGCCGTGCACGAGTACAGGAACGTCAACCGCTGGGCCGACGAGATCGGCGCCCGGCCGGCGGTCAGGCGCGGCCGCATCGTCAACCGCCTGCAGGGCGATCCGGCGCAGCAGCTCCGCGAGCGCCACGATGCGAGCGACTTCGAGCTCCGCACCCAGGACAAGCTGGAGGCGGCCAAGGCATGATGTTGCCGACATCCGGCGCGCGCCGTCACTCGTCCTCTCCGCCCGCGTCAGCGGGGGGAGAGGAAGGGGACCCGCGCGCAAGCGTGGGGGAGGAGAGGTGGGTCATATGATCTCTCCTCGCGAGCGTCGTCACGGGAGCGGACACCACCTCTCCTCCCCGTTGCTTCGCAACGGGTCCCTTCCTCTCCCCCGCTGCGCGGCGGAGAGGACGAATGAAAGGTCAGGGACATGAAAGCAGCCTATATCGAGAAGTTCGGCGGGCCCGAGGTCCTGAAGGTCGGCGACCTGCCGGATCCGTCGGCGGGCCCGGGCCAGGTCGTGGTCGACGTCGCCGCCGCCAGCATCAACGCGGCCGACTGGAAGGTGCGGGCCGGCGAATACAAGCAGGCGAGCTTTCCGCTGATCCTCGGCCGCGACTTCTCCGGCACGGTGAGCGCGCTCGGCTCGGGCGTCACGGACCTGAAGGTCGGCGACGAGGTGTTCGGCGTGCTCGAGACCGGACGCGACGGCACGTACTGCGAGAAGCTCGCGATCGGTGCCGCCGTGGTCGGCAGGAAGCCGGCCGCGTTGAGCCACGTCGACGCCGCGGCGCTGGCGCTGACCGGCCTTACCGCGATCTGCGCGATCGAGGAGGCGCTGAAGCTGAAGGCCGGTGAGACCATCCTGATCCAGGGCGGCGCGGGCGGCGTGGCGAGCTTCGCCATCCAGCTCGCCAAGCACATCGGCGCGAAGGTCATCACCACGGCGAGCGCCGCCAATGCCGCCTATCTGCGCGGGCTCGGCGCCGACGAGGTGATCGACTACAACGCGACCGACTTCACCAAGGCGGTGAAGGGTGTCGATGCCGCGTTCGACACGGTCGGCGGCGATGTCGCCACGCGCACCTTCGCGGTGCTGAAGCCCGGCGGCCGTGCGGCGTTCATCGCGTCGGGCGCGCAGGCGCCCAAGCCCGAGCGCGGGGACGTCACGGCGATCCGGCCGGCGGTGCCGCGCACCCGCAAACACATGGAGCGCGTCGCCGAGCTGCATCGCTCCGGCGCGGTGAAGGTGCCCGCCGTGACGGTGTTCCCGCTGGCCGAGGCGGCCAAGGCGCTCGGCGTCAGCGAGGGCCGCCACTTCAAGGGCAAGCTCGTTCTCGAGATGAGGTGAAGCCATGACGTTCGTCATCGAACCGCATTTCCGCCTGCAGGAGTGGGTCGCCGAGGAGAAGGGCTACTTCGCCGACGAGGGGCTCGACTACGTCTTCCAGGAGAAGATCCGAGCGACCGACGGCAGGCAGCACGATCAGCAGGGCCAGAAGGCCGGCGCCTACCAGAGCTTCGAGGCCGGCCGCACCGCCGACGTGAGCTGCGCCTGCCACTGGACGGTCAACGTCGCGGCCTCCAACGGCCACGGCAAGCTGTGGGGCGACATCTATTCGGTCGCGCCGGCCGGCATCTTCGTCCCGGAAAGCTCGCCGATCCGCAAACCCGAGGACCTCGCCGGCGTGCCGATCTCGGTCGGCTACCAGTCGGGCAGCCACTACGCGACGATCCAGGGCCTCGAGCAGTACATGCCGCGCGAGCGGATCAACCTGTCGTTCGGCGAGGGCATGCTGTTCAAGCGGCTCGACAACCTGCTCGAGGGCAAGAGCCAGGCCTCCACCCTGTTCAGCGGCCCGTACTACCTCGCCGAGCAGCTCGGCTACCGCAAGGTCATCGACACCACCTTCATGATCGCCTCGATGGTCACCGGCACGCCGGAGGCCGAGGACCTCAGGAAGTTCTACAACGCCCTGAAGCGCGCCCAGCGCGACATCGACCTGCGCCCCGAGCGCTACACGCACTACTACAGGAACGAGTTCCCCGACCGCTATCACCCGCTGATGGACACCCGCCGCTGGGGCCCCGGCGAGCGCATCGTGTTCGAGCCCTACACCGAGGAGGTGTTCGCCCAGTCCCGCGAATGGATCGCCGCGCGCGAGATCTTCGACGTCGGCAAGGCGCCGCTGGCGACCGACAGCTACGACGCGGCGGTGCTGCGCATCACCTGACCAGCTTTCCTCATGACCTTCCTCCCTGCGCGCAGCGCGGGGAGGTGCCCTCGTCTTGCGAGGGCGGAGGGGTCATAGGCCGCAGTCGCACCTGCCGCTGCAACCTTGCCGGTTCCGGATCGGTGAGGCACCCTTGTCGCAAGACAGGGTCGGGGCAGCGTCGGGGGGCATGGTCCAGTGGCAAAGGCTGAAGTTCAGTCGCTGAGCGCGTTCGTCTGGTCGGTCGCCGATCTGCTGCGCGGCGACTACAAGCGGGCCGAGTACGGCAAGGTCATCCTCCCGTTTACCGTGCTGCGTCGTCTCGATTGCGTGTTGGAAGGCACCAAGCCGGCGGTGCTCGCCGAGCTCGCCCTGCGCAAGAAGGCGGGGCTGAATCCGGAGCCCTTCCTGCTGCGCAAGTCCGGCCAGCTCTTCTACAACACGTCGAAGCTCGACCTGAAGACGTTGCTGGGCGGGCAGGACCACATCGCCGACAACCTCGGCACCTACCTGCGGGCCTTCTCGGCCAACGTGCGCGACATCTTCGAGCGCTTCGACTTCCACACCCAGATCGACCGGCTCGCCAGGGCCGGCCTGCTCTATCTCGTCACCGAGAAGTTCGCCAACATCGACCTCCATCCCGACACCGTCAGCAACGCCGACATGGGCGCGGTGTTCGAGGAGCTGATCCGCAAGTTTGCCGAGGATTCCAACGAGACCGCCGGCGAGCATTTCACGCCGCGCGACGTCATCCGCCTGATGGTCGATCTCCTCTTCCTCGAGGACGACGACGTCCTCACCAAGCCCGGCGTCGTGCGCTCCATCTACGATCCGACCGCCGGCACCGGCGGCATGCTGTCGGTGGCGGGCGAGCATCTCGCCGGCCTGAACCCGAACGCGCGCCTCGTCATGTACGGGCAGGAGCTGAACCCCGAGTCCTATGCGATCTGCAAGGCCGACATGCTGATCAAGGGCCAGGACGTCAGCAACATCGTCTTCGGCAACACCCTCTCGGCCGACGGGCTGCCCGGCGAACGTTTCGACTACATGCTTTCCAACCCGCCGTTCGGCGTCGAGTGGAAGAAGGTCGAGAAGGAGGTCCGCAAGGAAGCCGAGCAGAGGGGCTTCGAGGGCCGCTTCGGGCCCGGCCTGCCGCGCGTCAGCGACGGCTCGCTGCTCTTCCTCCTGCATCTCATCGCGAAGATGCGGCCCGCCGCCGAAGGCGGCAGCCGGTTCGGCATCGTCCTCAACGGCTCGCCCCTGTTCACCGGCGGCGCCGGTTCGGGCGAGAGCGAGATCCGCCGCTACGTCCTGGAGAACGACCTGCTGGAGGCGATCGTCGGCCTGCCGACCGACATGTTCTACAACACCGGCATCGCCACCTATGTGTGGATCGTCTGCAACCACAAGCCGGCTGCGCGCAAGGGCAAGGTGCAGCTCATCGATGCCGGCAGCTTCTGGCAGAAGATGCGCAAGAGCCTCGGCAGCAAGCGGCGGGAGCTCGGCGACGGCCACATCGACGACATCGTCCGCCTGTTCGGCGATTTCCGGGAGGTGACGCGCGACGGCGTCCCGATCAGCCGCATCTTCCGCAACGGGGACTTCGGCTACCGCACCATCACCGTCGAGCGGCCGCAACGCGACGCCGCGGGCGAGGTCGTGCTGGCCGCCAAGGGCAAGGCCAAGGCCAAGGGCAAGCCGGTGCCCGATCCCGCCCTGCGCGACACCGAGAACGTGCCGCTGGGCGAGGACATCGACGCCTATTTCGGGCGCGAGGTGCTGCCCCATGCGCCGGACGCCTGGATCGACCGCGACAAGACGAAGGTCGGCTACGAGATCCCGTTCAACCGGCACTTCTATGTCTTCAAACCGCCGCGGCCCCTGGCCGAGATCGATGCCGAGCTGAAGGTCGTCACCGACCGCATCGTGGCGATGATCGGGGGCCTGACCGCATGAGCCGCAAGCCATCCGTCGACGCCGCGTTTGGCGAGATCGCGGAGCTGATCGCGTCCGCGAAAGTGCGGGCGGTCCAGACCGTAAATGCCACTCTCATCGACCTGTACTGGCAGGTCGGCGCCATCATCAGCCGCAAGATCGAGGCGGCGGAGTGGGGAGAGGGCGTCGTCGCCCAGCTCGCCGTCTATCTCGCGCGGAGCCAACCCGGTCTGAGAGGATTCACGCGCAGAAACCTGTTTCGGATGCGGCAGTTCTACGAAGCCTGGCGGGATCATGAATTAGTGCCCGCAGTGCGGGCACAAATTCCAAAGGCGGCCGGCAGCACCGGGCAAGGCGCAAAAGTGCCCGCAGCGCGGGCACTTTTGGTCCCGTCCTCCGGCAAGCAGGAAAAAGTCGCCGCACTGCTGCGACAATTGTCGTGGACGCACCATCGGACGATTCTAGGCCAGTGCAAGCGCCCCGAGGAGCGGGAATTCTACCTCCGGCTCGCCATCCGCGAGCGCTGGAGCAGCCGTGAGCTGGACCGCCAGCTCGAGGGAGCGCTGTTCGAGCGCACCGTGCTCTCGCCGCCCCAGGCCTCGCCCGCCGTGCGCGACCACGCCGACGCGCTCGCGATCTTCAAGGACGCCTACCTCGTCGAGTTCCTCGACCTGCCGCGCGACCATGCCGAGCGTGACCTTCACCGTGGCCTGCTGCTCGAGCTCAGGGACTTCCTCAGCGAGCTGGGGCGCGATTTCTGCTTCGTCGGCACCGAGTTCCCGGTCCAGGTCGGTGGCCGCGACTTCGCGCTAGACCTGCTGTTCTTCCATCGCGGGCTCAATTGCCTGGTTGCGATCGAGTTGAAGGTCGGCCGCTTCGAGCCCGAATATCTCGGCAAGCTCGGCTTCTACCTCGAGGCGCTCGACCGCGACGTGCGCAAGCCCCACGAGCAGCCGGCGATCGGCGTGCTGCTGTGCGCCAGCAAGGACGAGGAGGTGGTGGAGTACGCGCTCAACCGCACGCTCTCCCCGGCGCTGATCGCCGAATACCGGACCCGGCTTCCCGACAAGAAGCTGCTGCAGGCCAAGCTGCACGAGTTCTATCGCCAGAACGTGCCGGACGGAGACGACACGTGAGCTTCCCGCGCTATCCCACCTACAAGGAAAGCGGCGTCGAATGGCTGGGCAAGGTGCCGACGCATTGGAAGCAGGCCCCGCTGAAGGCGATTGCCACGTGCAATGACGACGTGCTGGACGAAACGACTGCGCCGGATACAGAGATTGTCTATGTCGACATTTCCGGTGTGGATAGCATCAACGGCATCAGCTCCAAGGAAGTAATGGAGTTTTCCGATGCGCCGTCGCGGGCGCGTAGGCGCGTTAAACATGGCGATGTGATCCTATCGACGGTTCGTACATACCTTCGAGCCATCGCGAGAATTCGTCGCCCTGCCGGCAATCTCATAGTGTCTACGGGTTTCGCGGTCATCCGGCCGCGGAGCGAACTGAACGCCGACTTCGCCGGTTACATGCTATCCGCCAACTACTTCATCGAGCAGGTCATCGCTCGCTCAACGGGCGTAAGCTATCCAGCAATCAATGCGAGCGAGCTCGTCGCGATCCCCGTAGTGGTACCACCGCTTCAAGAGCAGACCTTCATCGCCGCGTTTCTTGATCGAGAGACGGCGAAGATCGACGCGCTAGTCGCCGAGCAACGGCGCCTGATCGAGCTGCTGAAGGAAAAGCGGCAGGCCGCCATCTCCCACGCCGTCACCAAGGGGCTGAACCCTGACGTTCCCTCAAAGCCTTCCGGCATAGAATGGCTTGGCGATGTGCCGGCGCATTGGACAGTAACCCGGCTCGGCAATCTCTTTCGCGAAGTTGCAGGGCCCGGGAACGAGGAGCTTCCGATTCTCTCGGTGTCCATTCATCACGGCGTTTCCGACGAAGAGGTGGCAGAGGAGGACATGGATCGCAAGGTCACGCGAAGCGAGGACCGTTCGAAATATGTGCGCGTAGAGCCCGGCGACCTGGTCTACAACATGATGCGCGCATGGCAGGGTGGGTTTGGGGCGGTGACGGTTCCAGGAATGGTCAGCCCTGCCTATGTCGTGGCTAGGCCGCGTGTGCCACTCAACTCGACCTATATTGAACACTTGCTGCGAACGCCTCAGGCCATCGAGCAAATGCGCCGGCATTCGAAGGGTGTGACGGACTTCCGGCTCCGTCTGTACTGGGACGAGTTCAAGAACATCGAAATTGCTTTGCCGCCGGAGCATGAGGCAAAGGCTATCCGTGAAAGGATTCGGGACACAGCGGAGCAGTTCCAGAGGCTGTCGGCAGCGGCTGAACAAGCGATAGAACTACTGCAGGAACACCGGACGGCCCTAGTCTCTGCTGCCGTCACGGGTCAGATTGACGTTCGTGCGCACGCAGACGCGGAGGCCGCATGAGCCTCCACAAGGAAGTCAGCTTCGAAACTGAGATCTGCCAGCATCTCAAGGCGAATGGCTGGCTTCATGCTGACGCTGACGCAACCCTCTACGACCGCGCTCGTGCGCTGTTTCCGTCGGACGTCCTGGCATGGGTACAGGACGCGCAGCCGGCGGCCTGGGAGACGCTGACGAAGAACCACGGCGCCCAGGCTCGCGAGATATTGCTGACCCGGCTGCGCGATCAGATCGACCAGCGCGGGACGCTCGACGTGCTGCGCCATGGCATCGAGCTGCTCGGCTTGAAGCAGCCGTTGAAGCTGGCCGAGTTCAAGCCGGCGCTCGTCCTCAACCCGGAAATCCTCGCCCGCTACGCGGCGAACCGCCTTCGGGTCGTGCGGCAGGTCCGGTATTCGCTGCACAACGAGAACTGCCTCGACCTCGTTCTGTTTCTCAACGGCGTGCCTGTGGCGACTGTCGAGTTGAAGACGGACTTCATCCAGAGCATCGACGACGCTGTCGACCAATACCGCTTCGATCGCCATCCCCGGCCCAAGGGACAGGCGCCGGAACCGTTGCTGTCCTTCCCGCGCGGCGCGCTGGTCCATTTTGCGGTCAGCAACAACGAAGTCCGCATGACGACCCGGCTCGACGGGCCGGTGACGGCGTTCCTGCCCTTCAACCAGGGCGATAACGGCGGAGCGGGCAATCCGGTCAATCCCCAGGGCGGCCATCGCACCGCCTATCTCTGGGAGAAGGTCTGGGCGCGCGAAAGCTGGCTGGAGATCATCGGCCGCTACCTGATTACCCAGCGCAACGACAAGAAGCAGATCGAGCGGTTGATCTTTCCGCGCTTCCACCAGCTCGACGTGACGCGCAAGCTGCAGGCGGCGGTGCTCGCCGACGGGCCGGGCGCCAGGTATCTGGTCCAGCACTCGGCGGGATCGGGCAAGACCAACTCCATCGCCTGGACGGCGCACTTCCTGGCGGAGCTGCACGACGCCGCCAGCAAGAAGCTGTTCGACAGCGTGCTCGTCGTCTCGGACCGCACGGTGATCGATTCGCAGCTTCAGGAGGCGCTGTTCGACTTCCAGCGCACCACCGGCGTGGTGGCGACCATCACCAACAAGGAGGGCAGCAAGAGCGCCAAGCTCGCCGAGGCGCTGTCGGGCGACAAGAAGATCGTCGTCTGCACCATCCAGACCTTCCCGTTCGCGCTGGAGGCGGTGCGCGAGCTGGCCGCGACGGCGGGCAAGCGGTTCGCGGTGATCGCCGACGAGGCGCACAGCTCGCAGAGCGGCGCGGCAGCAGCACAGCTCAAGGCGGTGCTGACCGCCGAGGAACTGAAGGAGCTGGAGGACGGCGGCGAGGTCAGCAACGAGGACATCCTGGCGGCGCAGATGACGGCGCGAGCCGCCGACAGGGGCATCACCTTCGTGGCTTTCACGGCGACGCCCAAGGCCAAGACCCTGGAGCTGTTCGGCACACGCCCGGACCCGACCAAGCCCGCGGGGCCGACCAACCTGCCGGCGCCGTTCCATGTCTATTCGATGCGGCAGGCGATCGAGGAAGGCTTCATCCTCGACGTGCTGCAGAACTACATCACCTACAAGCTCGCCTTCAAGCTGGCGCACGGCGGCGCCGAGTACGACGACAGGCTGGTCGAGCGCAGCGCGGCGCTGAAGCGCCTGATGGGCTGGGTGAAGCTGCACCCCTACAACATTGCCCAGAAGGTCGAGGTCGTCGTCGAGCACTTCCGCAGCCACGTCGCGCCATTGCTGAACGAGAAGGCCAAGGGGATGGTCGTCGTCGGCAGCCGCGTCGAGGCCGTGCGCTGGCAGCTCGCCATCGACAAGTACATCAAGCAGCGCGGCTACAGGATCGGCACGCTGGTCGCCTTCTCCGGCGAGGTGGTCGACACCGAATCCGGACCCGATCCGTTCACCGAGCACAGCAAGGCGCTCAATCCCGGTCTCAAGGGGCGCGACATCCGCGAGGCCTTCAAGGGCGACGACTATCAAATCCTGCTCGTCGCCAACAAGTTCCAGACCGGCTTCGACCAGCCGCTGCTGTGCGGCATGTACGTCGACAAGCGGCTGGCCGGCATCCAGGCGGTGCAGACGCTCTCCCGTCTCAATCGCGCCTATCCGGGCAAGGACACGACCTATGTCCTGGACTTCATCAACGAGGCCGAGGAGGTGCTGGAGGCTTTCAGGACCTACTACACGACGGCGGAGCTGGCGGACGTCACCGACCCGAACCTCGTTTTCGACCTCCGGGCCAAGCTGGACGGCGCCGGCCACTACGACTCGTTCGAGGTCGACAGGGTCGTTGCGGCGGAACTCGATCCGAAGTCGAGGCAGGGCGATCTCATCAAGGCCATCGAGCCGGTGAGCGACCGGCTGTTGAAGAAGTACAAGGCGGGTCAGGAGGTGGTGAAGACCGCGACGCTGAAGGGCGACGAAGAGGTCATCGAGAAGGCCCGGAACGAGCTCGACACGCTGGCACTGTTCAAGGCGGACATGGCGACGTTCGTGCGGCTTTACACTTTCCTCTCGCAGATCTTCGACTACGGCAATACGGACATCGAGAAGCGTGCGATCTTCTATCGGCGGCTCCTGCCGCTGCTCGAATTCGGGCGCGAGCGCGAGGGCATCGACGTCTCGAAGGTGGTTCTGACGCACCACAACCTCAAGAACCTCGGCAAGACGGCGATGCCGCTGGGTTCTGGTGAGAAGCCGAAGCTCGACCCGATCACGGAAACCGGCAGCGGCAGCATCCAGGAGAAGGAGAAGGCGCTCCTCGAGGAAATCATCGAGAAGGTGAACGACCTGTTCGAAGGCGACCTGTCGGACCAGGACAAGCTCGTCTACGTGAACAACGTGATCAAGGGCAAGCTGCTGGAATCCGAGACGCTGCGGCAGCAGGCGATCAACAACACCAAGGAGCAGTTCGCCAACTCCCCGGACCTCAAGTCGGAGCTGGTGAACGCGATCATGGGCGCGCTCGACGCCCACAACCTCATGAGCACCCAGGCCTTGAACTCGTCGACGGTGCAGGACGGGCTGAAGGACATCCTTCTGAACCACGCCCACCTGTGGGAGACGCTTCGCGACAAGCCGAAGAGTTAGGCGATCACGTTATCCACCGCGATCTGGGGATAAGCCCAGGATAGATTCCTATTGTGGGCATTGGCCCCCATTTTACGGCGGGTTTTGGCGGCTGTTTGTGCCGGCCATTGCCCATAATAGGGGGTGGGCAGAGCGGCGCGTAGAATCGCCGGATGA
>JAFEFF010000028.1 GCA_018240745.1 Pseudomonadota bacterium
AAGCACACGCTGGGGTTCGACAAGGTCGAGGAAGAGATCCTGCCGAAGTTCCCGCCGGCCAGGGTCGCGGAGATCACCGGTCTCCCCGTGGCCGACATCGAGAAGCTCGCGGCGATGTACGGCCGCGCCAAGGCGGCGATGATCCGGCTCGGCGAGGGCATGACGCGGCTCGCCGCCGGCGGCCAGGCGCTGCGCACGGTGGCGCTGCTGCCGGGCGTCACCGGCCATTACGGCGTGCGGGGCGGCGGCGCGTTGCTGCTCACCGCGGCATCGTGCGACCTCAACTACAACGCCGTGCGCAAGCCGTCCGGCCCGGCGAGCACGCGCCTGGTCAACCACCTGCGGCTGGGCGAAGAGCTCCTCAACATGAAGGACCCGCCGCTCCGCGCGCTCTACATCTCCGCCAACAATCCGGCGGTGACCTGCCCCGAGGCGCACAAGGTCCGCAAGGGCCTGGCGCGCGAGGACCTGTTCACCGTGGTGCACGATCCCTTCCTGACCGACACGGCGAAGTACGCCGACATCGTGCTGCCGGCTGCGAGCTACCTCGAGACCGACGATCTCTACCGCGCCTATGGCGCCTACTGGATGCAATGGGGCCAGCAGGCGGCCAGGCCGCGCGGCGAGGCACGCTCGAACTTCGACGTGGCGCAGGCGCTGGCCGGGCGCATGGGCCTGACGGACCCGATCTTCACGATGACGCCGCACGACGCGGTGAAGGAGCTGTTCAAGGGCTCGACAGGGCCGGCCTCGAAGGCCGAGCCCGCCAGGCTGTTCGCCGGGGAGCCGATCCACATCAAGCACGACTGGCAGGGACAGCCCTTCGCCACGCCGTCGGGCAAGCTCGAGTTCTACTCCGAGCAGCTCGCGAAGATGGGCGTGTCGCCGCTGCCCGACTGGACGCCCGATCCGGTCGAGACGGCCGACCAGGCCAGGTGGCCGCTGCGCCTGCTGACCGCGCCCGGCTACTTCCAGGCGCACACCGCGTTCTCCGGCGTGAGGTTCCTGCGCGAGCGCGAGGGCGCGCCGTTCTGCATCCTGCACCCGACCGACGCGGCCAAACGCGGCCTGAAGGATGGCGCCGACGTGCGCCTGTTCAACGATCGCGCCGAGGTCGGCCTGAAGCTCAGGGTGAGCGACGAGGTCCGGCCCGGCGTCGTCCTGGTTCCCGGCCAGCGCCCGAGCAGCGAATCGCTCGGCGGCACCGTCAACATGCTCTGCTCGGACCGCTACACCGACATCGGCGAAGGCGCGACGTACCAGAGCACCTTTCTCGACGTCGGCCCATGGAAAGGCGCCGCGTAACAAGGCGGCCCCCCTTCCTCCGACACCCTCGCCTTCTCTGTCATCCTGAGCGAAGCGAAGGATCTCATCGCGATCGCGAGCGGCACACCGTTTGAACCGGCGATGAGGTCCTTCGCTGCGCTCAGGACGACAGGCTGGTGCGCGCCAGCACGTTCATTCGCAGCGCCACCAACGTTCTTCCTCCTCTCCCCCGTTAGGGGGAGAGGTTGGGTGAGGGGGAAGCGCACGGCATGACCACCTCACCTCCCCGTTGCTGCGCAACGGGTCCCTTCCTCTCCCCCGCTGTGTGTGCAGACCGGGGAGATGGTGGACACCTGTTCGGGGACATGGTGGAAACATTTCAGATTAGCCAAGGTTATCGGTGAAGGTCGATGGTCTTGAGGGTGACGTGGCGGAAAACGACGTCGAACACGCCATCGATAGCGGTTGGTTTCAGCGCGATCTGCTTGCCGCGGAGTGCCTTGGACGCCTTCCACGATCGGTTTGCGAAGCCGAAGCGTCCGATGACGTCGACCCGCCGCAGCATGGCCTGGCTGCCGTAGTCGAAGGGCTCGACGAGCAGCTTGAACCGGCGGCGGCTGGGTCGATAGCGATCGGCTGGCACGGCCAGGCCAGGCGAGCCTCTTCCTTCTCCCGGAATGGCATCAAAAACCTCATGGATTCACTCCTTCAGAGTGTCCACGATGTCTCCGAACACCTGTCCACCTTCTCTCCGGTCCGTACACTACGCGGCGGAGAGGACGAAAGATCACTTCGCCAGCGGGCAGCCGCTTTCGTTGAGGGGGCGGAAGGCCTCGTTGCCGGGGACTGTCGCGATCCTTTTCACCAGGTCCCATTCGCCCTTCGACTCCTCGGGCTTCTTGGCCTGCATCAGATACATGTCGCGGACCACCTGGCCGTCGGCTCGCACCACGCCGTTCTTGGTCATGAAGTCGTTGACCGGCATCTTGTGCATCTGCGCCAGCACCGCCTTGGCCTCGTCGGTGCCCGCGGCCTTGACCGCCTTGAGGTAGTGCATCACTGCGCCGTAGGTGCCGGCCTGGATGAAGCTCGGCGGCCGGCCGATCTCCTTGGTGAAGCGCTCGGTGTAGGCCTTCGCCTCGGGAGTCATGTCGTAATAGAACGGGCTCGAGATCATCAGCCCCTGGGCGGTCTTCAGCCCGATGCCGTGGATATCCGGGTTCTGCGCCAGCGGAATGCTGATGTGCACGCCCTTCTTGATCAGGCCGAACTCGGCTGCCTGCTTGACCGCGTTGATGATGTCGTTGCCGCCGTTGGCGATGATCAGGTTCTTGGCCTTCGAGGAATCGGCCTGCAGCACGTAGGACGAGAAGTCCTGGGTGTTGAGCGGATGGCGCACCGAGCCCACCACCTTGCCGCCCGCCGCCTTGATGAACTGCGTGGCGTCCTGCTCGATCGCCAGGCCGAAGGCATAGTCGACGGTGATGAAGAACCAGTCGCCGCCTTTCTGCTGCTTGGCGAGCGCGCTGACGATGGTCTTGGTCTGGCCGTAAGTGTCGTAGATGAAGTGGATGCTGTTGGGGCCGCAGCCCTTGCCGGTCAGCGCCGAGGTCGCCGCCGCGGTCGGCATCAGGATCCTGTTCTTCTCCTCGGCCACCTTCACCAGCGCCAGGGCGATCGCCGAGTTGGGCACGCCGATCACCATGTCGACGTTCTCGTCGTCCCACCAGCGCTTGGCGATCGAGACGCCGACATCGACCTTGCTCTGGAAGTCGGCGCTGACCATCTCGATCGGCTTGCCGAGCACCGAGCCGCCGAAATCGGCGATCGCGAACTTCACTGCGGCGACGTCGCCCGGGCCGGTGTTCTCGGCATAGGGGCCGGACATGTCGTCCAGCACGCCGATCTTCACGGCGCCGTTCTGCGCCAGCGCCGGGCCGCCCAGCAGGCCGCCGAACAGCAACGCCGCCAGCGCGGCCTTCATGCAATGCATCATTTCCTCCCAGCCATTGTTCTTGGAGGACCGGTCATTGCCTGAACGCAACGCCGCACGCCGGCCTTGGCGAAGCAAGGGTGGCTGCGGCGGGTATGATGGTCAAGTCGCCCGGACGAACTTGTGCTGCATCCTCTCCCGCTTGGCGAGACGAGGCACCGCCTGCTCGAGGATCAGCGACTTGAAGTGCGGCGCCTGGCCGTGCTCGGCGAATGCCGCCTCGTCCCTGAAGACCTCGTAGAAGAAGAACTTTGTCGGGTCCTCGAGCGACTGGTGGATCTGGAAAGCCAGCACGCCCGGCTCGGCCTGCGCCTGCGGCAGGAACTTCCCGATGATGCCGACCAGCGCGTCGACCTCGCCGGGCCTGGCTTCCCAGAAAGCCGTGACGACCAGGCCCTTCTCGAGGGTGTTGATATCGGCCATGCGATCCTCCTGTGGTTGACAGGAGGGATATAGGGCGGGCGACGCAGCCGACGTTTCGGCCATTACCGAACCCAACTTCCTCCCTGCGCGCGAGCGCGGGGAGGTGCCCGCGTAGTCGCGGGCGGAGGGGTCATAAGCCCACCGCGACTGGAGCTCATGACCCCGTCGCGGAATACCGCGCCACCTCCCCACGCTGCGCGCAAGGAGGAAAGCTATGGCGCCTTCTTCACGTTCCAGAACACCGTGGCCGGCGCTTCCATGTTGCCGCTCACGTTGTCGCGCATCGCCACCGGCATGTTGAACTGGCCGAGCGGCGCATAGGTCGGGAATTCGCTCAGCCGGACCTGCAGCGCCTCGGCCAGCTCCTTGCGCTTGGCCGGATCGATCGTGCGGGCGAAGTCGTCACGCAGCTTCTCGATCTTCTCGTCGCACGGCCAGCCGATCGATGCCTTCTCGCACGCCGCGCCGGTGAAGAACGACACCACCGGGTCGAGGATGTCGGTCGTCGCCAGCGTCGTGGTAAAGGCCGACCAGCCGCCGGCCGACGGCGGCTCCTTGCGCGAGCGGCGCGCCAGCACCGTCTGCCAGTCGGTCGACACCATGTCGACCTTGAAGCCGCCCGCCTCGAGACCGGCCTTGGCGACCGGCGCGGTCACGCCGGCGGCGGTATCGGTGGCGTAAAGCAGCACGATCGGCGTTCCGTCATAGCCCGCCGCCTTCAGGATCTCCTTCGACTTCGCGGCGTTGCCGTCCAGCTTGTCCTCCCAGCCCTTGAGCGTGCTGAGCGGCGTGCCGCAGCCGAACAGCGCCTTGCATTCCTTTTGGTACTTCGGGTTGCCGACGCCGGCGTTGAGCGAGTCCTTCTGGCTCAGCGCATAGAGCGCGGCGACACGGATGCGCGGATCGTCGAACGGCTTGTGCAGGGTGTTGAAGCGGAAGGCGAAGTGGGTGCCGAGCGGGTTGAGGTCGACCACCTTCACACCCTTGCTCTTCTCAAGCAGCGGCAGCATGTCGAATGGCGGCTGCTGGATCATGTCGATCTCGCCCGCGATCAGGGCGTTCACCGCGGTCTGCGCGTCGGGCAGCACGACCCATTCGACGCGATCGACCAGGGCCTTCTTGCCGCCGGCCAGGCCCGACGGCGGCTCGGGCCGCGGCTTGTAGTCGGCGAACTTCTCGTAGACCACCTTCTCGCCCGGCCGCCACTGGTCCTTCTTGAACACGAACGGGCCGGAGCCGATGAACTCGGAGATCTGCTTGTCGGGCGGCGTCTCGGCGATGCGCCTGGGCATGATGAACGGCACCGAGGAGCTGGGCTTGCCGAGCGATTCCAGCACCATGCCGTAGGGCTCTTTCAGGGTCAGCGTGAAGGTCCTGGGATCGACCACCGTCATCGCTTTGGTGAACTGCATGAGCTTCTGGCCCATCGCATCGCGCGCGCCCCAGCGCCTGATCGAGGCGACGCAGTCCTCGGCGGTCACTGGCGCGCCGTCGTGGAACTCGAGCCCCTCGCGCAGCACGAAGGTGTAGGTGAGCTTGTCGTCGCTCACCTTCCACGATTCGGCCATCTGCGGCTTGACCTGCAGGTTGGCGTCCATCGCCAGCAGGGTGTCGTAGACCATGTAGCCGTGATCCCGAACGATGTAGGCAGTGGTCCAGATCGGATCGAGGATCTTGAGATCCGACAGCATCACGACCTTCAGCGTCGTCTGCGCCGACGCCACGCCGGCGGTCAGCAGCGCAGCCATCGTGGCCAGCACCCGAAACACCATCCGCATGCGCTTGTTCTCCCTCCGTCGCTCGGCGACTATGCAACAGCCATGCCCGATTCGATCCGCAATCTTTCCTGGGCCGTCGTGCGCGACGGCAATCACCGGCGCCACGTCTATCGCCGTACTGTCGACCTTCATCTGAAGGACGGCAAGATCACCGAGATCACGCCTGCGGGCGCGCGCCCCACCGGGCCCGGCGAGAACGCTATCGACGGCACCGGCATGCTGGCCCTGCCGGGCCTGATCAACATCCATTCGCATCCGTCTACCGAACCCGGCTATCGCGGCGTGCGCGAAGATCACGGCGTGCCCGAGCAGCAGATGACCGGCTTGATGGAACGCCTGCAGGCGTTTCGGATGCCGGACGATGGGCGCGAGGGCGCGGCTACCCTCGCCTACTCCGAGATGCTGCGTGCCGGTACCACGACGGCGACCGATGTCACGCTGCCGTTCGACGGCTGGCTCGAGACCATGGCGCGCTCGGGCATGCGCTTCTATGCGGCACCGACCTTTGCCTCGGCGCGCTGGGGCATGAGCGCGCCGCAGACGGTGACCTGGAAGTGGGACGAGGCGCGCGGCCTGGCCGAGTTCGAGAAGGCGAAGCGCGTGATGGCCGACGCCGAGGCGCACAATTCGCGGCGGCTCGATGCCATGGTCTTCCCGGCGCAGATCGACACGGTGACGCCCGACCTGTTCGTCGCCGGCCGCAAGCATGCCGACGATTCGGGTCGGCGATTCTCGACGCACATCGGCCAGTCGGTGGTCGAGGTGCGCGAGATGATCCGGCGGTACAATCTCACGCCGGTGCAATGGGCGGCGGCGAACGGCCTGCTCAGGAACGACACCGTGCTGGCGCACTGCATCCTGATCGACGACCACCCGCAGATCGGCTGGCACACGCGCAAGGACCTCGACCTGATCGCGGAAGCCGGCGCGTCGGTCGCGCACTGCCCGCAGCCCTTCGCGCGCTATGGCCTGGCGATGGACCATGTCGGCCGCTATCGCGCGCGCGGCGTCAATGTCGGGCTCGGCACGGACTGCGCGCCGCACAACCTGATCGAGGAGATGCGGCTCGCCATCGTCGCCGGCCGGCTGATGAGCGAGGACATCCGCAGCCTCGACACCGCCGGCGCCTTCGAGGCCGCTACATTCGGCGGCGCCGCTGCGCTCGGCCGCGACGACATAGGCGCGCTGGCGCCGGGCATGGCCGCCGACATCGTGCTGGTCGACCTGGCGCATCCGCTGATGCAGCCGGCCCGCGATCCGCTGCGCTCCTTCGTGTTCCACGCCGCCGATCGGGCGGTCCGCACCGTGCTGGTCCAGGGCGAGGTGGTGCTCGAGGACGGCGAGCCGGTCCATCTCGACCCGAAGGCGGCAATGGGCAAGGTCGCCGAGGCCCAGGCTCGCATGATCCGCGACACCCCCAGCATCGACTACGCACACCGCCCCGGCGACACGATCTCGCCGCTGTCACTGGAGATCCACTGATCCGACCTCCCCTGTAAAGGGAAGGATGAAAAGAGGGTGATCCAATGATGTCCGAAAACCGCCAGCGCGATCCGGCCCGCGGGGTGATGCTGGAGGGCATGGAAATACTGGACCGCGAAGCCTGCTACCGGGTCTTCCAGACCCACGACGCCCGGTTCGACGGCCGCATTTTCGTGGGTGTGACCTCGACCCGCATCTATTGCCGGCCGATCTGCCCCGCGCGGACGCCGAAGTTCGAGAATTGCCGCTACTTCGCCTCGGCCGCCGCGGCGCAGGAGGCGGGGTTCCGGCCCTGCCTGCGCTGCCGGCCGGAGACCGCGCCGGAACTGGCCTTCTGGCGCGGCTCGTCCAACACCGTGTCGCGGGCGATGAAGCTGATCGCCGAAGGCGCGCTCGACGAGAGCGAGGCCGGCGTCGAGAAGCTCGCCGAGCGGCTGGGCGTCGGCGGCCGGCAGTTGCGCCGACTGTTCCAGCAGCATCTCGGCGCCTCGCCGATCGCCGTGGCGCAGACCCGTCGGGTGCTGTTCGCCAAGCACCTGATCCACGACACCCAGCTTCCCATGACCGAGGTCGCGCTGTCGGCGGGCTTCGGCAGCGTGCGCCGCTTCAACGAGATCTTTCTCGAGATGTTCGGCCGGCCACCCAGCGCATTGCGGCGCGCGCGCCGGCCCGACACCTCGGCCAAGGACGGCGTGACGCTCCGCCTCTCCTACCGGCCGCCCTACGACTGGCCGGGCATCCTCGATGCGCTCGCCGCGCGCGCCGGCAAGCGGCTGGAGTGGATCGAGGACGGCGTATGGCATCGCCGCATCGAGCTCGACGGCAAGCGCGGCACGGTCGCGGTCTCCCACCTGCCCGAGCGCAATGCGGTCGCGGTGACCATCCGCTTCCCCGAGGTGCGCGCCCTGCCCGCCATCGTCGCGCGGGTGAAGCGGGTGTTCGATCTCGGTGCCGACATCGCCACCATCGGCAGCCATCTCGCGCAGGATCCCAGGCTGGCGCCGCTGGTCGCCAAGCGGCCCGGCCTGCGCGCTCCGGGCGAATGGGATCGCGAGACCGTCGCCACCATCGACGCCAACGTGCCGCCGGCCTGGCGGCCCTGGCACGCCTACGCCGCCCAGCATCTCCGGATGGCAAGCCATGGCTGACCACGCCTTCTTCCTCGACCGCCTCGCCACGCCGATCGGCGAGCTGATGATCATCGCCGACGGCGACGGCGCCCTGCGCACCATCGATTGGACCGACCACGAGGCGCGCATGAAGCTCCTGCTCGACCGCCACTACGGCAAGGGGCGCTACGCGCTCACGCCGAAGCGCGATCCGGGCGGGCTCACGAGCGCGATGCGGCGCTACTTCAAGGGCGAGATCGGCGTGCTGAAGGACCTCGCCGTCGCCACCCGCGGCACGCCGTTCCAGACCGGCGTCTGGCAGCAACTGCGCTGCATCAAGGACGGAACGACCATCAGCTACGGCGAGCTGGCGCGCCGCATCGGCAAGCCGAAAGCGGTGCGCGCGGCCGGGCTCGCCAACGGTCAGAACCCGATCAGCATCGTCGTCCCGTGCCATCGCGTGATCGGCTCGGACGGCAGCCTGACCGGCTACGGCGGCGGCTTGCATCGCAAGCACTGGCTGCTTGCTCACGAAGGAGTGATGCTGTGACAAACCGACATGAACAGGAGCTGGCATCGCTCAATCGCGACTACATCGCGTCAGTCCAAAATTCCGACGTGAAGCGATTCGGCGAGATCCTGGCCGAGGATTTCCTCAACACCAACCCCGACGGCTCGCTGGTGGACAAAGCGGGATTTCTCAAGCAGATCGCGCCCCCGGCGAAGATCCGCGATCTCGCGTGTCACGACGTCAACATCCGGGTCATGGGCGACTTCGCCATCGTCCATGCCCGCACCAGCTACAGCTATCTCGACGGCCGCCCGGGCGGCGGCCGCTACACCGACATCTGGGCGCGACGCAATGGCCAGTGGCTGTGCATCGCCGCGCAGGTTGCACGTTCGTGAAGTTCAGCTAGCCTGCGGCCCGAGGCGGCGTGTGGGAACTCACCTTGGGGATGCGTTGGAGCTGAGAGTTGGCTGTCGAGTATCGTATCGACCACGAAAAGAGATTCGTCGCTGTCAGGGCCCATGGGCCGATCGTTCTCCAGGAGCTGTTGGACTACTTCGATGCCCTCGTGGTGCAAGACGCCATGGGCTACCCGAAGCTGTTCGACGCCCGCGAGGCCGAGCCGCGCCTGAGTGACGACGACGTCATGGTGCTGGGCGCCCGTGTAAGCGCCTACGAGGTGCACGACCCGCGCGGGCCGGTCGCCGCGGTCGCCATGGGCAGAGAGGCGAGAGCCATCCTCCAACGATTCATGAATCTCGGCGGCACCCGGCGGCCGATGCGGCTGTTCGAGTCGATCGAAGAGGCCCGCGCCTGGCTCGAGGCACAGCCCGAGGTCCGGGATTAGTCTAGGCGGCGGCCGAACGGCGGTGCTGCAGGCGGAGCTGATTGACCGTCGTGCGGCCGTCGCCGGTCGGCTGGTAGACCACGCTGAACAGCGTGCGCGCCTTGGCCAGCGCTTCGGCGAACCCCTTCTGGGCGGATGCAAAGGAGTCGAAGCCGCAGCGCAGCATGAACGGGATCTGGTCGATATAGACCTGCCCCGCCGCGCGCAGCTCGCCGGTATAGCCCATGCGCTCGCGCAGCAGCCGCGCCTGGCTGTAGGCACGGCCGTCGGTAAACTTGGGGAAGTTCAGCACGATCAGCTTCACGCCCGCGAGGCGGTCGCCGAGCCGGGTGACATCCTCGGCATTGTCGAGGACCAGCATCGGGCCCTGATCGATCGGCTGTTCGCTAGGAATTTCCATAGACCCGCTCCTTGAAGGGCTGCGCACCGATGCGCCGATAGGTGTCGACGAAACGCTCGCCCGGCCGGCGCGCGCCGAGATAAGTGGCGACCATCGCCTCGACCGCCTCGACCACCTTGTCGGACTCGACGGCCGGCCCGAGGATCGTGCCGAGCGCCGTCTTGCCGAAGTCGACGTCGCCGCCGAGGCTCAGCTGGTAGAGCTCGACACCGTTCTTGTCGACGCCAAGGATGCCGATATGGCCGACGTGATGGTGGCCGCAGGCGTTGATGCAGCCGGAGATCTTGATCTTGAGGTCGCCGATGTCGTGCTGGCGTGCGAGTTCGGCGAAATGATTGGAGATCCGCTGTGCCACAGGAATAGATCGCGCGTTGGCGAGCGCGCAGTAGTCGAGGCCCGGGCAGGCGATGATGTCGGTGATCTTGCCGACGTTGGCCTCGGCGAAGCCGAGCTTTTCGAGCGCGCGGTAGACTTCCGGCAGGCTCTCGATCGCGACATGCGGCAGGACCAGGTTCTGCTCGTGACTGACCCGGATCTCGCCGTGGCTCCAGGCGTCGGCGATGTCGGCCACGCCCTCCATCTGTGCCGAGCTCGCATCGCCCGGCGGCGCGCCGGCGGGCTTGAGCGAGGCCGTGACGATGGCATGGCCCGGCACGCGGTGTGGTGCGACGTTGGATTTGAGCCACAGCGCGAAGGCCCGGTTCTCGAGCTTCATGGCCTCGACCTCGGGCACGCGGGTTCGCCGGGGCCGCAGTACCGGCGGCGCGAACTGGCGGGCGATCGCCTCGACGGTTTCGGGCGAAAGCTTGAGCGCACTGTCCCTCATCGCCGCGTACTCGGCCTCGACCTCCTCGCGCATCCTCTCGGCGCCGATCTCGTGCACCAGGATCTTGATGCGCGCCTTGAAAAGGTTGTCGCGCCGGCCGTAGCGGTTGTAGACGCGCAGCGTCGCCTCGAGATAGGCGAGCAGCTCGTCCTTGGGCAGGAACTCACGGATCGTCTTGCCGATCATCGGCGTGCGGCCGAGGCCCCCGCCCACGATCACCTCGAAGCCGACCTCGTCGCACGCGTTCTTCCACAGGCGCAGGCCGATGTCGTGCACCCTTACGGCGGCGCGGTCGTTGGGCGATCCGGTAATGGCAATCTTGAACTTGCGCGGCAGGAAGCTGAACTCCGGATGCAGCGTCGACCATTGCCGCACGATCTCGCACCACACCCGTGGGTCCTCGATCTCGTCGATCGCGGCGCCGGCGAAGTGGTCGGCCGTGGTATTGCGCACGCAGTTGCCGCTGGTCTGGATCGAATGCATGTCGACCTCGGCCAGCATGGCGATGGCGTCCGGCGCATCCTCGAGCCTGATCCAGTGGAGCTGCAGGTTCTGCCGCGTCGTGAAGTGGCCGTAGCCCCTGTCGTACTTGCGCGCGATCGCCGCGAGCTGGCGCAGCTGCCGCGACGACAGGGTGCCGTACGGGATGGCGATGCGCAGCATGTAGGCGTGGAGCTGCAGGTAGAGACCGTTGGTGAGGCGCAGCGGCTTGAACTGTTCCTCGGTCAGCTCGCCCGCCAGCCGGCGGCGCACCTGGTCGCGGAACTGCGCGACCCGCTCGCCGACCAGCGCACGATCGTAGTCGTCGTAGCGGTAGAAATGGGTGTCAGGCATAGCGCACGGCCTCGGCCGCGATCGCCGCGAAGGTGAGACCCGAGGCGCGGATCTTCTCGCGCAGCGACAACGGCTCGAGCACGCCGTCGCCGCTCTCCGTTACCGCCACCAGGAATGGATCGACCACGCTCGCCGCCTCGGCCCGGGCACGCGCGAGCAGGATCTCGGCGGTGCGCTTGTCGCGCGCCAGCGCCGCGCGATCGAGGCGCCTGGTCCACTGGCCGAAGTCGTCGAGGAAGACCACCGCCCCGTCGCTCAGGCGGTTGGCGGACGCGACCTGCATGTCGCCGCTCAAATTCTTGGCCATCAGGACACCTCTGCAAGCGGGGCACGGTCGGCGGCGGCGCGCGCCGCGACCTCGCCGACGATGATCAGGCTGGGACCGGTGCCATGGCCGACCGAGAGCCGGGCAAGATCGGCCAGCCGGCCGGTCGAGATACGCTCGTCGGGCCGCGTGCCGTTCTCGACGATGGCGACCGGCGTCGTCGGATCGGCGCCGTCGGCCAGCAGGCGGTCGCGAACCGCGGCGGCCTCGCTGACCGCCATGTAGATCACATGAGTATGGCCACCGGCGGCATCGTGCGCCGCATGACCGGACAGGAAGGTCACCGAGGACGCCACGCGTCGGTCGGTCAGCGCAATGCCGGCCGATGCCGCGCAGCCCAGCGCCGCGGTGATGCCGGGCACCACCGTGACCGGCAGGCCGGCGGCCCGCAGCGCATCGACTTCCTCGGCGCCGCGGCCGAACACGAACGGGTCGCCCGCCTTCAGGCGCACCACGGTCTGGCCGGCGCGAACGCGGCAGATCATCTCGGCCTCGATGTCGGCCTGCGCCCAGCCAACGCGCCCTTTGCGTTTGCCGACATCGATGAAGGCGGCCTCGCGGCGGGCGCGGTCGAGGATCGCCTCGGGCACCAGCGCGTCGTGCAGGATCACGTCGGCCTGCTGGAGGAGCTGCGCGGCCTTGAGGGTCAAGAGATCGGGATCGCCCGGGCCGGCGCCGACGATATGGGCGATGCCCAGCGGCGTGGTTTCATGCCGCGCGGCATCGAGCTCGGTCAGGGCGATGCGGCGCGCACCGGCCTCGTCGCCGCGCAGGGCCAGCCAGGCCGCCGGCCCCTCGATCAGGCGCCGCCAGAAGGCGCGGCGCCGCCCGGGCTCGATCAGGGCATTGGCCTGTCCACGGAACGTCCGCGCCAGCCTCGCCACCGCGCCGAACTGCGCCGGCAGCATCGCCTCGATGCGGCCGCGCAGCAGCGTCGCCAGGGTCGGCGAGGCGCCGCCGGTGGAGATCGCCACCACGACCTCGTCGCGGTCGACGATGGCGGGCAGGATGAAATCGCTGAGCTGCGGCCGGTCGGCCACGTTGACGGGAACCCCGGCGGCGGTGGCGGCGCGCCGGGCGTCGAGGTCGGAGTCGAAATCGCCGGTCGCGACGAACACGGCTGCGCTGCCCTTCAGGTCGGCCGTCGACACGGTCTCGCACTCGTAGACCGCCGCCCCGGCCGAACGCGCCATCTCGGCGCGGCGCCGGGCGGCGGGCGAGCCGCCCACCACGACCACCCGCCGTCCGGCGAGATCGAAGAACAGCGGCAGGTGCTTCACGACACCAGCACGCGCAGGGCGACGTTGAGGGCCAGCACAGCCAGGCCTTGGGCAACGGCGTAAAGCCAGATCAAACCTTGGGACATCGAGGGCTCCCGACCGGTCTTCTTTCGATCTGGCAAGTCATCGCACATCCGCCATAAGCGGGTTTTCCGAAGGTTTTCGCCAACTCGGCAAATCCTGCCGCCCGGCCACGCGGGAGGGAAAATTTTGTCTTTCCGGCCTTTTCCGGCCCTCTTGAAGGGGCGTTCGGACGCCCTAAATCTCGCCTTGTCAGCCGTGCCCATGCCGGGGCGGCGACCTCAGACATCGCTTCAAGGAGGATGACTAAGATGCGTGGATTCGATTATTCGCCGTTCTATCGTGCGACCGTCGGCTTCGACCGTGTGTTCGACCTGCTCGACAACGTCGCTGGCCAGACCGCCAACGGCTACCCCCCGTACAATATCGAGAAGGCAGGCGAGAACGCCTACAAGATCGTGATGGCGGTTGCGGGTTTCGCCGAGTCCGAGCTCAGCCTGACCCAGAAGGAGAACGAGCTCCTGGTCACCGGCCAGAGCGCGCCGACCGCGGACGAGGGCAAGCAGTACCTCTATCGCGGCATCGCCGGCCGCAACTTCGAGCGCCGCTTCCAGTTGGCCGACCATGTGAAGGTCACCGGCGCGAAGCTCGCCAACGGCTTGCTCACCATCGAGCTGGAGCGCGTGATTCCGGAGGAGAAGAAGGCCCGGGCGATCCAGATCGAGGGCCAGGCCAAGCCGGCTCTGACCAACTAAGACACAGCGAAGCAGCCTGCAGCCTGGCTGCTCCTGGGGAAAGGGCGCCGCGATCCGCGACGCCTTTTTCTTTTGGGCGTACACTCGATCGCATGGCTCTCAGCGCCCAGCTCACCCACTTCGGCATCCACGCCGTCGATCTCGACCGGATGGTCGACTTCTATACCCGCGTCATGGGCTACGTGGTCAGCGACAGCGGCGTCGGCCGCTCCGGCGCCCGCGTTGCCTTCATGACCCAGAACCCCGAATGCCATCACCAGTTCGTGCTGTTCGACGGCCGGCCGGAGGAGCTGCCCTACAACCCGGTGAACCAGATCTCCCTGCGCCTCGATTCGCTCGACATGCTGCGCGGCTATCGCCAGTCGCTGCTGAAGGAAGGCATCGTCGAGCAGCGCCTGACGGATCACGGCAACGCCTGGTCGATCTATTTCAAGGATCCCGAGGGCAATCCGGTCGAGCTCTACGTCGATTCGCCGTTCTACACGCCGCAGCCGTGCGGCGAGCCGTTCGACCTCGACCTGCCGAACGAGGAGATCGTGAAGCGCACCGAAGCGATGTGCCGCAAGCGGCCCCGCTTCATGACGAGGGAAGCCTGGATGCAGAGCATCCGGGCCAGGTTGGATGCCCGCCCCTGATCTAGTCCCGCCACGAGGCGGGTGACCGGCCGAACTTCTTCTTGAAGGCGCGCGAGAAGGCCGATTCGGAATCGTAGCCGACCTTCTCGGCAATGCGCGCCAGCGGATCGGACGTCTCGCGCAGCACCTGGCCGGCGACCTGCAGCCGCCAGTCCGCCAGATAGTGCATCGGCGAGACGCCGAGCAGCCGGGTGAAACGATCGGCCAGGCTCGAGCGCGACATCCCTGCCCGCTTGCCGAGTTCCTCGACGCTCCACGGATGGCCGATGTCGCCGTGCATCAGGGCGAGGGCACGGGCCACGCCCGGATCGCGCAGCCCGGCCAGCCAGCCGGTCCCCTCCTCGGGCATGGCGCGGACATGCTCGCGCACGGCTTCGACGAACAGCAGCTCCGACAGCTTGGCGAGCACGGCCGCCGATCCCTGCCGGCCGGCCGCAGCCTCGTGCGCGGCGTACTGGAAGGTCGAGCGGATCCAGTCGGCCGCCGGCGTCTCCTCGACTCGGAGCAGGATCGCCGCCGGCAGCGCCGACACGATCGGATTGGCCATGAGGAGATCGCAGCCGAGGAAGCCGCAGACGATCGAGGTCGCCGCGCCGCCGCCGCCATGGCGAATCGTCCCGATCCTGTCCCGCCCGTCGGCCAGCACCACGTCGGCGGCGGAGGCCGGCGGCAGGCCGAGATCGCTGCCCATCAGGTGGAAGTCGTTGCGCGGGAACAGCACGACGTCGCCCCCGCGCAGCGCCTGTGGCGCCTCGCCCTTCACCGCGACCAGGATCTCGCCGGCGACGATGTAGTGATAGGGCACGAGGTGCTGCGCGGCACCGACGAACGGCGCGCAGAGCTCGGGTGTCATGCGCGCAGCCATGCACCACGGCGCGGAGAATTCGGCGTGAAAGAACACGCCGCCGCTCAACCGCGCGGCCTTCAGGACGTCGGCCAGCGCGTCCATGAGGGGTTTGGCGTCCGGGTCATGTCTTCTGGCGTCCCGATCATAGCTGCCGCGCAAGGGGGGCGATACATCCCGCTCCAGCAAAGCCCTGCCGGAACGGGCGGGCCAACCGAACGGAGACAAGCATGACCGCCATCACAATGAGCGACAGCGCGAAGTACATCCGCAGCATCGAGGCCTCCAAGCGGGTGCGCTGGGAGATCGATCGCGACGTCATCAGGGGGCGCCGCTTCGATACCGGGCGCAAGTACCTGCCCGACGGCCTGTCGCTGGTGCGCGAGCTGCCACTGTCGGACGCCGATATGCGCTTCGTCAGCCAGATCCAGGGCCGCACCTATGCCAACGTGTTCGGCCTGGTCGAGCGCTTCATCACCGCCAAGCTGCTCGAGGTCGGCCGCGAGCATTCGCTGGGCAACCAGCACGCCCTCGAGGCGCTGGTGCGCTTCAGCGACGAGGAGATCAAGCACCAGGAGCTGTTCCGGCGCATCGAGACGATGATCGGCGAGACCATGCCCGCCGGCTACCGGTTCGAGGCCGATCCCGACGCGGTGGCGGGCGCGGTGCTGTCGCACAGCACCTGGGCGGTGCTGGTGCTGACCCTGCATATCGAGCTGTTCGTGCAGCTCCACTACCGCCAGAGCATCGAGCCCGACGACGGCCTGTCGGCGCTGTTCAAGGACGTCTTCCTGTTCCACTGGAAGGACGAGTGCCAGCACGCGATGCTCGACGAGCTGGAGCTGAAGCGCCACGACGCCCTGCTCGGCGCCGAGGAGCGCGAGCGCGGGGTCGACGACTTCATCGGGCTGGTCCAGGCGGTCGACGGCCTCCTGCAGGGGCAGGCCCGGTCGGATGCCGCCTACTTCGCCGCCCATTGCGGCCGCCCGGTCGATGACGGTGAGGCGGCGCGGATCGCCGCCCATTTCCTCAAGGCCTACCGCTGGCAGTACATCCTGTCCGGCGCCGGCCATCCCCGCTTCCAGTCGATCCTGAAGGGGTTGATCACGGAGCCGCAGTTGGCCCGGATCCAGGCCGCCGTGGCCTCCCTGGCCTGACAACGAACAGAAAGGGCGCCGCGGCCTCCCGCGGCGCCCTTTCCTCTTTCCGGCGGCCGTCTACTTCGCCGCGTACTTGCCGGCGGTCTGGGGCGTGTGCGGCCCCTCCTTGCCGCTTTCCTTGTGCTGCAGCCGGGTGATGCGGGCCCAGGTGCGCTTGTGCTCGTCCTTCACGTTGAACCTGAGCGTGCCGATCTTCTCGATCGTCAGCTCGATCCTGTCGCCGTCCATGAACGGGTTGAGGCCGCGATGGTTGGTGCCGGTGGCGACGATATCGCCCGGCTCCAGCGTATGGATCGAGCTCAGCCATTCGATGCAGCGCGGGATGTTGTGCGCCATGTCGCTGGTGTTGAACTTCTGCATCACGGTGCCGTTGTTGGTCAGCGTGATGTCGAGGTTCTGCGGATCGGCGATCTCGTCGGCGGTGACGATCCAGGGACCGGTCGGCGCGAAGGTGTCGCGCGACTTCATCTGGAAGAACACATTGCCCGGCGGCGGCAGGCCGCGCGCCGAGCCGTCGATGAAGCAGGTGTAGCCGAAGATGTGGTTCATCGCGTCCGACGCCTTCACGCGCGTCGCGCGCTTGCCGATCACCAGCGCCAGCTCGGCCTCGCCCTCGAACACGCCCGCCGGCACGTCGGGCAGCACCATGGTGTCGCCGTTGCCGATGATCGAATTCGCCCCCTTGTGGAAGGCGTTGATCATCGGCTTCTCCTTGAGCGTGCCGTCTTCCATGTAGTTGACGGCCATGCAGTCGATATTGCCGGGGCGCGGCACCGGGGCGCGCAGCCGCACGCCGGACAGCGCCACGCCCTTGCCCTCCGCCGCCTTTGCGACCTTGGCCTTGTAGCTGTCCCAGCGCTTGATCAGGCCGATGATCAGGTCGGCGCGGTGATGGTGCGGCACGTCCTTGACCGCATCGGTGATGTCGACCACCTGGTCGCCCTTCACGACGCCCAGGCGATAGTCGTTGAAATAGCAGAGCTTCACTTGTTGTCTCCTCCTTCGAACACCTTCTTGGCGACCTGCGCCGCCGACATGGCGACCGGCCAGCCGCCGTAGAACGCCAGATGCGTGATCACCTCGAGCAATTCGTCCCTGGTCACGCCGTTGTTGATCGCCCGCTGGAAGTGGCCGACCTGCTGGTCGGTGCGATTGAGCGCGATCAGGGCGGCGCAGGTGATCAGGCTGCGATCGCGCTTGGAAAGACCCTTGCGCTCCCAGACGTCGCCGAACAGCACGTTGTCCGTCAGGTCGACCAGCTTGGGCGCGAACTGGCGCAACGCTTCGCGCGCGGCGGAAGAATTGGCCGGAGGCTTGGACATGGCTCGTCTCCTTCTCGGTTGGATGTCTTAGGGGCTGGCGTGGCCGATGAAGCGCTCCGGCGGCCGGTCGCCCCATTGCGAGCGAAGGCCCTCCTCGGCGCTGATCAGGTTGCCGCCGTTGGCGGCATTGAGTCGATCGGTGTCGGCCCAGCGCTCGTGCACGCGGCCCCACGGGTCCTGCCAGTAATCGAAGACCTGGCTGCCCAGCAGATGGCGGCCGATGCCCCACATGTGCTGGTACTTGCCGAGGCTCTTGATGTACTCGTGGTCCTGGAACACGCAGTCGATGTCCTGGACCTCGTACGAGACGTGATTCAGCCCGACCTTCTCGTTGTGCACGCAGAACAGCACGTGATGGTCGACATACTGCTCGCCGCGGTCGAGCCGGCTGAAGGCGCCGATGATGTTGTCCTTGTCGCCGGCATAGACGTCGTCGGAGCGGATCATGCCCAGCGTGTTGCGGAACCACGCCACGGTCTCCTTGACCTTGGGGGTCGCCAGCACGCCGTGGCCGATCCGCTGGATGGCCGTCGGCGACTTGGTGAGGCGCATCACCCGGCCGGCGCGGCGCTCGGGCTCGCGGGCGGTGTTCAGCTCGTCGCGCGCCACCTTCATCGGCGGCACCGTCTTCTGGCCGTGGATGATCTCGATCTGGTAGCCGTTCGGCTCGGTGAGCCGCACGCGCTTGCCGCCGCCCGGCTCGTCGAGCGCCTCGATGCCGGACGCGCCGGGCAGCCCGGCGGCGCGCTTCAGGTCGTCCTCGTTCGCGGCGTGGTAGGCGAAGCCGATGAACCTGGTGCCGCCCTTCTTCACCGCGTGAAGATGGTGGTGCCCGTCGGCGCCGCGCATGTAGAGCGCGTCCGGCGTCCGCTCGGCGCGAACCAGACCGAAGTGCGTGAGGAATTCCTCCATCGCATCGAGATCGGGGGCCTCCATGCGCGGAAAGGCGAATTCGGCAACCTTCATTCCAACCATGATTCCTCTCCCTTCCTGTGACTAACCGTTCTTCCTGAACTTGTCGGGCAGCCGCTCCTCGTTGCCCAGCGCGACGCGGCGGACTCCGTCGCTGTCGGGGCTGGCCGGGAAGCCGTCCCTGGAGCGCGGCGCCGGGATTTCGACCACAGTGTTGCTGAGCCGGCCGACCCCTGTCACCTCGACGTCGATCGTGTCGCCGACTTCGAGCGGGCGCGAGTTGGCGGGCGTGCCGGTCAGCAGGATGTCGCCCGGCAGGAACGTCATGTGGCGGGCCAGGTCGGCGATCAGGTAGCCGCAGTCGAAGATCTGCTCGCTGACCGCGCCCTCCTGCACCATCTTGCCGTTCCTGTACGACCGCAGCACCGATTGGCGCACATCGACGCCGGACACCAGGCCCGGCCCGATCGGGCAGAATCCGTCCATGCCCTTGACGCGCAGCATGGAGCCCGCGTCGGTGTCGCGGAAATCGTGGCAGCCGAAGTCGTTGGACGGCGCGAAGCCCGCGATGCAGTCCCACGCTTCCTCGCGCGTGACGTTGCGGGTGACCCTGCCGAACACCAGTGCCATCTCGCCTTCGTAGTTCACGTACTCGTAGCCGGCCGGCTTGATCAACTCGCCCCTGTGGGCGTTGAGCGCGGTCAGCGGCTTCTGGAAGTAGGTCGGTGTCCTGGGCGGCACGCGCGTGTTGTTGAACTCGTAGTAGCGCGAGATGTAATTCACGTGCACGCACACGATCTTGGTCGGCGTGCAGGGCGGCAGGTGCACCACCTCGTCCTCGCCGCAGGTGCGGCCGTCGTTGAACACGATCCGGCCGTCCCTGAACTCGACCCAATGCTCGCTGCCGTTCTTCATCACGTGCCGCACTTCGCGACGCGGCCCTTCGAGTACGCTCATCCTTCAGAACTCCCCCGCTGAAATCCCCTCCCCCGTCTTACGGGGGAGGTGGCGCGGTAGTCCGCGACGGAGGGGGGAAGGCAACACCATTGCTGCTCTCCCCCTCCGTCGGCGTATGACGCCGACACCTCCCCCGTATGACGGGGGAGGGCGAGAACTACCTCCGCGCACTTTCGATCGCCTTCCACACATTGAGCGGCGTTGCCGGCATGTCGACGTCCTTCACGCCGAGCGGCGCCAGCGCGTCGATGACGGCGTTCATCACCGCCGGCATGGCGCCGACCGTGCCCGCCTCGCCCGCGCCCTTGGCGCCGAGCGGGTTGTACTTGGTCGGCACGGGGTTGCTCTTCACTTCCATGTTCGGGATCATCTCGGCCCGCGGCATGACGTAGTCGAGGAAGCTCGCCGTCAGGAGCTGGCCGCTCTCGCGGTCCCACACCACCTGCTCGCCCAGGATCTGGCCGATGCCCTGCGCCACGCCGCCGTGGATCTGGCCCTTCAAGCCCACCGGGTTCATCACCGTGCCGACATCGTCGACCACGAAGTAGCGGTCGAGCGTGACGTCGCCGGTCTCCGGATCGACCTCGAGCTCGCAAATGTGGCAGCCGTTGGGGAAGGTGTCCTTCTCGGCCTTGAAGGTGGCGTTCTCGTACAGCCCGCCCTCGAAGCCCTTCGGCCATTTGGTCGGGTTGAACGCCGCCTTGGCGACCTCCTTCAGCGCCACCGACTTGTCGGTGCCCTTGACCGTGAAGTTGCCCTCCTTGAACTCGATGTCCTGCTCGCCCGCCTCCAGCATGTGGCCGGCGAGCTTCCTGCCCTTGGCGATCACCTTGTCGGCGGCCTGGAACAGGGCCGAGCCGCCCAGCACGGTCGATCGCGAGCCGTTGGTGCCCATGCCGAAGGCCACGCGATCGGTGTCGCCGTCGATGTACTGCACCTCGCCGGGATCGATGCCGAGCTTCTCGTGCAGGATCTGCTTGAACATCGTCTCGTGACCCTGTCCCTGGTTCTTGGTGCCCATCAGCAACAGCGCCGTGCCGCTCGGATTGAAGCGGATCTCGGCGTACTCGGGCTGCGCCGTGCCGGCGGCCTGCTCGATCGCGTTGACGATGCCCAGCCCACGCAGCCGGCCGCGCTTCCTCGACTCGGCCTTGCGCGCCTCGAAGCCCGCCACGTCGGCGAGCTTCAGCGCCATGTCCATGTTCTTCTCGAACTCGCCGCAGTCGTAGAACGGCCCGACCGGGCTCTGATAGGGCAGCGCCGATTCGGGGATCATGTTCTTGCGCCGCAGCTCGACCCGGTCGACGCCGAGCTCGCGCGCGGCGTCGTCGATCAGCCGTTCGATCAGGTAGATCGCCTCGGGCCGGCCCGCGCCGCGATAGGGCGCGGTCGGGTTGGTGTTGGAGAGCACGCCGACGACGTTGATATAGGCCTTGGGGATCACATAGACGCCCAGCACCGTGCCGATCATGCCGAACGGCGACAGCAGGTTGCGGTCCGACCCGACATAGGCGCCGATGTTCGCCAGCATCTCGAGCTTGAGCGCCTGGAACCTGTTGTCCTTGTCGAGCGCGAGTGTGATCTCGCCGATATTGTCGCGGCCGTGCTCGTCGGCCATCACCGCCTCGGAGCGCTCGCAGGCCCATTTGACCGGGCGCAGCAGCTTGCGCGCCGCCCAGACGGTCAGGCGGTGCTCGATATACTGCCAGCCCTTGGTGCCGAAGCCGCCGCCCACGTCCTGGGCGATCACGCGCATCTTGCTCTCGGGCACCTTGAACACGCTGTTGGCCAGCATGTTGCGCACGCGATGGGGATACTGCACGTCGGCATAGAGCGTCAGCCGGTCCTCGCCGGGATCGTAAGCGCCGAGCGTGCCGCGCGGCTCCATGAACTGGGCGTGTACGCGGCTGATCACATAGCGCCGCTTGACCACCTTGGCGGCGTTCCTGATCGCCTCCTCGGTGTCGGCTTTCTTGCCGCGCTCGACATTGTTGGAGATGTTGTCCGGGCAATCGTCCCACACGGCCGGTGCGCCGGGCTTCACCGTGTCCTCGGTCGAGGTCACCGACGGGATCGGTTCGTAGCCGATCTCGACCAGCTCGGCTGCGTCCTTGGCCTGCGCCAGCGTGTCGGCGATCACCATGACCACCGGGTCGCCGACATAGCGCACGCGATCGGTCACCAGCGGGGGACGCTGTGGCGCGTACATCGGCTTACCGTCGGGCCGCTTGCGCGGCATGTTGGCCTTGGGCATGCCGAGCCCGTCGGCCTTCACGTCGTGGCCGGTATATACCGCAGCCACGCCGAGCGCCGCCTTCGCCGCCTCGACGTTGATCGACCTGATCTTCGCGTGCGCATGCGGCGAGCGCACGAACACCGCATGGGCCTGGCCCGGCAGGTTGACGTCGTTGATGTAGCGCCCCTGCCCGCGCAGCAGCCTGGGATCCTCGAAGCGCAGCACAGGCTGACCGATTCCGTATTTGCTCATGACGTTACCTTACGATTGCTCCATGACATGCGCGAGCGCGCGAACTTCATCGTGTATGCCGCTTGCCGGGCCGTGTCCCGGCCAGGGTCAGCCCCGGGACCTCGGAGACCGCCTGCTCGACAGTCGTGCGGATATGCTTCTCGATCAGGCCGCAGGCCAGGTCGACATCGCGCGCCAGCACGGCGTCGCGCAGCTCGAGGTGCTCGTTTCGGCGCCGCGAGCGGGCATGGATCATGGTCAGCCAGTGGTAGCGCCGCGCCTGGTCGAACAGCTCGCTGCGGAAATGCAGCGACCACGGCGAGGTGCAGGTCGCGACCAGCGAATCGTGGAAGCGCTTGTGCCGCTTGCCCCATTCGCGCTTCACGCCGACCGGATCGTCCGGCCTGGGCGGCCCGAGCTTGTCGAGCAGGAAGTAGGAGCTGACGATCTCCGCCTCCCAGCCGTCGGTGCCGTGGCGGATCGCATCGGCGAGCGTGCGGGTCTCGAGATAGACGCGCAGCTCGGAGAGATCGAGGAAGTCGGCGAGCGAGACCGGCGCGACCGTGAACCCCCGTCCCGCCTCGGTACGCGCCAGGCCCTCCGACACCAGGTGCGACAACGCCTCGCGCAGCGTGCCGACCGAGGTGTCGTAGCGCTGGCGCAATTCGCCGAAGCGCAGGCGCTGGTCCGGCTTCAGCACGCAGCACAGGATGTCCTCGCGCATCTGGCGCAGCACGTCGAACGTCGCGGCATCCTCGCGCAACACGTCCTGCGGCGCGGTGGTCGCCGAGCGCTGCGCCGGATCGATCGGCATCTTCAGGATCTTGGCCATGCGGGGTCAGACTCCGAGATAGGCTTCGCGGATTTGCGGCTGCTTCAGCAGGTCGGCAGGCAGGCCTTGCGCCACGATCCGCCCCTGCTCCAGTACATACGCGCGGTCGGCGATGTCGAGCGCCTTCAGCACGTTCTGCTCGACCAGCAGGACGGCGGCGCCTTCGTCGCGCACGCGGACGATGATCTCGAACATGTCGTCGACGATGGTCGGGGCGAGTCCGAGCGACGGCTCGTCGAACAGCACGATGCGCGGCCGCGCCATCAGGGCCCGCCCGATCGCCACCATCTGCTGCTGGCCGCCCGACAGCTCGCCGGCCGGCTGGCGGCGCTTGTCGCGCAGGATCGGGAACAGGCCGTAGACCCGCTCCAGCGACTGTGCGCGCGCCGCGCGCGCTTTGCCCAGGTAGCAGCCGAGCTCGAGATTTTCCTCGACCGACATCTTGGCGAACAGCCGCCGGCCTTCCGGCACCAGGGCGATGCCGTGGCCGCAATAGGCATGGGCGCTGATACGGGTCATGTCGGCGCCGTCGAAGCGCAGCGTGCCGCGCCGGCAGCGCAGCATGCCGGCGATGGCGTTGATCAGGGTGGTCTTGCCGGCGCCGTTGGGACCGATCACCGAGACGATCTCGCCGCCGTCGACGTCGAGCGAGACGTCCCACACCGCGGGCGCGTCGCCATAGCCGATATGCAGGTTGCGCGCCTCAAGCAGCATAGGCTTTGCCCAGATAGATGCTGACCACGCGTGGATCGCGCATCACGTCGCGCGGCGCGCCCAGCGCGAACAGCCTGCCCTCGTTCAGCACGGCCACGCGGTCGCTGAGCTCGACCACGGCGCGCATCAGGTGCTCGACGAAGACGATGGTGGCGCCCTGGGCGCGGATCGCGCGCACCAGGCGGATCGCGTTGTCGACCTCGGCCGGGTTGAGGCCCGACAGCACCTCGTCGAGCAGCAGCAGCTTGGGCCTGGCGGCCAGCGCGCGCGCAAGCTCGAGGAACTTGCGCTCGTGCAGGTTCAGGCCGGCCGGCAGCACGTCCTCCTTGCCGGCGAGGCCGGTGAAGCCGATCCAGTGCAGCGCCTCGTCGCGGATTTCAGAAGCCTTCCTCCCTCGCCTGCGGGGGAGGTGTCGGCGTTTTACGCCGACGGAGGGGTCATGGGCCGCATCGGAGCTGTCGTCCATGACCCCTCCGTCGCGGATAGGCCACTTTCGCACGAAGTGCGAAAGTGGCGACGCGCCACCTCCCCATCTGAATGGGGAGGAATCTTCCATACCGAAGGTCGCCGCCAGCACGACGTTCTCCAGCACCGTCATGTTCACGAACGGGCGCGGAATCTGGTAGGTGCGCGCCACGCCGCGGCGGGCGATCTCGTGCGCCGGCAGGTGGCCGATCTCGACGCCGGCGACGCTGACCGAGCCCGAGGTCAGCGGATAGAAGCCCGAGACGACGTTGATCAGGGTCGTCTTGCCCGAACCGTTGGGGCCGACCAGGCCCAGGATCTCGCCCTGGCGCACGTCGAGATCGACGCCGCCCAGCGCCTGCAGGCCGCCGAAGCGCTTGGTGGCGCCGCGCACCTGCAGCAGCACGGTGTCGCTGACCGGCCTCGCGGCCGGCACGACGGGCGCGACCTCGGCGAGCGGTGCCCGTGCCGGCGCGCGGCGATGCCTGGCCAGCCACTGCTTGACCGCAGGCACGAAGCCTTCCGGCAGCCACAGGATCGCCGAGATCAGGATCACCGCGACGATGGCGCGGCCGACCATCGCCTCGCCGCCGCTGATGAAGGCGTACAGCAAGGTCGTGATCACCGTGGCGCCGATCGCCGGACCGAACCAGCTCCGCGCGCCGCCCAGCACGCTCATCAGCACGACATAGAGCGGCACGGTGAGCTCGAAGATGCCGGAGGTGGTGATGAAGCCGACATACATGGCGTGCACGCCGCCGACCGCGCCGGCGATCCCGGCCGACAGGGCAAAGGCAGTCAGCTTGTAGCGCAGGGTCGGCACGCCCTTGGCTTCGGCCACATCCTCGTCGTCGTGGATGGCGAACAGGCCCATGCCGAGGCGCGAATGCACGACCTTCCAGGCGATCAGCAGCGTGATGACGCAAAGAACGAAGCCGAGCAGGTAGATCGTGCCGGTCGGCGTCGGCATCAGGTCGGGCAGCGGCACGGCGCTCATGAAGATGCCGCCGCCGCCGTCGATCGGCGTGTTGAGAATGATCGTCGCGATCACGAAAGTGACCGAAAGCGTCAGCAGCGCGAACAGCTCGCCGCGCAGCCGGCGGAGGCGGAACACGATCGCGCCGATGCCGAGCGCCAGCAGCGCCGGCAGCGCCGCCGCGACCGGCAGGGTGGCGAGGAACGGCCAGCCGAACTTGGTCGTGAGGTCGGCGGTGACATAGACGCCGAGGCCGAAGAACGCCGCGTGCCCGAGGCTGAAATAGCCGGCGAAGCCGCTCAGCAGCGCCCAGCTCGTCGACAGCGAGATCCAGAAGAACACGAGGTAGAGGAAGGAATCGTAGAACGCCGGCAGGCGCGCCATCGGCAGCAGCGCCATCGCGCCGATCGCCAGCACGGCGCCCAGCCTCGGCAGGTCGCGGGCGGCGTTCATAGCCACTCCGGATCCCACAGCAGGATCACGATCAGGACGGAGAACGACACCACCGGCGCCCACGCCGGCGCCAGCACCGCCATGGCGAGCGATTCGCTGGCGCCGATCAGCAGGCCGGCCAGCAGCGCGCCCAGCGGATTGCCCAGCCGGCCGATGATGACCACGGCGAAGACCACGCCGAGATAGGCCCAGATCTCGGCCGGCGCGAGCGTGGCGATCAGCGCAATGAAGGTGCCGGCGATACCGGCGTAGCCTGCGCCGATGCCCGACAGCAGGTAGGCGAGCCGCTTGTGATCGACGCCATAGGCCGCGGCGATCCCGGGATCCTCGGCCGCCGCCCGCAGCGCCTTGCCGACATAGGTGCGCCGCAGCCACAGCCACGTCCCCCAGGCCAGAAGACCCGCGACGATGCACAGCGTCAGATCTAGGACCGGGATGAAGAACGCCCCGGCCTTGATCGACTTGGTCGAGTATTCGGTCTCGTAACGGCGGAAGTCGGCGGTCCAGTAGAGCTGGATGCCGACCTCGAGGATCACCGCGAAGCTGAAGGTGATCAGCAGCGAGGCGAGCTCGTTGACCCTGAACTTGTCGAACAGCCAGTGCTGGGCGACGCCGATCCCGAACATCGCCGGCACGATCATCGCCGCCGACCACCACGGCGCCACGTGGTAGCTGGTGCCGAGCTCGTAGACCAGGTAGGCGGCGAGGAAGGCGAGCGCGAAGTGGCTGAGATTGACCAGCCGCAACAGGCCCCAGCTCAGGCTGAGGCCCATCGCCAGCAGGCCATACAGCCCGCCCGCCAGAACGCCGGAGATCAGCGCCTGGCCGAGAAGCGTCGCACTCGGCATTACTCGAGTTTCCTCCCTGCGCGCAGCGCGGGGAGGTGCCCCGCAGGGGCGGAGGGGTCATGAGCATCAGTGGTGTTGCCCACGACCCCTCCGTCGCGGGTTACCGCGCCACCTCCCCGCGCTTCGCGCAGGGAGGACTCCGATTTGCAGGGAATTCGCATTCCGGGTTCTACGACGCGATCAGCTTGACGCCCGGCGCGGCGAATTCCTTCGGCCAGACGACCTTCCACTCCTTGTTCTGCACCTGCTTGATGAGCTGGGCGGCATCGCCGTGGTTGTACGGGCCGTCGAAGCGCGTCGGGCCGTAGACCGTGGTGACCTTGTTCTTCTTGAGCCACGCCGCGATCTTGGCGTCGTCGAGGCTGCCCGCACCGTTCACCGCCGCCTCGAGGATCTGCCACTCCGCGGCCATGCCGCAGGCCTGCGCGTCGATCGTGGTGTAGGGCAGGTTCGCCTTGGTCGCCTTCTCCTTGAACTCGGCGGCGAGGCGCTTCATGCCCGGCCGGCTCATGAACGGCTCGTCCGGCTCGAGGAAGGTCGAGCACAGCGCCTTGTCGCCGTCCGGCGACACCGCCAGCGGCCCGGGCGCCGGATAGAGATGGAAGTGGTTCTTCGGCCTGTAGTCGAGCTTGCGCAGCGCCTCGAGCAGCAGGTTGCTCTCGAGGCCCAGCGAGCCGACCCACAGGAAGTCGGCGTTGCCCTCCTTCACGCGCGCGGCCATCGCGCCGAAGTCGCGGTTGCCCGATTCGTATTCGAGATAGAGCGGCACCTTGACGCCGCGCTTCTCGGCCTGCTCCTTCATGCCGAGCGCCATGAACTGCGCCGACGGGAATTTCGAGGTCAGGATGGCCATCGTCCTGGGCGGCGTCGGGAACGTCGCCAGGCAATCGAGGATCACGTTGGGATAGGTGACGTTCGGCTCGGACCCGAACGGCGTCGCCGGAAAGGCTCTGTCGTAGGTCTGCAGCTTGGGAATGCCCATGCTGCTCTGGATCATCACCTTGCCGTAGCGCTGCGCCACGCCCATCGCCGCCAGGATCGGCGCGGTGGCGTACGGACCCTGGATCAGGTCGACCTTGTCGACGGTGATCAGCTTCTCGTAGAGACTGCGCGCCACCTCCGGCTTGGACTGGTCGTCGAGCAGCACGTACTCGACCGGCCGGCCGAGGAAGCCGTTCCGGCCGTTGATCTCCTCGACCATGATCTCGGCCGAGATCTTGTGGATCACCGCCGTCTGGGCCAGGAAGCCGGTCAGCGACAAGGTTCCGCCCACCCGCACCGGCTTGCCCGACGGCGCAGCTCGGCCGATTGCCGGCGTCGCCAGTGCTGCAGCACCGCCCATCATTCCGGCCAAGACACGGCGACGGCGCCACGCGCCCTTCCCTTCGACCATCGTTTCCTCCGCCTGGCGCGTTGTTGTGGAATGCGCCGTTGTGCGGATGTTGGAATACGATCGGTGGCCTGTAAACTTTTTTTCGAAACTTTTCGAAGTTTCGAATTTGCGATCGTTACCCGCCGGTAACGCCGAGATGGCGCTCGAGCGGCGCCGGGTCGGCCAGCAGCGATCCGCTCGACGCCTCGAGCACGATGCGGCCGCGGTCGAGCACGATCGCTCGATCCGTGATCGGCAGGACCTTGTGGGCGTGCTGCTCGACGACGATGCCCGCCATCCTGTCCTCGACGAACAGCCGGCGCAGCGCGCGCAGGAGTTCCTCGATGACGATCGGCGCCAGCCCTTCGGTCGGCTCGTCGAGCAGCAGCAGGCGCGGATTGAGCGCGAGCGCGCGGCCGATCGCCAGCATCTGCTGCTCGCCGCCCGACAGCGAGCCGCCGGACTGGTTGCGGCGCTGCCGGAGTCGCGGGAACAGGCCGTAGATGCGATCGAGCGTCCACCGGCCCGGCCGCGCCACGGCGGTGATGTTCTCCTGCACCGTCAACGAGCCGAAGATGTTCCGTTCCTGCGGCACCCAGCCGATGCCGGCGGCCGCCCGCGCTTCCGGCGACAGCGCCGTGATCTCGCGGCCGCCGAGGGTGAGCGAGCCCGCGAAGCGGCGCGTCACGCCGATCAGGCTATCGATGAGCGTGGTCTTGCCGACTCCGTTGCGGCCCAGCACCGCCAGCGCCTCGCCCTCGCCCAGCCGGAAGGCGACGTCGGACAGCACGACTGCGCGGCCGTAGCCGGCGCTGAGGCCGCTGACCGCCAGCAGCTCAGCCATGCGCCGACTCGCCGAGATAGACGGCCTTCACCCGGCGATCGGCGGCGATCTCGGCCGGCGTCCCTTCCGTCAGCAAGGCGCCTTCGACCAGCACCGAGATGCGCTGCGCGAAGTCGAAGACGAG
>JAFEFF010000029.1 GCA_018240745.1 Pseudomonadota bacterium
AGCGCAGACCCGGCGATCGGCTTCAGAGTCCGCTTCGGTCATGCAGTGCCTGGCCGGTCAGCGGGACGCATGGCAGTGCTCGCGTGCAGCAAATTCCACGTCGGAAGGCCCGACCGACCCCGGGCGGCTCCTTCCCACAATCACCGCAAATGAACCGGCCGCCTCCCCTTCCCAACAGGACACCGCATCAGCCATGATGCAGGAACGGGGAGAATCAACGGAGGCTTCGAACATGAACAAGTCTTTCGCGATTCTCGCAAGCGTGTTGCTGGGCGCCGCAGCATTCGGCGTCACGGCGGTGAGTGCACAGACACCTTCGTCGACCAAGTGTGGCCCCGAAGGTTTCTCGGGCAAGGACATGAAATACGCAAGCGTGCCCTGCAACGCCGGCGCGCAGGCATCCGCTCAGCCGTGCAAGCCCGAGGGCTTCTCCGGCAAGGACATGAAGTACGCCAGCGTGCCCTGCGCGGCCGGGACGACCCCGGAGAATCCCGGCTGGAAAGGGCCCAAGATTCCGAAGTAAGCGCGTGTGTCTTCCCGTGCCACCGGACAAACCGATGGCACGGGATTGACCTTCGGCGCCGCAGGGCCGCTGCAGCCGTTCCATTCGTTACTGCGAAGTCCCTGACCTCACCTGAACGCGAGTCGATCGTCCGGGCGATAACGGCATGGTGTCCGTTGCACGCAGTGGACAGCGGTGCGCGCGAGCCTCCCGTAGCGCACGCGTAAGGTTGCCGTCAGGTGTCGCGCGTCATGCTGCGCGCACGGGGAGAATGCAGGAGGTCGTTTATCATGACTAAGGGTCTTGCAATTCTCGCAAGCGCGTTGCTGGGCGCCTCGCTGGTCGGCGTCGCAGCGGTGAATGCTCAGACATCATCCTCGGACTCCAAGTGCGGGCCCGAGGCCTACTCACAGGCGACACAGACCTATGTCGGCGTGCCCTGCAACACCGGTGAGACGGCGTCGAATACGCCGTGCAAGCCGGAGGGCTATTCGACGTCGGAACAGGGCTACGCCTCCGTGCCGTGCCCTGCCGGGATGACCTACGAGAATCCCGGCTGGAAGGGTCCGAAGCCGCAGTAAGAACAGCGGCATGAAACTACGCCCTCCGTACCGCCGGCAAATCCGGCGGCACGGGGCCGATGCGGCCGTCAGTTCCGCATGAAGCCTTCGAGCTCGCCTTCCGCCCAGGCCAGCGTCTTCTCGAGCGGCTCGCCCTTGAAGTAGCGCACCGCCATCTGCGTCTGCGTCGCCTGGGTATAGATGCGCTCGGCGATCGAGTGCGGCGCCGGCGCGCCGGCGACCGACAGGATCTGGTGGTTGTAGGGATTCGGGTAATGATAGAGCGTGCCCTTTGGGGGGCCCTCCTCCTGCCATACCTTGAAGGTCGTGAACTTCTCGAATGACGGGAGGTCGTAGCCACCCGACGCGACGACCATCGATTCGACGACATCGCGCGTCGACAGGTGGCGCAGCAGGCTCTTGGCCGCCGAGGCGTTCTTGCCGAAGTTCCAGGCACTCCAGAAATAGGGCACGAACGGCGCGAAGCGACCCTTCGGCCCCTGCGCGAAGCCGTGCGTCCAGCACTGCTCGGCGACCTTCGGGGCGTCGCGCTTGGCGACCGCCCAGGCCGACGGCGGATTCATGATCAGCGACGCCTGGCCAGAGACGAGGAACTTGTTGTTCGAGGCATCGTCCCATGCCGCCACCTCGGGCGGCAGGAACGCCATCAGCTTCTTGTAGAACTCGAGCGCCTGGCGAACGCTATCCGTCTTGACCGTGACGTCGCCCTTCTCGTTGACCAGCATGGCGCCGAATCCATGGAAGATCGCACCCGCGGTGTCGACATTGTCGGCCGTGGTGCCGAGGCCGATACCGAACGGATGACCGCCCTTGTGGCAAGCTTCCGCGGCCTTGAGGAACGTGTCGTACGTCCACGCGTCGGCCTTGGGCGGCGAGCCCGCGGGATACATCGCCTGCACGTCGATGTTGGCGTACTGCTTCATGTAGTCGATCCGCGAGCACGGGCCCTTGATCTGGCTGCCGACCGTCGCCGGCACGCCGACCCACTTGCCCTTGATCTTGCCGAGATACTCGACGGTCGGATTGACCGCGCCATTCTCCTTGACCAAGTCGGCCATCACGTCGTCCATCGACACCAGCTGCTCGGCGTAGCGGGACGGCAGCCAGGTCGAGAGCGCGAGGATGTCGTGGCCCGACTTGGCCTGCGATTCGGCGGCGCCGGTCAGCAGGAGCTTGTTGCCCTGCGAGGTGATGAAGTCGATCTGGACCTCGACCTTTTCCTTCTCGGCCCATTCCTTAACGGCCTTCTCGGTGGCGCTGTTGGCACCCGGCACCCAGTGGTCCCAGAAGCCCATCGACAGCTTGCCCGCGGCGTAGGCGCCCCGGACGAACGGCGCAGCAACCATCGCCGATGCCATGGCACTGCCAGCCATCAGGCGGCGCCGCGAGATCTTGCTCGAAACCATGCGAAATACTCCCTCCCAAAGCCTGGCTCTCGCTGAAGTGGAGCCCTGGTCGACAGGCTAGGCCGGGAATTGTTGCAGAGGCAATGACATTCCGGAGTTCGGTACAGAATAGTTGACCATCGGCGGATATGCTGTCGGGCGATGACGCCCGGCCTCCGCCATCTGCTGACGGTCCTGCTCCTGCTCTCGCCCGGCCCGGCCTTCGGGTGGGGCGCCACCGGCCACGAGCTTGCGAGCGGCGTCGGGACCGAGATCCTGCCCGAAGAGCTTCCCGGCTTCGTGCGCCATCCCGAAGTGGTCGCGGAGATCGCGGTTCTCGGCCGCGAGCTCGACCGCTCCAAGGGCACCGGCGATCCGCACGACAGGGAGCGCGATCCCGGACATTTCGTCAGCCTCGACGACTCGCAGCGCGTCGGCGGCGTGCTGGCGCTCGACATGCTGCCGCCGACCCGCGAGGCCTATGACAGCATCCTCCGCACCCGCAATCTCACGCAGTATCGCGTGGGCTACCTGCCCTACTCGATCGTCGACGGCTGGCAGCAGCTTGTGAAGGATTTCGCCTACTGGCGCGCCGCGTCGGTCGGCGCGCGTACCGCCGCCGATCCCGCCGAGCGCGCGTGGTTCGACGCCGACCGGCAGCGCCGCGAGAAGCTGGTGATCCGCGACCTCGGCGTCTGGAGCCACTATGTCGGCGATGCCAGCCAGCCGATGCATGTTTCGATCCATTTCGACGGCTGGGGCCCGTTCGAGAATCCGCGCGGCTTCTCGACCAAGCGCGGCTTGCATGCGCAGTTCGAAGGCGCGTTCGTCAAGGCCAACGTCAAACGCGACGAGGTGAAGGCTGCAGTCGCGCCCTTTCGCGTTTGCAGTTGCTCGATCTGGGACCGCATGCGGGACCTGATCCTGGCGAGCCAGGGCCAGGTCGTGCCGCTGTACGCGCTCGAGCGGAAGGGCGCGTTCACCGACGGCAACCCGGCCGGCATCGCCTTCGTGACGGCACGGCTCGCCGATTCGGCGTCGGTGTTGCGTGACATGATCGTCGA
>JAFEFF010000002.1 GCA_018240745.1 Pseudomonadota bacterium
GCGGGCGATCAGTGCCGCGAGGAGAGCGAAGGTGAGCGTCGAGATCACGAAGGCATGGCGATTGGTGCGCAGGATCGGATAGCCGATCACCAGTGCCAGGAGGCCGTTCAGGACGGCGGCGTAGACCAGGCCGGTCCAGAATGTGCCGCCGAAGGTCATGACGGTGAGCGCGGTCGCATAACCGCCGATGCCCCAGAAGCCGAGCTGGGCGAACGACAGCAGGCCGGTGAAGCCATAGACCAGATTGAGCGCCGCCGCCGCGACCGTGAACATCAGCGCCGAGATGCCGACGCCGACGATGTAGTTGGAGCCGGTGACCAGCGGCACGGCGCCGAAGGCCAATGCGGCGAGGAGGGCGATGGCGAGCTTCATCCAACCATCATCCGACGCGCATGCCGCCGCGCTTGAACAGGCCGTCGGGTCGCAGGAACAACACGACGATCATGATCACGAACACCGCCCCTTCCTGCCAGGTGATCTCGAAGAAGCCGCCGATCCAGCTCTCGATCAGGCCGAGCCCGATCGCCGCCGCGACCGCGCCCGGGATGTTGCCGAGCCCGCCGATGATCACCAGGGCGAAAGCCTTGAAGATCAGGAACTGGCCCATGTAGGGCGTGACCAATTGAATCGGCGAGATCGCCGCACCGGCGAGCCCGCACAGGCCGGCAGCGAGGATCACCGCATTGCGCGCCACCACGCGCGGCCGGATGCCGACCATCAGCGCCGCCTCGCGGTTCTGGGCGATGGCCCGCATGGCGCGGCCGAACTGGGTGAAGCGCAGCACCAGCCAGAGTCCGACGAACGCCGCGATCGAGGCGCCGGCGCCGATCACCCGGGTCCAGGTGATGCGGATCGTGCCGATCTCGATGCCGTCGAAGCCGTACTGCGAATCGACCATGCGCGGCGTCGCGGTGAACAGGTACTGCATCAGGTGGATGATGATGATCGACAGGCCGAGCGTGACCAGGATGCTGCGCTCGAACTCGTCGGGCTTGAGCCGCACCAGCAAGAGCTCGTAGACCACGAAGCCGACCAGCATGGTCGCGACGATCGCGGTCGCCAGCGCCGGCCAGTAGAGCAGGCCCATCACCGGCAGTGCGAAGCACATGGCGAAGGCGCCCAGCATCAGGAACTCGCCATGGGCGAAGTTGATGATCTCCATGACGCCGAAGATCAGCGACAACCCGACCGCGATCAGCGCGTAGAGCAGGCCGAGCGCCAGGCCGTTCAGCGTCAGCTGAAGCAGGTAGACAGCACTGATGTCCATTATGCGAACTGCATTGCAATGACCGGACCAGCTCCCCGAGACCCGTTCCCGCGTTGACACCTAGCCAAGCTCTTGCGAGCGTTCAACCATCGAAACGTTGTACCGATAATCGGGACGCATGTAGGACCACAACAGGGAGCTGGGAAAATGGGGTTCAAGGCCTGGACGGCGGCGCTGGCCGCCGGCTCGTTGGGTATGGGCATGATGCTCGCGGCGCCGGCGATGGCGCAGCAGGAGCCGATCCTGATCGGCGTGTCGACGGCGCAGACCGGACCGGCCGCGGTGGCGGCCGAATGGGAGCTGTGGGGCGTCAACCTCGCGATCGAGGAGATCAACGCCGCGGGCGGCGTGCTCGGCCGTCCGCTCAAGATCCTGGTCGGCGACAACAAGTGCAACCCGTCGGAGGCGGTCAACGTCGCCAACAAGCTGGTCGAGGCCAAGGTGGTGGCGATCGAGGGCTCGCACTGCAGCTCGGCTCATCTCGCCAGCATGAAGATCATCCAGGAGGCCAAGATCCCGATGATCACCGGCATCGCCTCGAACCCGCAGATCACCGACCTGTCGGGCGTCGGCGGCAACGACTATGCGTTCCGCATCAGCGCGTCGGACTCGGGCATGATGCAGGCGTTGGGCATCTATCTCGCCAACAAGAAGCCGTTCAAGACGGTGGCGATCGTCGCCGAGGACAGCGACTTCGGCCGCGGCGGCGCCGACGCCTTCAAGTCGATCGTCGTGCCGAAAGCGGGCCTCGATATCGTCTCGACCGACATCTTTCCGCAGAACACGCCGGACTTCACCAGCATCCTGACCCGTCTGCAGCAGCGCCGGCCGGACGCCATCGCGACCTTCATGCTGGGCGGCGATTCGATCAACTTCCTGCGCCAGGCGATGCAGGTCGGCCTGCACATCCCCTACACCGGCCGCATCGAGCTCGGCGGCCGCAACCAGCCGATCATCGAGGCGGGCGGCATGGAGAAGTCGGTCAGCGCCTGGCAGTACAGCGCGCTGGTCGACTCGCCGCAGAACAAGGCGTTCGCCGCGAAGATCAAGGCCAAGTACAAGGCCGAGCCCTACCTGCAGACCTGGGCGGGCTACGACTGCATCCGCGTGCTGGCGCAGGCGATCAAGGATGCCAACAGCACCGACGGCACCAAGATCAAGGACGCGATCAAGAAGATGTCCTTCACCAACGTGATGGGCAAGACGGTCAAGTTCGACGACCACAACCAGGCCGGCCACTGGGTCGCCCTGCATACGGTCCAGAACAAGAAGGTGACGCTGGCCGACCTCGTCGAGGTCAAGTAGCCCGGCGATGCCGCGCCCGGCCAAAGCGTCGGCGGGATCGCAATCGCTCGAGCGCGGTCTCGACGTGCTCGAGGTCGTCGAGGCTGAGGGTGCCGAGATCGGCGTGCGAGAAATAGCGCGCCGGCTCGCGTTAAGCCCGACCATCGTGCAGCGCATGGTGACCTCCCTCGCCAAGCGCGGCTATGTCGACCGCGATGCCGGGACGGCGCGCTACCGCCTCGGCTACCGCGCGCTGGCGCTCGGCGCCCACAGCGGCGCGGGCTCGGACTACATCGTGAGCGCGCGGCGCGAGCTCGAGCGGCTGGCGCGGGACCACAGCCTCAACGGCTTCGTCGCGGTCCTGCATGGCGGCCGTGCGGTCTACCTGCTGGCCGTGCAGGCCGAGGCGCCGCTCGCCATCAAGGTGGCGCCGGGCAGCGAGATGCCGCTGCACAGCACGGCCGCGGGCAAGGTGCTGCTGGCGGCGCAGAGCGATGCCGAGGCGCGCAACCTGCTGGGGTCGGGCAAGCTCGCGGCGATCACGCCGCACACCGTGACCGATCCTGCTGCGGTCGTCGCCGGTCTCGCCAAGGTGCGCAAGCAGGGATTTGCGACGGTCAGCGAAGAAAATATCCGCGGCGTCCTCTCGGTCGGCGCGCCGATCCGCGACCGCGAGGGCAAGGTGCTGGCCGCGCTCAGCGTGGCCTTCCCCAAGTACCTCGATTCCGCCGTCACCCTGCAGAGCATCACGCCCCTGGTGGTCGCCGCCGCCCAACGCATCTCCCGCGCCGTCGGCGGGTCGACCAGCTAGGGCGTGTACTCACAAATCTGCGGCTGTCCGCCTTCGAGGCTGAAGCGGACCTGCGGCGACGCCCCCTGGATGTCGCCCTTTGACCCAAGGCGGACCTGGCGCGCTCCAGGTGCGGAGCGCTAGAAATAGCAAGGAACGGATCGCGTCCATGCAGAAGGCAATTGCCGTCCTGGGCTCCGCCCTCTTTTTCGTGATCGCGCCTTGCCTGCTGGCAGGGCTCGTGCCGTGGTGGATGACGCGTTGGGAGTTTCGGCCGCCGTTCCTCGGCCTCGAATTGACGCGCGCAATCGGGGCCCTTTTGATCATCGCGGGAGTACCCGGGCTTGTGGATTCGTTCGTGCGCTTTGCGCTGCAGGGGCTGGGCACGCCGGCGCCGATCGCGCCACCGCAAAAGCTGGTGGTGACAGGCCTCTACCGTTACGTGCGAAATCCGATTTACGTGGCGGTGGTCGCCATCATTCTGGGTCAGGCGATCCTGTTGGGCGACTGGCGTCTCGTCTGGTATGGGGCGCTGTTTTGGGCTTTCTCCCATGGCTTCGTCGTGGCCTACGAAGAACCGACGCTGAAAGAGTCATTCGGGGCGGAATACGAAGCGTTCCGCACAAATGTGCCGCGTTGGATCCCGCGCCTGACCGCATGGCGAGGCGTTCGGTAGCGGCTGTAGCGCATGACCTCGGCATCACCAGACTGAGGACCTGTCCGCGCATCTCGCGCACCGCCGGCAACGCGTTGGCCGCTTTTTCTTTTGGTCGGAACGTAAATTTCCGTCGGGCCAGCGCGCGATTTCCTGGGAAATCTCACGCACCAGCCTCAAAGGCGGCGAATCGGGCGCTCGCGCCGACTCGATTATGGGCAATGGACCCCGACCTTTGCCCGCTATCCCTTAAGAAATGCGGGCGGGCTGCCGCGGCTTGGGCAGGACGCGGCGCTTCTCGCTCTCGGTGAGCGAGCCGGTCCAGCGCTCGGCGACCTCGAGCTGGATCGGCGCCAGCGCCTTGGCGGCGTGGGCGGCGTCGTGGCGTTCCTGGCCGGCGTCGCCGTAGAGCGTGGTGCGGATGCGGCTGGTGCGGCCGAGATCCGCGATCAGCCGCTCCATCGCGTCGGGCGGCAGCTCCTCGCCGTGCTCGGCGCCGGCGGCGCGGGTGATCGATTCGTTCATCAGCGTGCCGCCGAGATCGTTGGCGCCGGCCTGCAGGCAGACCTTGGCGCCCTCGACGCCCATCTTCACCCACGAGGTCTGGATGTTGGGGATGTGCGGATGCAGCGCCAGCCGGCCGACCGCATGCATCAGCACGGCCTCGCGGAAGGTCGGGCCCATGCGCGCGGCACCCTTGAGCGCGATCGGCGCCTCGGCGGCGACGAACGGCAGCGGCACCAGCTCGGTGAAGCCGCCGGTGTCCTTCTGCAGGTTGCGCAGGCGCAGGAGGTGGCGCGCCCAGTGCACCGGACGGTCGACATGGCCGAACATGATGGTCGCGGTCGAGCGCAGGCCGACGCCGTGCGCTGCGCGCATGATCTCCAGCCACTGGTCGGTCGAGACCTTGTCGGGACAGAGGATGTCGCGCACTTCGTCGTCGAGCACCTCGGCCGCCGTGCCGGGCAGGCTGCCCAGCCCGGCGTCGCGCAGCTCGGCGAGGTAGTCGGGGATCGAGCGGCCGAGCGTGGTCGCGCCGTGCCAGACCTCGAGCGGCGAGAAGGCATGGACGTGCATGCCCGGGATCGCCTCGCGCACCGCATGGCAGACGTCGAGGTAGTGCTGCCCGGTGTACTCGGGATGGATGCCGCCCTGCATGCAGACTTCGGTGGCGCCGCGGTCCCACGCCTCGCGCGCGCGCCGCACGATCTCCTGCGTGGTGAGGTCGTAGGGCGAGCCGCGCAGGTTGGCGGCGAGCTTGCCCTTGGAGAAGGCGCAGAAGCCGCAACGGAAGTAGCAGATGTTCGTGTAATTGATGTTGCGCAC
>JAFEFF010000030.1 GCA_018240745.1 Pseudomonadota bacterium
CCGCTCCGAGGACACGGTCGCCGAGTCGGGGTTCAAGGGCCGCTTCACGGTGATGCAGAGCAACGGCGGCCGCCTGCCCGCCGAGGCGATGCGCACCAGCGCCATCACTGCGCTGTACTCGGGCCCCGCCGCCGGCGTGGTCGGCGCGACGCGGCAGGCGGCGCGCTCCGGCTTCAAGGACCTGATCACCTTCGACATGGGCGGCACCTCGACCGACGTCTGCCTGGTGCAGGACGGCCGCCCTTCCCTCGCCTCGGAAAGCGAGATCGACGGTCTGCCGATCCGCACGCCGGTGCTCGACATCGTCTCGGTCGGCGCAGGCGGCGGCTCGATCGCCTGGGTCGATGACGGCGGCATGCTGCGGGTCGGCCCGCAGAGCGCCGGCGCCGATCCCGGCCCGGCCTGCTATGGCAAGGGCGGCCGCTCCCCCGCGATCACCGACGCGCACATCGTGATCGGCACCATCCGGCCGACGGCCTTCCTCGGCGGGCGTATGAAGCTGGATGCCGAGGCCGCGCACAACGTTTTCGAGCCGATTGCCGAGCGCTTCGGCCTGTCGCTCGAGCAGGCCGCCTCCTCCGCGCTGCAACTCGCCGACGCCAACATCGTGCGGGCGATCCAGCTCGTCTCGACCGAGCGCGGCCGAGACCCGCGGGACTACGCGCTGGTGCCGTTCGGCGGCGCCGGGCCGCTGCACGCCGCACGCATCGCCGAGGAGCTCGGCATCTCGACCATCGTCGTGCCGCCCAATGCCGGCGTGATCTCGGCCTACGGGCTGGTGGCGAGCGACTACACCAAGTTCGACGCCGTCACGCGCAAGATGAAGCTCGACGAGGCCGCCGCCGAGGAAGCGGCCAGGACCTTCGCCGAGATGCGCCGGCGCCTTGCGGCGCAGTTCGCCGACATGAAGCTGCCGGGCCAGCTGGTCTACACCCGCGCACTCGACATGCGGTTCGTCGGCCAGGCCTTCGAGGTCGGCGTGGAGATTCCGGCCGACCGCATCGCCAACCTCGACGCGAAGTACATCGGTGAGCTGTTCGCCGATGCCCATCACCGGACTTTCATGCATGGCGCCACGCTCGACCGGCCGGTCGAGATCGTGACCTTGCGCGTCGGCGCCACCCTGCCGATCGGCGCGGCGCCCAGGCTCGATCGCGAAATCCTGGAGCGCGCGCCGGAGAGCACGCGCATCTTCCATGGCGACGGCTGGATCGACTGCGCCCGCCACACCGCCGAGGCGCTGACGCAGGGCCAGAAGATCGAGGGCCCGTCGGTGATCGAAGGCTACACGGCGACGACCTGGGTGCCGCCCGGCTGGACGGCGACCCTCGATGCGTCGGACAATCTGATCCTGCGGAGGAACGGATGACTCAGGGGACCGCGCCACTCCCGTGGCGCTCATTGGACCGCGGGCTTCCAGCCCGCCTCATGATCATGAGCGCGCAGGATGCGCGCGGTCCGGAAAAGCATGACCATGCCCGCCACGGGAGTGGTGCGGTCCGATGATCACGCTCAGTCCGATCGACTACGCCGTCATCAGCCAGGCGCTGATCGCCGGCGCCCGCGAGATGGGCGTGAAGCTGATCCGCTCCGCCTACTCGACCATCCTGCGCGAGGCGCGCGACGGCTCGGCCGGCCTGATGGACCGCCACGGCAACACGGTGGCGCAGGCGGAGTTGATCCCGATGCAGCTCGGCCCGATCGGCGAGACGCTGCGCGCCTGCCTCGAGCGCCATCCGGTCGAGACGCTCAAGGAAGGCGACTTCCTGATCAACAACGATCCGTTCGAGGGCGGCCAGCACATCCCCGACGTGTTCATCTTCACACCGATCTTCGTCGAGGGCCGCGTCGTCGGCTTCGGCGCCTCGGTGGCCCATCACCTCGATCTCGGCGGCGGCGCGCCCGGGCTCAACATCCACGCCTCGGACGTCTACCAGGAAGGCATCCGCTTCCCGCCCAGCAAGTACAACTTCCACCAGGACTGGAACGGCGGCAGCTTCGAGCGGCTGGTCGCCGCCAACGTGCGCGTGCCCGACCTCACCATCGGCGACTTCAACGCCCAGTTCGCCGCCAATGCGATCGGCGTCCTGCGGGTCAAGCAGCTCTGCGAGCGCTACGGCGTCGACAAGGTCGAAGCGGCGATGAAGGAGATGCAGGACTACTCCGAGCGCCGCGTGCGGGCGGCGATCGCCCAGGCGCCGAAGGGGACGTTCTATGGCGAGGACGCGATCGACGACGACGGCCTCAGCGACGATCCGCTGGTGATCAAGGCCAGGGTCACCATCGCCGACGATTCGGTCGAGATCGACTTCGAGGGCACCTGCCCTCAAGTGAAGCGCAACCTCAATTGCCCCTACTCCAGCACGCTCTCGGCAGCGCTCTCCTGCGTGAAGTCGGTGCTGACCTCGCCCGACATTCCCTACAACGAGGGCATGGCGCGGCCGATCCGCATCAAGGTGCCGTACGGCTCGCTCCTGAACCCGCGGCCGCCGGCGCCGGTGCGGGCGCGCATGATCCCGGCCTATCGCGTGTTCAACGCGGTGATGAAGGCGATGGCGCAGGCGCTGCCCGACAAGGTGATCGCGACGGGCTTCGACTGCACGACGGCGTTCTGCCTCAGCCATCTCGGCGACAAGGGCTACAGCGTCTATCTCGAGATCTTCGGCGGCGGCTACGGCGCCTCGAAGGCGACCGACGGCTGCGATGCCGTAGATTCGCCGCTCAGCAACTGCTCCAACGCCCCGGTCGAATCGCTCGATATCGACTACGACTTCTTCCGCATCGTCGGCTACGAGCTCGCCCCCGACTCGTTCGGCCTCGGCGCGCGGCGCGGCGGCGCGGGCTTCTTCCGCCGCTGCCGGATCCTGCGCGACGACGTGCAGCTCGCGATCTACTCCGATCGCTTCCGCCTCGCCCCCGAGGGCCTGCTGGGCGGCGAGCCCGGCCAGCGCGGCTACTGCCGCGTCTTCCGCGCCAACGGCACCACCGAGGACCTCAGGAGCAAGGCGGCCGTCGACCTCGGCAAAGGCGACGTGGTCGAGATGTTCGTCGGCGGCGGTGCCGGCTTCGGCCGTGTCTCCGAACGCCCCGACTCCCTGATCGACCGCGACCTCGCCGACGGCCTGCTCACCCGCGATCCGCGAGCGGCACGGAAGCTCGCGGCGGAATGAAGATCCCTCGCTGCGCTCGGGATGACAGCGAGTTTGTCATTCCGAGCGCAGCGAGGGATCCTTCGTCAGAGCGCCCCGACCGACTTCAGGTAGAGCTCACTCGCTTCCTTCGTGACCTTGCCGGCCTTGCCGTCGCCGATCATGCGGCCGTCGATCTTCGTCACGGCAGTGACGCCGCCCAGCGTGCCGGTCACGAAGGCCTCGTCCGCCGAGTAGACCTGGGCCAGGGTGAAGTCGCATTCCTTCGCGGTGTTGCCCGCCTTGCGCCAGGCGTCGATCACATTGGCCTGGGTGATGCCCTTGAAGCTGTACAGGCTGGTCGAGGTCCAGAGCTCGCGGCCGCGCACGATGAAGAAGTTGGTCGAATTGCACGATGCCACGAAGCCGCGCGGGTCGAGCATCAGCGCCTCGTCGGCGCCGGCCTTGATCGCCTGGATCAGCGCCTGGATCAGGTTCAGCCGGCTGTGCGAGTTGAGGCGCAGGTCGAACTGGTCGGGCTGGGTGGTGCGAAAGGTCGAGGTGAAGAGCGTGTAGCCCTTCTCCTTGGCCTCGGGCAGCGGTGTCTTGTACTCGGCCACGATCACGATGGTCGGCTTGCCGAGCGCAAAGCGGGGATCCTGGTTGGGCGTCTTCTTGACGCCGCGCGTCACCATCAGGCGGATGTGCGCGCCGTCGGTCATGCCGTTCCTGTCGAGCGTGTCCTGCACCGCCCTGATCACGCCGGCACGGGTCATGCCGATGTCGAGGTCGATCGCGCGCGCACCCTCGAACAGACGGTCCATGTGCGCCTCGAGGCTGATCAGCCTGCCCTTGACCAGCCGCAGCCCCTCCCACACGCCGTCGCCCAGGGCGAAACCTGCATCGAACACCGAGACCACGGCCTTGTCGCGCGGGAAGAACTCGCCGTTCACGTAGACCAGTACCGCATCGTTGCGCGCGTCCGGCTTATACGCCTGTGCGCTCGCCTGTTCCGTGGTCATTGGTACGCTTCCCTTAAAGCTCCTCCCGTCATCCCGAGCGGAGAGGCGCGCAGCGCCTCGCAGTCGAGGGACCTCTTCGGGGAATGCCCGCCGAATGAACAGGTCCCTCCACTCCGCGCCTTCGGCGCTCCGGTCGGGATGACGGAAAGTGGTTTCACAGACTGAATTCCTTGTGCCGGGCGAGGAACGCCCGGGTGCGCTCCTTCGTCGGGTGCTTCAGCACCTCGTCGGGCGTGCCCTGCTCGTGGATCGTGCCGTCGGCCAGGAAGATCACCCGCGTCGCCACGTGATAGGCGAAGCCCAGCTCGTGGGTGACCAGCAGCATGGTGCGGCCCTCCTCGGCCAGTGCGCGGATCACGTTCAGCACCTCGCCGACCAGCTCGGGATCGAGCGCCGAGGTCGGCTCGTCGAACAGCAGCAGCTCGGGATCCATCGCCAGCGCCCGCGCGATCGCCACGCGCTGCTTCTGCCCGCCGCTCAGATGCGCCGGATAGGTCTCGGCCTTGTCCGCCAGCCCGACGCGCGCCAGCTCCTTCCCGGCTCGGGCGCGCGCCTCGGCCTTCGGGAAGCGGCGTACAGTGCGCAGGCCCTCCATGACGTTGCCGATCGCCGTCATGTGCGGGAACAGGTTGAACTGCTGGAACACCATGCCGATGCGCTGGCGCACCCTGACCAGCTCGCTCTCGCGCCGGCCGACGACCTTGTCGTCGAGCATCACGGTCCCCGAATCGGGCATCTCCATGAAATTGAGGCAGCGCAGCAGCGTGCTCTTGCCCGAGCCCGAGGCGCCCAGGATGGCGAGGCGCTCCCCCGGCTGGACGTCGAGATCGATCCCGCGCAGCACGGCGTGCGGGCCGAATTTCTTCGTGAGGCCGACGACCCTGAGCAGCGTCATTCGCTCCTCCGCAGCCGCCGCTCCAGCAGGTAGGTGAACTGCACCATCGGCCAGAGGAAGACGAAGAAGATCACCGCCACCGTCGTGTAGGCCTCGATCGGATTGTAATTCAGCGACGCGATCAGCTTGCCCTGCTGCAGCAGCTCGACATAGGCGACCGCCGAGGCGAGCGTCGACATCTTGAAGATCTCGATCGCGCGGTTGGTCAGCGCCGGCGTCATGCGCTTCAGCGCCTGCGGCAGGATGATGCGCCGCATCGCCTGCCCCCAGCTCATGCCGAGCGCCCGCGCGCCGTCCCACTGCCCCGGCTCGATCGACTGGATGCCGCCGCGATAGATCTCGGCCGAGAACGCCGCCGAGTTGAGCGAGATGCCGAGCGACGCGGCCGCCAGCGGGCTGATCTCGAACGGCAGCAGCATCGGCAGGGCGAAGTAGAACCACAGGATCTGCACCAGCACCGGCGTGTTGCGGAAGAACTCGACGAACGCCGTCGCCGGCCAGCGGAACCACGGCGTGCGGGCATAGCGGCCGAGGCCGACCACCAGGCCGAGGCTCAGCCCCAGTACCAGGCAGATGACAAAGATGTGCAGCGTGCCGATCGCCCCGACCAGCAGCGCGTCGGTGTTGGTGAAGACCGAGGCGAAATCCCACCTCATCGCACGGCCCGCATCAATGCACCGTGCTCTCGCCGCTGCGCGCCAGCCGCAGCTCGAGCAGCCGGGCGAACTGGCTCGCCAGGAAGATCACGAAGAAATAGATCAACGCCACGACGGTATAGGTTTCGAGCGGCCGGAAGCTCTTCTGCGAGACCTCGTTGGCCGCGAACAGCAGGTCGGCGTAGGCGATCGTGGCGACCAGGGTCGTGGTCTTCATCAGCTCGATCGCCCGCTCCATGAACGCCGGGATCATGCGCTTGACCGCCTGCGGCAGGATGATTCGTTGCAGCGCCTGGCCGTGGGTCATGCCGATCGCGCGGGCGGCATCCCACTGGCCGCGCTCGATCGACTGAATGCCGGCGCGGAACACCTCGGCGAAGAATGCGGCCGACTGGATCGAGAAGGTGACGCAGGCGGCGAGGAACGGCGTCATCTCGACCCCGACGATCAGCGGCAGGGCGAAGAAGAACCAGAAGAGCTGGACCAGGGGCGGCGTGGTGCGGAAGACCTCGATGACGAAGCCCGCCGGCCACGACGCCAGCCGATGGCGCGACAGCCGCATCAGGGCGAGCGCGAGGCCGAGGACGAGGCCGCAGGCGAGCGACACGCCGGTCACCTTGAGGGTGTTCACCAGGCCCTCGGCCAGCAGCGGCGCATTGGTGACGACCGGCGTGAAGTCCCAGCGATAGCTCATGGCTGGGGGCGCGCCACTCCAGTGGTGCGATCATGCTCTTGCCGGACCGATGAGAAGACGCGCCACCGGAGTGGCGCGCCTCCAGCAAAAGAGCTTTCCACAAAGGCCTCTACTTGATCATTTCCTTCATGACCGGCGGGGCGAGCTTGGGATCGAGGCCGAAGTCGGCGACCGCCTGCTCGTACCACTTCTCGGTCTGGCCGCTCTTGTAGCTCTCGGCGAGCTGCTGGTTGACCCAGTTGACGAACTCCGTGTCGCCCTTGCGCAGCGCCGTGCTGGAGGCCTGCCACTCCGCGGGCGTCGGCACCACGAGCTTTCCCTTGCCGAGCTTCTGGCGCGCGGCGAGCAACGGCGGATGGAACAGCACCACCGCATCGACGCGGCCCGACTGGAAGGCGGCGATCGCCGCGGCATTGTCGGGGAAGCGCTGGATGTCGGCCTTCGCGGCGTGGGCGGTGACGAACCGGTCCATCGACGAGGCCTGCGGCACGGCGATCTTCACGCCGGCCTTGTCGAGGTCGTTCCATGTCTTCACCGCGAGATCGTCCCGGGTGAGCGCGGCGAGCGCGTACCAGAGCAACGGCGTCTCGGGGAAGTCGACCGCCTGTTTGCGCTCCGGCGTGGCGTCGATCATGAACATGATGTCGATCTTGTCGGCCTGGAGCGCGGCGATCGAGTTGCCCCAGCTCACCTCGACCGTCTCCATCTTCACGCCGAGCTTGTCGGCCATCGCCTTGCCGAAGAATACGCCGAGGCCCGAGCTCCACTGGCCGGTCTTGGGATCCTTGGAGAACCAGGGCGGCGCCTGCGTGACGCCGACGCGCAACGTACCGCGCTTCTTGGCGGCTTCGAGCGTCCCGTCGGCGCGTGCCGCGAACGGCATGGCAAGGACGCCGCTGCCGGCGGCCAGGACGGCGAGCAAAGAACGGCGATGGATGGTCATGACTTTCCCTCCCTTTTGGCCGGCGGCTCCAGGCTGTTGAGGAACCGCTCGGTGGTTTCCGCGCCACGGCGCATGTGGTCGGCGATCTCGGCCCGCATCGCGGCGAGGTCGTCGCCCAGCACGGCGGCGATGTAGCTGTCGTGGCTGTCACGGCGCGGCCCGCGCCGGCCGTGCGCGCGATGGTGCGCGGCCCAATAGAGCTGCAGGCGGCCGCGCAGGCTCGCCCAGCTGCGCTGCAGCAGGCGATGGCCGCTCGCCTCGTAGACCAGGCCGTGGAAGGCGAGCTCGGTCTCGATGCTGGCGCGGTCGTCGCCGGCGTCGATGGTGGCGATCAGCGCGTCGTTGCGCTCGACCAGCTCGCGGCGGAAACGCTCGTCGCGGCGCGCCCAGAGCTGCTCGATCGCGAAGATCTCGAGCGCCGTGCGCAGGGAATAGATCTCGTGCACGTCGTCGACCGACAGCGCCGCCACGTGCGTGCCGGTGTAGGGCACGGTGACGACCAGCCCCTCCTCGATCAGCTGCCGCAGCGCCTCGCGCAACGGCCCGCGGCTGACATCGAAACGCGCCGACAGGGTGGTCTCGACCAGCGGCGCGCCGGGCGGGATGTCGCCGGCCAGGATCGCGCCGCGCAGGCGCTCGGCGATGCGGGCGCGCAGGGTGCTCTTGGGCACGGGGTCGAGAAGGTCGATGCTCATCGTCGATTGTCGACAATCTTGGCGGGTAGAACCGGATGGCGCAAGGCGCTCGAAGTTGTCCACCGATCCTGGCGAGAGAAGGGTGGCCGTTTGGCGGGAAGAATCGCCTGAAAGCCAAGCAGGTCGGCACTTTAGGCCTCCCCTGATGGCGGGAAATCGTGGGAAGTCCACACACCGGCCGGCGCGCTCCAGGACGAGAGCGCCGATCGTCGATCCATTCGTCCCAAACACCACCCGCGCGTGCCGAACATCGAGCGTCGGGACGCGATTCGGCGTGCGGAATCGCACCGCCCGAACGTGCGGATTGGGGATTAAATTTTTGGAATCGCTGACTCTTTTCGGGTTTTTCCGATTGCGGCCGGAATCCTGCGTGGTGTAGGCTACTGGTTGTGGGTTGTTGGGTGCCCACCACGATATGTCGGCCAGCCGCTCAAGGATTGGCTCACGACGAGCCGCACAGCGGAATGGTTGGGGAGTTGGTCGATGGCGTTATCTCGACATGAGCGGACCAAGAACAAGATCGATCTGAACCCGCTCGAAATGATCGAGAAGGTCGTCCAGGCGAACGATTGGCCCTTCGATCGGACCTCCGAGCGGGAGATCGCCGTCGAGGTCGCCGGCCGCTGGTGCGACTACCGAATGTTCTTCTCCTGGCGCGACGACGTGGAGGCGCTGCACTTCACCTGCGCCTACGACGTCCGCATCCCGTCCGAGCGGCACTCCGACATCCACGGCCTGCTGGCCCTGATCAACGAGAAGATGTGGCTCGGCCACTTCGACCTGTGGAGCGAGGAAGGCCTGCCGATGTTCCGCCACGCCATCCCGCTGCGCGGCACCGAGGGCCTCAGGCCCGAGCAGCTCAACGACCTGGTCGACGTCGCGATCAGCGAAAGCGAGCGCTTCTACCCCGCCTTTCAGTATGTCGTGTGGGCCGGCAAGTCGCCCACCGACGCGTTGACCGCCTCGATCCTCGAGACGGTCGGCGAAGCCTGAGCGAGAAGGACTCTCCGACGCCCCCTCTCCCAAGAACATAAACAAACTCAGAAGTTGGAAGTCCCCAGCGGCGCCGGTCCTCATGACCGGCGCCGCGCCGATTTTGGCCCATCGCTTTGACCCGGCTATAAGGCGCTGCATGACCCCCCTCCTGCTGCCCTACCCCGACATCAAGCCGGAGATCTTCTCGATCGGCCCGTTCGCCGTACGCTGGTATGCGCTGGCCTACATCGCCGGCCTGGTGATCGGCTGGCAGATCATGCGCCGCGTCTGCACCCAGCCGCCCAAGGTGCTGTCGCCGGACAAGATCGACGACTTCCTGCTGTGGGCCGCGCTCGGCGTGATCCTCGGCGGCCGCATCGGCTATGTGCTGTTCTACAAGCCCAGCTTCTTCCTGGAGAACCCGTCGCAGATCGTGATGCTGTGGGAGGGCGGCATGTCCTTCCACGGCGGGCTGCTGGGTGTGATCACGGCGATCCTCGCCTACTCGTTCAAGAACGGCATCTCGCCGTTCCTGCTGTCCGACCTGGTGGCGCTGGTGACGCCGATCGGGCTGTTCTTCGGCCGCATCGCCAACTTCATCAACGGCGAGCTGTGGGGCCGACCGACCGACGTGCCGTGGGCGATGATCTTCCCGCGCGGCGGGCCGCTGCCGCGCCATCCCAGCCAGCTCTACCAGGCGACCTTCGAGGGCATCCTGCTGTTCTCGCTGCTGCTCGTGGTCTGGAGGTTCACCGACGGCCGGCGGCGGCCGGGCCTGATCACCGGCACGTTCTGCATGGGCTACGCCGTGGCGCGCATCGTCGGCGAGATCTTCCGCGAACCCGATTCCTTCCTAGGCTTCATCCTGGGTTCCGACTGGCTGACCATGGGCATGCTGCTGTCGCTGCCGGTGCTGGCGTTCGGCGCCTGGCTGGTCGTGCGGGCCTATCGCAACCCACTGCTGACCGGCACCCGCGCCCCCGTGACCGACCAACCGTGAGCAGCGAGCTCGGCCGGCTGATCGCGCGCCGGATCGCGCTCACCGGCCCGATCTCGGTCGCCGACTTCATGGCCGAGGCGCTCGGCCATCCGCGCCTCGGCTACTACCGCCGCGCCCGGCCGCTCGGCAGCGCCGGCGACTTCACGACCGCGCCGGAAATCTCGCAGATGTTCGGCGAGCTGATCGGCGCCTGGCTCGCCGAGCGCTGGCTGGCGATGGGCGGGCCATCGGTCGCTCTGGTCGAGCTCGGCCCCGGCCGCGGCACGTTGATGTCCGACGCTCTGCGCGCCACGCGCGGTGTTCCGGGCTTCCACGCAGCGTTGCGCCTGCACCTCGTCGAGACGAACACGGCCTTGTGCGCCGAGCAGCGGCGCGCGCTCGCAGCATTCACTCCGACCTGGCATGAACGCTTCGACGACGTGCCGCCGGGGCCGATGCTGCTGGTCGCCAACGAGTTCTTCGACGCCCTCCCCGTGCGCCAGTTCGAGAAGACGCCGCACGGCTGGCGCGAGCGCATGGTCGGCCTCGCACCCGACGGCGAGTCGCTGATGTTCGCTCTCGCGCCCGGCGTCACCCCGTTCGCGCGGTTCCTGCCGGACGCGGCCGACGGCGCGCAGGCCGAGATCAGCGAAGCCGGCCGCACGCTCGCCGCCGCGATCGGCGCGCGCGTCAGGGGCGATGGCGGCTGGGCCCTGATCGTCGACTACGGGTACGAGTCCGGCTCGGCCGCCACATTGCAGGCGGTGCGGGGCCACAAGGGCGTGGACGTCCTCGAGCGGCCGGGCGAAACGGACCTCAGCGCGCATGTCGACTTCGCCGCCCTGGCCGTGGCGGCGCAGGCGCCGACCTTCGGCCCGGTGTCCCAGGCGGACTTCCTGCAGCGGCTGGGCCTCCTGCGGCGTGCGGAAACCCTCAAGGCACGCGCCAGCGAGGACCAGCGCCGCGAAATAGACGTGACCTTGGCGCGCTTGATCGGCCCCGATCAAATGGGCACCTTGTTCCGCGTCATTGCCGTGGGTGACGGCAGAAGCATCCCGGCCGGTTTTTCGGACGCGTCATGATCCAAGCTCCCTCGCTGGCCGGGCTCGACGGCATCCAGCATCGCTTCTTCACCCGGCGCGGCGGCGTCAGCAGCGGCCTCTATTCGTCGCTGAACTGCGGCTATGGCTCGGGCGACAGCCCCGACAATGTGCGCGAGAATCGCCGGCGCGTCGCCGAGACCTTCGGCCGGACCGAGCCCGACCTGCTCACGCTGTACCAGATCCATTCGACCGAGGTGCTGACCATCGACAGCGAGCGTTGGGTCTCGCCCGGCGCGCCCAAGGCCGACGGCCTGGTGACCAGGCGGCCGGAGGTCGTGCTGGGCGTGATGGCGGCCGACTGTGCGCCGGTGCTGCTCGCCGACCGCACCGCCGGCGTGATCGGCGCCGCGCATGCCGGCTGGAAGGGCGCGCTGAGCGGTGTCGTCGAGGCGACCATCGCGGCGATGGAGAAGCTCGGCGCGCGCCGCGAGACCATCCGCGCTGCGATCGGCCCCTGCATCGGCCGCGACTCCTACGAGGTCGGGCCGGAGTTCCCCGTGCGCTTCCTCGAGCAGGACGAGGCCAATTCGGCGTTCTTTCGCGCCGCGCCGCGCGCCGGTCATTTCCTGTTCGACCTCGCCGGCTACCTCGTGCATCGCATCGCCAAGGCCGGCGTCGGCGCCGAACCGACGGGTCACGATACGCTGAAAGCCCCGGAGGACTTCTTCAGCTATCGCCGCAACACGCTGCAGGGCGTGCGGGACTATGGACGAGGCCTGTCGGCGATCGCGCTCGAGGAGTGACGTGCCCTATTTCTGGTTTCTCGTCGTCTGCCTGTTTCTCGGGATGATCGCGACATGCGTCATGTCGTGACGGCCCTCGCCTGCCTGCTGCTGCTGGGCGGTTGCGTCTCGACGCCCAAGCCGTTCGAGCACGACGCGGCCGGCGACGAAGCCTTCCTGCCCAAGGAGGACAAGGTCGAGGTAGCGGTCGCCACGCCCGCCAACATGCCCGACAACATGGCGCGGCGAGTCGCCGCTGCGCTCGCGATCGAGCTTCAGTCCTACAACATCGTCGCCGCCGTGCAGCCGGCCCAGGCGCCGCTCAAGGTCGCAAGCGCCATGAGCACGCGCGATGCCGAGTTCGGCACCGGCATCGAGATCGAGATCGAATGGTACCTCCTGGGCAAGGGCAACGGCGTCGAAGGGCCGGCGATCAGCAAGACCGTCGTGCAGGCGCGCGACTACGCCGAGGCCAGCGACAAGCTGGTGTCGCGCATCGCCCAGCAGGCGGCCCCGCGCGTCGCCACGCTGATGGGCAAGCCGCCGGTCTTCGAGGCGCGCTCGCCGGGCCAGGTCGCCGCCGGCGTCAACAACCCGCCGGCCGATGAAGCACCGCCCGTGCAGACAGCGGCGACGTCCGGCACGGCACCCAACCAGCCTGCCCCCGCGCCCAGGCCGCAGGCCCCGCCCTCGACGCCGCGCCAGACCAAGGTGATGGTGGGATCGATCGAGGGTGCGCCGTCGGACGGCAATCGCCAGCTGCTCGGCGGCATGCGCCGCGCACTGGGCTCGAGCAGGATCGTGGTGATGGATTCGGGCGGCCCCGACACCTTCGTCGTGAGCGCCAAGGTCAAGCTGACGCCGATCGACGATCGCACCGGCCAGCTCGACCTCAGTTGGTACCTGAAGGATCCCGGCGGCAGGGAGATCGGCAAGGTCGACCAGTCCAATCCGGTGCCGCTCGCCGCGGCGCGCGGCTCATGGGCGGGGTTCGGCGACATCGTCGCCCAGGCCGCGGTCGAGGGCATCCTCGAATTGATCGAACAGGCGACCAAGAAGCCGCAGTAGCGGAAACCCGCGAATCGGGGAATCGGCTTGTCACAGGGGGGCCGGGGACTGCTATCGTCCTCGGTCAGCGGCTCGATTCTTGCAACAGGAAGCCGCGGTAAGGGAGGCGTACGGGAATGTTCGATTTCAGGAAGTCGGCTGCCGCGCTGCTGGCGGCCGCGGCCGTCGGGACCATGGGCCTGATGCCTGCCGGGGTGCAGGCGCAGACCCTCAAGGCGGTCATGCACTCGGACGTGAAGATCCTCGATCCGATCTGGACCACGGCCTACATCCAGCGAAACTTCGGCTACATGGTGTGGGACACGCTGTTCGCCATGGACGAGAAGTTCGAGGTGAAGCCGCAGATGGTCGACAAGTACGACGTGTCGGCCGACAAGCTCACCTGGACCTTCACCCTGCGCGACGGGCTGGTGTGGAGCGACGGCACGCCGGTCACCTCCGACGACTGCATCGCCTCGATCAAGCGCTGGGCCGCCAAGGACTCGATGGGCCAGAAGCTGATGGCCTCGGTCGCGAGCCTCGAGAAGGTCGACGACAAGACCTTCAAGATGCACATGAAGGAGCCTTACGGCCTGGTGCTGGAGTCGCTCGGCAAGCCGTCGTCGAACGTGCCGTTCATGATGCCGAAGAAGACGGCCCAGACCAGCCCCGACCAGCAGATCAAGGTCGAGGACGTGATCGGCTCGGGCCCGTTCATCTTCATCGCCAACGAATGGAAGCCGGGCGAGAAGGTCGTGTTCGTGAAGAACCCCAAGTACAAGCCGCGCAGCGAACCCGCATCGGGCCTGGCCGGCGGCAAGGTGGTCAAGGTCGACCGCGTCGAGTGGATCGCCATGCCCGACGTGCAGACCCAGGTCGCCGCTCTCCAGAACGGCGAGATCGACATGATCGAGTCGCCGGGCCACGACCTGCTGCCGCTGCTGTCGTCCGACAAGAACATCAAGCTGTTCAACTCCAACCCCACCGGCAATCAATACGTGTTCCGCTTCAACACGCTGTTCAAGCCGTTCGACAATCCCAAGATTCGCCACGCCGCAATGGTCGCCTTCAGCCAGGAGGAATTCCTCAAGGCCACGATTGGCGATCCGCAATGGTACAAGGTGTGCAAGGCGCCGTTCATCTGCGGCACGCCGCTGGCCTCCGAGGAGGGCATGAAGGACGTGCTGAACGGCGACTCGGCCAAGGCCAAGCAACTGCTCAAGGATGCCGGCTACGACGGCACGCCGGTCGTGCTGATGCACTCGACCGACCTGCAGGTGCTGACCAACCTGGCGCCCGTCGCCAAGGCCCAGCTCGAGCGCGCCGGCTTCAAGGTCGACATGGTGTCGATGGACTGGCAGACGCTGGTGGCGCGACGCGCCAAGAAGGATCCGCCGGACAAGGGCGGCTGGAACGCCTTCCTGACCTCGTGGCTGGCGGCCGATGTCCTCAATCCGGTGATGGCCGCCTACTTCAACGCCGGCTGCGAGAAGGCATCGTTCGGCTGGCCGTGCGACACGACGATCGAGAAGCTGCGCGATGCCTTTTCGAAGGAGAGCGATCCGGCCAAGCAAAAGCAGATCGTCGTCGAGCTGCAGAAGTACTGGGCCGAGAATCCGACCCACGTGCATGTCGGCCAGTGGTACCAGCCGATGGCGCTGCGCAAGAACATCGAGGGCAACCTCTCGGCACCCGTGCCGGTGTTCTGGAACGTGTCGAAGAAGTAGAGAGATCGACGGGAGGCCGGTATCCGCCGTCCTCCCTTTCTGCATAAAAAAACTGGAGGGGGCTTCAAGATGAGCATCAAGCGACGCGAATTCGGTGCCTTGGCGGCGGGTGCCGCAGCGGCGGCAATGACGGCGAGGCCGGCGGCCGCGGCGACGAAGACCCTGCGCTACGTGCGCAACGGCAACCTGACGATCCTCGATCCGATCTGGACGACGGCCTACGTCACCCGCGACCACGGCTACATGGTCTACGACACGCTGTTCGCCGTGGACGAGCATCTGCAGGTCAAGCCGCAGATGGTCGACAAGTACGAGGTCTCGGCCGACAAGCTCACCTGGACCTTCACCTTGCGCGATGGCCTCGAATGGCACGACGGCAAGCCCGTCACCTCCGCCGACTGCGTGCCGTCGCTCAAGCGCTGGATGGCGCGCGATCCGATGGGCCAGAAGCTCAAGGACTTCGTCGCCGATCTCGCGGTGGTCAACGACAAGACCTTCACGATGAAGCTCAAGGAGCCGTACGGCCTGGTGCTCGATTCGCTGGGCAAGCCCTCCTCGAACACGCCGTTCATGATGCCCAAGGCGGTGGCCGAGACCGATCCGTTCAAGCAGATCGACAGCACCGTCGGGTCGGGGCCGTTCATCTACGTCAACGCCGAATCGAAGCCCGGCGACAAGCACGTCTACGTCAAGAACCCGAAATACAAGCCGCGCGCCGAGCCGCCCTCGGGCTTCGCCGGCGCCAAGGTGGCCAAGGTCGACCGCATCGAGTGCCCCGAGATGCCCGATCCGCAGCAGCAGGTGAACGCGCTGATCGCCGGCGAGATCGACGTCATCGAGCAGCTGCCGCACGACCTCATCCCGCTCCTGAACAAGGAGAAGAGCATCAAGCTGGTCGACTGGAACCCGCTCGGCCAGCAGTTCATCATCCGCTTCAATCACCTGCAGCCGCCGTTCAACGATCCGAAGATCCGCCTCGCCGCGCTCTACTGCATGCGGCAGGAGGACTATCTCAAGGCGACGATCGGCGATCCCAAGTACTACAAGGTGTGCAGCGCAGCCTTCATCTGCGGCACGCCCAACGCCGTCGAGGCGCCCAACGGCATGCTGATCAAGCCCGACTTCGAGAAATCCAAGGCGCTGCTCAAGGAAGCCGGCTATGACGGCAAGCCGGTGGTGCTGATGCAGTCGACCACGCTGCCGGTGCTGACCAACACGGCGCCGGTCACCAAGGCGCTGCTCGAGCAGGGCGGCTTCAAGGTCGACATGCAGTCGATGGACTGGCAGACGCTGGTCACGCGCCGCACCAAGAAGGATCCGCCGGACAAGGGCGGCTGGAACGTCTTCCACACCTACACGGTGTCGGCCGACGCGCTCAATCCGATCTCCAACAACTTCTTCCTCGCCAACGGCGACCATGCCTGGTTCGGCTGGCCGACCGATCCGGAGATGGAGAAGCTGCGCGACCAGTACGCCCGCGAGACCGACCCGGCCAAGAGCAAGGAGCTGGCCGCGAAGGTTCAGGCGCGCGCACTCGAGACCGCCCAGTACGGCTGGATTGGCCAGTGGTACGGCCCGGGCGCCACGCGCGCCAACGTCAGCGGCTGGCTCAAGGCGGCCTGCGCCGTGATGTGGAACGTCGACAAGGCGTGAGGGTAACTCCCTCCCCGGTCCTCCCCCTTCGGGGGAGGGAGCACGCCCAGGTTCCCTCCCCCGAAGGGGGAGGATCGGGGCGGGGGACTGAAAGGTAGGTTCATGCTCGACTTCATCGCCCGACGTCTGGTCTCCATCATCCCGGTTCTCGTGGTGGTGGCGCTGTTCGTCTTCTTCATGCTGCGGCTGACGCCGGGCGATCCGGCGGCGGTGATCGCCGGCGACAATGCGACCTCCGACCAGATCGCCGACATCCGCGAGAAGCTCGGGCTCAACCTGCCGATCTGGCAGCAGTTCGGCATCTGGCTCGGCAACATGCTGCAGGGCAATTTCGGCGAAAGCTTCTTCTTCAAGAAGACCGTCGCCGAGCTGATCGCCCAGCGCCTCGAGCCGACCCTGGCGCTCTCGGTCTGCACCCTGATCCTCGCCGTCTCGACGGCGGTGCCGCTCGGCGTCATCGCCGCCTACCGCCAGGGCTCGCTGCTCGACCGCGTGGTGATGGGCTTCTCGGTGCTGGGCTTCTCGATGCCCTCGTTCGTGATCGGCTACTGCCTGATCTACGTCTTCGCGATCGAGCTCGGCTGGCTGCCGGTGCAGGGCTACACCCGCATCGGGGTCGACTTCTGGTCGTTCCTCGAGCGCATAATCCTGCCCAGCGTGACGCTCGGCATCATCTACGTCGCGCTGATCGCCCGCATCACCCGCGCCTCGATCCTCGAGGTGCTGAACGAGGACTACATCCGCACCGCCCGCGCCAAGGGCCTCAGCAACCGCGTCGTTCTGATGCGTCATGCGCTGCGCAACGCCGCAGTGCCGATCCTGACCGTGATCGGCGTCGGCATCGCCCTGCTGATCGGCGGCGCGATCGTCACCGAAAGCGTGTTCGGCCTGCCCGGGCTCGGACGGCTCACCGTCGAGGCGGTGCTGAGCCGCGACTTCCCGACCATCCAGGCCGTCATCCTGCTGTTCTCCGTCGTGTACGTGCTGATCAATCTGCTGATCGACATCGGCTACACCATCTTCGATCCGAGGATCCGCTATTGAGCGCGACAATCCCCGAGGAAATCGTCGACTCCGCCGCGATCGCGTCGGCGTCGACCAGGCGGCGCAGCCTGTGGGCGCTCGCCCTCCGCAACCCGAGCGTCATCTTCGGCGGCGTCATCCTGCTGGTCATGGTGGCGATCGCCGTGCTGGCGCCGGTGCTGGGCACCGTCGACCCGACCCGGATCGATCCGGCGTCGCGCAACAAGAAGCCCGGCACCGAGCTCACGCTCCGGCTCGAGGACGGCAAGACCATGAAGCGCGTGGCGCTGATGGGCACCGACAGCCTGGGCCGCGACGTCTACAGCCGCGTCCTCTACGGCACGCGCGTGTCGCTGATCGTCGGCGTCTCCGTCGCCATTCTCGCCGTGTCGCTCGGCCTCGTGATCGGCCTGGTGTCGGGCTACATCCGCTGGCTCGACGGCTTCATCATGCGCATCATGGACGGGCTGATGGCGATCCCGGGCATATTGCTCGCCATCGCGCTGGTCTCGATCTGGCGCTCCGGCCTCAGCACCGTGATCTTCGCCATCGCCGTGCCCGACACGCCGCGCGTCGTGCGCCTGGTGCGCTCGATCGTGCTCTCGGTCCGCGAGGAGCCCTATGTCGAGGGCGCGATCTCGGTCGGCACACCGACCTGGCTGGTCATGTTCCGCCATATCCTGCCCAACACCATCGCGCCCCTGATCGTGCAGGCGACCTTCACCGCCGCCGCCGCGATCCTCGCCGAGGCCTACCTGTCGTTCCTCGGCATCGGCATCCCGCCGGAGACGCCGAGCTGGGGCAACATCATGGCCGAGGGCCGCACGCTGTTCCGCGTGTTCCCGCACAACATCCTCTATCCCGGCATCTTCATTGCCCTCACGGTGCTGGCGATCAACATCATGGGCGACGGCTTGCGCGATACGCTCGATCCGAAGATGTCGAAGAAAGTGTAATGCATACCTCATCGAACTCCGTGTCATCCCGAGCCCGGCGAGGGATCTATCGCGATGTCCATCATGGATCCCTCGCTTCGCTCGGGATGACACGGTACCGGCGTCGCGCTCCGGTCGGGATGACGGGACGTGGCTAACCCCGTCCTCGAGGTCCGCGACCTGACGGTCGCCCTGCCGGCCGGCGCGGATCGCGTCAACGCGGTCGAGAAAGTGAGCTTCACCGTCAATCCGGGCGAGATCGTCTGCCTGGTGGGCGAATCGGGCTCGGGCAAGTCGGTGATCGCGTTCACGGTCATGGGCCTGCTCGCCAAGGCGCTGAAGCCCAGCTCGGGCGAGATCCTGCTGCAGGGCGAGAACGTCCTCGCCGCCTCCGAGGCGCGCCTGCGCGAACTGCGCTGCACGCGCATGTCGATGATCTTCCAGGAGCCGATGACCGCGCTCAACCCGGTCATGACCTGCGGCGACCAGATCGACGAGGTGCTGCGCACCCACACGAAACTCGACCCGGCGGCGCGCAAGGCCAAGATCATCGGCATCCTGAAGAGGGTGCAGCTGCCGGAGCCGGAGCGCATCTACGCCTCCTTCCCGCACCAGCTCTCGGGCGGCCAGCGCCAGCGCATCATGATCGCCATGGCGCTGGTGCTCGATCCGGTGCTGCTGATCGCCGACGAGCCGACCACCGCGCTCGACGTCACGACCCAGGCGGAGATCCTGAAACTGATCGCCGAGCTGCAGGGCAGCCAGGGCACCGGCGTGCTGTTCATCACCCACGACTTCGGGGTGGTCGCCGAGATCGCCCATCGCGTGGCGGTGCTGCGCTGGGGCGAGCTGGTCGAGATGGGCCAGACCGAGCAGATCCTGTCGCGGCCGCAGCAGGGCTACACCCGGATGCTGATCTCCTCGGTGCCGTCGATCCATCCGGCGCATCGCGGCGTGCGGCTTGACAAGGCGACCGTTCTGCGCACCGAGAAGCTCGGCAAGACCTACGCCGGCAAGTCGTTCTTCCAGAAGGCGCGCGTGGTCAAGGCCGCGGTCGACGTCGATCTCGACATCCGCCGCGGCGAGACCCTGGGCATCGTCGGCGAATCGGGCTCGGGCAAGTCGACGGTGGCGCGCTGCATCGCCCGCCTGATCGATCCGACCGAGGGCAGGGTGTTCCTGGGCGACACCGAGATCGCCACCATGTCGGCAGGCAAGCTCAGGCCCCACCGCCGCCGGGTGCAGATCGTCTTCCAGGACCCCTACCGCTCGATGAATCCGCGCATCACGATCGGCGATTCGATCATCGAGGGGCCGATGAACTTCGGCCTGCCGCGCAACGAGGCGCTCGCCCGCGCCCGCAAGCTGATGGAGACGGTACGGCTCGATCCCAATTCGCTCGACCGCTACCCGCACCAGTTCTCGGGCGGCCAGCGCCAGCGCATCTGCATCGCCCGCGCGCTCGCCATGGAGCCCGAGCTGCTGATCGCCGACGAGGCCGTCTCCGCGCTCGACGTCTCGGTTCAGAAGCAGGTGCTGGAGCTGCTCGACGAGATCCGCCAGCGGCTGAACCTCGCCGTGCTGTTCATCACCCACGACCTGCGCGTCGCGGCGCAGATCTGCGACTACGTCGCGGTGATGAGCAAGGGCCGGGTCGTCGAATACGGCTCGGCCGAGCAGGTATTCGGCGCGCCCAAGGACGAGTACACCAAGGCCCTGTTCGCCGCCGCGCCCGGCCGCAACTGGGAATTCGGCAAGTTCGCGACGGCGTAGGCTGCCAGACTGCCACCGGCTGCCAACCACCGTGGCAGCCGTTCGTTGTAGGCGGGGCAGCGTTTTACGCCATTCCTGCCACTCTGCCCGGCCCCCTCCCGCCACCCCCCAAAATACGCATCCCCGAGCCGTGGTCCGGACGGACAGACGACTACGGTGTGCGGGATGGAGGGTCAGCAGCATCCACGCACATTGCACGGGCGCGCGCTGAACACCTATTAAGGGCAATGGCCACGGCTTTTCCGCCTTGGAATCAGGGTCGAATCGAGAGCCAATGCCCAGGACGCATCTACGCCCGAGCAGTTATCCACCGCCTCCGGTGGATGATTTCGGCAAGGTCGCCGCGGCGTGACGGGCCTCGTCAAAGCGCGTAGGCTTCATTGGACCAAGGAAAGCTCGAGGAGGCCGACGCCGCGCCTCCCCCTGACCGGCGCCGGACGGAACGGTGAACCCGTGTCAGGGAGGAACCCATGGCCGAGAGCGTCTACAAGGTGATCGAGCTGGTCGGCACCAGCACCGAATCCTGGGAAGCGGCCGCCAAGGCCGCTGTCGAGCGCGCCGCCAAGTCGCTGCGCGACCTGCGCGTCGCCGAGGTCGTCGAGCAGGACCTCGTGATCGAGGACGGCAAGGCCACCGCCTATCGCACCAAGCTGAAGCTCTCCTTCAAGTACGAAGGCGGCGGCTGACGCCTTAGCTGTAGCGCTCGCGCACCTTCTTTTCGACCCAGCCGGCGGCGAGAAACGCACTCGCCGAGATGACGGTCGCGACCAGCGACGCGCCGAACGCCCGCTCGGTCTGGAAGTCCGCCTTGGTCTTGGCGAACAGGTAGCCGAGCCCCGTCGTGCCCATCAGGAACTCCGCCACCATGGCGGCCAGGATGGCATGCGCCGAGGCGAGCTTGAGGGCGATGGCGAGGTTGGGCATCGCCGCGGGCAGCGCCAGCCGTCGCAGCAGGGCGAGCCGCGAGGCACCCAGCACGCGGAACAGGTCTTCGCTGCCCGGCGGCGGCTGGCGCAGGCCTGACGAGGCGAAGACGAAGCTCGGGAAGAAGGTGATGATCACCACGATCGCCAGCACGGTCGAGGTGTCGTAGCCGAGCAGGCGCGCGATCACCGGGATCAGGGCCACGACAGGCACCGAGCTGAACAGCACGGTCAGCGGATTGAGCAGGCCCGAGGCGATCGGCGAGAACCACGCGACGACCGCGAGGCCGGTGCCGACCAGCATGCCGGCGACGAGGCCGAACGCCGCGATCATGAGCGTGATGCCGACATTGTCGAAGTAGATGCCGGGATTGCTCACGAGGTCGCCCAGCACGGCGGTCGGCGTCGGCATGACGATCGGGTTGAAGCTGTTCGCCATGACCCAGGCTTCCCAGGCGACCAGCAGCAGCAGGATGCCCCAGTAGTCCTCGACGAGACGCACGAGTAGCGGGCGGAGGGGCAGCGGGCGCATCAGCCGAACCTCGCATAGGCGGCGCGCTCGAGCAGCGTCAGCAGGCCGTAGAAGAACAGCGAGGCCGCCACCGCCAGCAGGACCGCGCACCACAAGAGCACGATCTGGAAGTTCTGCATGGCGTTGATGATCAGGATGCCGATGCCGCGCGGTGCCCCGAACCACTCGCCGATGATCGCGCCGATCAGCGCTGCCGGCCAGGCGAGCCGCAGGCCCGAGACCAGCGACGGCAGTGCCGCCGGCAGCTCGAGCCGGGCGAAGCGCTTCACGCGATCGGCGCCGAGCACCGCGAACAGGTCGCGATGCGCCGGGGTGGCGCGCTGCAGGCCCGAGCCGACCGAGACGAAGACGATGAAGAAGACATGGATCGAGGAGACGGCCGCCGGCGTGCTCTCGCGCGTCAGCAGCACCAGGAAGATCGGCCCGAGCGCGATCGACGGCACGGAGTTCAGCACCGCCGCCAGCCGGTCGGAGCCGCGGCGCAGGATCGGCAGGAGATGGGCGACCGTCGCCAGGATCAGACCGGCGCCGGCACCCCAGGCGTAGCCCAGCGCAGTCGATTCGAGCGTGGCGGAGAGCGCACGCCGGAACAGCGCGTACTTGCCGGGATCGGCCAGCATCTCCAGCACGTCGCTGAGCGGTGGCCAGGAGATACCCAGGAGCTGCGTCCGCCCGACGACCTCCCACAGCGCGAGGAAGATCGCGATGCCGAGCGCCCCGAGGAGGGTTTGCTTCACAGGAAGCCCACCTCCCCCGTCTTCGGGGGAGGCGCCCCCGTAATCGGGGGCGGAGGGGGTGGGCCACAGCAAGAATTCTTCGCGTTGCTTCCCCCCTCCGTCGGCGTAAGACGCCGACACCTCCCCCGAAGACGGGGGAGGTGAAAGAAGACGGAGGAGCGAGCGGGAGTCATGCTTCCAGCGCCGCGGTCAGGTCATCGACCAGGCGGTGGAACGCCTCGCTGCGCATCACCGCGGGATCGCGCGGGCGGGCGAACGGCACCGTGACCTCGCGCAGGATGCGGCCGGGCCGGCCGCTCATCACCACGACGCGGTCGGCGAGGAACAGCGCTTCGTCGACCGAGTGGGTGATCAGCATCGTGGTGATCTGCCGCGCCGACCAGATGCGCTGCAGCTCGACATTCATCTGCCGCCGCGTCACCGCGTCGAGCGCGCCGAACGGTTCATCGAGCAGCAGCACCTCGGGCTCCAGCACCAGGGCGCGCGCGATCGAGGCGCGCTGGCGCATGCCGCCGGAGAGCTGTTTGGGCCGCCCAGCGCCGAATCTGCCGAGCCCGACCAGCTCGAGCAGGCGTGCGATCGCCGGCTCGTCGACCTTTCGGCCGGCAAGACGGAACGGCAGGGCGATGTTGTCGTGGATGCTGAGCCAGGGCAGCAGCGCATGATCCTGGAAGGCGACGCCCAGCGCGTGCTGGGCCGACACCCGGCCCGGCGCCTCGCCATTCACCGAGACCGTGCCGCCGGTCGGCTGCTCCAGCGACGCCACCAGCCGCAGCAGGGTGCTCTTGCCGCAGCCGCTCGGCCCCAGGATGGCGACGAACTCGCCGGGCGCAATGGCGAGCGAGAGGTCGGAGAGGGCGAGCACGCCCGCCCTGTCGCCCGGCAGCGGGAAGCGCTTGCTGACCTTCTCGATAGCGATGGCGGCGTTCACGACCAAGACCCGTCGTCTCGACCGAAGCGCAGCGGAGCGGAGCGGAGTGGAGAGACCTTTTTTCGACCGGCACACGGCAAATCGAGGAAAAGAGGTCCCTCGACTTCGCTTCGCTCCGCTCGGGACGACGGCAATGTCATGCCGTCATCTTGTCGAAGCG
>JAFEFF010000031.1 GCA_018240745.1 Pseudomonadota bacterium
CTGCGCATCATGTCATCCTGAGCGCAGCGAAGGATCTCATGGCGATTGCGAGCGGAGTGCTCGTTGAAAGGCCATGAAATCCTTCGCTGCGCTCAGGATGACAGAGGATGAGTGCAACTGGAGTTGCGCGGTCACATGAGCGGGCGGGACGCCCGCGGTCCGGCAAGAGTTATTATTACTGCGACAGCCAGAAGGTGTCGGGCTTGTAGAGGCCGATGTAGCCGCCGGGATCCCACGCCCAGTAGCCCTCTTTCGGCACGTTGTGCAGCTTGGGGCTGACCACGATCGGTTGCAGGATGCCGTTGACGGTGCCGATCGAGAACACTTCCTCCATGTTGATCTGCAGGATCTTGTCCCACGCAGCGCGGCGGCCGGCCTCGTCGGGCGACTTCGCCCAATCGTGCACCAGGTCGAGGAGCTGGCAGGCGTCCTGCAGGTCGCACTTCTCGCCCTGCTTGCCCTTGCTCTCGACATACATGCCCCAGCGCGACCACTGCAGGCCGCCCTGCATGGTCGGCGCGAACTCCTTGGGATTGGTGTCGGCGGTCGGCACGGCGGTGGTGAAGCCCGCATAGGCGACCATGATCGCCTCGCCGGAGAAGACGCGCAGGCGGAAGTTCTCGGCCGACTGCGGCTTGAACAGCATCTTGATGCCGATCTTCTTCCAGTGGTCGGCGATCAGCGACAGCGCATCGGCCTGCTCGGTGTCCTCGCCGGTATGCTCGACGATGACGGTCGCCTGCCGGCCGTCGGACAGCACGCGGAAGCCGAGATCGTTGCGCCTGGTCAGGCCGATATCGTCCAGGAGCCTGTTGGCCTGCTTGGGATCGTAGGTCGCCCAGGTGGTCGCGTACTCCGGCTTGAACAGCGGCGAGCGCGGCATGATGGTGTTGGCGGAGGGATGGGCGAGGCCGGCATAGACCACCTCGTTCAGCTCGTCGCGATCGATGCCGAGCGACAGGGCACGGCGGAAGCGGACATCCTGGTTGAGCTTGCGCCAGACCTCGTCCTTGGCATTGAGATTGGGATAGAGCGCGAGCTGCGAGCCCGAGCCCGCCTGCCACAGCCGCACCTCGACGCCCGAGCTCTTGGCGCTCTTCCGGAGGAAGGTGTAGTCGCGCATGCCGAGGTAGCGCGGCTGCAGGTCGGCCTCGCCGAGTCCCGCCTTGGCCGGCACCAGGTTCGCCGCGGCGACGGTGAAGATCACCCGGTCGATGTAGGGAAGCTGCACGCCGTTCTGGTCGATCCGGTAGTAGAAGGGATTGCGCTCGAACACGAAACGCTGTGCCGGCGGATGGGTCTTCAGCACCCAGGGATTGAGCGACGGCAGGTCTGGGTTGTCGTTGTTGTACATCACGTCGTGGCGGCGATAGATCTGCACCCAGTTGGTGCCCTGGCCGCCGCGGCCCGACTTGGCGATCTCCTCGACCGGCGTGTACTTCTTGTGGAACTTCTTCAGGTAGTGCGCGGGCCGGAACAGGAAGAGCGGCGCCGCCTGGGCCTGCGATTCGATGAAGTTGGGGTTGGGCGCGTCCCAGCTATACTTGATCGTGCGCTCGTCGATGATCTCGACCCTGGGCGGCTTGCCGTCGACCAGCAGCACGACCGACGGCCCGCCGGGCGACAGTTCCTTGTCGTTGGCGACATCCTCCCAGAAGAAGCGGAAGTCCTCGGTGGTGAACGGTTCGCCGTCCGACCAGCGGTGACCGGCGCGCAGGTGGAAGGTGAACTCGCGGTTGTCCTTGACGTCGTAGCTCTCGAGGATGTCGGCCTGCAGCTTGAACTGGTCGTCGTAGACGATCAGGCGCGCGTTGCCGTACAGCGTCATCAGGCGCGTGTCGCGCGCGCTGGTGATCAGCATGTTGATCTGCCCGCCCGAATGGCCCGGCCCGTCCGAGCCCGAGAAGTGGGTCACGATCGACGGCTGGCGGGGGATGCGCTTGTCGACCGGCGGCAGGGCGCCCGACTTCACCAGGTCGGCGAACATCGGCGTTTCCTGCATCTTCGGCAGCGGCTCGGCCTTGGCGAATGGGCCCCAGAAGGCGAGGGCCACCGCCGCCGTGAAAAACCGCCGCTTCATCTCGAAACCTCGTTACTCGGCCATTGCGCCGGAGGACTTTACCAACTCCGCCCAGCGAACTGCATCACGTTTGATGAACTCACCGAAAGCGTCAGGCCTGCCGGCCCGACGATCGACATCCAGGGCTGCAAATTCAATCCTGGGGAGAACGTGGGGAGCGGCGGCACGTCCGGCAAGGCGGGATCGGGCGTGGAACCGGTCACCGCCAGGCCCTCGAGCCTGCCAGCATCGACCGGCGTCTCGTCCTCTTCCGCTAGTAGCGGTCGAAGGCGCGCTTGGGGCCGGGACGCGTGCCCTCGGCGATGGCGGGCTTGACCGTGCCGTTGGCCGGCACCGTGTCCGGCGTGTAGGCGCCGCTCGGGCCCGTCGGCTTGTCGCCCTTGACCGTCACGCGCTCCATGGTGCGCCGCGCCGGATAGTAGTCGTGGCTGGCGTAGTGCTGCACCGAGCGGTTGTCCCACATCACCAGCGTGTTGGGCTGCCACTTCACCCGGAGCTGGTACTCGGGGATGGTGGCCTGGCGGTAGAGGAACTCCAGCAGCGTGTCGCTCTCGTCGGGCTTGAGATCCTTGATGCGGGTGCAGAACTGACGGTTGACGTAGAGCACGCGCCGCCCGCTCACCGGATGCACGCGCACCACCGGATGCCACGGGTTGGGGAACTCGTCCTCGAGCTTGCGCAGCTTGGCGCGGTCGCTGTGGCCGAACAGCGGGCGCCACGGCTTGAAGTCGTGCTGCGCCTCCAGACCGTGGATGTGCTGCTTCATACGCTCGCTCAAGCCGCGGTAGGCGGCGCTCATCGAGGCGAACAGCGTGTCGCCGCCGGCCTCGGGCACGACCTTGCCGCGCAGGATGGTCGCCATCGGCGGTGTCTCGCGGAAGGTCTCGTCGACGTGCCAGATGTCGGTCAGCGCCGGCGGGTTGTCGGCCGAATAGTCGAGGATGATGACCTCGGGCTTGTCCGGCAGGTTGGGCGAGAAGGGATGGATCGACAGCTCGCCGAAACGCGCGCCGAACGCCATCTGCTGATCGACCGTGATGTCCTGGTCGCGCATCACGATCACCTCGTAGTTCACGAAGGCGTCGTGGATGACCTTGAACTGCGCGTCCGAGAGCGGCCGGCGCAAGTCGACGCCCTCGATCTCGGCGCCGATGAAGCCATTGATCGCCTTGACGCGGATTTCGGCTTCGCTCTGCAATATGGCTGGCGCCTTGCCGGCCGTCTGGGCCGCCATTGCTTCCTCCGGTTTGGCTGTTGCGCTAAGTCTAGCCGGTCGAAGGTGAGGGAACCATGGCGAGCGGGCTGGAAAACGAATACGTCACGCTGCATGAAATAGTGAAAGCGGCCCGGATCCGGCTCAACGCCAACATCTGGGACTATCTGATCGGCGGCACCGAGACCGAGACGACCTTGCGGCGCAACCGCATGGCGCTCGATTCGATCGCCTTCAAGCCCCGGGTGCTGCGCAACGTCGGCGCCATCGATCCGTCGTCGGAACTGTTCGGCAAGAAGCTCCGCATTCCCGTGCTGCTGGCGCCGGTCGGCTCGCTCGAATCGTTCGAGCCGGGCGGCGGCATCACGGTGGCCAGGGGCGCCGGCGCCGGAAACGTCGGCATGCTGATCAGCTCGGTGACGACCTTGAAGCTCGAGGACATCGTCAGGGGCGGCAACGGCCCCAAGATCTACCAGCTCTATGTCCGCGGCGACGACAAGTGGGTGGCCGAGCGGGTGAAGCAGGCGATGGGCGCGGGCTACGATGCCTTCTGCATCACCGTCGATACGGCGGTCTATTCACGCCGCGAGCGCGACATCGCCAAGCGCTTCGTGAAGTCGTGGCGCACCGCGGCGACCGGGCAGGACCACCAGGCCGCCTTCTCCTGGGACAACTTCAAGCGGGTGAAGGACCAGTTCCCCGACGTGAAGTTCATCCTCAAGGGCATCGGCTGCGGCGAGGATGCCGAGCTCGCGATCAAGGAAGGCGTGTGGGGCGTCTACTGCTCCAACCACGGCGGCCGGCAGCTCGACCACGGCCGCGGCTCGGCAGCGGTGCTGCCGGAGATCGTCACGGTCGCCAGGGGCAAGGCGAAGATCATCGTCGACGGCTCGTTCAGCCGCGGCACCGACATCGTCAAGGCGATCTGCCTCGGTGCCGACTGGGTCGGCCTCGGCCGCCTCTACTGCTACGGCCTCGCCGCCAACGGCGCCGCCGGGATCGAGCGCGTGGTCGAGCTGCTCGAGGAGGAGATGAAGGAGGTGATGGGCCTGCTCGGCGTCACCAAGCTCTCGCAGCTCGACAAGAGCTACATCAGCCAAGCCATGCCGACCAACATCCCGGGCGTGCATTCGGCCTTCCCGCTGATGCACGAGGGGTATTGATATCATATGGACCGCGCGCATCCTGCGCGCTCTGATCATGAGCGCGCAGGATGCGCGCGGTCCATATGAGCTTAGCCTCTCCCGACGAACGGCATCTTGGTGGCCATCACCGTCATGAACTGCACGTTCGCGTCGAGCGGCAGGCTGTCCATGTAGACGATGGCGTTGGCCACGGCCTCGACGTCCATGCGCGGCTCGACGCGGGTCGAGCCGTCGGGCTGCAGCACGCCCTTGGTCATGCGCTCGGTCATCGGCGTCACTGCGTTGCCGATGTCGATCTGGCCGCAGGCGATGTCGTACTGCCGGCCGTCGAGCGAGGTCGACTTGGTGAGGCCGGTGATGGCGTGCTTGGTCGAGGTGTAGGCGACCGAGAAGGGCCGCGGCGCGTGCGCCGAGATCGAGCCGTTGTTGATGATGCGCCCGCCCCTGGGCTTCTGGTCCTTCATGATCTTGATCGCTTCCTGCGTGCACAGGAACGGACCGGTCAGGTTCGCCGCCACGACCTGCAGCCAGGTCTCGTAGGGCAGCTCCTCGAGCGGCACCGGCGGGGCGCCGCCGCCGGCATTGTTGAACACCAGGTCGAGCCGGCCCCAGGTCTGCTTGACCTTGGCGAACAGCGCCACGATGTCGTCGCGCTTGGTGACATCGGTCGGCACGGCCATGGCGCTGGGCGCGTTGTTGCCAGCCATCTTCGCGGTCTCCTCCAGCGCGTCCTTGCGCCGGCCGGCGAGCGCGACCTTGTAGCCGTTCTTCAGCAGAGCCAGTGAAGAAGCGCGACCGATGCCGCTGCCCGCGCCCGTGACCACCGCGATCTTGCCGCTCATGCGTGTTTCCTCCTCGAGAGCTGGACCCTAGCAGACCGTCGGGCCAAAGTCGCAGACATGCTTCGCCGATCGTTCCTCCTGGGCGTCGGGGGCCTCGCCTTTTCGGCCGCCGCGCAGGACGCGCCGTTCCCGTTCGGCGTCGCCTCGGGCTGCCCGCGATCGACGTCGGTCGTGCTGTGGACGCGCGTTGCCGCGGCAGGACCGGTCGGCTGGGAGATCGCCGAGGACGAGCGGCTGCAGCGCGTGGTGGCACGCGGCACCGCGACCGCCGAGCCGCGCTGGGCGCACTCGGTCCATGTCGATGCCGCGGGGCTGCGGCCCGGCCGTCCTTACTGGTATCGCTTCACGATGAACGGCGTGACGAGCCCGGTCGGCCGCACGCGCACCGCGCCCGATCCCGCGACCACTCCGACGCACCTGCGCTTCGTCATCGCCTCGTGCCAGCAGTACGAACAGGGCTACTACGCCGCCTGGCGTCACGCGGCGACCGAAGAGCTCGATGCAGTGCTGTTCGTCGGCGACTACATCTACGAGATGTCGTGGGGCCGCAACCTGGTGCGCCGCCACACCGGCGGGCGCTGCACCCTGCTCGACGAATACCGCCAGCGCTACGCGCAGTACAAATCCGACCCCGACCTGCAGGCCGCGCACGCCGCGCATCCCTGGATCGTCACCTGGGACGATCACGAGGTGAGCGACGACTATACCGGCGACATAGGTCCGATCGACCCGGACCCGGCGCGCTTTCTCGGGCAGCGCGCTGCCGCCTACCAGGCCTACTGGGAGCACATGCCGCTCCCGAATGCCCACCGTCCCGACGGCCCGTCGATGCGGCTCTACGACCGCTATCGCTTCGGCACGCTGGCCGAGCTGGTCGCGCTCGACGACCGCCAGTACCGCTCGCACCACGCCTGCCGGGCGACGCTGAAGCGCGGCAAGGCTCTGGAGAATTGCGCCGAGCGACTCGATCCCAACCGCACCATGCTGGGCGACGCGCAGGAAGCATGGTTCGCCGACGGCATGCGCCGCGCCTCGGCGCGCTGGAACGTGGTGGCGCAGCAGACCCTGATGGCGGAGCTCGACCGCGGCCCGGGCGAGCGCCACGTCTACTGGGCGGACGGCTGGGACGGCTATCCGGCGGCGCGACAGCGCCTGCTCGATGCGGTCGCGGCATCGCCGGTCAAGGACACGCTGGTGCTGGGCGGCGACGTGCATTCCTTCTGGGCTGCCGATCTCAAGCAGGATTTCGCGCGGCCCACGTCGGCGACGGTTGCGACCGAGTTCGTCGGCGGCTCGATCACCTCGCAGGGTCCGTCGCCCGATCGGGTGCGGGGCTACCTCGCCAAGAACCCGCATATCCGCGCGGCATCGACCGGCGTGTTCGGCTTCGGCCTGGTGACGCTCGACGCGAACAAGGCCGACGTTTCGTTCCGCACGCTGGCCGACGTGCGCGATCCGAAGTCGACGATCGCGACCCACCAGCGCTTCGTCGTCGAGGCGGGCCGTCCGGGCGTCGTGCCGGCCTAGGGCGTGTACCAAAACAGGCCGGGGTGGGTGGCGCTGGATTCGTGGACCCGGGGCCAGAACCCTTATGGAATCGGCATTGGAGGAGTCCCCCCAGGGTGTGGACTCCGGCTGCGCGCTCGTGGACATCCCGCCGGCATGCCGTCGCCGGCTTTTGGACAAGCTCGAGAAAGCTTGCCCGCCTAGCGCGCCGGTGGCGCCATGCCCTTGGCGACGACGTTGATGTCGAACGGTTGCTCCTGCAGGGTCTCGGCGTCCCACATGCTGCGCTCGATCGTCAGGAACGGTCCGTCATAGACGTGGATCGCCGCGCTGATCTTGCCGAGCGGATTGACGACCGAATGCACGATGTCCGGGCCGAGCAGGGCCACGTCGCCCGTGCCGAGCGCCTCGCCGCTCGCCGGCTCGATCGCGAATTTCGAGCCCTCCTTCGTGCGGCGCCAGAAGGTGTTGTCCTCGCGGCCGCCATACATGCCGATCACCGCGCTCATGCGGTGATTGTGCGGCAGGGTCACCTGCATCGGCGACCAGGCCAGCGTCAGGACCACCAGCTCGGGCGACTTGTGCAGCACCTCGACGCCCGGCTTCTCGGGCTCGCCCAGGGTCCGCACGACCGCCGCGGAATCGGAGACCGCCCGCTGCACGACCTCCTTCATGGCCTTGCGCGAACGCTCGCCGAGGGTCGCGCGCAGGTCGGCGATGAACTGATCGACGTCGAACATGGAAGGGCTCTCCGTTCCGGACGCCGCATCCTAGCCGATAGGCGGCCGGCCTTCTTGGGTCATTTCAGGCACTTACGGATCAGAGGCCGGGCCGGAACGCGGTCAACTGGAAAACGTTATGGCGAGGCCCCATATCGGGGAGGATTGGACCGGAGCCGTGACCATGCTGCCCTGCCAACGCGATCTCTTCGCCGCCCATGTCGGCAGCGAGGATGTGGGCGACTACCACGTCACCGAACCGGGCTGGTACGCCGTGGATGACGGCGAGCACGTCGTGCTCGGCCCGTTCACCAGCCTCGCCGAATGCGAGCGCAACATCCGCGACCACGCGCGGATGCAACCGAAGACAGTCTAGACCCGGGGCGCGGCGCCGGCGTGGCGCGGTCCCGGCGACGAGCTTTAGTTCCCCGGTCCGCGCTCCATCGAGAATGGCTGCCAGCGCTGCAGCTTGGACTTCTCCAGCACCGTCGGATTGACGCAGGCACGCGGCCATTTGCCGGACAGGACGAGCGCCATTTCCGCGCCGACCCGGCGCTTGCGGGCAAGGTCGAAGCGGCTCGAGGCCGAGGCGACGTGCGCGGTCAGGATCACGTTATCCATGCCGAGCAGCGGATTGTTGTGGCCGACCGGCTCGGTCTCGAGCACGTCGAGGCCGGCGCCGGCGATCCAGCCTTCCTGCAGCGCCTTGATCAGCGCCGGCTCGTCGACCGTCGAGCCGCGGCCGGTGTTCACGAACAGCGCCGTCTTCTTCATCTTGCGGAAGTGCTGCTCCTTCATCAGGTGGTGAGCGTCCTTGGTGCCGGGCGCGTGCATCGAGATGATGTCGGAGCGCTCCAGCAGCTCGTCGTAGCCGACCGGCTGCACGCCGTGCTCGCTCATCACCAGCTCCTCGATGTAGGGATCGTAGGCCAGCATCTGGAAGCCGAACGGTGCGGCGCGCTTGGCGACGGCGCGCGCGACGTGGCCGAACGAGATGAAGCCCAGGGTCATGCCCATCAGGCGCGGGAACTGGTAGAGCATCGGCCGCGCCTTGCTCCATTCGCCCTTGCGCACCATCTGGTCCTGCACCACCAGGCGGCGCCACGAGGCGAGGATGAGCGTCATCGCATGGTCGGCGACCTCCTCGATGAAAGTGTCGGGGCAGTTGGTAACCGGGACACCGAGCGCGGTCGCGGCGTCGACATCGACCGAGTCGACGCCGACGCTGGCGAGCGACACGACCTTGAGCTTCTTGCTCGCGTTGATGACCTTGGCCGTGATGCGCGGGCGGCCCTTGCCGTAGATCGCGTCGGCATCCACCGCGGCGGCGGCCAGCTCGTCCTCGCCGCCCTTGACCTCGACGATCTCCGCGCCGATCGGCGCCAGCGCCTCCATCTCCAGCGAATGGTCGGCGCCCGGCACACCGGTGCCCGGGCCGGCAGTCGTCACGATCTTGAATTTCGCCACGGCTAGTCTCCTCCAGTGCGTTGCGCGCACTCTAGCGTATTATCGTCGTGGTCCAAGACGGGGGAAGCATGCCGGCCAGCAAGAATGTCCTGTTGATCGTGGTCGACCAGTGGCGCGGCCTGATGCTGCCCAAGCTCGGCGCCGGCTATCTCAGGCTGCCCAACATCGATGCGCTGTGCGCCGAGGGCGTGACCTTCCGCAATCATTTCACCCAGGCTGTGCCGTGCGGCCCGGCGCGGGCGAGCCTGCTGACCGGGCTCTACCTGATGAACCATCGCGCAGTGCAGAACACCATCCCGCTCGATGCCCGCTTCACCAACCTCGCGCACGAGCTGCGCCGGGGCGGCTATGATCCTGCCCTGGTCGGCTACACCACGACGACGCCCGATCCGCGCAGGACGGCCGCCAACGATCCGCGTTTCTTCGTCCTGGGCGACATCATGGACGGCTTCCATTCGGTGGGCGCCTTCGAGAACCGCGATGCCTATTTCGGCTGGGTGGCGAGCCAGGGCTTCAGGCTGCCGCCGAACCGCGACGACATCTGGCTGCCGCAAGGTGTGTCGGCCGGCGGCGCTACCGCCAATCCGGCGGTGATCCCCAAGGAACTGTCGGACACCGCGTGGTTCACCGAGCGCGGTCTCTCGTACCTGCAGGGCATTGGCGCGCCCGCCGGCAGCACGGGCGGCCATGGCCGCAAGCCGTGGTTCCTGCATCTCGGCTACTACCGTCCGCATCCGCCGTTCATCGCGCCGGCGCCCTACAACGCGATGTACCGGCCCGAGGACATGCCGAAGGTGGTGCGCGCGGCGTCGCCGGCGGAGGAGGCGAGGCAGAATGCGCTGCTCGGTTACTACGTGAACAACGTCAGGCAGGCGTCGTTCTTCCAGGATGGCAGGAAGCTCGGCAGCGAGATGAGCGAGGCCGAGGTCGCGCAGATGCGGGCCGCCTATTGCGGCCTGATGAGCGAGATCGACGATCATCTCGGCCGCGTCTTCGCCTACCTCAAGGCGACCGGGCAGTGGGACAACACGCTGATCGTCTTCACCTGCGATCACGGCGAGCAGCTCGGCGACCATCATCTGCTGGGCAAGATCGGCTACTTCGACGAGTCCTACCGCATCCCGTTGATCGTGCGCGATCCGCGGCCCGAGGCGGACGCCTCCCGCGGCAGCATCGTCGGCAGGTTCACCGAGACGATCGACACCATGCCGACCATCCTCGAATGGCTCGGCCTGCCGGTGCCGCGCCAGTGCGACGGCCGTTCGCTGCTGCCGTTCTGCGCCGGCATCTCGCCCGCCGACTGGCGTACCGAGGTGCACTACGAGTTCGACTTCCGCGACCTGCATTACAGCCAGCCCGAGACGGCGCTCAAGGTGCCGATGGACAAGTGCGGTCTCGCCGTGGTGCAGGACGAACGCTACAAGTACGTCCACTTCGCCGCCCTGCCGCCGCTGTTCTTCGACCTCGAGGCCGACCCTGGCCAGTTCGTGAACCGCGCGACCGATCCGGCCTACGCCGGCCGCATGGTCGAATACGCGCAGAAGATGCTCGACTGGCGGCTGGGCCACGCCGACCGCACCCTGACCGGCTATCGCGCCACACCCCGCGGGCTGGAGGTGCGCGCCGCATGAGGCAGCGCTAGAGTCGCGCCATGGACAAGGACCTCTATCGCCGTCCCGACGGCGCCACGCATCCCGCCAATCTGTCTCCCGAGTACAAGTCGACGCCCGGCCGCGCGCCGCGGCAGCCGGCGATCGTGCTGCCGCACACCTTGTCGGAGATCACCGGCCCGCTGCTCGAGACGGAGAGGCTCGATGCGCTGGAGAACGATCTCACCAGGCAGCGCTCGGGCGAGCCGCTCGGCGAGCGCATCGTCGTCCACGGCCGCGTGCTCGACGAGAACGGCAAGGCGATCCCGAGGGCGATCGTCGAGATCTGGCAGTGCAATGCCGCCGGCCGCTACCACCATCCCGGCGACCAGCACGACGCGCCGCTCGATCCCAACTTCTACGGCGGCGGCCGGGTGCGCGCCGACGGGGACGGGCGCTACCAGTTCATCACCATCAAGCCCGGCGCCTATCCCTGGAAGAACCATCACAACGCCTGGCGCCCGGCACACATCCACTTCTCGCTGTTCGGGCCAGCCTTCGCCACGCGCCTGATCACGCAGATGTACTTCCCGCAGGACCCGCTGCTGGCCTTCGATCCGATCTACAACTCGGTGCCGGCCGGCGCGCGCGAGCGCCTGCAGGCCGCGTTCGACATGGAGAGCACGCGGCCGGAATGGGCGCTCGCCTACAGGTTCGACATCGTCCTGCGCGGCCGCAACGCCACGCCCATGGAAAACTGAAATGCCTCAGCTCACTCCATCGCAAACCATCGGTCCGTTCTACTGGGGCACGGTCGTGAAGGCCTATCGCGCCGACCTCGCGCCGCCGGGCGTGTCGGGTGAGCGCATCGAGGTCGCGCTGGTGCTGCACGATGCACAGGGCGCGATCGTGCCGGACGGGCTGTTCGAGATTTGGCAGGCCAACAGTCACGGCCGTTACAACCATCCGGACGACCGGCGCAACCTGCCGCTCGATGCCGGCTTCGAGGGCTACGGCCGCGCCTCGACCGACACCGACGGCTGCAGCCGTTTTGCCACCGTGAAGCCGGGCCGCGTGCCGTGGCCGCAAGGCGGCATGCAGGCGCCGCACATCAACATTTCGATCTTCGCCCGCGGCCTGCTGAACCGCGTCGCGACGCGCCTCTACTTCGACGGCGATCCGGCGAATGCCGAGGACCCGGTGCTGAAGATGGTCGATCCGGCGCGCCGTCCGACCCTGCTGGCCAGGAAGGACGGCAAGGGGGCGTGGCGCCTGCCGATCCATCTCGGCGGCGCCAACGAAACCGTCTTCTTCGACATCTGACATGGCCGGCGCTCTCGTCAACGCGCTGGGCGCCGCCGCGGCGACCGCGGACGCCTTCTCCGACCGCAACACACTGCGCCACATGCTGCGTTTCGAGGCGGCGCTGGCGAAGGCGGCGGCCGACGCCGGCCTGATCCCGAAACGGCATGCCGCGACCATCGCAGGCGCGTGCGATGCGTCGCTCTACGATCCCGCACCGCTCGCCGAGGCGGCGCGCCGCACCGCGACGCTGACCGTACCGGTGGTGAAGGCGCTCACGGCCGAGGTCGCCAGGCGCGACAAGGATGCGGCGGACTACGTACACTGGGGTGCGACCAGCCAGGACGTGCTCGACACCGCGATGGTGCTGCAGCTCGGCGACGCGCTGCCGCCGCTGCTGAAGGACATCGAGGGCATCGTCTCGGCGTTCGCGGCGCACGCGGAGAAGCATCGGGCGACGGCGATGCTCGGCCGGACGCTGCTGCAGCCGGCGACTCCGCTGGCGCTCGGGCAGAAGATCGCCGGCTGGGCGTCCGACCTCGATCGCGCGCGCAAGCGCCTGGCGGAGAGCTTCCGGGAGATCCGGGTCGTGCAGTTCGGCGGCGCCTCGGGCTCGCTCTCGGCGCTGGGCGGCAAGGCCGAAGCGGTGATGACGGTGCTGGCCCAGGAGCTGCAGCTCCCGCTGCCGCCGGCGCCGTGGTTCACGCAGCGCGTGCGCGTCGCGGCGCTGGCGCAGGACATCGCCTTGGTCTGCGGCGCATTGGCCAAGGCCGCGCGCGACATCTCGCTGATGATGCAGATCGAGGTCGGCGAGGCAGCCGAACCGTCGGGCCCGGGCCGCGGCGGCTCCTCGACCATGCCGCACAAGCGCAACCCGGTCGGCGCGGCGCTCGCGCTCGCCGCCGCCAACCGCGCGCCCCAGCTCGCCGCGACCATCGTCTCGGGCATGGTGCAGGAGCACGAGCGCGCGCTGGGCGGCTGGCAGTCGGAATGGCCGACCATCGCCGCCTTGTGCGAGACGCTGGGCTCGGCGGTCGAGGCCATGAAGGAAGTGGCGCCCGGCCTCGCAATCGACGCCGACGCCATCCAGGCCAACATGGATGCGGCCGAGGCCGCCGTGATGGCCGAGCGGGCCACGTTCCTGCTGGCCGAGACGATGGGCAAGGCGAAGGCCGGCGCGCTCGTGGAGAAGGCGCTCGCAAAAAACGGGTCGTTCGTCGAGGCGCTCGGCCAACTCGAGAAGGAGCTGGCCGACGAAGACTCTTTGCTCGGCTATTCGCCACGCTTCGTCGACCGGCTGCTGGCGAGTCTCAAGCGCTAGGGCCGGATCAGCCTTCTTCTCCTTGCCGGAGTCCGGCAAGGGGAAGTGCCCGCGTCATACGCGGGCGATGGGGTCAAGAGCCTCGGTCCGTGACTCATGACCCCTCCGCCCCTGATTACAGGGGCACCTCCCCTTCGCGGAGTCCGCGAAGGGGAGGAAGGCTCTTGCTAGGCCGGGGCGGAGCCCTGGGTGGCGGTATAGACGGCGTAGATCGACTGGCTCGCCGCCATGAACAGTCGGTTCCGCTTGGGACCGCCGAAGGTGATGTTGCCGCATACTTCCGGCAACCGGATGCGGCCCAGCAGCTTGCCTTCGGGCGACCAGCAGGTGGCGCCGCTGTAGCCGAGGTTGCGCCCGGCGTTGCTCGAGCACCAGACGTTGCCGTAGACGTCGGTGCGGATGCCGTCGGGCCCGCACTTGATGCCGTCGATCATGAAGTCTGAGAAGCGCTTGCCGTTGCTCGCCTTGTGGTCGCTGCCGATGTCGAACACCCAGACATCGCCCTTGCCGCCCGGCCCGGTGTCGCCCGGCCCCTTGCCGGTGCTGACGATGTAGAGCTTCTTGTAGTCGGGCGAGAAGGCGAGACCGTTCGGGTCGGGCAACTGGTCCTCGCCGACCACCAGCTCGACCTTGCCGCTGGGATCGACGCGGTAGGTGCCGGTCGGCAGCTCGCGCTTGTACTCGCCGATGCCTTCGGCCTGGCCGAGCTTGGGATTGATCTTGCCGGCGGGGTTGGAGGCGCCGCCGGCGGCATCGGTGGTGCCCTCGTAGAGCTGGCCGCCATACGGCGGATCGGTGAACCAGTAGCTGCCGTCGGGATGGGAGACGACGTCATTGGGCGAGTTGAGCCGCTTGCCGTTGTACTTGTCGGCGATGACGCTGATCGAGCCGTCGCTCTCGTAGCGCGTCACGCGGCGCATCAGGTGCTCGCACGAGAGTTGCCGGTTCTGGAAGTCGAAGGTGTTGCCGTTGCTGTTGTTGGACGGCGAGCGGAACACGCTCACATGCCCGTCATCCTCGATCCAGCGCATCTGGCGGTTGTTGGGTATGTCGCTCCAGATCAGGTAGCGGCCGACCGAGTTCCAGGCCGGGCCTTCCGCCCACAGCGCGCCGGTCCACAGCCGCTTGATCGCGGCATTCGGTTGCGCGAGCGCGTTGAACGCCGGATCGACGGTGAGCACGTCGGGATCGCGGAAGTAGGTCGTCAGCGTGCCGTGCGGGCCGAACTCGCGCGGCGGCTGGGTGATCGTGGTGGCGGGTGGGGCGAGCTGCGCCGTGCCGGCGGCGGGCGGCGTCTGCGCTTTCACGATCGCGGGTGCCATCACGGCGGTTGCACCGACGACCTTGAGCACGCTTCGACGAGTCTGCTGCATCATGGTTCTCTCCCGGTTGCTTCCACAACCGAGCGTAGGCTTGTGGTCCAGCGGCAGCAACGGCACTGGACTGCACATCAGGCCGACTGCAAATGGCGTGGAAAGAGCCATTCCTCCCCATTTATATGGGGAGGTGGCGCGGTAATCCGCGACGGAGGGGTCATGGGGCTCAACACGACTGCGGCCTATGACCCTCCGCCCTCGCAAGACGAGGGCACCTCCCCGCGCTTCGCGCAGGGAGGAAAGTCATGAGTCCTCCCTGCGCGCAGCGTGGGGAGGTGGCGCGGTAATCCGCGACGGAGGGGTCATGAGTCACAATTCGGGTGCGGCTCATGACCCCTCCGCCGGCGTATGACGCCGACACCTCCCCGCGCTTCGCGCAGGGAGGAAGGTCATGTGTCCTCCCTACGCGCAGCGTTCCATCTGAATCGGGAGGGACGCCTGCGCGTCAGACGTACCTGACCTCGATCACCTCGATGTCCTCGACGCCCTGGGGCGTGCGCATCTTGACCACGTCGCCTTCCTCGGCGCGCAGCAGCGCCTTGGCGATCGGCGAGATCCAGCTCACGTGGCCCTTGTCGAGCTCCACCTCGTCGACGCCGACGATCTTGATGGTCCGTTCCTCACCGCGGCCGTTGGCGTAGGTCACGGTCGCGCCGAAGAAGACCTGCCCGGTCGCGGCCCGCCTGGCAGGATCGACCACCTCGGCATTGGCCAGCCGCTTGCTGAGGTAGCGGACCCGCCGGTCGATCTCGCGCAGCCGCTTCTTGCCGTAGATGTAGTCGCCGTTCTCCGAGCGGTCGCCGTTGGAGGCGGCCCAGCTCACGACCTTCACCACCTCCGGCCGCTCCTTGCGCATCAGCGTGTCGAGCTCCTCGCGCATCCGCGCGAAGCCCACGGGCGTCATGTAGTTCTTCGCCGTGATCGGCAGGCCGCCGGACTCCTCGGGGAGGTCGTCCTCGTCCGCGCCGTCGTCTTCCCTGGTGAAGGCTTTGCTCATGCCGGTCCTTACTCTATCAACGGGGCCGATGAACGTCAGCCGCCCCCGCCTGCAGCGCGCCAGCGGCCAAAGCCGCGTGGTGTTCGCGCGGCGGGATGGCC
>JAFEFF010000032.1 GCA_018240745.1 Pseudomonadota bacterium
GCGCGTCGGGGACATTGCGGATCTGGATCATCGCGGACATGTCGAGAGCATAACTTCATGTGCAGCACATGTCATCGGCTCCGCCGCGGCAATTGCCGGATCGCGTCGCGGTTGGAGGGCGAGAACACCTTCTCCATGGCCTGCCGCCACGGCAGCCACATCTGCGCGCTGTGCTCGGCCGGATCGAGGGTCGCCACCGTGACCTCGGGCACCAGGAAGCCGAATACGTGCTCAGTGTTGTGGGTGACGTCGGGCGCATAGCGGTTGCGCCATTGCGGCCAGATCTCGTAGCGGTTCTCGAGCCGCCAATCGGTCAGCGTGCCTGCGGAAAGGCCGGTCTCCTCCCGCAATTCCCGACGGGCGGTCGCCTCGAGATCGGGGTCCTCCGGCTCGCGCGAGCCGGTGACGGACTGCCAGAAGCCCGGGTTCGCCGCGCGCTCGATCAGGAGCACCTCCAGCGCCGGCGTATGGACCACGACCAGCACCGATTCGGGAAGCTTGAACGCCATTGGGCCCAGCATATAAGGTCCGCCGGCTGAATTTGAGGGGGACAATGAGCAAGCAGCTCGAGGCCGCCATCGACGCGGCGTGGGAGAAGCGCGACGGCATCAACAGCGCCACCAGGGGCGAGGTGCGCGACGCGGTCGAGGCCGCCATTGCCGGCCTCGACGACGGCACGTATCGCACCGCCGAGAAGTTCGGCGACGAATGGGTCGTGCACCAGTGGCTGAAGAAGGCCGTGCTGCTCTCCTTCCGGCTGTACGACTCGGTGCCGATGGACGGCGGCGCCGCTTTCCCGGGCATGGGCGCCGCGCCGTGGTTCGACAAGGTGCCGCTCAAGACCAGCGGCTGGGACGCGGCCCGCTTCGCCAAGGCGGGCTATCGCGCGGTGCCGGGCTCGATCGTGCGCCGCGGTTCCCATATCGCGCCGTCGGTCGTGCTCATGCCGTCGTTCGTGAACCTGGGGGCCTATGTCGATTCAGGCACCATGGTCGACACCTGGGCGACCGTCGGCTCGTGCGCGCAGATCGGCAAGAACTGCCACCTGTCGGGCGGCGTCGGCATCGGCGGCGTGCTCGAACCGCTGCAGGCCAACCCGGTGATCATCGAGGACAACTGCTTCATCGGTGCGCGCTCGGAAGTCGTCGAAGGCGTGATCGTCGGCACCGGCGCGGTGCTGTCGATGGGCGTGTTCATCTCGGCGACGACCAAGGTGGTCGATCGCGCGACCGGCCAGATCCACATCGGCAAGGTGCCGCCCTACTCGGTCGTGGTGCCGGGCAACATCGGCGGCGGCCCGGACCGTCCGTCGACCTACTGCGCGGTGATCGTGAAGACCGTCGACGAGCGCACCCGCTCGAAGACCTCGATCAACGAGCTGCTGCGCGACTGACCTCATCGGATCATGAAGCGTGCCGCGCCCATTCCGGGCGCGCCTTGATCTGCGCCTCCTCCTTCCTGAGGATCTTCGCGACCCGCTCGGGCGCGAAGCCGATGTCGAGCAGGCCGATCGCCGAATTGGCGACCTCGCGGTATTCGGCGATCTTGCCGTCCTCGAGCCGCAGCATCGACACGCCATCGAAGCCGACCCGCTTGCCCCCGGCCTCGGGCAGGGTCGAGACGTAGCTGAACGTGTAGTAGGCGTAGAGCATCGTGCCGTCGCTGACCGGCCGGAACATCTCCCAGCGGAAGTCGCGCGCGGTGCGATGGAACCAGTCGTCGATCATCCCGGCGATCCTCTCGCGCCCCCTGAACGCGCCGTAGAACACGTCGTGGTAGACGCCGTCCTTGGTGAACAGGCTGGCGAACGTCCTGCCGTCGCGATGTTCGACCGCCGTGGTGAATTCCTTCAGGAGCGCCGATACGTCCATGCTTGATCCTCCCGGTCCGCCGCAATCATGACTAAACTGATCGTCCCGGCAAGGAGGCCGTCGGCATGACTCTCTGGATCGTCCTCGGCATCGTCGTTCTGATCGTCCTGTGGCTGATCACGACCTACAACGGGCTGGTCGGCGGCCGCACCCAGGCGCAAGCCGCGTGGAGCCAGATCGACGTGCAGCTCAAGCGCCGCCACGACCTCATCCCCAACCTGGTGCAGGTGGTGAAGGACGCCATGGGCTACGAGCAGGAAACCCTCACCAAGGTGATCCAGGCGCGCAACGCGGCGGTGGCGGCGAGCGCCGCGGGGCCTGCCCAGGCGGCACCGGCGGAAGCCGCGCTCACCCAGGCGACGCGCGGCCTGCTCGGGCTGGTCGAGAGCTATCCGCAGCTCAAGGCCAACGAGAACGTCAAGCAGCTCCAGGAGGAGCTCACCAGCACCGAGAACAAGATCGCCTTCGCGCGCCAGTTCTACAACGACTCGGTCGCCTCCTATAATGTGCGCCGCCAGAGCTTCCCGGCGGTGCTGGCCGCCCAGTCGCTGGGCTTCGGCCCGATGGAGCTGTTCGACATGCCGGAGACCGAGCGCGAGGTGCCCAAGGTCGTCTTGCGCTAGCCGATGGTCGGGACGACCGACTTCGTCGCGGCGCAGAGGGTCAATCGCCGCAACACGCTGATCCTGCTGGCGATGCTCACCGTGCTGGCGGCGCTGTTCGGCTACCTGATCGGCTGGGCGCTGCAAAGCGAGGCGACCGACGAGGTGGCGGCCGTCAGTACCTTCGGCCTGGCCGCCGCCGGAGCGATGGCCGCGGCCAGCATCGGCTGGAGCGGCCTGTCGCTCGCGTTCGGCGGCAATCTGGTCGTCGCCATGGCCCAGGCGCGCGAGATCGGCAAGGACGACGCGCCGCAGCTCTTCAACATCGTCGAGGAGATGTCGATCGCGGCCGGCGTGCCGATGCCCAAGGTGCGGGTGATGGAGACCGAGGCGCTCAATGCCTTCGCCTCGGGCACCTCGACGACCAACGCCTCGATATCGGTCACCCGCGGCCTGTTGAACACCCTCGATCGCGATGAGCTGCAGGGTGTGGTCGCCCACGAGATGGCGCACATCGCCAACCTCGACACACGCTACATGACGGTGGTCGGTGTCACGGTCGGCCTGATCGCGCTGGTGGCCGACATGATCCTGCGCACCCTGCAATGGGGCAGTTTCAGCCGCTCGCGCCGGGACGACGACAAGAAGAGCAGCGGCGCCGGTATCCTCGTCATTCTGCTGATCGTCGTCGCGATCCTCGCGCCGCTCGCGGCAAAGGCCGTGCAGATGGCGGTGTCGCGCCAGCGCGAATACCTGGCCGACGCCACATCGGTCCAGTTCACGCGCAACCCCAACGGCCTCATCTCGGCGCTGAGCAAGCTGGCTGCGGCGGCGGCGCCGTTTCCCGGAGTGAGTCGTGCAACCCAACACCTGTTCATCGTCAATCCGATCCAGACCTTCACGGCGAAGTCGTCGGCGCTTCTGGCGACCCATCCCGACATCGCGGATCGCATCGCTCGCCTGCGCAATCTGGGCGGTTAGCGCCATGGCCTCCACCGCTGCCGCCTTCGACCTTCAGGCGCATCGGGGCGGCCGGGGCCTCGCGCCCGAGAACACGATGGGCGCCTTCCGGCAGGCTGCGGCGCTCGGCGTGACCACCATCGAGACCGACCTCGCGATCACAAAGGACGACGTCGTCGTGCTGAGCCACGAGCCGCGGCTCAACCCCGACCTGGTGCGTGGACCCGACGGCAAGTGGATCGACGGCGCCGGCCCGACGATCCGCTCGCTCACCCTCGCCGAGTTGAAGCGCTACGACATCGGCCGCATCAATCCCGCCTCGGCCTACAGCCGGATGTTCCCCAAACAGATCGCGATCGACGGCGAGCGCTTTCCGGTGCTGACCGAGGTCTACTCCGCCATCCCCGCGCCGATGCGGTTCAACATCGAGATCAAGACCGACCCGACGCGGCCGAACGAAACCGCCAATCCCGGCGACTTCACCCGGCTCGTGGTCGACGCGGTGAAGGGCAGCAAGGCGGCCGATCGGACCATGATCCAGTCGTTCGACTGGCGCACCCTGATCGAGGCCCGCAGGCGCGCGCCCGAAATCCCGACCGCCTGCCTCACCATCGAGACGCACAACAGCGACACGGTGCGGCGCGACGACGCCATGCCATCGCCCTGGCTGGGCGGCCTCGACCTCAAGGCCTATGGCGGATCGGTGCCGCAACTGGCGAAGGCCGCCGGCTGCGCGGTCTGGTCGCCGTTCTGGCGCAACCTGACGCCCGAGACCCTTGCCGAATCGCACAAGCTCGGGCTGCAGGTCATTCCCTGGACGGTCAATGCACCCACCGACATCGCCCGGCTGATCGACCAGAAAGTCGACGGGGTGATCACCGATTATCCCGAGCAGGGAATGGCCATCGCTGCGGAAAAAGGCCTCAAAATCCGCTAGCCCCGTCGGGTGGGGTCATCCGCTAATTCGTTGACTCGGCCGGCTCGGTGTTCTGTATACAGACCCACCATGCGAGCCTTTCTCCCCGAACCCGACCTCAGCGAACGCATCCACGACGCCGTCCTCGAAGCCATCTGCTCAGGCGAGCTGAAATCCGGCACCCGGCTCACCCAGGAGGAGCTGGCGCAGAAGTTCGGCGTCAGCCGCCAGCCGGTCCTGCAGGCCATGATGCTGCTGCGCCGCGAGGGCTTCCTGATCGAGGCGGGCCGCAAGGGCGTGCAGGTGGCGCCGCTCGACATGCAGCAGGTCCGCAATCTCTACGTCGTCCGCGCGGCCCTCGACGGCGCCGCCGCCCGCCTCGCCGCCGCCAACTACACGCGCGAGCTCGCCCATCGCGGCCGGCTGCTGCTCGACGTCGGACGCCGCGCCGCCGCCAGCAACAACGTGCCGGCGTCGATCGAGGCCGACATCGACTTCCACCTGTTCGTCTACGAGGCGTCGGGCAATCCGCTGATCGGCGAGACCGCGCAGCCGCACTGGGCGCACCTGCGGCGCGTGATGGCGGCCGCGCTCAGCGAAGGCGACCTGCGCGTCAGCGTGTGGGACGAGCACGAGGGCATCCTGCGCGCGCTCGAGGCCGGCCAGGTCGACGAGGCCGAAGCGCTCTGCCGTGGCCATGCCGAGCAGATGGCCGACATCCTGACCGGCCGGCTCAAGGTGATGATCTCGCGAGCCGCCTGATGCGCGTTCCGCCGAAGAGAAACCGTGTCATCCCGAGCGAAGCGAGGGATCTATGCTCGTGGCCTCATAGATCCCTCGCTTCGCTCGGGATGACACCGAAAGGCTAGGAGGAAGCGATGAAACTGACGCCCGAACAGCTCCGACAGTTCGACGAGGAGGGCTACCTCTTCTTCCCGGACTACTTCTCGCCGGAAGAGACCAGCATCCTGAAGAGCGAGATCCCCGGCGTCTTCCAGCAGCGCCGCGAGGAGAATGTGCGCGAGAAGACCGGCGACGTGGTGCGCACCGCCTTCGCCGTCCACACCTATCATCCGGTGTTCGAGGCGCTGGTCCACCATCCGCGCTTCGTCGAGCCGGCCGAGCAGCTGCTGGGCGACAAGACCTACATCCACCAGTTCAAGATCAACGGCAAAGCCGCGTTCGACGGCGATGTCTGGCAGTGGCACCAGGACTACGGCACCTGGAAGGCCGACGACGACATGCCCGAGGCGCGCGCCATGAACCTCGCGGTGTTCGTCGACGAGGTGAACGAGTTCAACGGCCCGCTATGGTTCATCCCGAAGAGCCACAAGAAGGGCGCGATCGAAGCCAAGCACGATCTCACCACCACCAGCTATCCGCTGTGGGTGATCGACAACGACGCCATCGCCAGGCTGGTGAAGCAGGGCGGTATCGTTTCCCCCAAGGGCGGGCCGGGCTCGGCGATCTTCTTCCACGGCACGCTGGTGCATGGCAGCCCGCCCAACATGTCGCCGTGGGACCGCCAGATCATCTACGTGACCTACAACGCCGTCTCCAACGCGATCCGCCGCTACAAGCGGCCGGCTTACATCGCCCATCGCGACTTCACGCCGATCGATCCATGGACCGACGACGCCGTCCTGCAGGCGGCGCGGCGCAAGGCAGCGGCTGAATAACAGGAGGAATCGATGAACCTGCATCGCATGCTGCTGCAGCGCGCGGCCGAAAATAAGCCGCTGCGCATCGGCCTGATCGGCGCCGGCAAGTTCGGCGCCATGTATCTCAGCCAGATCCCGACCACGCCCGGCATCCACCTGCTGGGCATTGCCGATCTCTCGCCGACACGCGCCAAGGAGAACCTGGCGCGGCTCGGCTGGAAGCCCGACGTCACGTCGGCGGTGTCCTTTGCCGAGGCGCGCAAGCACGGCAATACGCATCTCACCGACGACTGGCGCGCACTGGTCA
>JAFEFF010000033.1 GCA_018240745.1 Pseudomonadota bacterium
ATGACGTTGCTCTGGCAATCCTGCTTCAGCCCTTCTTCAGCTCGGCGGCCGCCTCGGTCCAGGCGCCGATCGTGTGGTCGATGTCGGCGCGGGTGTGGGCGAGGCTGACATAGTACTTGCTCTCGCCCTTCATGATGCCGCGTTCGCGCAGCAGCTTGTTGAACCTGGTCGCGATCGCCTTGTCGCCCTTCAGCGTGTCGCGATAGTCCTTGATCGGCTGGTCGGTGAAGACGACGTCGAACAGCGGCGGCTCGCCGACCACGGTCGCCTTGATGCCCGCCTTCTTCAGGGCGTCGCCCAGCGCGCCCATCAGCTCGCGGCCCGTCGCGAAGACCTGCTCGTACGCGCCGGGGCGCTTCAGCACCTCGAGCGTGGCGAGGCCCGCGATCGAGGCGATCGGATTGCCCGACAGCGTGCCGACCTGGAACAGGAAGTCTTCGTCGGCCATGGCGAGGCGATCGAAGTGCGCCATGATGTCGGCGCGGCCGGCGATGGCGGCGAGCGCATAGCCGCCGCCGACGATCTTGCCGAGGGTGCAGACGTCGGGGGTGACGCCGTAATACTCCTGCGCTCCGCCATAGGCGAAGCGGAAGCCGGTCACCACCTCGTCGAAGATCAGCGGGATGTCGTGCTCCTTCGTGATGCGCCGCAGCGCCTGCAGGAAGCCCGGTTGCGGCGGCAGCAGGCGCTGGAACGGCTCGACGATCACGCCGGCGAGCTCGTCCTTGTGCTCCTTGATCAGGCTCTCGACCATGTCGATGTCGTTGAACGCGGCGATCAGCATCTCGTCGCGCACGCTCTTGGGAATGCCGGCCGAATCCGGAATGGCGCGCGGGAAGTTGCCCGGGTTCTTGGGCGCCATCGACATCAGCGCGTAGTCGCTCATGCCGTGATAGCCGCCCTCGAACTTCAGGATCTTGTCGCGCCGGCGGAACGCGCGCACCGCGCGCATGGCGTAGAGGTCGGCCTCGGTGCCGGTGCAGACGAAGCGGACCTGCTCGGCGCACGGCACCGCATCGACGATCGCCCGGGCGAGCGCGATGCCATGGCGGTTGTTGCCGAAGTAGGTCGAGCCGTGCGGCAGCTGGCTCTGCACCGCCGCCGTCACCTCGGGATGGGCGTGGCCGATGAACATCGGGCCGGAGCCGAGCAGGAAGTCGACATACTCCTTGCCGCTCTCGTCCCAGATGCGGCCGCCCTTGCCGGCGCGCAGCACGACCTCGGCCGGCATGTTGCCGAACGAGCCGCCCGGCAGCACGCGCCTGGCTTCGGCGATCAGGTCGGCGACGGGATCTAGTTCAGTCTGGATGGCCATGACGGACTCCTACTCGATGGGGACGAAGATCGAATGGCGCATCTTGCCTTCGACGGCCTTGGAGAAATGGCCCTTGCCGTGCGTGTCCTCGACCAGGAACACCTCGCCCGGGCCGATGATGCGCTTCTCGCCGTCGCTGGCGGTGATCTCGACGGCGCCGTCGAGGTTGATGATGTACTGACGTCGCGGCGCCGGATGCCAGGAATAGTCGTAGGTGCCGGGGGTTTCGCGGAAGATGATGCCGGTCGCCTTGAACGTGGCGGACGTCTTGCCGCCGGGCCCCTCGTTCTTCCATTCGACCTCGATGTCACGGAAGTGAGTTTCGCCCTTTTCGTCGACATATAGGTTATGGATGCGCATGAGTTTTTCTCCCGCTGTTCGTTTTCGGGCGCGAGCTTAGAACGAAACCATGTTCGATGAACCCGTCGAGGCCGTCATTTTCGACATGGACGGCACGCTGATCGACAGCGAGTCCGTCTACACCGTCGGCCTGCAGGACGCCGCCCGTACCCTGGGGCACGACCTGCCGCTCGCCCTGTGCCACGCCACGGTCGGCATACCGGGTCCCGAACGCGAGCGCATGCTGCAGGAGCACTTCGGCCCGGGCTTCGACCTCGCGGCATTTCGCGGTCACTTTTCGACCAGCGTGCAGCAGCAGATGAGCGAAGGCGTGCCGCTGAAGGCCGGCGTGGTCGAGCTGCTCGACTACCTCGCCGCGCAGGGCCTGCCGCTCGCGGTCGCCACGTCGGCCCGTCGGTCGACCGCCGAACGCAATCTCGGCCGCGCCAGCCTGCTCCGCCGCTTCGCCGCGCTCGCCACGCGCGATGATGTCGAACGGACCAAGCCCGCGCCCGACCTCTATCTCGAAGCCGCACGCCGGCTCGGCGTCGCGCCCCGCCACTGCGTCGCCGTCGAGGATTCCAGCGTCGGCATCCTCGCCGCGCATGCCGCCGGCATGCGCGTGGTCATGGTCGTCGACATCCTGCCGCCCACCGACGAGGCGCGGGCCAGATGCTTCCACGTCGCGCAGGACCTGCACGAGGTGCTGCGGCTGATGAACCGCGCCCCCGGCTAGAACTTCTCGACCCACGGGCGCACCTCGATCTCCCAGCTCCAGGCACTGCGATGCTGCTGCAGCACCGCCCAGTAGGTTTCGGCGATCGCATCGGGCTCGAGCAGGCTGTCGGGATTGTTCGCCGGCGTCGGGCGCGCGTCGCTGCGGATGCCGCCGTCGATCACGAAGTGGGCAACGTGGATGCCCTTGGGCGACAGCTCGCGCGCCATCGATTGCGCCAGGCCGCGCAAGGCGAACTTGCCCATGGCGAAGCTCGATGACAGCGCGAAGCCCTTCACGCCGGCGGTCGCGCCGGTCAGGAAGATCGCGCCGTGGCTCTGCGGCAGCATCCGCCTGGCCGCCTGCTGCGTGACCAGGAACGCACCGAAGGCGCTGACCTCGATCGCCTTGCGCACCTCCTCCGGAGCCAAGTCGACGATCGCGCCGCGCACCCGACCGCTGGCGTTGTAGACCACGACGTCGGGTGCTGCGTCCTTGGCCTCGACCGCCGCGAACAGCGCCGCAACGTCGCTCGGATCGGCGGCGTTGCACTTGTGGACCGCGGCGCCGGTCTCCTTGGCGAGAGCCGCAAGCTTGTCGGTCTGGCGCGCGGCGACCGCGACCTTGAGGCCGTTCTTCGCGAACAGGCGTGCCAGCGAGGCGCTGAGGCCGGGTCCGGTGCCGACGATCAACGCAGAGCGGTACGTGTTCTTGTTCATTGCAGCGTCTCCATCCGATCACCTTGTTGCTCGCACTATGCAGCAGGTATAGGCTAACTGGCGTCGACGAAAAGGACTTTTGCCATGCCCGTCACCGCCGCCGGACGCATCGATGTCATCTCCGATGCCATCTGCCCGTGGTGCTACATCGGCAAACGTCATCTCGAACGCGCGCTCGACATCCTCGAGCAGCACAAGCTCCGCTTCACCGTCGCCTGGCATCCCTTCCAGCTCAATCCCGACATGCCGGTCGAAGGCGCCGACCGCAAGCAGTACCGCATCGCCAAGTTCGGCAGCCTCGAGCGCAGCCAGCAGATGGATGCGCGCATCACCGAGGTCGCGGCGGGCGTCGGGATCGAGTTCCATCTCGACAAGCTCACCCGCACCCCCAACACCCTGAAGGCCCATCGCCTGATCCGCCTCGCCGGGCAGAAGGGCGTGCAGGACGGCGTCGTCGAAGCGCTGTTCGACGGCTACTTCTGCAACGGTGCCGATCTCGGCGACGACAAGGTGCTGGCCGACCTCGGCCATCGCGGCGGGCTCGACTACGACGCGGCGCTGGCGATGCTCGCCGGCGACGAGGGCCAGCGCGAGGTCCTCGCCGGCGACCAGATGGCGCGCAACTGCGGCATCCAGGGCGTGCCGAGCTTCGCGCTGCAGGGCCACGTGCTGTTCTCCGGCGCCGTGCCCGCCGAGGAAATGGCCGACGCCTTCCGCCGCGCCTGGGAGCTGCTCAAGGACAAGGCGGCGTAGGGGCAGGTCCATCCGGTCCACGGGAGTCCACTCCTAGGTGGACCGGTTGGATGCCGATGGCAGCGGCATCGGAGGCCTCGGGTCCACGAATCCACCGACACCGGCCCCCTGAAAAAACACCTCATTGCGAGCACGACGCTCGGCTCTCCTCTCCGGCCAGGGGTGGTGTGGTCCGACAAGCGTGATCATGTGCGCGACACTGCACCATCTGAGGGCTCAACACCTAATATGGGCAATGGCCTCGATCATTTGCCCCTGAATAGGGCCTTGATCCGCCGGCCATTGCCCATAATGAGATTCCTTGGCGAGCCGTTATCCACAGGCACCTCCGTCGTCCCGACCGAGCGAAGCGAGTGGAGGGACCTTATTTTCAGCGACTAGCCGCCAATCGCTGAAAAAAGGTCTCTCCGCTCCACTCTTCGCGCTCCGGTCGAGACGACGGAAATGGGCATATGCGGTAGCCTTGGGACGCCGGGGGGTGAGCCCTAACTTCCGAGTTCGTAACGCCGCACCAGGCGGTAGAGCAGCGCGACCGGGATCAGGGTGACGACGATCAGGGTCGAGGCGGCGGCGGTCGCGATGCCGCCGCCGCCGCCTTCGAGCGCCTGGAACATCACCACGGTCATGGTGCGCCAGTTGCCGCTGTAGAGCACGACGGTGGCACTGAGCTCCGAGGCGACCGTCACCCAGGTCAGCACCACGCCGCTCACGATGCCGCCCATCATCAGCGGCACGACGATGCGCAGGAACGTCTGGAACGGCGAGCGGCCGAGGCTGACCGAGGCTTCCTCGAGCGACAGGTCGATCTGGTGGACGATGGCGCTGGCCGAGCGCACGGCGAACGGGATCTTCCGGACAGTGTAGGCCAGCACCAGGATCAACGGCCCGCCGGTCAGGATGACCGGCCCCGTGTTGAAGGAGACGACGAAGCCGATCGCCAGCACCGTGCCGGCGACGGCGAACGGCAGGGTCGCCACGACGTCGAGCACCGTGGCAATGCCGGCGCGATACCGCGTCACGACATAGCCGACCGGCACGCCGACCAGGGTCGTGCATATGGCCGCCGCCGAGGCGAACATCAGGGTGTTGGCGAGCGGCCGCGTGTCGCGGCCGAACAGGGTGGTGAAGTTGGCGAGGCTGAAGTTACCGTGCAGCACGGGCCCGCGGAACTCCAGGAACGACAGCACGACGATGGCGAAAAACGGCACCAGCGCCAACAGCACGATCGACCAGCAATAGACCGTGGCGCCGATGCGCAGCCCCGCGCCGACCGGGATCAGCGGCGGGGTCTGCCGCGTGTTGGTGGCGAAGCGGCGGCTCGACAGGAAATGGCGCTGGACCAGCAGCACCAGCACGGTGGTCAGGATCAGGAGCGTCGCCAGCACGCCGGCCGAGGCGGGATTGGGCGCGGTCTCGCCGATGAACAGCTTGAACGCCTCGACGGCGAAGATCGGTATGTCCTCGGCCAGCACGAACGGCACGCCGAAATTCTCGAGGGTCTCGATGAAGACGAGGAGTCCGCCGGCCAATATGGCTGGCAGCACGATCGGAAGAATCACCGTGCGCACCGTCCGGGCCGGGGACGAGCCCAGGCCCTGCGCTGCCTCCTCCATCGACACGTCGACCGCCTTGAAGGCGGCGACCGTCGGCAGCAGCACGTAGGGATAAAGCGTGAGCGTGTAGACCAGCACGATGCCGACCGCACCGTAGATCGAGCCGATGTCGAGGCCGATGCCGCGCAGCCACTGCGTGACGATGCCGGAATTGCCGAGCAGCAGAACGATCGCGTAGGCGCTGACGAACGACGGCAGCACCAGCGGCATGGCGGCCAGCGCGAGGATCGCACCCTTGCCGGGAATCGGCAGGCGCGCGAGCGAGAAGGCGAGCGGCACGGCGAGCCCGGTCGTGATCGCCGTCGCCGCGGCGCCGATGCCGAGCGTGTTGACGATGGCGGCGCGATAGAACGGCCGGCTCAGCATCTTGCCGTAGTTGGCCAGGGTGAAGGACTGGCCTTCCGAATCGAGCACCGAGGCGCCGAACACGTTGAACAGCGGCCAGAGCAGGAAGACGCCGAGAAACAACAGGCCGAGCGCCGCTATTGCGAACGGCAGGCGCTGCTGGTGCGCAATCACGGCAGCACCGTCAGGCGCGCATGCTCGTACGCCACGGTGACCGCGTCGCCGACGGCGACGGCGCGATCCGGCGCATCGAGGGTCGCCATCCTGAGCACGGTGCCGTTGGCGAGCGTGACGTCGAACCGGCTGATCGGTCCCAGCATCTCGACCCGCGCGACCGTCGCCGCGAGCCGCGGCCATCCGGCCGGTGCATCGTCGGCGAAGCGCAGCGCCTCCGGCCGCAGCGACACCCAGACCGGCGCGGCGAGACCGAGCTGGCGCGCCTGCAGGAGGTTGGTCGTGCCCATGAACTCGGCGGCGAAGCGCGAGGCGGGCTGGCGGTAGATCCCGGCCGGCACGCCGATCTGCTCCAGCCTGCCGGCGTTCATCAGGGCGATGCGGTCGGACACCGACATCGCCTCCTCCTGGTCGTGCGTGACGTAGATCGCGGTGATGCCGAGCGACTTCTGCAGGGCCCTGATCTCGCCGCGCATGCTGACCCTGAGGCGCGCGTCGAGGTTGCTGAGCGGCTCGTCGAACAGCAGCACCTGCGGGCGAATCACCAGGGCACGGGCGATGGCGACGCGCTGCAGCTGGCCGCCCGAGAGCTGGTGCGGCTTGCGCTCGCCGAAGCCGGAAAGCTGGACCAGCGCCAGCGCCTCGTCGACCCGGCGCGCCGCCTCATCGGCCGGCACGCGGCGCGGCTTGAGGCCATAGCCGACATTGCCGGCGACGGTGAGGTTGGGGAACACCGCATAGTTCTGGAACACCATGCCGATGTCGCGCACATGCGCCGGCAGGCGGTCGATGCGCCTGTCGCCGAAGCAGATCTCGCCGCTGTCGAGCTCGCAGAAGCCCGCGATCATGCGCAACAAGGTGGTCTTGCCGCAGCCCGACGGCCCCAGCAGGGTAAAGAACTCACCCTCCGCGACCGTCAGGTCGACATGATCGACCGCCTGGACCGAGCCGAATTTCCGGCTCGCGTCCCGAATGATGATGCCGGTCATGTCATCGCCCTCCCCCGTCTTCGGGGGAGGTGGCGCGGTAATCCGCGACGGAGGGGGTGAGCAACGACACGACTAAGGCTTCCCCCCTCCGTCAGCGTAAGACGCTGACACCTCCCCCGAAGACGGGGGAGGGCCCGCAAGATCGCCATGCCTACCGCGACTCCTGGATCACGTCCTTGATCTTCTCGAGCGTCTTCGTGCGCTTCGCCGTCCAGCCCTCCTCGTCGTACTTGACGAGCTTCACCTGCGACATCGGTGGCATGTTGCCGGGCAGCTTCGTGAGATCGACGTCGGCGCGGGTCGGGCGGCGGAAGGTCGCCTTCAGGATCATCTCGCGCACGTCCTTGCGGTTGATGTAGTCGACGAACGCCCTGGCGGAGTCCGTGTTCGGCCCGCCCTTGATGATGCCGACGCCTTCCATCGAGAAGGTCGTGCCGTCGGCCGGATAGACCACCTTTTCCGGCGCGCCGCCCTTGGCCCACAGCGGCCCGGCATATTCCAGCGAGATGCCCAGCGGATACTCGCCGTTGCCGACGCCCTGGAAGACAAGCGACGAGCGGTTCAGCACCTTCAGGTTCCTGAACAGCTCGCCGACCTTCTTCCAGCCGGCGTCGCCGCCGCCCCACATATCGACCAGCATGGTGACAGTGGCGAAGGCCGAGCCCGAGTTGGCCGGATCGGTGAAGGCGACCTTGCCCTTCCACTTGGGATCGAGCAGGTCGGTCCAGGCTTTGGGGCCCTGGCCGTCCGGCACCAGCCTGGTGTTCTGCAGGATCACCAGCAGGTGGAGGTTGTTGCCGATCCACAGGTCGTTCGGGTCGCGGTACTCGGCCGGCGTCGCGTCCTTGTTCTTCGAGGCATAGGCTTCGAACAGGCTCTTGTTGGTCTCGAGCAGCGAACGGCTGATGCCCCAGATGATGTCGCCCAGCGGTCGCGATTTCTCGGCCTGCAGGCGGCGCACCAGCACGCCCGAGCCCGCCGCCACCGGCTCGACCTCGATGCCGGTCTCCTTCTTGAAGCTGCCGAACACCAGGTCGTTCAGGGTGCTCTCGTTGGCGGTATAGACCACCAGCTTCTTCTGGGCGTGCGCCGCGCCGCCCAGCGCCATGCCCAGCAGGGAGGCGGCCGTTGCCAGCCAGCGCATCGTCGATCGTTTCATTCTTGCGGCTCCCCTGTTTGCGGTGCGGAGCGGATTTGAGCCTGTCGCACGGAAACGGGCAATGTAGAATGTAGCCGCAAGACGACGCCGCGGCACCGGCTGCCGGACGACACGCGGCGCGTCAGGGAAGGAAACTCGCATGCGTCCCATTTCAGTGGTGGCCGCCGTTGCGGCGTGCCTCGTAGCGTCGAGCAGCGTTGCGTTTGCCCAGAAGAGCGGCGGCATCCTGAAGATGTACCACCGCGACAACCCGCCGACCTTGTCGATCCACGAATCGTCGACCAACTCGACGGTCATCCCGATGATGCCCCTGTTCAACAACCTGGTCGTCTACGACCAGAAGGTGGCGCAGAACAGCCCGTCCTCGATCGTGCCCGATCTCGCCAAATCGTGGGACTGGAGCGCCGACCGCAAGGACCTGACCTTCAGGCTCCAGGAGGGCGTGAAGTGGCATGACGGCAAGCCGTTCACGGCCAAGGACGTGGTCTGCACCTTCAACCTGCTGACCGGCAAGGGCGAGGACAAGCTGCGCACCAACCCGCGCAAGACCTGGTACAGCAACGTCGACAGCGTCACGACCAACGGCGACTACGAGGTCACGGTCCACCTGCACCATCCGCAGCCGTCGCTGCCCTCGCTGCTCGCCTCGGGCTACTCGCCGGTCTATCCCTGCCACGTGCCGGCGGCGCAGATGCGCACCAGGCCGGTCGGCACCGGCCCGTTCAAGTTCGTCTCGTTCAAGCAGAACGAAGGCATCAAGATCGAGCGCAATCCCGACTACTGGAAGAAGGGCAAGCCCTATCTCGACGGTATCGAGTTCACCATCGTGCCCAACCGCGGCACGGCGGTCCTGAGCTTCGTGTCGGGCCGGTTCGACATCACCTTCCCGTGGGAAGTGACGATCCCGATCCTGAAGGACATCAGGACCCAGCTGCCGACGGCGCAATGCCAGGTCACGTCGATGAACAACAGCACCAACCTGATCCTCAATCGCGACGCGGCGCCGTTCAACGATCCGGACCTGCGCGAGGCGCTCAGCCTCGCGATGGACCGCAAGGCGTTCATCGATATCCTGAACCAGGGCGATGCGCAGCTCGGCGGCACCATGCAGCCGACGCCGGACGGCGTATGGGGCCTGCCCAAGCAGATGCTCGAATCGGTGCCGGGCTACGGGCCCGACGTCGGCAAGAACCGCGAGCGGGCGCGCGAGCTGATGAAGAAGGCGGGCTACGGGCCGGACAGGCACCTCGCGCTGAAGATCGCGACCCGCGGCATCTCGCTCTACAAGGACCCGGCGGTGATCCTGGCCGGCCAGCTCAAGGAGATCTGGATCGACGCCGACGTCGACATCATCGAGACGGCGCAGTGGTTCACCAGGGTCGGCCGCAAGCAGTACCAGGTCGGGCTCAACACCACCGGCAACGGCGTCGACGATCCCGACCAGAACTACTTCGAGAACTTCTCCTGCACGTCGGAGCGCAACTACACCGGCTACTGCAATCCCGAGATCGAGAAGCTGATGGTGCAGCAATCGTCGATGACCGACGTCACGGCGCGCAAGAAGCTGGTCTGGGAGATCGACAAGAAGCTGCTCGAGGACAACGCCCGGCCGATCGTGATGTGGAACAAGGCGGCGATCTGCATGCAGCCCTACGTAAAGGGCTACGTGGCGAACGTGAACAGCGTCTACAACGGGTTCCGGTACGAGGATATCTGGCTGGATCGTTAGCGAAGCTAACGATCGGCGGGCGGCAGCGCTTGTAACCAAGCGCGAGAGCCCGCACGGCGCAGAAAGGACGTGGGCGCTGCATCGCGGCTCATGACCCCTCCGCCCGCGGAAGACGCGGGCACCTCCCCTTCGCGGAGTCCGCGAAGGGGAGGAAGTACGACCTGATGAGTTGGAACTATCGGCGCCGCATGGTCTTCTGAATCGCCTCGTCGAGCGCCGACAGGAAGCGGGAGCGGTCGCGCTGGGTCATCGGCGCGGGACCGCCGGTCACCGCCCCCATCGCGCGCAGGTTCGACAGCAGCTCGCGGTTGGCCATCGCCATGCCGATCGACGCCGAGGTGAACGGCACGCCGGTACTGCCGATCACCGCCGCGCCGGCCTTCAGGCTGCGGTCGGCGAGCGGGATATCGGCGGTGACGACGATGTCGCCCGGCCCGGCCCGCTCGGCGATCCAGTTGTCGGCCGCGTCGAAGCTGTCGTTCACCACGACCAGCTCGTGCCGCGGGTCGCGCGGCACGTTCAGGTAAGAATTGCTGACGACGAACACCTTGAGCCGGTAGCGTTCGGCCACCCGGTAGATTTCGTTCTTCACCGGGCAGGCGTCGGCATCGACGTAGATGTCGGTCAGGTCAGCACCGCGATCTTCTTCTTCTCGATCAGCTTGAAGTCGATCGCGGCGCCGAGGCCGGGACCGTTGGGGACGTGCACAAGGCCGTCGCGGCCGACGACGATGTCCTGCTCGAGGCCGTACTTCTGCGCACCGTCCGGCAGCAGCACCTCGAAGAACGTCGTATTGCGGATCGCGGCGATGACGTGGAGGTTGGCGACATTGTTCAGCGAGTTGCCGCCGTGATGGACCTCGTAGTTCATGCGGAAGGCCTCGGCGAGATGCGCGGTCTTCACCAGCGTGGTGATGCCGCCCTTCACCGCCACGTCGCCGCGCAGGAAGTCGGTCGCCTGCAGCATGATCCACGGCTGATAGGATTCGAAGCCGGCGATCGGATATTCGGTGGCGAGGATCGGGATTGAAAGCTGCTGCTTCAGCTTGACGTAGTTGTAGATATCCTGGTCGTGCAGCGGGTCCTCGTACCAGAAGTAGCCCATCTCCTCGACCGCCCGGCCGACGCGCACCGCCGCCGGATAGTCGTAGGACCAGGTCGAATCGAGCATGATGGTGTAGTCGCCGACCGCCTTGCGCACCGCCTCGCACACCCTGATGTCCTCCTGCCAGCGCGTCGGAGGATGGATCTTGTAGGCGGCCCAGCCGTACTCCTTGTATTCGAGCGCCTGCTCGGCATATTCCCGCGCCGAGCCGAGCACCGCCGAGCTCGCATAGGCCGGCACCGATTCACGGAAGGTGCCGAGCAGGCGGTGGATCGGCTGGTTCATGATCTTGCCGCAGAGGTCCCACAACGCGACGTCGACCGCGCCGATCGCGCGCACGCCGCAGGCGCGCTGCTTGCGCCACAGCTCGACGACGATCGCCTCGCGATTGAGCGGGTTCCTGCCGATCAGCACAGGCTTCAGGTGCGTGATCAGTCCCTGCCCGTCGGTGGTCGCCGCGTTCGACGCAGAGCCCAGGAACGCATGGCCCTCGGCGCCATCATCGGTGCGGATGCGCAGCAGGCCGAGCGCGCTGGAGCCGGCGAAGCGGCTGTGCAGGCCGTACTGGGTCGGCGGGATGCCGTCCCAGGCGAACAGGGTCAGCGAGACATCGGTGATCTTCATCGTCAGTCCTCCCAGGCGCGTCGCTCGGCGCCGAATGGATCGTTTTCGACACGGCTCTCGAGGTCAAACACCATGGTCGGCCGGCTCGTGCTGTCGTAGGGCTTCCAGCCGGGATTGCCGGTCTTCGCGAAGGCGATCCAGGCGCGCGCCATGGTCTCGCCGAGCGCCAGACGCGCGGGATCGCCGCCGGTGATCGCTGCACCTTCGATCGTGTTGAACACGAATGGGATCTCGAGCGTGTGACAGGCGCGCAGGCGGCCGCCCAGCACCGGCGTCTCCCAGGCGAAGAGATAGACGAAGACGTCGGCCGCCTTCAGCGCCAGCTTGCGCTCGGCCATCTGCAGCGACGGCAGCCGCTGGCCGAGCTCGCCCATCAGGATCAGGCCGATCTGGTCGGCCGGCAGGTCGGGCCGCGCGGCGTGATACTTCGCGACGATTTCTGCCGCACGCTCGCCGAGGTAGGGCTGCATTGCCGCCGGCAGGTTATCGAAGGTGGCGCCGGTCACCCACGGCAGATGACCGAGGAACAGGCTCTGCTCGTCCTTGTTCGAGCCGATCATCAACGGCACGTGCGCCGACACGGCCGGCGCTCGGGGGTTGAACGGGCCGCCCGGAAAATAGGTGCCGTCGATCACCGGGTTGAAGCCGCGCCGCCGTCGCTCGGCGATCGGCCCGCTGGCCGCCCGCGCCTGAACCACGCCTTGCGCGGCGAGGATCTTCCTGGCCGGCAGCGTGCGCAGCCTGGCCGCGTCCTTGTCGCCGAGGCCGAGCTCGGCCAGCAGCCGGCGCGCGGTGCTGGTGCCGTCCTCGGGCGTGGCCATCTGCACCGCCGGACCGCTCTGGATGACGGCCTTGTGAAACAGGCCCTTCGCAGCCGGCAGCGCCATCAGCACGCTCACCTTCGCGCCTCCGCCCGATTCGCCGAAGATCGTGACGTTGCCGGGATTGCCACCGAAGGCCGCGATGTTGTCCCGCACCCATTCGAGCGCGGCGACGATGTCGCGCATCCCCGCAGTGCCGGCGCCTTCGAAATCCGGCGCGATGTCCTCGAGATGGAGATAGCCCAGCGCGCCCAGGCGATGGTTGAAGGTCACCACGACGACATCGTCGAGCCGGCACAGGTTCGTGCCATCATACCAGGGTGACGAGCCGGAGCCGGTGATGAAGGCGCCGCCGTGGCACCAGAACAGCACCGGGCGCTTCGTCCCGCTCGTGCCGGATGTCCAGACGTTGAGGGTGAGGCAGTCCTCGCTGGTCTTCTCGATGCCGCTCAACGGAAAGATCGCCAGGACATCGGCCGGCAGGTTGAAGACGTTGTCGTCCTGGATTGCCTGGTCACCGTAGGAGAGGGCGTCGTACACGCCGGTCCACGGCTCTGCCTTGCGCGGCGGCCGAAGCCGGTTTTCGCCGAGCGGAGGCGCGGCATAGGGAATGCCCTTGAAGACGCCGACACCATTCTCTTCCCTGCCCCGCACCCGGCCGCATGCCGTCCCGACGATCACCTCAGCCATATGCGTTTACTCCCCTCGCCGGGAGTATAGACTGACCGAATGTCCGACAAAGCCCGAGCCGAACTCGCTCCCACCGGTGTCCTGCGCGCCGGCATCAACCTCTCGAATTTCCTGCTGGTCACGGGCCGCAGCGCCGCCGGCGATCCGGTCGGAGTGGCCCCCGACGTGGCCGCCGAGATTGCCAGGTCGCTGGGCGTGCCGGTGAAGTACGTGACTTTCAAGAGCCCGGGCGAGCTGGCCGACCAGGCCGGCAAGGACGTGTGGGACATCGGGCTGATCGGCGCCGAGCCGCAGCGCGCCGCAGTGATGACCTTCAGCGCGGCCTACGTCGAGATCGAGGCGACCTACATGGTGCCGCCGGGCTCGCCCATCACCTCGATCGACCAGGTCGACAAGAAAGGAGTGAAGGTTGTCACCTCCGCCCGCTCGGCCTACGGCCTGTGGCTCGAGAACAACCTCAAGAACGCCGAGCTGATCCAGGTCACCGGTCTCGACGGTGCCTTCAACAAGTTCAGGGACGAGAAGATCGACGTGCTGGCCGGACTGCGGCCGGGCCTCCTGAAGGACATCGCGAAAATGCCGGGCGCCACCATCCTGCCGGGCAAGTTCAGCGCCGTGCAGCAGGCCGTGGGTTGCAACAAGCCGGCGGCCGAAGGTGCCCGCTATATCGCGGAGTTCGTCGAAAACGCCAAGAAATCGGGCCTCGTCGCCAGCCTGATCGAGAAGCACAAGGTCAAGGGATTGTCGGTCGCTCCCCCGGCGAACCGCTAGACTCAGTTGGCCCTCGATATTGTATCGCGCGTGCAACCAATTTTTGGGGGCGGCGTTGGTTTGAGTTGCGGGGGCGGAGGCAGGGCGGCGGGAGAGGTTCCCGGCGGTGCTTGCACAAAGCTTGTGACCGCCACAGGGATGGTTTGGGGTTCCTAAATGAGCATCGACACGGTGTCGCCGGCCAAGGGTTCATCTCCTCCCCCGGCGGCGCGAGGCGCTGCCCAACGCTCGGACGACCTGCGCGACCTGCTGCGGGCCATGGAGGCCATGCGGGCGGGTGACTTCTCGGTCCGCCTGTCGCGCGAGCGAGAAGGCGTGGCGGGTCGCATCGCCGTGCTGTTCAACGAGATCGTCGCGGCCAACCAGAACATGGCCCAGCAGCTCGAGCGCATCGGCAAGGCGGTCGGCGAGCAGGGCCGGACCCGCCAGCGCGTGAAGTTCGGCATCTCCACCGCCGCCTGGGGCGACATGGAGAGCTCGGTCAACAGCCTGATCGACGACCTGGTGTGGCCGACCACCGAAGTGACCCGCGTGATCTCCGCCGTGGCGCAGGGCGACCTGCTGCAAACGGTGCGGCTCGACGTCGACGGCCGGCCTCTCAAGGGCGAGTTCCTGCGCTCGGCCAACATCGTCAACACCATGATCAAGCAGCTCTCGGTGTTCACCTCCGAGGTGACCCGCGTGGCGCGCGAGGTCGGTACCGAGGGCAAGCTCGGCGGCCAGGCCAAGGTGAGCGAGGTGACCGGCGTGTGGCGCGAGCTGACCGAGTCGGTCAACTCGATGGCCAACAACCTGACGGCGCAGGTCCGCAACATCTCCGACGTGACCATCGCGGTGGCCAACGGCGACCTGTCGCGCAAGATCACCGTCGACGTGCGCGGCGAGATCCTGCAGCTCAAGGAAGCCATCAACACCATGGTGGACCAGCTGCGCTCCTTCGCCTCCGAGGTGACGCGCGTCGCCCGCGAGGTCGGCACCGAGGGCAAGCTGGGCGGCCAGGCGATCGTGCCCGGCGTCGCCGGCACCTGGAAGGACTTGACCGACTCGGTCAACGCGATGTGCGGCAACCTCACCGACCAGGTGCGCAACATCGCCGAGGTGACCACCGCCGTGGCGCGCGGCGACCTGTCGAAGAAGATCACGGTGAACGTGTCGGGCGAAATCCTGCAGCTCAAGGAAACCATCAACGTGATGGTCGACCAGCTGAACGGCTTCGCCGGCGAGGTCACCCGCGTCGCCCGCTAGGTCGGCACCGAAGGCAAGCTCGGCGGCCAGGCGCGGGTGCCGGGCGTCGCCGGCACCTGGAAGGACCTGACCGACAACGTCAACTCGATGGCGACCAACCTGACCGGTCAGGTGCGCAACATCGCCGAGGTGACGACCGCCGTGGCGAACGGCGACCTGTCGAAGAAGATCACCGTCGACGTGCGCGGCGAGATCCTGCAGCTCAAGGAGACCATCAACGTGATGGTCGATCAGCTGAACGGCTTCGCGGGCGAAGTGACCCGCGTGGCGCGCGAAGTCGGCACCGAGGGCAAGC
>JAFEFF010000034.1 GCA_018240745.1 Pseudomonadota bacterium
CCTGTGACCAGCGCGACCTTGCCCTTCAATCTCATATCGCACCCTTCGCCTTGAGCCCGGCGATCTCCGCCGCGCTGTAGCCGAGCCCGGCCAGCACCGCATCGTTATGCTCGCCAAGCTCCGGCGCGATGCCGGGTTTCGCGGGCGTCTCGGAGAAGCGCCAGGGCGTGCCGTGCACCTTGAGCTTGCCGTGCTTGGGATGATCGACATGGGTCACATGCCCGTTGGCGATCACGTCGGGATCGTTCGACGCCTCGAGCATGGTGTTGATCGGCGCCGACACGATGTCGGCGCCGCGCAGCTTCGTCACCCAGTCATCGCGCGTGCCCGTGGCGAACAGATCGTCGAGCAGGCCGAGCAGCTCGGCGCGCTTCTGCTCGCTGTCGATGATGCTGCCGATCGTCTCGAAGCCCGCCGCGCAGACGCGCTCCCAGAAGCCGCACGCCGTCATCGCGTCGCGCCAGTTGTCGGGACCGACCAGCTGGAAGACCAGCGGCTTGCCGTCGCGATCGTTGAAGCTCGCACTGATGCCCGGCCGCTCCGGCGTGCCGGTGATGCGCGCCTGGCCCGTCACCGGATTGCGGTCGCGCCACATCGTCGTCGTGAAGGTCCAGCCGAGCAGCCTGACCAGCGAGCCCAGCAGCGACAGCTCGATCTTCTGGCCGACGCCGGTGGTACGCGCATGGTGCAGGGCCGCGAGCGCCCCGCCGAAGGCCAGCATGGCGGTCGATTCGTCGGCCACCGAGGCGATGCCGGTGCGCATCGGATGGCCGGGCTGCGAGTAGGCCTCGGCGATGCCGCCCAGCGCCTGCGCCATCGAATCGGTGCCGGGCAGATGGGCGTGCGGACCCCTGGTGCCGTAGCCCGAGATCGAGACGTAGACGAGCCTCGGGTTGATCCTGCGCAGCTCCTCCCAGCCGAAGCCGTTCTTCTCGGCGGCGCCGGGGCGGAAGTTCTGGCCGAAGATGTCGGCCTCGGCGACCAGCTTGTGCAGGATGGCGCGGCCCTCGGGGTCCTTGAGGTTGAGGGTGACGCTCTTCACGCCGCGATTGTTGGTCTCGAAGAAGGTGCTGCCCATGCCGGGGAGAACCGTCATGCGGCGCGAGGGATCGCCGCCTTTCGGCGCCTCGATCTTGATCACGTCGGCACCGAGATCGGCCATCAGCATGTAGGGAACCGTGCCCGCCTGCGCGGTCGAGCAGGAGACGACTTTGACGCCTTGAAGGGGACCGTGGGACATTCGGCTCTTATAGCATCCAGACGATGTCCAGGGGGCAGGCATGAAGACGCGCATCACCGAGCTGTTCGGCATCGAGCATCCGATCATCCAGGGCGGCATGCACTTCGTCGGTTTCGCCGAGATGGCGGCCGCTGTTTCGCAGGCCGGTGGGCTCGGCATCATCACCGCGCTGACTCAAGGGTCGCCGGAGAATCTCGCCAGGGAAATCGCGCGCTGCCGGCAAATGACCGGCAAGCCGTTCGGCGTCAACCTCACCTTCCTGCCGGCGCTGACGCCGCCCGACTATCCGGGCTACATCGAGGCGATCGTCGACGGCGGGGTAAAGATCGTCGAGACGGCCGGCAACAACCCGCAGCAGTGGCTGCCGATGCTCAAGGAGGCCGGCATCAAGGTGATCCACAAGTGCACCTCGGTGCGGCATTCGCTGAAGGCCGAATCGATCGGCTGCGACGCGGTCAGCGTCGACGGCTTCGAATGCGGCGGCCATCCCGGCGAGGACGACGTGCCCAACTTCATCCTGCTGCCGCGCGCGGCGGAGGAGCTCGAGATCCCGTTCGTCGCCTCGGGCGGCATGGCCGACGGCCGCTCGCTGGTCGCCGCCCTCGCGCTCGGCGCCGAGGGCATGAACATGGGCACGCGCTTCATGGCGACCAAGGAGGCGCCGATCCACGACAACGTGAAGCAGGCGCTGGTCGCCGCCTCCGAGCTCGACACGCGGCTGATCATGCGGCCCCTGCGCAACACCGAGCGGGTGCTGAAGAACGCCGCCGTCGAGCGGCTGATCGCGAAGGAGAAGGAGCTCGGCGCGAAGATCACCTTCAAGGACATCGTCGCCGAGGTCGGCGGCGTCTATCCGCGCATCATGAAGCAGGGCGAGATGGACGCCGGCGCCTGGTCGTGCGGCATGGTCGCCGGCCTGATCCACGACATCCCGACCGTGAAGGAGCTGATCGACCGCATCATGCGCGAGGCCGAGGAGATCATCGCGAGCCGGCTCACGCGCATGGCCAAGGCCGCCTGACCGCGCGTCCGCGGAGTCCACGGGAGTCCACTCGATCGTGGACCGGGTAAATGCCGATGGCATCGGCATTTCCGGCCCGGAGTCCACGAATCCACCGAATTCCGGTCCCGACGAAAAAACACTCTTCGTCCCGTCGTCCCGGGCGAAGCCGAGGGACGTTCCCTCCCCGAACTGCCCCTCCCGATGACGACGAGAAGGAGGTCCGGAAAGGTCGCAAAGGTCGGAAACCCCGGCCGCGGCGCCATCCAGGAGCGCGAAAACGGCCGCGAGCCCCAGCAAGAAAAGGCGGAGTTTGCTCATCATCCGGCGATTCTACGCGCCGCTCTGCCCACCCCCTATTATGGGCAATGGCCGGCACAAACAGCCGCCAAAACCCGGCGAAAAATCCGAGCCAATGCCCATAACGAGAAGCTGTCCCGGGGTTATCCCCAGACTGCTGTGGGAAAGATGAACTGCCTGACGATTCGGCTCGTCGCGAACTGTCGCCCGCCACCGCCTAAGGCCAAGACGATCCAAGGTTTACCTGACGCTTGCAAAGCGGCCATCCGACAGGACGCGCACGTGCCCCAGCGCGGTCAGCG
>JAFEFF010000035.1 GCA_018240745.1 Pseudomonadota bacterium
CGGCCCTTTACGCTGCGGGTGGCAGCGAAACTTCCACCCGGGCTAGCTGGCAGCGACAGCCGCTGTATGTGCTGCCAAGGGCGCCAGCGAGTCGCTGAAGTCCTCCATCCGCTGCACCATGGCGGCGGCGGTCTCCACGGAAACGTCCAGAATGCGCGCCAGGTGCCGCGAACGGACGGGTAGCCGGCCAGCGTCCGTCAGGTAGATCGCCTTGAGCCACGTGCGCAGCGGCACATCCACGCTGGCGAACATACGATCGTCGGAAAGCACGGCGTCGATCAACTGCCGCGCCATCTGCTCATCTCCAAACGCGACCAACAGCGACACGACCATGTCGACTCTACCCGCCCGAGTTGTGAGCTTCACGGTAGTGCGCGCGTCCTCTGTTTTGAAGTCATTCGTTGTTGCTCGACCCCGTCGCGGCGCAACAACCAAATTGCAGGCGAGACAAACTCGCCCTTGTTGTAACCATTGTATCGCGTCGCTGCTCTTTGTGTCGCCACCGGCGTCGAGCCCGGTGGCGGCGGGATATGCGCAATTGGTGCCCTGAAGCGCCGCAACGTTTTGGTAACATCCAACCGGGCTTGCTGGTGCGGAGTGTGCATGGCGTTGGCTTTATCGCCGAACCTCAGCCAGCGAGAGCAGGAATTGGAGACACCGGCCGAACTGCGTGAACTGGCTCGGCGTATTCGGGTTCTTGCCTCGCTGGAAGATCAAGACGAAGAGAAGCGGCGTCTCATCGACTACGCCGAGGAACTGGAGCGCTCTGCGGCCAAGCAGGAGCGTCGCGGTTAGCCGACGACTGCCGGGCTGCACGGACGGGCGGTCGCGCGTCCTGCGCGATCGGAGTTCGCGCGGGCGCCTCCGCCTATCGACACATGATGCGGATCGAGAAATCGCGGCCATTGTGTCCGGTGCGGCCGGACGCGGAGAGGATGCCGTCGGCGACCCGGCCGATCATCGCCAGGGTGAAGTGCTGGTCGGTATGAGTCTGCGTTCCGACGCCGCGGTAAACGATCTCCACCTCGCCCGCCGGGCTGATGCTGCCGCTGAACGACTGCATCTCGGAGCGGCCGCGCGGGATCCAACTGCCCGTGATCGACCCGTTCTGGATGGTGGTGGGCACCTTCCAGCAGTCCGCCGGAAAGCTCTTGTAGGCGCCCCGGCACCACTGGGCGCTGAATGTCCCGTCACAGGACGCGCCGCCCTTCGCGCCTGGCGGCCGTGACGGTGGCGGCGCGACCATCGCCTGGGCCGACGGCGCCGACGCTGCGGGTGACGCCGATGGCGGGGGTGGCGCGGGCGGGGGCGGCGTGGACTCGCGAAGCAGCTCGCGTTGCGCCTCGGCCGTAAGGTAGCCGCTGGCCACGCGTCCCGTCTTGCGCTGCCACCCCGCGATCATCTCCCGCGTGTGTGGGCCGAACACGCCGTCGCTCGCGCCCGGGAACCCCTGGGCCGCCAGCGCGCTCTGGATTCGCTGACGGTCCGCGGTCGATAGTCCCAAAGCCGCTTCGGCCGCTTCAGCGGCTTCGGCGGCCTTGCGCTCGGCCTCGGCCTTGCGCTGAGCCTCCGCCTCCGCCTTGCGCTGGGCCTCCGCCTCGGCCTCCGCTCGCCGAGCCTCCTCCTCCTCCGTCTGCTTCTGCGCGGCCGCGGCGCGCGCTTCGGCCTGGCGCCGCGCTTCCGCCTGCGCCTCGGCTTCGGCCTTCTCCCGCTCGATCTGTTCGCGACGCTGGCGTTCGGCTATCTCGGCCTCGACCTTGCGGCGGGTTTCCTCCTCGATCTGGCGGCGCTGCGCCGCCTCCTGTTCGAGCTTCTCGCGCGCCGCGGCCTCGGCCCGCAGCCGCACGAGTTCCTCCTGCTCGCGCAGGCGCTGCGCCTCCGCGGCGAGCTTCGCCTCCTCCGCGCTGCGATCGACGGGAGCGACCGCGACAGCCTGTGGCGGCGCGGCCCGTTCGCCGCGCACCAGGTAGACGCCGCCCCCGGCGAGGGCCAGCACCGCCAGCGCTACGCCCGTCCACAGGCCCCAGCGGCGCGGCGGCTTGCCACTGGCCGGCGGCGGCGCCATGGCCGCGGCGGGCAGCGCGACCGTCGCATGCGCAGGCATCGCGACCGTGGCCGACGCGTCCGGGCCCTGCAGGAGCCGGCGCCAGTCGGCGATGGACTGCGGCCGGTGCTCGGCTCGCACCGCCAGACCGGCATCGATGCCGGCCAGCAGGGCGCGGTCGAATCCCGGCAGCGCGAGCTTCGCCAGAGGCTCCAGCTCGTCGACCAGCAGCCGATCGATGGCGTTCGACGGCGCGGCTCCGGTGATGGCGTGATAGAGCGTGGCCGCCAGGCCATAGATGTCGGTCCACGGTCCCTGCTTCGCCGACGTCATCTGCTCGGCGGCGGCATAGCCCGGCGTGAAGATGGCCGTCATCGCCGTGCTGCGGCCGGCCACGGCGGCACGCGAGGCGCCGAAGTCGATCAGCGTCGGCCGGCCCGCGTCGTCGAGCAGGATGTTGGCGGGCTTGATGTCGCGATGCAGGAAGCCCGATTTGTGCACCTCCTCCAGCCCGTCGAGCAGCGGCCACAGGATGCGGCTCACCGCGGCCGGAGTCATCGCGCCCTGGCGCTGCAGGTGCTGTTGCAGGGTGGTGCCGGCTAGCAGCTCCATGACGAGGTAGGCCGTGCCGTTGGCCTCGAGGAAGTCGTGCACCAGCACGATGCCCGGCGCGCGATGCAACGCGGCAAGCGTGCGGCCTTCGGCCAGGAAGCGCTCGCGGCCCCAGCTGAAGTCGGCCGCGGCCGCCGTCGAGCGCGGCACCACGGTGGTGCCATGCTCGCGCACCGCGAGCGCCGCCGGCAGGTATTCCTTCAGCGCGACCTCGCGGCCGAGTTCGGCATCGGTCGCGCGATAGGTGATGCCGAAGCCGCCCTGCCCCAGCACCGAGACGATGCGATATCGCCCGATGGACTGCCCCGGCAGCAGCGTCCCGTGGTCCGGTGCCCCGCCGAGTAAAACGGTGTCTTCGCCCGACATGGATCGGCTGACGCTAGAGCGCGGCGGGCCAACGCAACAGTTGGGTCGCGGAAATCAAGGGGGCATCTGGGTCGACCAAAGACGGATGTGCGGCCCGCGTCGCCGCCCATGATCGATGCATGCGCTGCGCCCTCCTGCTCGCGCTCCTCTGCATGGGTGTGCCCTGGCGGGCCATGGCCCAGCCGTTCGACGGCGAATGGACGGTTCAGCAGATCTGCGACACTACGCAGGACGGTGTGCGCGGCTTCACCTGGCGCTATCCCGCCACAGTGAAGGACGGCTACTTCGCCGGCCAGTACCGGACCGAGGGACAGATCCCGTCGATGTCCCTGAAGGGCCTGATCAAGGCCGACGGCACCGCCTCGCTGGTCGCGCGCGGGATTTCCTCGAACTCCGACTACACCCTGAAATTCGCGCCGCCGGGAACGCCGATCGCCTACGAGGTGATCGCACGCTTCTCGAGCAGCAGCGGCAATGGCGAACGCGTCGGAGGCCGCGTCTGCAAGTTCACCTTCAGCAAGGCTCGATAGCGGAATCTGTGGCGGCACGGTCCGTTCGCCGCGCACCAGGTAGACGCCGCCACCGGCGAGGGCCAGCACGGCCAGCATTGCGCCCGCCCACAGGCCCCAGCGGCGCTGCGGCTGGTCGCTGGCCGGCGGCGACGCCATGGCCGCGGTGGGCAGTGCGACCGTCGCATGCGCAGGCATCACGACCGTGGCCGACGCGTCGGGGGCCTGCAGGAGCCGGCGCCATTCGGCGATGGACTGCGGCCGGTGCGCGGTCGAATCCCGGCAGCGCGAGCTTCGCCAGAGGCTCCAGCTCGTCGACCAGCAGCCGATCGATGGCGTTCGACGGCGCGGCCCCGGTGATGGCGTGATAGAGCGTGGCCGCCAGGCCATAGATGTCGATCCACGGTCCCTGCTTCGCCGACGTCATCTGCTCGGCAGCGGCGTAGCCCGGCAAACAAGGGGGCATCTGGGTCGACCAAAGATGGATGTGCGGTCCGTACCGCCGTCCATGATCGACCCATGCGCTCGGCCCTCCTGCTTGCGCTCCTCTGCATTGGCGCACCCTGGCGGGCGATGGCCCAGCCGTTCGACGGCGACTGGACGGTCCTGCAGGTCTGCGAGGTGACGCATGAGGGCGCACGCGGCTACACGTGGCGCTATGCAGCCACGGTGAAGGACGGCTACTTCGCCGGCCAATATCGGACCGAGGGGCAGAGCCCATCGATGTCGCTGAAAGGCCTGATCAAGGCCGATGGCACGGCTTCGCTGGTCGCGCGCGGAATTTCCGGCGACTCCGACCACAATTTGAAATTCGCGCCGGCGGCAAGCCCGATCGCCTTCGAGGTGGCAGCCCGCTTCGCGGGCACCAGCGGCACCGGCGAACGCCTCGGCAGCCGCGCCTGCAAGTTCACCTTCAGCAAGGTTCGATGACGCCTGGGCGATACGCGGTCGCCACGGCGTCGCGGTTCGCAGACGAAGTGCAGGGCAAACTCGCCTCCGTCATCGCGGAGGTGTCGGCGTCTCACGCCAACGAACGGGGCATGGCCCCATCGCCCTCGTCCGACGAGGGCACTTCCCCTTGCCGGGCTCCGGCAAGGGGAAGGAAGTGGATCTCAGTCGCTTACCCGGCCACCTTCAGGTTGTCGGCCGAGATCTTGCCGGTACGACGGTCGGTGACCAGCTCGAACTCGACCTTCTGGCCCTCGTTCAGGCCGTGCAGCCCCGCCCGCTCGACGGCGCTGATGTGGACGAAGGCGTCCTTGCCGCCATTGTCCTGCTGGATGAAGCCGTAGCCTTTTGTGGCGTTGAACCACTTCACGGTTCCCGTAGCCATGGGAATTGCCTTTCACGTCTAGAATGCGCCGGCCACATGCAGGCGGCCGACCGTCGAATTTGCATTATTCGGGAGCAAGTCGAAGGCGAGGCCGGGGGGCATCGCCGATGTGTTGGTCCGTCTATCGACCCCTCCCTATGGCTGCTTTGGCGGTGCTTTACAAGTCGCATCAGCCCACTCGCGTTCGCGCCAGAGGCCAGCCAAACGCCGCGCGGACGTTGATCGGCATCAAATTGCCGGCCCTCGCCTCTTGCCCGCCGCGGCCTCCTTGCCAGAGGTCGCGGCTGCCGCAGACGCCATCAACGTCCGTACGTCATCGTCGGTAAGCTGCCTGAAGTCCTCATAGTACGAACCGATGGCGTCGAAGTCCTCAGGCACATGCAGGCAGACTACGTTGGTCACGAGTCGCCTCAGCGAGGAGATCGTACTTGCGGGCGCAACAGGCACCGCCAGAACGATCTGCGACGGTTTCGATACCGCTACCGCTTGCAGGCCGGCCCGCATCGTCGCGCCAGTTGCGACACCGTCATCGACCACCATGGCGACATGGCCCGCCAGATCCATCTGCGGGCGATCGCCGAGATAGTCGCGACGGCGCCGGTCGAGCTCGAGTCGCTCGCGGGCAAGCACCGACTCGAAATCGGCTCTTGAAATCCCCGCGAGGCGAATGACGTCCTCGTTCCGGATCACGATCCCGCCATCGGCAACGGCTCCCATCGCCAACTCGGGCTGCGCCGGCAGACCAAGCTTTCGTACAAGCAGCAGATCAAGGGGCGCCTCGAGGCTCGCGGCGATCTCGAAAGCGACCGGCACGCCTCCTCGGGGCAGAGCCAGCACCACCACGTCGCGTTCCTTGTAGCCTTCAAGGATGGCCGCAAGCTGCCGTCCCGCATCCTGCCTGTTACGGAAGCGCATCTGTATCCTCACGATTCAATATCGAACCAAACACATGGATGGCCGTTGACTCAGATCAAATTCCCGATGCGGAAAACCGGCCATTCTAATGTGGTTGCAACATGAAGATCGATGGCAAAGGGCATATGGTCTCGGCGTGTCCTGATGGCCTTATGACAGCATGCCCAAGGTTGGTGCCGGCCCTGGCCGAGAAGGTGGCATTCCTGTCGACCGCACAGGCTTACGGCGAGCCACATTCGCCTGTGACCTGCAAGGAAACGCACATGTCCTATGTCTTCCTGTGCGGCGGCCTCGTCTACAAACTGAAAAAGCCGGTGCGCCTGGCCTATCTGGATTTCTCCTCACTCGAAAAGCGACGGCAGGCGTGCATCGCGGAGTGGAAGCTGAACCGTCGGCTCGCTCCCGACATCTATCTCGGCGTCGTCCCGTTGCTTCGAAGGCATGGCGGGCTGGCAATCGGCGGTGACGGCGAGATACTCGACTGGCTCGTCGTCATGCGTCGCCTGGATCCTTCGGGTAGCCTCGAAAGCCGGCTCGCAGGCGGCCCTCTGACCTTCGGTCAGATGCGAATCGTGGTCGCGACGCTGGATCGGTTCTACCGCCGATCGTCGACGGTTCGAATCTCGCCGAGCTTGCTGCTGGCGCATTGGCGGGAAATCGGCGCCGAGAATCACGCCACGCTTTCCGATCCCCGCAGCCGTTTGCCCGCCTCGACGGTGCGGTACCTGGCGTATATCCACGGCCGGTTCCTCGATCGCCACCGCACCCTGTTGGCAGAACGTGCGATTGCCGGTCGCATCGTCGACGGGCACGGAGACTTGCGCCCGGAGCACATCTGGGTCGGTCCGCCACCGCGGGTCATCGACTGCCTCGAGTTCAACGCCGGCCTCCGGGCCGTCGATCCAGGCGACGACCTCTCATTCCTGTCGCTGGAATGCCGTCGTCTCGGCCACCCGGAGTTCGGCGCCTACATCCACCGCCACGTCCTTGCGGCATTCGAGCTGCCCGGGCCGCTGTTTCGATTCTATCGCAGTTGCCGGGCCACGATTCGCGCGCGGCTCGCGATCGCCCATCTGTTCGAACCCACGTTGGCGACTCCGGGCAAGTGGCTTCACCTCGCCAGGTCCTATCTCCGCCTCGCCACCGAAGACGCGATGGTCCTGGAAAATGGATGAATTGACCGGCACCAAGACCTCGCCATCGCTACGGCAGGAGAAGAGGCCGATACTCGATCACAGTCTCCTCCTGAGCGATCTCTATCAGCTGTCGATGCTCGAGGTCTATCGGGCGGAGCAGATGAACGAGATCGCCGTCTTCGAGCTGTTCGTCCGGAAACTGCCGGTCCGCCGCGGCTTCCTCATGGCGGCCGGCCTCGAGCAGCTTCTCGAATTTCTCGAAGGAATGAGCTACCGCGACGAGGAGCTGGATTGGTTGCGCTCGACCGGCATGTTCTCGGCGCCCTTCATCGACCGGTTGAAAGATCTCCGGTTCACCGGCGACGTCGATGCCCTTCCCGAAGGCACCATCTTCTTTGCCGACGAACCGGTGGTGCGTGTCACAGCGCCTCTGCCCGAGGCTCAGCTCGTCGAGACAAGGCTGATCAATCTCATTCACCTCCAGACCGTCGTCGCTTCGACCGCGGCGCGCATGAGGCTCGCGGCGCCGGGCAAGCAGTTGATCGATTTCGGCTTTCGCCGGGCGCATGGTGCGGAAGCCGGCCTGCTTGCGGCTCGAGCGAGCTACCTTGCCGGCTTCGACGGCAGCGCGACAGTTGCCGCGGGACGGCATTTCGGTATTCCGATATTCGGCACCATGGCGCACTCCTTCGTGCAGGCGCACGACGATGAGGCGATCTCGTTCGAAAGATTCGCCCGCGCGCGACCGAAGGCGCTGACCCTGCTGATCGATACCTACGATACCGAACAGGGCGCGCGTCGCGTTGCAGAGTTGGCGCCACGCCTCGCGGCGGACGGAATCGCCGTCAGGGCCGTCCGGATCGACAGCGGCGATCTTGCCGCTCACGCGCGCGCGGTCCGATCGATCCTGGACCGCGCCGGCCTTTCGGAAATCAAGATCATGGCCAGTGGCGGACTGGACGAGACGGCACTGCTGTCCCTCTGCTCCAGCGGTGCACCGATCGATGGCTTCGGCGTCGGCACGAGTCTGACCACGGCAGCCGGCGCTCCAGCGCTCGATTGCGCCTACAAGCTACAGGAGTATGCCGGCCGGCCCCGGCGCAAACTGAGCGAAGGCAAGGCGACCTGGCCGGGCCGCAAGCAGGTCTATCGGCGGTATCGCCATGACGGAGCCTTCCAGGAGGACACCGTCGCGCTGTTGACGGAGGCAATCGACGGAGACCCGTTGCTGAGACCCGCGATGCGCGGCGGCCGGCGCGTGGCCGGACTGCCGAATCTGGAGGGAAGCCGGGCGCTGGCCGCTTCGCAACTGCAGCGGTTGCCGGAGCCGCACCGCGCGCTCGGGTTCGCCACCTATCCGGTCCACATGAGCCGGGGCCTGACGGATTTGGCCAACAGCATGACCTGCTCGATGAGGCAACCATGAAAGAGCATTCCTTGACGCTGTTCGCACTCGAAGGCAGCCGTGAGTTCGGCCAGTTGGTGGCGGATCGCCTCGACATAGCCCTGGCCCCCCACGAGGAACGCGACTTCGAGGATGGGGAACACAAGGCGCGGCCGCTGCAAAGCGTGCGCGGCCACGACACATTCGTCATCCACTCGCTGCACGGCGACGATCGTCAGAGCGCCAACGACAAGCTGTGCCGGCTGCTGTTCTTTTGCGGCTCTCTGCGTGACGCCGGCGCGAGCAGCGTTACAGCCGTCGTCCCGTATCTCTGCTACGCCCGCAAGGATCGGCGCACCAAGGCATTCGATCCGATCACCACACGTTACGTGGCGACCCTGTTCGAAGCGGTCCGCATCGACCGTGTGATCGGCGTTGAAGTGCACAACCTGACGGCCTTCGAAAACGCATTCCGCTGTCCGACGGTGCACATCGAATGCGCTCCGCTGTTCGCCGCGCACTTCGCCCCGTTGTGCCGCGGGCGCAGCGTGGTGGCCGTTTCGCCGGACGCCGGCGGCATGAAGCGGCAGGACAGATTCAGGCAGGAGCTCCAGAGCCTGATGGGCCAGGAGGTCGGGTCTGCCTTGATGGAGAAGACCCGGAGCGGCGGCGTCGTCGCTGGCGATCTTCTGGCCGGCGAGGTGCGCGATGCCATTGCCATCGTTGTCGACGACCTCATCAGTACTGGCGGTACACTTCTTCGGGCCGCGAACGCGTGTCGCGCGGCGGGAGCGACCAAGGTTTTCGCAGCCGCTGCCCACGGGCTGTTTGTTGGCGGCGCTCCACAGCTCACCGACACTACGGCGATCGACCGGATCGTCGTCGGCAACGCCGTACCGCCTTTCCGGTTGAACCCGGAGACAGCCCAGCGGCGGATCGACTTCGTCGACTTGAGCGATGCGGTGGCGGCGGCGATCGCGAGCGCCCGCGACGGAAGCTGAGCCGATGGGATAGGCTGGCCTGCGAGAGTGCCCGCAGCAGCTCCAATCGTAGCATCGACGATTTGAGGGGCGCTGCCAGGGTTGAGATGGATCAAGGTGCCCGGTCACCACCAGACGGCATTCTTTTTCGATGGCTACCGATTCTGAATTGCTCGTCCCATTGCCGGCGGGAAGCCTGTTCAGGCCTGCAGACTTGTCCCGATTGGCGTTCGAAACGACTCGTGATCTGGTCCCGGTCTCCCTGCTGACGGCGCACCGCCGCGCCGACGAAGCGATCCGATTCGGCATGGGCGTTTCTGCGCGGGGCTTCAACATTTTCGCCAGCGGCCCC
>JAFEFF010000036.1 GCA_018240745.1 Pseudomonadota bacterium
CGGCTGCAGTCAGCCGGCCCGACGAATCGAGCAGGCCGTTCAACACCTCGTTGACCGTGCCGTCGCCGCCCACCGCCACGATGCGGCGCGCGCCCACGGCCAGCGCTCCCCGCGCGAGTTCGGTCGCGTGGCCGGGCGCTCGGGTGAAATGCGGCTTGAACGGACCGAGCCGCGCCGACAGCTCCGCCTCGATCGCCGGCCAGCGCTTCGCCGCACCGCCCTTGTGCGCGGCCGGATTGACGATGACCGCTACCCGCACGAAACCCTACAGGTCCTCGGGCTTGAGGCCCGTATGTTTGGCGATGCGTGCGAGCATCCTTGGCCCAATCTCTTCGCCATCGTGGAAGGCAAAGACGAAGTCAGGGCTTCCCGGCTTTGCCAGAACTCGATGCGAACCGGTCTGTCGCTTGATCGACCATCCGATCCGTTGAAGAGCGGCCAGGACCCGCCTCGCCCGGGCCGACGGCCAGCCCGTCATGCTGCCGCGAGTGAGATGGAAATATCGACTGGCTTCGCCTCGCCGTGCTCGATCTGATCGGCGAGCGTCCGCAACGCGACGATCTCGGCACGTGCGATCGCCTCATCGCGCGTCGCACCGTAGGCCATCGCGCCCGGGATCTGCACGATTTCCGCGATCCAGCGGCCGTCCTCTTCACGTTCGCATTCGATCGAGAGCTGCATACATTCAGTGTATCAGAAGGCGGCCCGCCGCGCTTGGGTGGTGGCGATCCAAATTCCGGCGAACACCGCGATCAGGCCGAGCAGCAGGTCGACGGTCAGCGGCTCGCCCACCAGCTGCTGCGCCAGCAGCGCCGTCGCAATGGGGTTGACGGTCATGGGGTTGGCGACGCGGGTCGGCGAGGCGCGCTGCAGCGCCAACACCCAGAGGATGAAGGCAAGCGCACCGCCCGCCACGCCGAGATAGACGTCGCCCATAGCGGTCGCCCTCAGGGGTGCGCCGATCGATGCGCGCACAAGCGCAAGGCCTCAATTAATTACCCACCAGGTAAAGCCCTCATCCGGTGAGTTTTGGTACGACCTTGTCGGCGAGCAGGCGGAAGCTGTCGCGGCTGAGCGGGGCGCACATCAGATAGTTGAGCCCGATCGTCTCCTTCAGCTCCGCGACCTTGTCGACCAGCGCCTCGGGCGTGCCATGCAGGATCACGCTGTCGACGTAGTGTTGCACCGGCTCCTTGCCGTCATAGGTGCGCGGCGACATCGACTTGCGATGGCTGTGCTGCGGCCCGGCATAGGCATCGACCAGCCATTGCGCGCCGCGCCGCGCGATCGCCTCGGCCTCCGACGCGCTGCCGGCGAGCGCCACCAGCCGCGCCATCGGGATGTCGCGGCCTTTGTCGGAGAAGCCGGCCTCGGCCATCTTCTCGGCGTAGCGCCTGCGCTTGCCGCCGAGCTCCTTCATCGAGGCATGCGGATCCATCAGGATCGAGAAGCCGCGGCTTGCCGCCCAGTCGATCGCGCCCTCCGACGTCGCCGCCATCCAGATCGGCAACGGCTTCTGCATCGGCTTGGGCAGCAGCTCGATGTCGTCGAATCTGAAGTGCTTGCCGTGATAGCTGAAGCGCTCCTTGCCCAGCGCCTCGAGCACGATCTCGACGGCCTCGCGGAAGCGCTCGGCGGATTCCTCGACCGGCACGCCGAAGGCGTTGAACTCCGAATGGGCGAAGCCGCGGCCGGCGCCCCAGTTGACGCGCCCGCCCGACAGAACGTCGAGCAGCGCGACTTCCTCGGCGAGCCTGAGGGGATGATAGAGCGCGGCGAGCGAGACCGCCGTGCCGATGCGCAGCCGCCGGGTCCGGGCGGCGGCCAGCACGCCCAGCATGTGCACCGAGGGGCAGACGCTGAAGGTCGTGAAGTGATGCTCGGCCAGCCAGACGGCGTCGAAGCCGGTCCTGTCCATGATCTCGATGCGCTCGAGCGCGCGCGCATAGACCTCTTCCAGCGGGCCATGGCGGCCGGGCCAGCTAAAGAACTGCAGAACGCCGAGCTTCATGGCTCCTCCCGATGCGGAGCCTAACACGTCAGGCGAGCGCGTCGTCCACTGCGCTGCCGAGGCGATCGACGATCTCGTCGATCTGGCCGGCGGTGACGATGAAGGGCGGCGCCAGCAGCACATGGTCGCCGCGCGTGCCGTCGATCGTGCCGCCCATCGGATAGACCATCAGCCCGCGCGCCATCGCCGCCTTCTTGATCCTGGCGTTCAGCTTGCGCGCCGGATCGAACGGTGCCCTGGTCATCCGGTCCTCGACCAGCTCGATCGCCTGGAACAGCCCGCGGCCGCGAATGTCGCCGACATGGGCGTGGTTGCCGAAGCGCTCGCCGAGCCGCCGCCGCAAGTGCGCGCCCATGGTCGTCACATTGTCGAGCAGGTTGTCGCGCCGGATCGTCTCCTGCACCGCGAGCCCGGCGGCACAGGCGAGGGGATGGCCCATGTAGGTGTGGCCATGCTGGAAGAAGCCGCTGCCCCGGGCGAACGACTGGTAGATCCTGCCGGCCAGCAGGACCGCGCCGATCGGCTCGTAGCCGCCGCCGAGACCCTTGGCGATGGTCATCAGGTCGGGGGCGATGCCTTCCTGCTCGCAGGCGTGCAGCGTGCCGGTGCGGCCCATGCCGCACATCACCTCGTCGAGGATCAGCAGCACGCCGTACTCGTCGCAAATCTCGCGCACACGCTTGAAGTAGGGGCCGACCGGCGGCACCGCGCCGGCCGTGGCGCCGACCACGGTCTCGGCGACGAAGGCCATCACGGTGTCGCCGCCCAATTCGAGGATCTTCTGCTCCAGCGCATTGGCGGCACGCAGGCCGTAGGCGACATCGGATTCGCCCGGCTGCTGGAGGCGGTAGGCGAAGCAGGGATCGATATGGTGCGTTTCGATCAGCAGCGGCGCGAAGGGCGCGCGGCGCCATTCGTTGCCGCCGGTCGCCAGCGCCCCCAGCGTGTTGCCGTGGTAGCTCTGGCGGCGGGCGATGACGTGGCGGCGCTGCGGCTCGCCGCGCTCCACGAAGTACTGCCGCGCCATCTTGAGCGAGGCCTCGACGGCCTCCGAGCCGCCGCTCACGAAGTAGACATGGTCGATGCCGGCGGGCGCGTCGGCCACGAGGCGGTCGGCGAGCCGCTCGGCGACTTCGGTCGTGAAGAAGCTGGTGTGCGCGTAGGCGAGCCTGTCGAGCTGCTCGTGCAGCGCGGCCGTCACGGCGGGATGGCCATGGCCGAGGCACGATACGGCGGCGCCCCCCGACGCGTCGAGATAGCGCTTGCCGGTGGTGTCCACGAGCTCGATTCCCTGGCCGCCGGCGGCGACCGGCAGGACGCCGGCGATCTGGCGATGCAGGATGTGGGTCATGCTTTCTCCTTGCCGCGGCGACGCGACAGATGGACGCCGAACGCGGCAAGCTGCGCCTCGGTGCGCCCGAGCGCGGCCAGCGCCTTCTGGCCCGACCGCCCGGCGACCAGCGCCGCCAGGATCTCGGTGACGGCCAGCAGCGGCGTCATGCTGTGAAAGAAGGATGGGCTCTCGGTCGCCACCAGGATGGTCGACGAGGCGAGCTGGGCAAGCGGCGAGACTTCGGAATCGGTGAGCGCCACCACCGGCACGCCTTCGCCCGCCGCGTAGCGCGCCGCCTCGATGGTGGCGCGGGCATAGGGCTCGACGCTGGCCGCCAGCACGACGTCGCCGCGGCCCGCGTCGCGCAGCGCGTCGAGGCCGGTGCCGCCGGCATCGTCCAGCATCACCGTCTTGTCGCCCAGCAGCGACAGCATGTAGTGGAAGTGCCACGCGGCGGAGTGGCAGGCGCGCAGCCCGAGGCAGTAGATCCGGCGCGCCCTGTGCAATCGATCGGCCGCCGCGACCAGCCGGTCGAGCGCTGCCGGCTCGGCGAGCCGCGCGATCTCCTGTCCCAGCGACTGCACCATGTCGGCGGCGAGCGCGCGCTCGCCGCGCAGCTTCTGCGCCTCGACCTGGGCGCCCGCCTTGCCGGCGAAGCCCAGGGTGCCGTCGCGCACCGCCCCGGCGTAGAGCGCGCGCACCGCATCGTAGCCGTCGAGCCCCAGCCGCTGCGCCAGTCGCGTCATGGTGGCGGGCGGCACGCCGGCATGACGCGCCTGCTCCCGCATCGAGAGCAGGGCCACGTCATCGGGCCGGTCGAGGATGTAGCGCGCCGCCAGTCGCAGCTTGGGCGACAGCGAGTCGAAGGCGTCGACGATCGGCTGGGCGAGCGGACCGCCGGCCACCGCTCGAGCCCTAGCGCAGCGGCAACGGGTACATCAGCCCGCCCTTGGTCCACAGCGCGTTGATGCCCCGCTGCAGCTTGAGCGGCGAGCCCATGCCGACATTGCGCTCGAAGCTCTCGCCGTAGTTACCGACCTGCTTGATGATGTTGTAGGCCCACTTCTCGTCGAGCCCGAGCGCCTTGCCGTTGCCGGCCGTCACGCCGAGCAGGCGCTTGATCAGCGGATCGTTCGACTTCAGCTGCTCGTCGACATTGGCCTGGGTGACGTCCTTCTCCTCGGCCTCGAGCATGGCGAACAGCGACCAGCGCACGACCGTCAGCCACTGGTCGTCGCCGCGCCGCGTGAACGGGCCGAGCGGCTCCTTGGAGATCAGCTCGGGCAGGATCTCGTAGTCGGCCTGCATGCCGCGGGTCGCGAGCGCCGAGGCGAGGGCCGAGGAATCCTGGGTCATGGCATCGCAGCGGCCGCCGAAGAACGCCTGGTACATCAGGTCCTGGCTCTCGTAGACCACCGGCTTGATGGTGAGGTTGCGGCTGCGGAAGTAGCCGGCCATGTTGAACTCGTGCGTGGTGCCCTGGGCGACGCAGATCGTGGCGCCGGCCAGCTCCGCGAGCTTCTTTACGCCCGCCTTCTTGGCGACCATGAAGCCCTGGCCGTCGTAGAAGTTCACGCCGGCATACTGGATGCCCAGCGAGGCGTCGCGCTCGAGCGTGATCGTCGAGTTGCGCACCAGCATGTCGATCTCGCCCGACTGCAGGGCGAGGAAGCGTTGCTGCGCCGACAACGGCACGAACTTGGTCTTGGTCGAATCGCCCAGCACGGCGGCGGCGACGGCGGCGCACATGTCGACGTCGAGGCCCTTCCACTTGCCCTGGCTGTCGGGCAGCGAGAAGCCGCCCAGGCCGACATTGACGCCGCAGATCACCTGGCCGCGCTTCTTGACCACGTCGAGGGTGGATTCGGCATGCGCCGCGAACGGCAGCGCGAGGGCGGCCGCCAGGCCGATGGTTACGAGCTTGTTAAAGAGCTGCATGGAGTGACCTCCCGGATTTGCCGGACGCAGCCTGCGCTATTGAAACAAATGAATCAAGTCCGGCGTTTCTGATTCATTTGGCTCATCAACGGAACGGCATCGGGTACATCGAGGCCTTCCCATTCCGCCTCTGCGGTGTCCGAGATCACAGGGAAATAACCCGCGCGGTAATCGCGCGCCAACCGTTCCTGCCCATAATGCTCTCTCGCGATCCCGTCGCGGGCCTAGGGACACGGGGTGACCGCGTCACGCACCGATTGCTTTGCCAGTGCAATATCACGGTGAACGATTGACACATTCGCCGGCCGCAACCACATCGGCTTTTCGCAGCGCAGCAAAGGGCACGGCCCGGGGAGTAGGTTATTGCGCGTTCATCGTCGTCTCGCCCTTGCGGCTGCCCTTTCGTTCGTTGCGTCCCAGGCCTCCGCACAAGGTGGCCCGCCGGCGCTGCCGGTGAGCGTGTCGCCGCCGATCGCCCAGAAGGTCGTGCAGTGGGACGAATATTCCGGTCGCTTCGAAGCCCGGGCGGTCGTCGAGATTCGCGCGCGCGTCTCGGGCTTCGTCGAGAAGCTGCACTTCCGGGACGGCCAGATGGTGAATGCGGGCGACCCGCTGTTCACGATCGACAAGCGTCCCTATGAGATCGCCGTCGAATCGGCGAAAGCCGACGTCGCGCGCAACAAGGCCCAGGTCGACCTGGCCGACCTGCAGGTTCAGCGCGGCAACGCGCTGGTCGCTTCGCGCAACATTCCCGAGGCCGAGAACGACACCCGCAAGTCGAACCTCGCCGTGGCCAAGGCCCAGCTCAAGGCGGCGGAGGCGGCGCTGCGGAACGCCCAGCTCAATCTCGAATGGACCGAAGTGACGGCACCGCTCAGCGGCCGCATGTCCGATCGCAAGGTCGATCCCGGCAACCTGATCCAAGGCGGCCAGCAGGGCGCCACGTTGCTGGCCACCATCGTCAGCACCGACCCGATCTACTTCCTGTTCGACGTCTCGGAAGCGGACTACTTGCGCTATCAGCGCCTGTATCTCGAAGGCCGCCGCGCGCAGGCCGGCAGCTCGACCATCCCCGTGCGCATCAGGCTGGCCGACGAGACCGACTGGAAGCGCACGGGCAAGATCGACTTCGTCGACAACGTGCTGAGCCCGCGCTCGGGCACCATCCGCACCCGCGCCATCGTCGAGAACAAGGACCGCCTGCTGACGCCCGGCGTGTTCGGCCGCGTCCAGCTCTATGGCGGCGAGTACGACGCGCTGCTGATCCCCGATTCGGCGGTCGTCTCCGACCAGGCGCGCAAGATCGTGTTCGTGGTCAACAAGGACGACGTCGTCGAGGGCCGGCCGGTGACCCTGGGGCCGATCTACGAAGGCCTGCGGGTCGTGCGCGAGGGCTTGAAGCCCGACGACCGCGTCGTGCTCGACGGCCTCGCCAACCCGATGGTGCGGCCGACCGCCAAGGTCGATCCGCAGCCGGGCAAGATCACGGCCAGCGCGCAGTAGGCCTCGTCCGGCCCCCAGTCCTTCGACATCAAGTCCTTCGCCGCCAAGTCGTTCGCTCGAGTCTTTCGCCGAGGCCTCCCGATGCGTTTTTCCCATTTCTTCATCGACCGGCCGATCTTTGCCTCGGTGCTGTCGCTGATCATCCTGATCATCGGCGTCATTGCGCAGTTCCGCCTGCCCGTCTCGGAATATCCCGAAATCGCGCCGCCGACCGTCACCATCAGCGCGACCTATCCCGGCGCCTCGGCCGAGGTGATCGCCGAGACCGTCGCCACGCCGATCGAGCAGGAGGTGAACGGCGTCGACGACATGCTGTACATCTCCTCGGAATCGACCGGCGACGGTGCGCTGACGATCAGCGTCACCTTCAAGCCCGGCGTCGACGTCGACCAGGCGCAGGTGCTGGTGCAGAACCGCGTCGCGGTGGCCCAGCCGCGCTTGCCCGAGGACGTGCAGCGGCTCGGCCTGGTCGTGCGCAAGGCCTCGCCCGACCTGATGATGGTCGTGCACATGGTGTCGCCCGACGGCAGCCGCGACCAGCAGTACATCTCCAACTACGCGACGCTGTACGTGAAGGACGTGCTGACCCGCGTCGAGGGCGTCGGCAACGTCATCGTGTTCGGCGCGCGCGACTACTCGATGCGCGTCTGGCTGGACCCGGCGCGCGTGGCCGGCCACAACCTCACCGCCACCGAGGTGATCCTGGCGATGCGGGCAGCGAACCTGCAGGTCGCCGCCGGCGCGATCAACCAGGCGCCGGCAGTCTCGCCCGGCGGCTTCACCCTCACCGTCAACACCCTGGGACGCCTCAGCACGCCGGAGGAATTCGGCAACATCGTGCTGCGTGCCGAACCGGACGGCTCGGTCACGCGGCTGCGCGACGTCGCCCGCATCGAACTGGGCGCGCAGGACTACACGCTGAACGCCTACCTCGACAACAAGACCGCGACCGCGCTGGGCATCTTCCAGCGACCGGGCTCCAACGCGCTCGCCACCTCGGACGGCATCAAGCACGCGATGGAGGAGCTCAAGAAGAACTTCCCGCCCGGCATCGACTACGAGGTCGTGTACAACCCGACGGAATTCATCCAGGCCTCGGTCGATGCGGTGATCCACACGCTGTTCGAGGCGCTGGTCCTGGTCGTCATCGTCGTCATCCTGTTCCTGCAGACTTGGCGCGCGGCGCTGATCCCGCTGGTGGCCATTCCGGTGTCGCTGATCGGCTCGTTCGCCGTGATGTCGGCGGTCGGCATCTCGTTCAACACGCTGTCGTTGTTCGGCCTGGTGCTGGCGATCGGCATCGTGGTCGACGACGCGATCGTCGTGGTCGAGAACGTCGAGCGCTACCTCGCCCAGGGCATGTCGCCCAAGGCGGCCGCGCACAAGACCATGGACGAGGTCGGCGGCGCGCTGATCGCCATCTCGCTGGTGCTGATCGCGGTGTTCCTGCCGACCGCCTTCATCACCGGCCTGCAGGGCACGTTCTACAAGCAGTTCGCCATCACCATCGCCGCATCGACGGCGATCTCGGCCTTCGTGTCGCTGACGCTGTCGCCGGCGCTGGCCGCGCTGCTGCTCAAGACGCACGCGCTGTCGCCTGTCGAATCGCCCAGGCCGACCCTCGGTGACCGGCTGATGTTTCCGATCGACTGGTTCTTCGACCACTTCAACCGCGGCTTCGAATGGCTGTCGCAGGGCTATGGCCGGCTGACGGCGCGGACGGTTCGCCTCGTCGCGGCGGCGCTGGTGATCTATGGCGGCCTGCTGTTCCTCACCTACAACCGGGTCGCCAGTACGCCGACCGGCCTGATCCCGCAGCTCGACCGCTCCTATTTCATCGCCGTGATCCAGCTCCCGCCGGGCTCGACCCTGGACCGGACCGACAAGGTGGTGCGCCGGGCGTCCGAGCTGATCATGGGCTCGCCGGGCGTGCAGAACGCCGTCTCGTTCGTCGGCTTCGACGGCGCCACCTTCACCAACTCGCCCAACGCCGGCGTGATCTTCGTGCCGCTGAAGCCGTTCGCCGAGCGCGCCGACATCCCGAAGGAAAAGATCCTGGCCGACCTGCGCGCCAAGATGTTCCAGATCCGCGAGGCGTTCATCTTCGTGCTCGAGCCGCCCTCGGTGCCGGGCATCGGCACCGGCGGCGGCCTCAAGGGTTACGTGCAGGATCGTGCGGCGCGCGGGCTGCGTGCGCTCGAGGCGGCGACCTGGGCGCTCGCCGGCGCGGCCGGCCAGACGCCCGGCCTCACCCAGGCGTTCACCCTGTTCAGCACCAGGACACCGCAGATCTGGGCCGAGATCGACCGCACCAAGGCCGAGCAGCTCGGCGTGCCGATCTCCAATGTCTTCCAGACGCTGTCGGTCTACATGGGTTCGGCCTACGTCAACGACTTCAATATCCTCGGCCGCACCTATCGCGTGACGGCGCAGGCCGACAATCCCTACCGCCTCACGGTGCGCGATGTCGCCAACCTCAAGACGCGCAGCATCAGCGGCGAGATGGTGCCGATCGGCTCGGTCGCGACCTTCAGCGACACGACCGGCCCCTATCGGGTGGCGCGCTACAACCTCTACCCCGCGGCCGAGGTGCAGGTGGCGCTGGTGCGCGGCTTCTCCTCGGGCCAGGGCATCGCGGCCATGGAGAAGCTCGCCGACAAGGTGCTGCCGTCGGGCTTCGGCTTCGAATGGACCGAGATCGCGTTGCAGGAGAAGCTCGCCGGCAACACCGCGATCCTGGCCTTCGGCATGGCGGTCCTGTTCGTGTTCCTGCTGCTGGCGGCGCTCTACGAGAGCTGGCTGCTGCCGCTCGCGGTCATCCTGATCGTGCCGATGTGCATCCTCGCGGCGATGATCGGCGTCAATATCCGCGGCCTCGACCGCAACATCCTCGTCGAGATCGGTCTCGTGGTGCTGGTCGGCCTCGCCGCCAAGAACGCCATCCTGATCGTCGAATTCGCCAAGCAGGCGCACGAGGCGGGAATGAACCGCTGGGACGCCGCGGTGTCGGCCGCGCGCACCCGCCTGCGGCCGATCCTGATGACCTCGCTCGCGTTCATCCTGGGCGTGGTGCCGCTGGTGTTCAGCACCGGCGCCGGCGCCGAGATGCGCCAGTCGCTCGGCACCGCGGTCTTCGCCGGCATGCTGGGCGTGACGGCGTTCGGCCTGCTGTTCACGCCGATCTTCTACGTGATCTCGATGGGCCTCGCCGAACTGCGCTTCAAGTGGCGCAGGAAGGATATCGAGACGCCGACCTTCACGCCGGAGGCGTAGCGGGCTGCGGCCGGCCCGTGAGCGCCGCCTGCTCGAGGGCACTCGCCTCGAGCGCGTCGATGACGGCCTGGGCAACCGCCCGGTCGAGGGTGAAGCCGCGCTGGCTCGCCCACTCGGGGTAGCGGTCGATCGCCTCGGCTTCGACGGCGTAGGCAAGGGATTGCGCATCCTCGGGATGGCTGAAGGCGCACAGCACGACGGCGCAGTCTTCCTCGCAGCGGGTCAGCAGGGCGAACTCGCCGACCGGCCCGAGGCGCTCGATCAGCGCCGCCAGCAGGACGTTCGGTTGGTCGATCGATTTGGGCTGCACGCGCGCCACGACCAGATGCCGGGCGGCAGGGTCGTCGACGACCTCGGTCCAGGTGTGTTGGGTCATGGCGCGATAACGCGTGTCTTCGACCATAGGCTGCACAGCCGCTATAATGATCCCATGAAAACGTCGCTGATCCTGACCGGCCTGGCGGCACTCGCGGTGCTCGCCTTCATCTGGCCCATATCGGCCGAACCCGCGCACGAGATTCCCGCACCGGCTGTCGATGCGCCCGCGAGTGCGGGCCTTCAAACGCTGGTGCTGGCCGGCGGTTGCTTCTGGGGCGTCCAGGGCGTGTTCCAGCACGTCGCCGGCGTGACCAGCGCCGTATCGGGCTATGCCGGCGGCGAGCAGTCGACGGCGCACTACGAGATGGTCGGCGGCGGCCGCACCGGACACGCCGAATCGGTGAAGATCACCTACGACCCCGGCAAGATCAGCCTCGGCAAACTGCTGCAGATCTATTTCTCGGTGGCGCACGATCCGACCGAGCTCAACCGCCAGGGCCCCGATGTCGGCACGCAATATCGCTCGACCATATTCGCAATGGACGACGAGCAGGCGAGGGTGGCGCAGGCCTATATCGACCAGCTCGACGCAGCCAAATCATTCGGGCGAAAGATCGTCACGACGATCGAGCGCGGCCGCACGTTTTATCCGGCCGAGGGCTATCACCAGGATTATCTGACCTTGCATCCCCACCAGCCGTACATCGTGTTCAACGATCTGCCGAAGATCGAGAATCTCAAGCGGATGTTCCCGGCGATCTATCGCGCCGAGCCGTCTCTGGTATCAAAGACCGGCTCCTGAGGATCGGGTCGCCGTACGCGGTGCAGGTCGAGCACCGGCGACGATGCGCGGCTGGCGTGCGCGGTGCCGAGCCATCACCCACCCGGCACCGCAGCGTCCGGACGATCTCGTGGGTCACGATTATATCCTTGCCGTGATCGCGCTGATTTGAACCGCCGGCCTTTTTGCATCGACGGCCACATTCGCGAGATCGAGCCGCGTCGCCGTCAGCGAAGGCGAAGCGCAATTGCGCCTCGGACTGCAGGATTTGGGAATCGTGTGGCTGCCGCGATCGAACGCGGTGAATTGGTGCCGTTGTTGCTGGATTATTCGGCGGAAGAACCGGTGCCAATTCACGCGGTTTACCCCCCACTGCAAGCACCTCGCCTCGAAAGTTGCAGCGTTCGCGGACTTCGTCATCGAAAAGTTCACACCGCCGCCTTGGGAAATTCAGGTGTAATCCCTGATGACATTATCTGCAGTCAGGCTTCATCAACCGGGCGAGCCCGGATTTACGGCGACCTGAATAAAGGTTAAATCAAGCCATCCCAACATCCCGAGGATTTTAAATGCCGCGTATCAAATCCTTGTCTGCCATTCACGCCCAGATTCGCGCGCTGCAAAAGCGTGCGGCGACCATCGAGGCAAGGGCCGACAAGAAGATCACGGAGTTGGTTGCTCTGATCCAGCGACACGGCCTGTCGCTCGGCGACTGGAAGCGCGCGGTGAGCCTCAGCAAGACGCGCACGCGCGGCGGTTCGCGCAAGGGCAAGCGCGTGCCGGTCAAATACGCCGACGACAAGGGCAACAAGTGGACCGGTCGCGGCCGGCCGCCGCTCTGGCTGGTCGCCGCCGAGAAGGCGGGCAAGAAGCGCGACTCCTTCCTGGTGAAGGGCGCCGTCAAGACCGCCAAGGCCGCCAAGTAACCGTCGTCGACGCTTCAGCGCAACGCAGCATGCGCAGCCGCCGCACCGTCGGCTGTGCCGCGCTCCTGCAGGACGCGCCGAAAGGCCATGCTCCGTCCGCCTGGTCGATGGCGTCGAGGGAGAGCGTATGGACCAGGACACCAGCCTGTTCGTTCAAGCTTTCTGGGTGAAGTGCCGTGAGGTGATTCGGCCCGAGATCGACAGCGCAATCAGCAAGGTGCGCGGCGCCGGTCACGACGGCCAGGTCTCGACCCAGGAGTACAGCGCGGCCGCGGACGGCCTGCCGGCACACGCCGGGCCGTCGCTGACCTTCGCTCTCCGTCCGGCCGGCGCGCGCGATGAAGATGCCCATCCCTCCCTCGTATTCCACGGCGACGTTGCGCGGCAGGCGGTCGACATCCTGGCCTCGGACGGCCGCAAGACGAGCTACGATATCGCCGTGCTCGGTCCGGCCCAGGTGAGGGCCGAGCTCGACGACTGGCTGGCGCGGCTTGCGGTTTCCGCGCTATGAAGGAGGAGGAGTTTTCATGCCCGACGCCATCGACGATCTGTTCCGCCGCTTCGGCAAGGCCTTCAACAGGGCCGACGTCGAGGAGATCGCCGCCTGCGTGACCGAGGACTTCGAATGGCGCCTCAATTCCGGCGGCGCGCCGGCCGGACGCGTGCTGAAAGGCAAGGACGCGCTGCGCGCCCATTTCAGCGACAAAAGCAAGGCGCATCGCGAGGCGCGCATCCATCGCGCCGGCGACAAGTTGTTCGGCACCTTTCGCGTCACCGGCATCGACCATGCCGGCAAGCCGTTCGATCGCTACGGCATCGATCTGTACGAGCTGCGCGACGGCAAGATCGCGCTCAAGGACTCGTATCTGAAGGCGGAGTAGCCCGTGAACGATACTGTCCTCTGGAGCGTCGACAAACGCGGCGTCGCGACCGTCACGCTCAACCGGCCGCAGGTGAACAATGCGTACAACGGCGAGCTGATCGCAGGCCTGCATGCGGCGATGGATGCGCTCGGCCGCGAGGCCGGGCTGCGCATCGTCGTGCTGAAGGGCAACGGCCGGCATTTTCAGGCCGGAGCCGATCTGGCGTGGATCAGCAGCGTCGCCGGACAAAGCCCGCGTGAGAACGAGCTGGTCAGCCGGCTGACGGCCGAGGCGGTGCGCCGGCTCGACACCTGCCCGGTGCCGACGCTCGCCCTGATCCAGGGCGGCTGCTTCGGCGGCGGCACCGGCATCGCCGCGGCGTGCGATGTCGTGGTCGCGAGCGAGGACGCCATCTTCTCGATCAGCGAGACGCGCTGGGGCCTGATGGCCGGCATCATCCTGCCGCAGCTCTGCCAGGCGATGGGCCTGCGCCAGGTCCGCCGCTATGCGCTGACCGGCGAGCGCTTCGGCGCCCAGGAGGCACGGCGGCTCGGGCTGGTCCACGAGGTCTGTCCGACCGGCGGCCTCGAGGCGGCCGGCGACAGGATCGTCGAGGCGGTGCTGATGAACGCGCCGGCCGCGACCACAGCGACCAAGCTCCGCTCGCTCGCCTCGGCGCGCGCCTTCGTCGACGACGGCGAGCTGCGCGACCTGATCGACGAACACGCCCGCACCCGTCAGCAGGCCGAGGCGACCGAAGGCCTCGCGAGCTTCAAGGAGAAGCGGAAGCCTTCATGGTACCCGGAAAGCTAGAGCATATTGCCGGGGGCGCGCCACTTCAGTGGCGCGTCATGGGCTGCTGATACGAGAAGACGCGCCACTGGAGTGGCGCGCCCCCAGCACAAGAGCGTCAAGACGCTGCGATGATGCCTAACTGAGGGAACGCGATCTAGTCGGAGGGA
>JAFEFF010000037.1 GCA_018240745.1 Pseudomonadota bacterium
CCGAGCGCGCCAACACGCGCATGTGGACGCGCCGCATCGATCTCAACATCGCCGAGCCGGGTACCAATGGCTTCCGGTTTTCCGAGGGCCTGAAGCTGTTTCAGAGCCGTATCCGGTGCATCCCGGAGGCGGCCGAAGGGCTGAAAGCCACCGCGAAGGACAAGCTCGGCTGGCTCGATGGCCTGCTCGGCGGCAAGCCGTTCGTCGGCGGCAACAAGATCAGCATGGCCGACATCCTGTTGTTCGCCTTCATCGACTTTTTCAACGGCGTGAAGCAGCCGCTCGACCCGGCAAACAAGAATCTGACCGCCTGGTACGAGCGCATGAAAGCGCGACCAAGCGCCGCCGCTTGAGGGGTTTGCCCTTTTTTCGTCGTTTTCAGGGCAGTAGCTTCGCGCCCACGAAAACGGGGATCGTTTCGACAAGACGCAGGGAACTGAAATGCGCCGTCTGATTGCTTTGCTCTTCCTCATCATCGCCACACCTGCGTTTGCCGCCGATCCGCCGGCAGCGCCGGCCGTGAAGGGCCTCTGGCTGCTGACCGACTACCCGTCGCAGACCGTGCGGCCGGGCGAGGTCGCCAACGTGCGCTTCAAGTTGCAGAACGCAGGGCTGGCTCCCGAATCGCTGGCGCTGTCGGTCGACGGCGTGCCGAAAGGCTGGAAGGCCGACATCCTCGGGGGCGGCCAGCCGGTGGCGGCGGCAATGCCGGGCATCAACGAGAGCGCCAGCCTGCAACTCAGGGTCGACGTGCCGAAGGACGCCAAGCCCGGCTCGCAGACCATGACGATCAACGCCAAGGGCGCGACGCAGTCGATCAGCCTGCCGGTGACGCTCACCATCGGCACCGAGGCGCCGGCCAAGCTCACCATGAAGGCGAAGCTGCCGTCCCTGATGGGCACGCCGAAGTCCTCCTACGAATACACGCTGTCGGTCAGCAACGACTCGGGCAAGGACCTGACGGTTGCGCTGTCGGCCCAGGCGCCGAGCAACTTCGGCACCAGCTTCACCGAGGGCTACGGGTCGAACGAGATCAGCTCGATTCCGATCGAGGCCGGTCAGTCCAAGGACATCAAGATCAAGGTGACGCCGCCGCGTGACGTGAAGGCCGGCACCTATCCGGTGCTGGTCAAGGTGGCGGCCGAGGGCGCCACGGCCGAGCAGCGCGTGACTCTGCAGATCAGCGGACAAGGCCACCTGACGCTCAGCGCCAAGGACGGCCGCCTGAGCGGCGAGGCGACCGCCGGCAAGGCTTCCGAGTACACCCTGGTGGTCGGCAACGACGGCACCGCGCCGCTCGAGGACGTCGAGATCTCGGGCTCGGTCCCGACCAACTGGAAGGCCGAGTACACCCCGAAGAGCATTCCGAGCGTGGCGCCGAACGAGAAGAAAGAGGTGCAGGTCTCGGTGACGCCGTCGGACAAGACGATCGCCGGCGACTACGTCGCCTCGTTCCGCGCCAACGCCAAGGGTGAATCGTCGAACGCCGACTTCCGCATCACCGTCACGACCTCGACGGTGTGGGGCATCGTCGGCATCGGCATCATCGCGGTGGCGCTGCTCGTGCTGCTGGGCGCGGTGGCGCGGTTCGGCCGCCGGTAGACGAAAGCTGGCGACGATGAGCGATCCCCTCGAGGCGGACAATGTCATCGAAGCGCGCGGCCTGCTGAAGCTCTACGGATCGACCCGGGCCGTCGATTCGATCGACCTCAGCATCCGCAAGGGCGAGATCTTCGGCCTGCTGGGCCCCAACGGCGCCGGCAAGACGACGACCATCCTGATGATGCTCGGTCTCACCGAGACCAGCGGCGGGTCGGTCGACGTGCTGGGCTTCAACCCGGTGCGCCAGCCGCTCGAGGTCAAGCGGCGAGTCGGCTACCTGCCCGACGCGGTCGGCTTCTACGACCACCTGACGGCGCGCGAGAACCTGGTCTACATCGCCCGTCTGCTCGACATCCCGCGGCGCGAGACCGACGGCCGCATCATGGAGGCGCTCTCGGCGGTGCAACTCGCCGAGGTCGCCGACAAGCGGGTCGCCACCTTCTCGCGCGGCATGCGCCAGCGGCTCGGCATCGCCGAGATCGTCATGAAGAAGGCCGAGGTCGCGATCCTCGACGAGCCGACCTCCGGCCTCGACCCGCACGCCACCTTCGAGCTGCTCGAGATGATCCGCGGCCTCAAGAAGTCGGGGGTCGCGGTGCTGCTCTCGTCGCACCTGCTCGATCGCGTGCAGAGCGTTTGCGACCGCGTCGCGCTGTTCAACAAGGGCAAGATCGCCTTGATGGGCAGCGTCGTCGAGCTCGCCAACCAGGTGCTGGGGGCGGGACATCCGATCCTGATCGAGGCGACGGGTACCGACGTGCCGGCGGCGCTGAAGGGCATCGAGGGCGTGCAGCAGGTCCTGCCGGACGGTGCCGGAATCTGGCGCGTGGTTGCCGATCGCGATATCCGCGCGGCGGCGGCCCAGCGCATCGTCAGCGCCGGCGGCTCGCTCACCCGGCTCGCCGAGCTGCAGCCCAGCCTGGAGGAGGTCTACACCCGCTACTTCGAGGAGGCGCGCCGTGCTGCGTAATCAGGGGCGGCGTGAAGGCTCCCCGTTCACCGGCGTCGGGCCGGTCTTCGTCAAGGAACTGTCCGATCATCTCAGCAGCACCCGCATGCTGGTGCTGACCCTGTTCGTGATCGTGTTCGGCGCGTTGCCGGTGGGCTTCACCCTGCAGACGCTGCGCGAGGTCACGCAGTCGGACCAGTACCTGTTCCTGCGCATCTTCACGGTATCGCCGCAGCAGGTGCCGATCTCCTTCATCGCCGCGCTGACCTTCATGATCCCGCTGATGGCGATCGGGCTCGGCTTCGACGCCGTGAACAGCGAGTTCAACCGGCGCACGCTCTCCCGCGTGCTGTCGCAGCCGATCTACCGCGACGCCCTGCTGCTCGGGAAGTTCCTCGGCGGCCTGGCGACACTGGCGGTCGCGCTGACGGCGCTGTTCCTGATCGTGTTCGGGGCGGGCTTGCTGCTGCTCGGCTTGCCGCCGCGCGGGCCGGAGGTGGTGCGCGGCGTGGCCTTCCTGATCGTGGCGATCGCCTATGGCGGCGTCTGGCTCGCGGTGGCGATGCTGTTCTCGGTGATCTTCCGCTCGACCGCGACGTCGGCATTGTGCTCGCTCGGCCTGTGGCTGTTCTTCTTCCTGCTGTGGCCGATGATCGCCCAGGCGATCACCACCGGCTTCATGCCGGCGCAGTTCCGCAGCGTCGACGAGGTGCTGTCGCTGGAACAGTTCTCATCGGCGCTGCAGCGGCTGTCGCCCGGCACGCTGTTCGGCGAAGCGGTGCTCGGCCTGCTGCAGCCCGAGACCAAGGCGTTCGGCGACTTCGCCAACCTGGTGATGGCCCAGACAAGGGGCATGATCCCCGGCACGCCGCTGCCGTTCGACCAAAGCCTGCTCTTGATCTGGCCGCAGATCACGGGCCTGATTGCCGGCATGATCGTGGTCTTCTCGATCGCCTACATCGTGTTCCAGCGCGAGGAAGTCAGGGCCTGAAGGACTGGACCATCCCGGCCGCGCTCAACAACGCGCGTTGGTGCAATGCCGTGTGCTTCGCGCACGGCACGGCCGGCCGGTTTTTGGTCCACACCTGGGTGAATGCGGAGCCGGTGCCGCGGTTCTACCCCAACGTCGTGACGCTGACGCCGGGCGAGGCCGACATCGCCGAGCAGCGCCAGGCCGTGCGGATCCTGCAGAAGTCGAACCTGCCCGGCCGCTGGGCGGTCAAGGACAGCTTCAGGACCCTCGACATCGCGCGGCTCGGCTTCGAGGTGCTGCTGGAGGCGAACTGGATCCGCAAGGCGCAGCCCAGGGCGGCGACGATGGTCTCGGGGCTGTCGTGGGAACGTGTCGGTCCCGGTGGCGACGTGTTTCCGGCATCCCTGTTCAGCGACAGCAACTTCGCGATGTTCTCCGCGAAACGCGACGGTTCGATCGTTGCCGGCGGCACGTTCTACCGCTCCGACGGCGTGGTCGGCCTCGGCAACGTCGTGGCCGAGTTCGACGATGAGCCGGCGGTGTGGCGCGACCTCGCTTCGCTGGCCGCGGCGACGTTTCCGGGGCTTCCGCTGGTGGGCTACGAGTCGGGCGACGAACTCGCCGCGGCGAAGAAGGCGGGCTTCGAGGTCGGCGATCCGCTCAGGGTGTGGGTGGTGGCGCGGCAGTAGCGACGTAGCCGCACGCTCGCAGCGCCGCCAGCATGTGCGCCGGCGGCGGCGCCTCGACCCGGATCGGCGGCTTGTTCCTGGACAACGGCAAAACGATCGCGTGGCTCTGCAGATGGAGAAGCTGGCCAGGCCCGGCCTTGCCGTAGAGCCGGTCGCCGACGATCGGGCAGCCGGCGTGCGCGCAATGAACACGAAGCTGATGCGTTCTCCCGGTCTCGGGCGTGAGCTCGAGCCAGGTCATGCCGGGCCCGCGGCCCAGCACCTTGTAGCGCGACACCGACTTCCGGCCCTTGTCCGACACCTTGACCGACCAGCCGCTCCGCGTGTTCACCTTCAGCAGCGGCCAGTCGAACACGCCCTCGTCGGCTGGCGGCGAGCCCTCGACGACGGCCCAGTAGGTCTTCTCCGTATCGCGTCCCGAGAACAGCCGCCCGAGCTTGGCCAGCGCCTTGGGATGGCGGCCGAGCACCAGCACACCGGAGGTGTCCGCATCGAGCCGATGCGCCAGCGCGGGCGGACGGGGCAGGCCGAAGCGCAGGGCGTCGAAGCATTCCTCGAGGTTGGGCGCCTTGCTCGGGCCCGCGTGCACGGCGAGGCCGGCCGGCTTGTCGATCACCAGGATCAGCCCGTCCCGATGCAGCACGCGTGCCTGGATCTCCTCCGCGCCGAGCGGAGGCGGCCGCCTCACAGGTCGGGCCATCGTTCGAGCCAGTGCTCGCTCGCCTCGTAGATCGCCGCGGCGCGCAGCACCGACGCCTCGTCGCGGAAGCGGCCGACGATCTGCAGGCCGACCGGCAGGCCGTCGCCGCCGAAGCCGCAGCTCACGGTGATCGCCGGGTGGCCGGTGATGTTGAACGGCATGGTGTAGGGGAACCAGTTGCGGCGCAGCTCGCCCACCTCGACGCCGTCGATCACGATCGGCTCGAACAGGTCCTGCTCGATCGGCAGCGCGGTGCGCGACAGCGTCGGCGTCACGAGATAGTCGGCCCCGTCGAGCCACTTCTGCACCATGCGGAAGAGGTCGGCACGCTGGAACATGGCGCGCTGGTAGTCGGCGCCGCTCCACTCCTCGGCCATCGCCACCTGCCGCACCAGCGACGGCGTCATGTGCTCGCCGTCGCGCAGGATCATGTCGGCAAAGCGCGCCCGCCAGGTCGTATGATTGATCACCCGCCAGATCGGCTCCATGTCCGGCAGCTCGCCGGTCAGCTCGACCAGCTCGGCGCCGGCGTCCTTCAGCCTGCCGAGCGCCGCCTCGAAGGCGCTCACCACGTCCTTCGACACGAAGCGGTTGCCGAGCGTGGTGCTGTACAGGAACCGCTTGCCGGTGAGATCGCCGTCGGGCCGCGCCGCCGCGAGATAGTCCTGCGGCACGGTACCGATCGACCACGGGTCGCTGGGATGCGGCCCCGCCATCGCCTGCAGCATCAGCGCGGTATCCATCACCGTCCGCGTCATCGGCGTGACGTATGTGTAGTTGCCGAACAGGTCGGCGACCTGGCTGTGCGGGATCACCCCGTTGCTCTGCTTCAGGCCGACCACGCCGTTGGCCGCCGCGGGAATGCGGGTCGAGCCGCCGCCGTCGGTCGCGATGCCGATCGGCCCGATGCCGGCCGCGACCGCGACCGCTGCGCCGCCGCTCGAGCCGGCCGAGGTCCGCTCGGCGCTCCAGGCATTTCGCGTGCGGCCGAACAAGGGCGCGTCGGTCAGTGCCTTGTGGCCGTACTCGGGCGTCGTCGTCTTGCCGAACAGGACGCCGCCCGCCTGCTTCACGCGCTCGTTGGCCACGGCGTCGCTGTTCGGCACGTTGTTCTCGTGCAGCAGCGAGCCGAAGGTCGTGCGCACGCCGGCGGTGTTCACCAGGTCCTTCGCCGCGTAGGGGATGCCGTGCAGCAGGCCGAGCGGCTTGCCCTGCATCACGTCGTCCTCGGCCTGCTTCGCGGCCGCCAGCGCCTGCTCGGGCACCAGGGTGATGAAGCAGTTCAGCACCGGCTGCAGCTTCTCCGCGCGCGCCAGAACCGCCCTGGTGAGCTCGACCGGCGAGAGTTCCTTGCTCGCGATCTTCTCGCGCAGGACCGACGCCGGCAGGCGGGTGAGCTCGGTCACTTCAGCAGCCCCCGGCGCGCGAGGTTGCGCATCAGCGCCGACGTGCCGAACGTCCACGGCGCGGTCTTGTCGCAATGGTTCACGCGATTGGTCAGCGTGCCGAGCTTGGGCGAGCGGATCGAGACCAGGTCGCCGACCATGTGGGTGAAGCCGTGGCCGCCCGGCTTGCGCTGCTCGGTCGGCGCGAACAGCGTGCCGGTCATCAGCGCCATGCCATCGGGATACTGGTGCAGCTTGCCCATGGCATGCGCCACGAGGTCGGTCGGGTCGCGGCTGATCTTCGAGAGATCGCTCGAGCCGCGCAGGCGGAACTGGTCGGGCCCGGTGACCTCGAGATCGACCTTGGCCCTGCGCACGTCGTCGAGCGTGAAGGTCGCATCGAACAGCCGCACGAACGGGCCGATCGAGCAGGAGGCGTTGTTGTCCTTGGCGATGCCGAGCAGGAGGGCGCTGCGGCCTTCCATGTCGCGCAGGTTGACGTCGTTGCCGAGCGTCGCGCCGACGATCTTGCCGCTGGCGCTGACGATCAGCGTCACCTCGGGCTCGGGATTGTTCCAGTCCGAGTCCGGCCGGATGCCGATCTCGGCGCCGTACCCCACCGCCGACATCGGCGGCGCCTTGGTGAAGATCTCGGCGTAGGGGCCGATGCCGACCTCGAGATAGGGCGACCAGGCGCCGCGCGCGACCAGCGTCTTCTTCAGCGCCTCGGCCTCGGGCGAGCCCGGCTTGATGGCGGTGACGTCGACGCCGATGATCGCGTTGAGTTCCTTGCGTACGCTCTCGGCACGGCTGAGGTCGCCCTTGGCATGCTCCTCGATCAGCCGCTCGAGCAGGCTGACGGCGAAGGTGACGCCTGCGGCCTTGATCGCCTGCAGGTCGATCGGCGCCAGCAGGGCGTGCACGACCTCGTCCAGCGAACCGAGCCGCTCGCCCTTCGATCGCGCCACCGCGACCGGATCGGCCGCATTGCACAGATCGGCGACCGTCGGCGCCCTGGCGCTGATATCGAAGACGCCGTCCTGCCGCACCGCCACGACGCTGGGCCCGGCGGGCGTCTGGACGCGGCCGATCAGGGTGCCGGCAAACCCGTCTTCGGGAAGGATTTCTGCCACTAGACGTCTCCGGCGCTTGGATGCGAAAACAGGCGCGCCAATTCCCGAAGGACATAACATCATGGCCGCCCAGCGGATCAAAGGCGTTCTTTCGCCCGTCGTCACTCCCTTCAAGCGCGACCTGTCGCCCGACCTCGGCCGCTTCATCGCGCATTGCAAGTGGCTGCTCAGCCAGGACTGCGGCCTCGCCATGTTCGGCACCAACTCCGAGGCCAACTCGATGTCGGCCGACGAGCGCATGGAGCTGCTCGACAAGGTGGTCGCCGCGGGCGTGCCGACCGATCGCATGATGCCGGGCACCGGCGCCTGCTCGATCAACGAGGCGGCGAAGGTGTCGGCCCACGCCACCAGGAAGGGCGTCGCGGGCGTTCTGATGCTGCCGCCGTTCTACTACAAGGGCGTCCCGGAGGAGGGGCTGTTCCGCTTCTTCTCGGAGGTCGTGCAGCGTGTCGGTGACGACCGCCTGCGCGTCTACCTCTATCACATCCCGCCGGTGTCGGCGGTGCCGATCACCCACAAGCTGGTCGAGCGGCTGCTCAAGGCCTATCCGAAGCAGATCGCCGGCATGAAGGATTCGTCGGACGACTGGCCGCACACCAAGAGCATGATCGACGCCTTCGCCAAGGAGGGCTTCGACGTCTTCTCGGGCAACGAGAAGCCCCTGATCGACAACATCAAGGCGGGCGGCGCGGGCTGCATCAGCGCCACCGCCAACATCAACCCCGGCAAGATCGCCGAGACCTACAAGAAGCATGCAACGCCCGAGGGCGAGAAGCTCCAGGGCTGGATCAACGAGGTCCGCGGCGTGATGCAGGGCTACGTCATGATCCCGGCGCTGAAGTACGTCATCGCCCACTACGGCGACGACCCCGCCTGGACGCCGGTGCGCCCGCCGCTGGTCGAGACGACCGAGGCGCAGGGCAAGGACATGATCGCCAAGCTCGACAAGCTCGGTTTCACCATGCCCGGTCTCAAGCAGGCGATGGCTGTCGCGGCGGAGTAGTTTCTCCGCCGCCTTCATTCGCGGGCCGATCGACGAGAGAGACCGCGCGTTCCCTTCGCCCGACGATATGAGGGGAAGAAGCATGAAGTTCATCGGGCTCCTCAGTGTCGCGGGCTTGGCCGCGGTCGTCGAATGTTTACCGATGGCCGCGACTGCTGACTCGCCATCGCTCGAGGGCACCGCGTGGGTGCTGACGTCGCTTGCCGGGCGCAACGTGAGCGGCCCAGCGGCGACCGGACGCTTCGAGAACGGCCGGATGCAGGGTACGGACGGCTGCAACCGCTACAGCTCGACCTACACGACGACGGGCTCCTCGATTCGGATCGGACCGAAGGGCGCGACCACGCAGATGGCCTGTCCGCCTGACGTGATGAAGCAAGCCGAGCTGTTCGCCGCGTCGCTCGTCGGCGCCAGGACGTATCGCGTGGCCGCGGGCCAACTCCAGTTGATCGGGGCCGATGGCGCGATCCTGTCGACTTTCGCCGCGCAGCCGCGATCGCTCGCCGGGACCTCATGGCGAGCGACCGGCATCAACAACGGCAAGGACGCGGTGGCGAGCGTGATAGCCGACTCGACGGTGACGATGAGCTTCGCGAGCGACGGTAAGGTCAGCGGCTCGGGAGGCTGCAACAGGTACACCTCGACTTGGAAGGCCGACGGCAATGCACTTGCATTCACGCCGGCGGCCGCCACGCGCATGATGTGCGCCGCCCCCGGCG
>JAFEFF010000038.1 GCA_018240745.1 Pseudomonadota bacterium
TCGGTCGCCGTGATCGTCGCGGTCGGCGCCAATAGCGACGGCCGACGCGAGGTGCTGGGCATGGACATCGGGCCGTCGGAGGCCGAGACCTTCTGGACCACCTTCCTTCGCAAGTTGGCCCGACGCGGCCTCAGAGGCGTCAAGCTGGTCGTCTCCGACGCCCACGAAGGCATCAAGGCCGCGGTCTCCAGGATCTTCACCGCCACCTGGCAGCGCTGCCGCGTCCACTTCATGCGCAATGCTCTGGCCTATGCTGGCCGCAGCGGCAAGCGCGTCGTCTCGGCCTTCATCGCCACCGCCTTCGCCCAGAACGATGCCAGGCAGGCCACGGCGCAATGGCGCCGCGTCGCCGACCAGCTCAGGCCCAAGGTCCCCAAGCTCGCCACCCTGATGGATCAGGCCGAGGCCGATGTGCTGGCCTACATGGGCTTCCCGCTGCAGCACCGCACCAAGCTGCACAGCACCAACCCGCTCGAGCGATTGAACGGCGAGATCAAGCGCCGCACCGAGGTCGTCGGCATCTTCCCCAACGAAGCCGCCATCACCCGCCTCGTCGGCGCCATTCTGCTCGAACAGAACGACGAGTGGGCGGTCCAACGCGCTCGCTACATCACTCTGGAAAGCATGGCTCCCGTCGGCGATGATCCGCTTGTCGGGCTGCCCGATATGGCCGCCTGATCGATCCGGCTCTGGCTCGGAATCGTCGTACTGACCAACCGTCAGCTACACCACGTCTTGGGACACGATCCGGGCGCACCCTCGATGTGCTGGCCAAGAGGGTGTGCCGGCCGCCTCCCATTCATCTCCCCGGAGAAGACCAGCCATCCAGATCGCCAGCACTGCAAAATTGCAGCGAGGGTCTGTGAGTCCGCTACCGGCGAATCGCGACCAGGATGGACAAGCGGCACCCATCCACACCCTGCCCATGGTGAGGTCGGGGTTGGGCTTCTCCGAATGACGATGTCGGCCTGCCTGCCAATGATCGCAACCGGTGTGCATCGACAACGTCAATTCCGCGAATAGATGAATTGCGGACTGCGACGCGACGAGACGCCGAACAACGTCAACTCAACGTCAAAGGAGAGTCCGCTATGTCAGACCACGACCATAACCACGATCCGGCGAATCAGGATCAGCTGCAGGCCCAGCTCAATGCCCAGCTTCAGGGACAGGGGCAGGGCCAGGGTCAAGGCCAGGGTCAGGGACAGGGCCAGGGTCAAGGCCAGGGTCAGGCTCAGCTCGGCCTGCAGGGCCAGGGTCAGGGCCAGGGTCAGGCCCAGGGCCAGTCCGAGGCCCAGACCGCTGCCCAGGCGGTTGCGCAGTATGCCGAGAACGCCAACGGCAATGGCAACCTGAACGGCAACGGCAACGGCAACGGCAACCTGAACCTCAACGGCAACGGCAACGAGAACGGCAACGAGAACACCAACTACGACGCGAACTCGCTGTCGAACCATCTCGACAATGCGGTCAGCAACAATGACCTGAACAACGTCGAGAACCACGTCGACAACTGCGTCACCACCGCCGTGCACGTCGATGTCAGCATCGACCTGAGCGGGCTGGACCTGAAGCCGGCGATCGACAACTCCGTCAGCGGCGACTGCAACTCGGGCATCCAGTTCTCGATGCCGGATTGGGTCAACCAGAGCCAGAATGGCGATGGCGGCAACGCCATGTTCAACCTCGACCAGGTGAACAACCTGGTGGCCAACAACCACCTGGGCGATGCGTCGGTCAGCTTCTGTGCGATCGGCGTCGGGATCGGCGGCGAGGAGGGCCCGTCGTCGTCGGTGTTCTCTCAGACCGCGCACGCGGTGGGCGGTATTGCCGACACGGCCGGCTCGGCGGTCGGGCACGACAGCAGCGCCGGCACGGTCAGCGCCGCTGCGGATGCGCCGATCACCCAGGATGCGTTCACGCAGAGCATCGTGATGGGGGCGAACATCCAGTTCAACTCCGCCAGCTTCAACGTGGTCGGCCACGACAGCGTCACCACCGACCTGTCGGGCGGCCATCACGGCTGATCGATCGTAGTAGCGTAGGTCCGCCCGGCCATGCGCCGGGCGGACTTCGTTTGGCATTCGGCGTGGCAAGGCGCGACGACGGACTCCGACGGCAACGCCTGGCCACGACCCATCGGACAATGTGGGGCGACAATGTCGCAAATGGGCTTGGGGGTTCTGTTGGCGGTAGTCGGGGCGCTTCTTGCCGTGGAAACGCTCGCCGAAGTGGCCGTGGTCGTCGACAACGATCTCGTGGAGCAATCGGCGGGCCCGGCGGGAAATGCACAGATGGCAGCCCAGGCAGCCAGCCATCAAGACCTGAAGTTGCCTTGACCGGCGGACAGGCGTGTTGACAAGAGTCAAAGGCGGGCCTGCGCGAGTGTTCTAGCCTCGAAAACATGGAGTGCAGGAGAAGTGGGCGGCGATCGGCCTGGGCGACGGCCTTGCTCGGACCGACCGTGCTGTGCAGCATGCCGGCTCTGGCGGACGAAGGCGGCGCAAGCGCGTGGCTGCCGGGCCAGTTCGCGAGCTTCGCCGCCGAACCTGGAGATCCGGGCTTCGCGCTCGAGACGATCTACTACACCCGCAGCGCCAGCGCGTCGTCGAGCCGGACCTTTCCGATCGGCGCGTCGCTCGCAGCCGGCTACTCGCTTGCCGAGAACTACGTGTTCCTGACGCCGAGCTATACCTTCAGCGATCCGGTGCTGAACGGGCAGCTATGGCTGGGCATGACCTTCGCGGTCGGCAATGCGAACACCAGCGTGTCGGCGGTGCTGAGCGGTCCGTCCGGTTCCTTTGCGGCATCGAGCAGCGACTTCATGACCGGCGTCGGCGACCTTTATCCGCTGGCGACGCTCAAGTGGCAGCTCGGCAACCACAATGTGATGACCTATGCCACTGCCGCCGTTCCAGTCGGCGCCTACGACGCCACGCGGCTGGCGGGCCTCGGTATCGGTCATTGGGCAATCGACGGCGGCCTCGGCTACACCTTCGCGAACGATGCCGGCCTCGAATTCTCGATCACCGCCGGCGTTACCTACAACTTCATCAACTCCGCGACGCAATACCAGAGCGGCGTCGACGGGCACATCGACTGGGGAGCGTCGATCGCGCTCGGCGAGAAGCTCTACCTCGGCGTGGTCGGCTACTTCTACGACCAGCTCGGCCCCGATTCCGGTCCGGGCGCGCGGCTGGGCGCGTTCCAGTCGAAGGTGACGGCGGTCGGGCCGCAGATCGGCTACGCAATCGATCTCGGCGTGGTCCACGCCGACCTGAACCTGCGCGGATACAAGGAGTTCGACGCCCAGAACCGGCCGGAGGGCTGGAACCTCTGGCTGACGCTCTCGCTCTCGAAGTTCCGGCCACCGGCGAGAGGGCGGTCATGATCCACCGCTATCTCGATCCGGACGAGAGCCTGGGCGAGCTGCTGTTCGGCCTGATCATGACGCTCACCGTGACGCTCGGCGTGCACCTTCTGTCACCGGAGCAACTGTCGCGGCCGCAGGATCTTGCGATGGCCCTCGTCGGCTGCAATGTCGCGTGGGGCATCATCGACGCAGCGCTCTATCTGCTGGGCTCGGTCTTCGCGCGCAATCAGCGCGTCCACTTCATGCGCAAGCTGCGCGCCATGCCGTCGGAGGCGAGGGCGCTGCAGGCGATCCGCGAGGAGTACGGCCTGGACGACGCGCACCTTGCCCCGGCGCAGGACCTCGCCGCCTTCTACCGGGCGGCGCTCGACGTTCTGCGGTACGCGAAGGTCGAGCGAACGCGTCTCCGCGACAAGGATTGGCTGGCGGCGCTCATGATCGTCCTTCTGGTGGCGGTGACGGCGGTGCCGGGGGCGGTTCCGATCCTGCTGGTCGGCGATCCGGTGCTGGCCGTGCGGCTGGCAAATCTCATGCAGATCGGCCTGCTGTTCGCCGTCGGCTATCGCTGGGCGCGGGTTTCCGGCGCCAATCCCTGGCGGACCGGGGCGGCTATCGTCGGGTTCGCCGTGGTGCTGGTCGTCATCTCGATCGCTCTGGGAGGCTAGATGAAAGGGGTTGCCGAATGGCTGCACGGCTATGGCGGCAGGCGCCTCCGCCTCGACACGATCGCCGGCCTGTCGCTCGCCGCGTTCGTCATCCCCGAATCGCTGGCCTATGCCTCGCTGGCCGACCTGCCGCCGGTATCCGGCCTCTACTGCTACCTCGTCGCCGGCATCGCCTATGCCCTGCTGGGCACCAGCCGCCAGCTCGCGGTCGGCCCGACCTCGTCGCTGGCGATCGCGGTGGCGGCCAGCATCGCCGTGGTGAGCGGCGGCGATCCCGGGCGCGCCGTCGCCAATGCCAGCGCGATCGCCCTGCTGCTCGGCATCATCTGCATCGGCGGCCGCTTCATTGGCCTGGCCAACATCGCCTACTTCCTGTCCGACACCGTCGTGACCGGCTTCAAGACGGGTGCCGCCTTCTACATCGCCTCGACCCAACTGCCGAAGCTGTTCGGCATCGAAGGCGCGCCGGGCAACTTCTTCGAGCGCCTCTACCACGTGGTTCTGTCGCTGCCGCACGCGCACGTGCCGTCGCTCGTCGTCGGCCTGTCGGCGATCGTGCTGTTCGTGATCCTCGACCGCGCCTTGCCGGGACGGCCGACCACCCTGATCGTCGTCGCCGCCGTGATGGTCGCCGCCCACATGCTCGGGCTCGACCGGCTGGGCGTGCACATGGTGGGCGAGCTGCCGAGCGGCCTGCCCGAGGTCGGCATCCCGGACATCCGCATCACCGAAGTCGGCGCGCTGGTGCCGACGGCCTTTGCCTGCTTCCTGCTGGCCTATGGCGAGGCGATCTCGGTGGCGCGCACCTTCGCTCAAAAGCATGGCGACGAGATCGATCCGGACCGGGAGCTGACCGCCCTCGGCGCCGCGAATGTCGCGACCGGGCTGGCGAGCGGCTTCCCGGTCTCGGGCGGCATGTCGCAAAGCGCCGTCAACGACATGGGCGGCGCCACGTCGCCGATGTCGCTGGTCGTCACCTCGGCGGCGATCGCGCTCACCCTGCTGTTCTTCGCCGGCCTGTTCCGCGACCTGCCGGAGCCCGTCCTCGGCGCGATCGTGCTGATCGCGGCCAGCCATCTGGTGAGGTTCGAGGAGCTCAAGAACGTGCGCGAGGCCGCGCGCGGCGAGTTCTACATCGCCCTGGTGGCGATGGTCGGCGTGCTGTCGCTCGGCCTGCTGAACGGGCTGCTGCTGGCGGCGGCTGGCGCGCTGATCGTTCTGATCGCCCGCGCTTCGCGGCCGCCGGTCGCGATCCTGGCGCGCGACTCGTCGGGCCGCTTCGTCAATCGCGAGCGGCTGACCGAGGCCGAGACGCTTTCGGGGATCGTGGTGATGCGCACCGGCGGAGCCTGGGTCTATTTCAACTGCGAGCACATCCGCCGCCAGATCCTGGACACCGTCGGCCAGACCACGACACCCGTGCATACCGTCGTCATCGACTGCTCGATGGTGCGGACCATCGATCTCACCGCCAGCGCCACCCTCAGGGGGCTCGCTCGGACGCTTGCCGCGCGCAACACCAGGCTACGCCTGGCAGAGCTGCGCGACGACGTGGTCGACGAGCTGCGGGCACACGGCGTCGAGGCCGATCTGGGGGCGATCGCGCCGCACCGACCGATCGATGAGTATCTGTAGCCGCCGTGGCGCGAAGCAACGAGTGCCGACGCGTCGCGGCGATCCTCAGTAGACCGACTCGAGGATCGGCACGACTTCCTGCGCCGCGTGGATCGGCCGCGGGTTGCTGAAGGTCCAGTCGTCGAGCATGCAGTTGGTGGCGATGCGCTGCAGATCCTCGCGCTTGACGCCGACGTCGCGCAGCCGGCGCGGCAGGCCGAGGCCCGAGATGAAGCGGTCGAGCACCGCGCTGGCCGGCTGCCCGGTGGCGCCGAGGGCCGTGCTGATCTCGGCCTGGCGGTCGGCGTTGACGGTGGCGTTGTAGGCCAGCACTGCCGGCATCATGACGCACGAGGTGTAGCCGTGTGGCACGCCGGCGCTGCCGCCCAGCACATGGCCGATCGCGTGACTCGCACCCATGCGCGTGCCGCTGACGATGCCGATCATCGAGATCCAGGCGCCGATCTGGCAGTCCAGCCGCGCCGCCAGATCGGACGGATCGCGCTTCACCGCCGGCAGCCCGCGGCCGAGCAGGCGCAGCGCCTGCAGCGACGTGCTGTCGGTATAGGCATTGCCGTCGATCGAGCAGTAGGTCTCGACCGCATGGTCGACCGCGCGGATACCGGTCGAGAGCCACAGCCATTCCGGCGTGTGAACGGTGATCGATGGATCGAAGATCACCTGCAGTGGGATGAGGCCGGGATGGATGTAGGCCTGCTTCAGCCGCAGCCGGGGCTCGGTGACGCCGGCGCGGGCGTTGAACTCGCCGCCGCTCAAGGTGGTCGGCACGCAGATCTGCCGGACGCGGGGCGCGCGGTATTGCGGAAAGCTGCGCTTGCCGGTGATCTCGTCGACCACGGTGCGAAAGGGCTCGAGCCCGTCCGGCTCGCGGATGTCGTGCTCGAGGCAGAGGGTGACGACTTTGCCGCCGTCGGTCGCCGAACCGCCGCCGACACTCAGCAGCAGGTCGCAGCCGGCGTCGCGGGCCTTGTTGGCGCAGGCGACCACCGCGTCGCGTGGGCTGTGGCCGGGCATGTCGTCATGCACGCCGGCGTAACGCGAACCCAGCGCATCGGCGATCCGCCGGATCACATCGGTCTTCCGGTTGAGCGTCGCGCTGGCGAGGATGAACACCCGCCCGGCGCCGAGCCGGTCCGCCGCTTCCACGACGGCGTCGGCGGCCGGACGGCCGAACACCACGCGATCCATTCCGGTGAAGACGATCTCGCCAGCGCGCATGGGTGCAAAGGCTATATACTGGCCGGGTGCAGGGGAAGGGCGGAGGGGAAGGGATGAACGCATCCAGGCTCTTGCGAGACCGCATTCGCGCAGGCGAGCACACCACCGTGACCACCGGGCTGGCGCCGGGCCATCTGCAGGCCAATCTGGTGGTCCTGCCGGCCGACTGGGCCGACGAGTTCGCCGCGTTCTGCGCGGCGAATCCCAAGCCGTGTCCGTTGATCGCGCGAAGCGCGTCCGGCGATCCGAGCCTGCCGGAGCTCGGCCCCGACATCGACGTCCGCCGCGACCTGCCGCGCTATCGCGTCTTCCGCGACGGCAAAGCAGTGTCGGAGGAGACCGACATCGGCACGCTGTGGCGCGACGATCTCGTCGCCTTCGCGCTCGGCTGTTCCTACTCCTTCGAATCGGCGCTGCTCGCGGCCGGCGTGCCGATCCGGCACATGGAGCAGGGCAAGAAGGTCTGCACCTATCGCACCGGACTCGGCACCGTGCCGGCCGGACGGCTGCACGGCCGCATGGTGGTGTCGATGCGGAACTTCACCGTGCCGAACGCCATCCGCGCCATCGAGATCACCTCGCGCTTCCCGCGGGTCCACGGCGCGCCGATCCATTTCGGTGATCCCGGGGCGATCGGCATCGCCGACATCGACAAGCCCGAGTATGGCGGCGAGCCCGACATCCGGGCGGGCGAGGTGCCGTTGTTCTGGGCCTGCGGGGTGACCCCGCAGGCGGTGATCGAGGCAGCCCGGCCGCCGTTCTGCATCACGCACAAGGCCGGCCACATGCTGGTCACCGACCGATTGAACGAGGAGTTCCGCGAGGCCTAAGATCGCATCGTCGCTTACCCCCGTCGCACACGACCGGACGCTCAGGGAGGCATGTCATGTCCACTGCAGTCCTCGAAGCCAAGACCGCCGACTACGACGTCGAAGACGTCGAATATCTGCGCCACGGCGACAAGCCGTTGCTCGCGCGCATCTACAAGCCGCACGGCGCGGGTCCGTTCCCGGCGATGGTCGAGTGCCACGGCGGCGCCTGGTGCCAGAGCGACCGGATGACCGAGAAGCTGCGCCACCAGCACATGGCCTCGCATGGCGTCGTGTCGATCGCGCTCGATTTCCGCTCCGGCAACGAGGATCCGTATCCGGCCTCGGTGCAGGACATCAACTATGCGGTACGCTGGGCCAAGGCGAACGCGCGCTCTCTAAAGACCCGGCCCGACCTGATCGGCCTCAGCGGCCAGTCGAGCGGCGGGCATCTCGCGATGCTGGTCGCGATGCGGCCCAACGATGCGCGCTATGCGGCGATCCCGCTGCCGGCCGGCACGCCGCAGCAGGATGCGAGCGTGCGCTGTGTGATCATGTCCTGGCCGGTGATCAATCCGTTCAGCCGCTACCGCCACGCCAAACGCGCGAAGCTGGAGTCGATCATCGCGCGCCACGATTCGTACTGGCGGACCGAGGATGCCATGGCGGAAGGCAATCCGACGATGGCGCTGGAGCGCGGGGAGAAGGTGCTGACTCCGCCCGCGGTTTGGTACCAGAGCCACGGCGATACCGTGCACGACTATCGGGATCCGGAATCGCCATTCGACGGCAACGAGCCGCAGCGCTTCTGCGCCGATTACCGAAAAGCCGGCGGCTCGATCGCGCTCGAATACATCGACATGGTCCGCCAGTCTGGCTCGCCCGATCTGTCAAAGGCGGGCGACCTGTTCGATCGCATGGTGGCGTTCATCGGACGGCACGTGACAGCGTGATCGAATTCGGCGCTGCTTTTGCTAGGGTCGCTCCTGGTCAAGGGAGTTGCCGGCATGGATAGCGAGATTGACGTAAAGACCTTCTGGAAGGCCATCGGCTGCCGGGCGATCGGCGTGGCGATCGTCACGGCGCAGGGGACCGAGGGGCCGGCGGGTTTTCTCGCCCTGTCCGCCACCCATCTCACGGCAAGCCCGCCGATGATGATGGTGTCGATCGGCCTCACGACATCCGCGTTGGCGGCCGTCCGGCAGGGCAACAATTTCGCGATCAACTACGTGCCCAAGGGCAGTGACGCCCTGGTCAAGGAGTTCGGCGGCGGCGGGCAGCTCAAGGGTGCCGATCGCTTCCTGCCCGGCGCCTGGAGCACGCTGAGGACCGGCGCGCCGACCCTGGTCGATTCCGTCGGCGTGATCGATTGCGCGCTCGACGAGATGATCGAGCGCCACGGCACCGTGATCGCGCTGGGCAAGGTGATCGCCTACAGCACCTCGGACCGCCAGCCCATGATCAGCTTCCGCGGTGGCTATATTTAGCCTGTGGATAAATCGTCCCGCGTCCCGCCAATTCGACAATCGTCCCAACGGGCATGTGGCTCAGGATCTGGGACGAATCGCCTAAAACCTTTATGGCATCGGTATCGGAGCCATCCCAGCGGCGTGGGATGCGGGACGGAACGTTTCAAATCCGGCGCCACATCGGCCAGGCGGCCGCGAGCGCCAGCAGGCCCAACCCGCCGGTGAGCGCCATCGCCTCGGCGGCGCCGATCCGGTCGGCCAGCCAGCCGAGCAGGACGAAGCCGATCGGGCCCGTGCCGATGCATACCGACAGGACGCCCAGCATGCGCGAGCGCATCTCGTGCGGGGCGGCGAGGTAGACGATCGTCGCCTGCAAGGTGGCGAAGGCGGCGCCGCTGAGACCGGTGACCAGCAGCGAAGCGGCGGCCAGCACCGGGGTGGGCGCCCACGCGAAGGCGATCACGCCCAGCAGGTAAACGGCCACGCCGCCCGTGTAGGCCCGCGCATGCCAGCCCGGCGTCAGCCAAAGCGCGAGCAGAATGGCACCGACGAACGCGCCGATGCCGTCGAAGCTGGTCAGGATGCCGACGCCCTGCGGGCCCAGGCCGAGCCGGTCGCGGGCGATCACCGGGATCATGCTGGTGAAGGGCCAGGCGAAGACGTTGTAGATCACCGTCACGACCATGGTCGCCGCGAGCCGCCGGTCGGAGAATGCGATCACGATCGCTTCCCATGTTCGGCCGAGCACTGCGCCGGCGCCGGGCGAAGGTGCGAGCTTCGTGCGCACGGCCAGCGTGGCGGCGATCGCGGTGGCGTAGAGCAGGCCGCTCAGCAGGAACGCGCCTGAGAGGCCGATGCCCGCCAGCAGCAGGCCGCCGACGGTCGGGCCGACCATGCGGCTGGCGTTGCTGGCGCCGACATCGAACGCCATGGCGGTGGCCATGCGCTCGCGGCCGACCGCTTCGCCCATCATCATGCGGCGCAGCGGATTGTCGGTCGCCCAGCCGCAGCCGTTGACGAAGGCGCCGAGCGCGAGCTGCCAGATCGCGAGCGGGCCATGCCACGCCAGGACGCCGAGCGTGGCCGATGTGGCGGCCATCAGGCCGATCAGGAGGGCGAGGGTGAGGCGGCGGTCGAACCGTTCCGCGAACGCTCCCAGGAAGGCGCCGAACAGGGCCATCGGCAGCAGGCGCAGCATGGTGATCACGGCCACCAGAAAGGCCGAGCCGGTCTGCTGGTAGACCACGATGCCCACGGCCACCGTCTCCAGCCAGCGCACGGTCGAGACGACCATGCCGACGAACCAAAGACGCCAGAAATCTGCCGGGAGCGCGTTCATTATTTTACAGAGCGGGTGTCACCCGAGCCGATTTCGCTGTCCATAGGGTGTTTTCGCTCCGTGCTGGCGCGCGCGGCGGGATGCGGTAACTTTGCGTCCCATGACCAAACCCGTGGTGGGCGTGATCGGCAACGCCCACGTCATCAACGAGCGTCACAACGTCCAGGTCGTCGGCCAGAAGAACATGCGTGCCGTTGCCGAGGTCGCCGGCGCCCTGCCGCTGATGTTCGCCGCCACGCCGGAGATCACCGACGTCGATGCGCTGCTCGATGCGGTGGATGGCGTCCTGCTGACCGGAGGCCGGGCCAACGTCCATCCCAGCCATTTCGGCGTCGAGCCCGACCCCAGGCACGAGCCCTACGATCCCGAGCGCGACGCGATGGCGCTCGGCCTGATCCGCGCCTGCGTCGAGCGTGCCGTGCCGCTGTTCGGCATCTGCCGCGGCCTTCAGGAAATGAACGTCGCGTTCGGCGGGACGCTGCACCCGGAGATTCGCGAGCTGCCCGGCCGTATGAACCATCGCATGCCGCGGCTGGAGAACGGCGAAATCCATCCCGATCCGGAGGTCGTGTTCGCCGACCGGCACGAGGTGAAGCTGGCCGAGAATGGCTGGTTCGCCGAGGTGCTCGGCTGCCCGGCGATCCGCGTCAACTCGCTGCACGGCCAGGGCATCCTCGAGCCGGGCAAGCGCGTGGTGCTGGAAGGCATCGCCGAGGACGGCACGATCGAGGCGATCCGCATCGCCGATGCGCCCGCATTGGCGGTCGGGGTGCAGTGGCACGCCGAGTACGACCCGCAGACCAATCCGATCAACAGGGCGCTGTTCGAGGCGTTCGGCAAAGCGCTGACGGAGCGCAAGAAAGCGATGGCCCGATGACACGCCGGATGCATCTCAACCTGTTCATCCAGAGCCGCGGGCATCACGAGGCGTCGTGGCGCCATCCCGCGGCGTCGCCCCTGCCGCTGACCGACATCCGCTACTACCAGGACGTGGCGCAGCGCGCCGAAGCCGGATTGTTCGATTCGATCTTCCTCGCCGACCAGCTCGCGCTCGACGGCGACGTCGAGCGCGCGGGCCGGAGCTGGCTCGAGCCGATCACGGTGCTGGCGGCGCTCGCGACGGGCACGAGGAAGGTCGGGCTGATCGCCACGGCGTCGACCACCTACAGCGAGCCGTTCAATCTGGCGCGCCAGTTCGCCTCGATCGACCATATGAGCGGCGGTCGTGCCGGCTGGAACATCGTGACGTCGTGGCTGGCTGCGGCGGCACGCAACTACGGCGGCGACCGGCAGGTGAGCCACGCCGACCGCTACGCGCGAGGCGAGGAGTTCGTGGCTGTCGTCAAGGCGCTGTGGGACAGCTGGGCCGACGACGCCGTGCTCGACGACCGCGAGCACGGCCGGTACGCGCGGGCCGATCGCATCCGGCCGATCAATCACGAGGGCGAGCACTACAAGGTCGCCGGGCCGCTCAACATGCCGCGCAGCCCGCAGGGCCGGCCGGTGTTCGTGCAGGCGGGCTCGTCCGACACCGGCCGCCGTTTCGCCGCGCGCCACGCCGAGGCGGTGTTCACCGCGCAGATGGAGAAGGCCACGGCCCAGGCGTTCTACACCGACTTGAAGGCGCTCGCGGCGGCGGAGGGGCGGGACGTCGGCCAGGTGCTGATCCTGCCAGGCCTCAGCCCATTGATCGCCGGCACCGAGGCCGAGGCGCAGCGCCAGGCGCGCGAGCTGAACGACCTCACCGATCCCGAGGTCGGCCGCAAGCGCCTGTCGGGCCGCTTCGGCGGCCACGATTTCTCGCACCTGCCGCTCGACAAGCCTTTGTCGCCCGAGGATTTTCCCGATCCGAGGACGGTCGAGGCGGCGCGCAGCCGGACCGAGGTGATCGTCGGATTGGTGAAGCGCGAGAAGCCGACCCTGCGGCAGCTGCTTGCCTATCTCGCCGGCGCGCGCGGCCACTACACGACCGCCGGCACGCCCGAGCAGATCGCCGACCTGATGGAAAGCTGGTTCGAGGACGGCGCGGCCGACGGCTTCAACGTCATGCCGCCGGTGCTGCCGGCGATGCTCGATGTATTCGTCGCCGAGGTGATCCCGCTGCTGCAGAAGCGCGGCCTGTTCCGCACCGAGTACGAAGGCGAGACCCTGCGCGACCACTACGGCCTCGACCGCCCGGCCGGCGCCTGGAACTGAGCTTTCCTCCCTGCGCGCAGCGCGGAGAGATACCCTGGTCTCACGAGGGCCGCTGTCGACGCGCACATTGCTCCGTGGCAACCTCGCGGAAGGGAGGACCCTGCGACATGGAGCTCAAGGGAACAGTCGCCGTCGTCACCGGTGGGAACGGCGGGCTCGGGCAACGAATCTGTCATGCACTTGCAGCGCAAGGCTGTCACATCGCCATCGTCTACGCGCAGAGCAAGGCGCAGGCCGAGGGCGTGGCGAAGGACCTCGAGAAGCACCAGGTCGGCGCCGCGGCGTTCGCCTGCGATGTCACCAGGCGCGACCAGGTTCAGGCGATGGTCGACGACGTGGTCAAGCGTTTCGGCCGGCTCGACATCCTGATCAACGACGCGGCCTACAACAAATCGATCCGGTTCCAGGATCTCGACGGCCTGACCTACGAGGAATGGACCAAGATCATCGACATCAACCTGACCGGGCCGATGCTCACCACCAAGGCGGTTGCGCCGGTGATGAAGAAGCAGGGCAGCGGGCGGATCGTGAACATCTCCTCGGTGGCCGGGCTGGGGCCGACCGGGTCGTCGATCGCGTATGCCGTGTCGAAGGCGGGATTGATCCACCTCACCAAGTGCATGGCGGTGGCGCTGGCTCCCGAGGTTCTGGTCAACTGCGTGGCCCCCGGCCTGCTCGAGGGCACGCGGGCCACGGCGAACCTGCGGCCCGAGGTGATCGAGACCGGCCGCAAGGCGTCGCTGCTCGGCAAGGCGGCCGACAAGGACGACTGCGCCGACCAGGTCGTCACCATGTGCCGCACCAACACCATGACGGGCCAGACGATCGTCATCGACTCCGGCCGCACCTTCCACTGAGGACGAGGACCCCATGAGCAATCAATCCGGCATCGCCTTCACCCACTGCGCCTTCACGGCGGCTGCGGCCGAGCAAGGGCACGGGCATGACCACACCCACGCCAAACGCCGCGAGGTCGTGGTGGCGGGCAAGCGGGTGAAGACCGTCGACATCCACGCTCATTGCTGTGTCCCGAAGGCGATGGCGGTGATCAAGCATCCGCTCGAGGCCCCGGGCCTGTTGATGGAGGATACCAGCGCGCGGATCGCTGCGATGGACAGCCAGGGCATCGACGTCGAGTGCCTCAGCATCAATCCCTACTGGTATCACGCCGGCAAGGACGAGGCAGCCGAGGTGATCCGGCTGCAGAACGAGGCGCTGGTCGAGTTCTGCGCCAGGCAGCCCGACCGCTTCGTCGCCTTCGCGACGGCGGCGCTGCAGCATCCCGAGCTCGCGGCCGAGCAGGTCGAGCACGCGGTCAAGAAGCTCGGCTTCCGCGGGGTCAGTGTCGGCGGCAGTGTCGCCGGCCTCGAGCTGGCCGACAAGAAGTTCAATCCCTTCTGGGCCAAGTGCGAGGAGCACGGCGTCCTGGTCTTCCTGCATCCGACCGGCACGCGCGAGCTCGAGCCGAGCGGCCGTCTGAACGGCAGCGGCCTGCTCACCAACACCATCGGCAACCCGCTGGAAACGACGATCGCGCTCTCGCACCTGATCTTCGAGGGCACGCTCGACCGGTTCCCGGGCCTCAAGATCTGCGCCGCACATGGCGGCGGCTATCTCGGCTCCTATGCCAACCGCTCGGATGCGGTGATCCGGACCTTCCCCGATCGCGTGGGGCCCCTGCCGAAGAAGAAGCCGACCGCCTACCTGCGCGACGGCCAGCTGTTCTTCGACACCATCGTGTTCACGCCGGAGGCGCTGCGCCACCTGATCGCCGAGAGCGGCGTCGGCCAGATCATGGTCGGCACCGACTATCCGTTCCCGTGGACCGCCACCGAGGTCGACCTCGTGCTGTCGACGCCGGGCCTGAGCGACGCGGACCGCATCGCCATCCTGGGCGGCACCGCCCAGAAGCTGATGGGCATCAAGCCCTGACCACAGGGGCGAGGCCCATGACCCCTCCGCCCTCGTAAGACGAGGGCACCTCCCCACGCTGCGCGCAGGGAGGGCCGGGGAGCGGGTTCGACGCAAATCGCGGCGAGCCCCCGATGGGCATTGGCCCTGACTTTCGCCCCCGATTCCTCAAGGAACGCGCGCGGCCATTGCCCATAATAGGTGTTTGACGCGCGATCAGGCAGACTCGCGCGCATGTCCTTCCTCATCGGACCGCGCCACTCCAGTGGCGCTCTTCTTGATGAGTCCTCATGACAGCACCCCGCTGAGCGGCGCTCGGCGGCAGCGCGTGAGATGGCTGGGCGTCA
>JAFEFF010000039.1 GCA_018240745.1 Pseudomonadota bacterium
GAAGCGTTCTACGGCTTTCCCGCGATCGGCCCGCTCGAGGAGGGGGTGAAGATCGCCACCGAAGGCCACGACGTCGTCGATCCGGACAAAGTCGATCGCACCGTGACGCCGCGCGAGATCAAGGCGATGGTCGAGATCTTCCGGCCATTCCTTCCCGGCCTGTCGGATCGTTGCGTGAAAGCGAAGGCCTGCCTCTACACCGAAGTCAATGGCGCGCGCTTCATCCTCGATCGCCTGCCGGGCAGCCCGAACATCATCGTCGCCTCGCCCTGCTCGGGTCACGGCTTCAAGCATTCGGGTGGCATCGGCGATGCGCTCGCCCAGATGGCTCTGGGCGAGAAGAAGATCATGCTCGGCGGCCAGGCGATCGACATGACGCCCTTCGCCTTGCGGGCCGACGATCCACCCTGGCGCCCGGCGTGACGGTGTCCATGTCGCAGTGTCCCCAACGAAGGGCAGTCGAGGCAAGGAATTAGCCGGCTTTTCCCTTCATGGCCTTTTCACGCGCGCTGTAGGCGCGCGCCAGCCGCGTCGCGCGGTCCTCGAACAGGTCGTCGCCACCGCTCTTCTTCAGCAGCGCCTCCTCGATCTCGCGATGCGGCCTGGTCGTGCCGTCGGCCAGAAGGTGCTCGATTGCTGCGCCATGCTCCGCCAGCCGGCGCGACACCAGCACCGTACGATGACAATCGAGCGGCTCCTTCTCGGCACACATCAGGCAGAGCGTGGTGCCGGCGCTGTCGGCGATCAGCCGGCCGATCGCATCCTTGAAAGTGGGCCGTGCCGCTGCGTCGTCGTAGCTGCCGCCGCCTTTCGGCATGCCGCCGAGTGCTTCACCTTCCCAGGTGTAATCGATGCCGGCGTCCCCGAGGCTCTTCGCCAAGCGCTCGCGGCCGAACTGCGGGAAGCGGCGCGACCACGGCATCGACCGCACGTCGACCAGCCGTCGCACGCCGCCCGCCGTCAGCAGCGCGATGAAGCGCTCGATCGGATGATTGGAATGGCCGATGGTCTTGATCGGTCTCATGACAGGCGACGCACCAGGTCGATGAAGGCGAGGGTCGCTGCCGAACGCTCGTCGGCGCGGCGGGCGAGATTGAGCGGGACCTTGATCGCCGGCCGCCCGGTCAGCGGCTTGTAGGTGACGCCTTCGAGCGGCAAGCGGCTCAGCGACGCCGGCACGATGGTGATGCCGAGCCCGGCGGCCACGAGATTGAGCGTCGAGACGATACGCGGTGCCTCCTGGCCGACATGCGGGCTGAAGCCGGCTTCGGCGCAGGCGGCGATGATCACATCGTAGAGGCCGCGGCCGTCGGGTCGGCGGTAGAGGATGAGCGTCTCGCCGGCCAGGTCCTTGAGCGTGAGGCGCGCGCGCTTCGCCAGCGGATGGCGCGCCGGCAAGGCTGCGACCATGTCCTCCTGCAGCAGCGGATGCACCGTGATGCCCTCGGGGTCGACCAGGCCGGAGCGGATGAAGGCCACATCGAGCCGCTCGTCGCGCAGGCCGCTTACCATGTCGCCCGAGCTGCTCTCCTCCAGCACGAACGACACGCTGGGCCGGTTGCCGCGGAACTCGCGGATCGCCCGCGCCACCAGTGGATGGAACGGCGCCGAGGTCGTGAAGCCGACGGCGATGCGGCCGACCTCGCCGCGCGCGGTGCGGCGGGCGCGGATCTTGGCGTGCTCGGCGTGCGCCAGGATCTGCTCGGCATCGGCCAGCAGCGAGCGGCCGGCATCGGTCAGGCTGACGCCGCGCGGATGGCGCACGAAAAGCGCCGCGTCGATCTCGCGTTCGAGCGCCCGGATCTGCTGGCTGAGCGGCGGCTGCTGGATGTGCAGCTTCTCCGCCGCGCGCGTGACATGCCCCTCATGCGCGACGGCGACGAAGTAGCGGAGATGGCGCAGTTCCATGTGACCGACCCTCAGTGCTCCAGGCCTGCTGTCGATCCGAGTCCCTCGACAGACGCCTCGCATATCGAAGACCCATCTACCATATATCTCAACACTGGACATATCGGCCGCAGCCATGACGATGCTCAAGCAGTTCCGCGCCTGGTCGCATCGGCTGATCGCCGCGCTCGCCAGCTCCTGTGGCCGCTACGGCTTGGTCCCGGTGGTGGGCATCGCCTAAAATGGCGGCGTGTCAGACAGTTCGAGCGTTCCCCCGGGCTTTCGGCCGGTCACGTCGACCGGCTTCGCCGACGCGACCGGGCCGTGGTTCGAGAAGATCGAGGGCGGCCGCCTGATCCGCGGCTTCCGCCCCGGCCCGCAGCATTCCAACAGCCATGGCATCGTCCATGGCGGCATGCTGGCGGCGTTCCTCGATTCGGTCATGGGCTCGACGGTGTTCCACGTCCTGCATCGCCGCTGTGTCACGGTACGGCTCAGCATCGACTACCTGCTGCCGGGCCGGGTCGGCGTCTGGCTGCAAGGCGAGGCCGAGGTGCTGGGCCATGACGACCAGATGGTGCAGGTGAGAGGCCGCCTCTATGGTCCGCGCCACGACGTGCTGGCGGGACTTGGCGCCTTCTCCCTGCTGCATCGCCAGCGCGTACAGATCATCCGGAGTTGAGCGTGAGCGACGACAATCCACCCGAAGGCTTCTTGCGCATCGATTTCGACCGCGACCGGCCGGCCACCTTCAACACCCATATCGGCAGGCTCTACTGCAAGCGCGGGCCCAAGGGCACGCGCGACGAGTTCGTCATGGGCTTTCGCGTCCATCCGCACATGTGCAATCCGGCGGGCGGCCTGCATGGCGGCATGATGATGACCGTGTCCGATCTCGTCGGCACGATGGGCGGCGGCACGCTGGTCGGCGTCGCCAAGTTCCTGCCGACCGTCAGCATGACCTTCGATTTCGTGGCGCCGGCCCAGCGCGGCGATTGGGTCGAGGGTCGCGCCGAGGTGGTGCGTCAGACGCGCTCGCTGCTGTTCACCGAAATCTCGCTGACGGTCGGCGAGACCCGCATCCTGCGGGCCTCGCAGATAGCCAAGATTCCGTCGGGCGAGGGCCAGACCTTCGGCAAGGCGCGGCTAGACAGAGGTGTCGAAGTGGCTGCCAAGGGCTCGGCGACCTGAATCGGTGAGCCGCACGGTGCGGCCGCGTCGCAGGCGCTCGGCCCAGCCCTTCTTGAAGAACGTGTCGGCGATCGCCGCGCCCAGCGCGCCCGAGATGTGCGGCCGGCGCTCGGACCAGTCGAGGCACTGGCGCGCGAAGTGACGGGTGCCGGCTTGCCTGGCGCCGTCGAGATCGACGCCGAGGCGCTGGCAGAACAGCTCGCCCGATCGGGTGAGGGCCCAGTCGCGCGCGCCCTTGGGCTCGAGATGGCCGTGCCGGGTCAGCGAATCGGTCACCACCATGCCGACCTGGCCGGCGAGATGGTCGTAGCAGGTGCGGCAGAAGCGCAGATCGGGATCTCGCCGCCACGCTGCGGTCTTCGATGCCGGCTGCGCACGCTCGCCGGCCAGCGCCATCAGCGATTCGATGGCGTGCGCCACCTCGCCCGAGGCGAGGCGGTAGAAGCGGTTGCGCCCCTGGGCGCGGGCGGCAAGCAGGTTGGCATCGACCATGCGGGCGAGATGGCCCGACGCGGTCTGCGCCGTCACGCCGGCGACATGGGCGAGATCCGACGCGGTATGGGCGCGGCCGTCCATCATCAGCTGCAGCATGGCGGCGCGCGCCGGGTCGCCCATCAGGGCGGCGACTTCCGAGAGAGCGTTCACGGTGATCATGACCGGACTCTAGTCTCGCGCGCGCGAGCCCGCCATGGCCAATAGTTCGGTCACGGCCGAATTATCATATTCCTCGCCAGGGAGGAGAGGCGAAAGATCAGCGCCACTTCGGGTTGGCGATAGCGATCTTGTCGGCGGTGGTGGCTTCGAGGTGGGCCATCAGCTCAGCATCGCGCTCGTCGCGCTCGCCGGCGCGGAGTTGCCGCGCGAGCTCGCGGGTCAGCTCGGCGAGGGTGCCGTTGCGGCCAAGCAGCTTCGCGAGCCGCGCATACTCCCGCGCGTCGGCCCCGGGGGCGAGACGCCATTCGCGCTCGAGGATCGCCAGCGAATTCACCGCAACCCGCATCTGGAAGCCGAGCCGCGGATCGCTGCGGTCGAGCGCCGGCGTCGCTTCCTCGCGCAGGAAGTCGGCGATCGCATTCAGGAGCTCGGAAGCGGTCGGACGGTCCTGCGCCATCAGCGCGCCTCCCTGAGAAGCTGCAGCAGGTCGACCTCGGTCTCGACGGCGCGACGACCGATCGAGGCGAGCTCCATCGATTTCACCGAACCCGAGAGATGCCGCCACGCCTGGGTGAGGCAGATCACGCCCCAGCGCACCGTGCCGAACATTTCCCACCAATGGGCCCGCGCCGGATCGACCTCGCTGCCGCCGGCGCGGCGATAGGCGGTCCACAGATCCTCTCGGCTGCCGAATCCGCCGGCCGGCTTGTCGACCGACCCGAATCGCCAGCTTTTGACGCACAGCCAGCCGAGATCCTCGACCGGATCGCCGAGATGGGCGCCCTCCCAGTCGAGGATCGCGGTCACGCCGCTTTCGTCGGCGAGATAGTTGCCGGTGCGGAAATCGCCGTGCACCAGCAGCGGCCGCCCGGTCGGCGCGGGCCGGCGCCGGTCGAGCCACGACAGCGCCAGCTCGAACACCGGCTGCGGTTGATCGAGCGAGTCGAGGGCGGCGCGCAACGCCGTGACCTGGTCGGCCGCCTCGCGATGCGGCAGCGGCGGCAGGTTCGCCGTATCGACGGCATGGATGCGGGCCGCGATCACGCCGAGCTGCCGCGCGATCTTCTTCCGGGCGTCGGCATAGGGCGGATCGCGCAGGAGCTTGCGGGCGATCGCGATGCCGCCGACCCGGCGCATGACGAAGGCTTCGCCGAGGCCGTCCTGCGGCCCGAGCTGGAACAGCACCTCCGGCGCGCGGACCCCGCCGTCGAACGCGGCGCGCAGCACGGCGAATTCGGTGGGGCGATCGAGCGAGGTGGCGCTCGCCTTCTCGCGGCCGCCGGCGGTCGGCGGATCGCGCCGCAGAATCAGCTCGTGGCGCCGGCCCGCGACGATGGCGTCGAAGCTCCAGGTCTGGCGCGAGGCGCCGCCCGATTCGCGGCGCAATCGCTCGATGGTCGCCGGTCCGCCGAAGTGCCGCGATGCGGCCGATGCCAGGCCGGCGGCGACGGTTTTGCCCTCGGTGCCCCCGTGGACGCTCATGGGTGAACGGTCATTCATGCCGACTGTGGCACAGGCCCTGTCGCATGGTAAGAGGGCGGCCCCCAAGAGGAGAGCAGTGTTGTCCGATTTCGCGGCCATGAACGGCCTTTATTTCGAAGACCTCGAGGTCGGCATGTCGGCGATGTTCGGCAAGACCGTGACCGAGGCCGACATCATGGCGTTCGCCGGCGTCTCGGGCGACACCAACCCGGTTCATCTGCACGACGGCTTCGCGCGCTCGACCAGGTTCGAGCGGCGCGTGGCGCACGGCATGCTGAGCGCGTCCTTCATCTCGGCGGTGATCGGCACCAAGCTGCCGGGGCCGGGCTCGATCTACGTCTCGCAGACGCTGAGCTTCGAGGCGCCGGTATGGATCGGCGACACGGTGACCGCCGTCGTCACCGTCAGCCACATCAACGACGAGCGCCGCCGCGTCACGCTCACGACCCGGTGCCTCAGGGGCGACGATGTCGTGGTCGACGGCGAGGCGGTCGTCTCCGTGCCCCGGCGCACGCCGCGGCCGAAATGATCCCGGTGTTCGACCACTGGCAGACAGTCCCGCCACAATGGACCGGCGGCGCGATCGCGCTGGGCAATTTCGACGGCGTGCACAAGGGTCATCAGGCCCTGATCAAGCGTACCGCCGAGGAGGCGCGCGCACTCGGCGCGCCGTTGGTCGCCCTGACCTTCGAGCCGCATCCGCGCCGCTTCTTCGTAGCCGACACCGGCCCGTTCCGGCTCACCCTGCTGCCGGCCAAGGTGCGGCTGCTCGAGCAATTCGGCGTGCAGGCGGTGGTGGCGCAACGCTTCGATCCCGGGTTCGCCGCGATCACCGCGCAGGATTTCGTCGACAGGGTGCTCCTGGAGGGCCTGGGCGCGCGCCACATCGTGTGCGGCTACGACTTCACCTTCGGCGCGCGCCGCACCGGCAATGTCGAGCGGCTGCGCGAGCTGGCGGCCGAGCGGGCGTTCGGCATCACGGTGCTCGACCCGGTGATGCACGAGGGCGAGATCTACTCCTCGACCCGCATTCGCGAGGCGCTGCGCGCCGGCTGGCCGAGCGAGGCGTCGGAGCTGCTGGGTCATCCCTGGGAGATCGAGGGCGCGGTCGAGAAGGGCGACCAGCGCGGCCGCACCATCGGCTTTCCGACCGCCAACGTGGCGCTGGGCGAGCATCTCCGCCCTCGCTACGGCGTCTACGCGGTACGCGCGCTGGTCGGCGGACAATGGCGCGACGGCGTCGCCAACCTCGGCAGGCGGCCGACCTTCGGCAAGCTGCAGGAGAATTTCGAGGTCCACCTGTTCGACTTCTCGGAGGAGATCTACGGCCAGGTCCTGCGCGTCCAGCTGATCGAGTTCATTCGGCCGGAAATGAAGTTCGCCGGCCTCGATGCCCTGAAGGCCCAGATCGTGGCCGACGGCCAGGCGGCACGGGCGATCCTGGGCGGCTGACAGGCGATAAAGATCCGCCGAAATTTACCGACAGCCGTCCTCGAAAAAGCCCTGCAGGTCACGCCGGTGCCTCTTCAGGATGAGCAGCTCTACTTCCTGCTGGCCACGCGGGCGAGCAGCTCGGCGCCTGTTTCCTCGATCAGCGCCCTGAAGGTCGCCGAGGTCGATCCGGCGATCAGCCATTCGGCATAGGCAAGCCACACCTTGGCGCCGCGACGCCGGGCGACGTTCGCGGCTTCCTCCGCGGTGGTGCGGGCCCGGTCGGCGAGGCCCGCGCGCCATTGTACCCAGGCGAGATCGGCCAGCATGCGCGCCTCGTTCTCGAGGCCGGTGTGGTGCTGGCGGGCGAAGCGCAGCGTGTCGCCGATGGTCGTGGCGGCCTGGGAAAGATCCCCTCGCATGGCCTGGGCAAGGCCGCGGAACGACCGGCCATAGACCATGAGATAGGGATTGCCGCTCTTCTCGCCCAGCCGGTGGTTCAGGTCGCTGTGCTCGGTGGCGAGTGCCACGTCGTCCGTGCCCCAGGCGGTGTCGATCATCGTGCCGTGGGCGAGCATGCGGTGCAGGACATCGACCGTCGCCTCGTCGCCGGCGATCAGCTCGCGCGCCAGGGCACGTGCCTCGTCGATGCGGCCCATCATGGCAAGGGTCTGGCTCCGCATGCCCTTGATCCACACCGGCACGCGGAAGCCCAGCGTCTGCTGATCCTGCTCCTCGACCTTGTCGGCGCCGGCCAGGGCGATGTCGTTGTCCGCCAGCGCACCACGCAGGTCGCCGGCCATGCGCCGGGCATGGCAGCGGATGGTCGTCAGCACGACCGAGAGCCCGACATGCTTCTGGGGATCGAGCATGCCCAGGGCCTCGTTCACCTTGGCGAGGTAGTCGACCGCCGAGCCCGAGCTGGCGAGCGAACGGGCATAGGCCGCCGTGACCAGGGTGATGGCCCGCATGTCGCCCAAGCCGCGCGCGATGCCGAGGGCTTCGGCGTAGAACGGCTCGACGTCGGCGGCGGTGAGCCCTTCGCGCCAGGCGAAGTTCACGATCTGACCGCTCGCCATGAGCAAGGGATAGCGGGCGGGCCCCTCGAGCTTGAGGCCCAGCAGCAGGCGCCGCACGCGCTTCCAGGCATCGAGCGCCTGCGTGGGGTCGCGCGTGCCGTGCCACATCGCGGCCTTCATGTTGAAGGATGCGGCCATCTGGGCGTTGCCGGCCTCTTCGAGATGATAGGCGATGAAGCCCGCCTGGGCGCCGTTGGGATCGGGCAGCGTCTTCTGCAGCTCCGCGGCGACCGTGGCATGCAGAGCGCGGCGACGATCCGATACCAGCGAGCGATAGACGACCTCCTGCACCATCGGATGCTTGAAGGCGAAGCCCCCGGCGACAGGTCCACCGGTCTCGTAGACAAGCCCCGCCATGGAAAGGCGGTGCAGTGCCGCATTCACCAGACTGGAAGCGATGCCGGAGACGCGTTCCAGCACCGGCGCCACGAACTCACGGCCGATCACGGCGGCGGTCTGCAGGAGCGAGCGTTCGAGCTCGGGCCGGCTGTTCACGCGCGCGCTCACGATCGCCTGCACGTTGTCGGGGATCAGTTTCATGTCGGGCGCGCGCAGCAGGCGATAGGCACCGGGGCTTCCGGCGAGATGCCCGCTCTCGTCGAGCTTGCGCACCAGCTCCTCGATGAAGAAGGGATTGCCGCGCGCGCGGTCGGCGATCGGCGCCAGCAGCGAGGCGACCGAAGGATCGTCGCCCAAGAGATGCTTTGCGAGCGCATCGGCCGCCGCCGGACGCAAGGGCGCGAGCGAGATCTGTTCGTAGTGCTCCAGCCGCATCCAGGGCGCGGAATAGCCCGGCCGGAAATTGACGAGCAGCAGGATGCGCGTCCCGCCGAGCGTCTCGGCCAGCATCTCGATCAGCGATTCGCTGCCGCTGTCCATGAAATGCAGATCCTCGAGCAGCAGCACCGCAGGCACGTCGCGGGTTGCCGTGCGGACCAGGCGGCGGAAGAGGTTGTTCAATCGCTCGCGCCGCGCCGTCGGGTCGAGCTTCTCGCGGGCGGCGCCCGGATCGGCGATGCCGAGGAAGTCGGCGAGCAGCGGCAGGTCGGGGGCGAACTCGGCATCGAACGACTTCAGCCTGGTGGTGAGCTTCTCGCGCGCCTGGATTGGGGGATCGTCAGCGGCAATCTCGAAGAAGGCCTTGACCACGTCGACGACCGGCTCGAAGGGCGTGGCGCGGCTGTGCGCCAGCGCACGGCCCTCCAGCACGCGCACGCCCGCGGCGCGGCATCGTTGGGCAAACTCGAAGCAGAGCCGGCTCTTGCCGACGCCCGCATCGGCCACCAGGCCGACCGCGCAGCCGTCACCGTCGCTTGCGCGCTCCAGCGCCCGGTCGAGCAGGGCGAGCTCGCGCTCGCGGCCGACGAAGCCCGAACGCGTCTCCTCCGAGCTGAAGCGCTGGCTGGTCGGGCCGCGCCGCAGGCCGGTGAGCAGATAGGTCTCCATGGGGGCCGACAAGCCGCGGATGGCCTGCGAGCCGAGCGCCTCGACGGAGACGAACTGGCGCGCGCCGCGCAGGGTCGTCGGCGAGATCACGATGCCGCCGGCCGGCGCCAGGCCCTCCAGGCGGGCCGCAATGTGGACCGTGACTCCGCTGGCATCGAAATCGGTCGAGAACGAGGTGGATACGGTGTGCGCCAGGACCTCACCGGAATTGATGCCGACGCGCATCGGCAGCGCCTCGCCGGGCAGCGCCTTCGCCGCTGTCTGCAGCGCCAGCGCCGCGCAGCAGGCGCGTACGGCATGATCCTCCTGCGGATTGAGGGCGCCGAAGAAGGCCATGATGCCGTCGCCCTGAACGCGCACGACCGAGCCCTCGAAGCGGCGCACCGCCTCCTGCATGGCATCGAGCGCCGGCGCAAGGCGTGCGGCCGCCTGCTCCGGGTCGAGGCCTTCGATCAGCGTCGTCGAGCCCATGACGTCGGCGAACAGCACGGTGATCTGCTTCAGCTCGCCTTCGCTCGGCGCGGGCTTGGCCGCGGTGGCCACGAGCGCGGTACCGCACTCGGCGCAGAAGCGGGCCGCCGGCGGATTGAGGTGATTGCAGGACGGACAACGCCGCTCCAGCGCCGCGCCGCAGTCGACGCAGAACTTGGCGTCAGGTGCGTTGTTCGCCGTGCAATTTGAACAGCGCATTGGATTCGATAGCCTTGTCCCCGCGATCTTGGGCAACCGTACCGCGATTGGGCTTCGGCGTCGCCTGTCCGACAGAATGGCCCCAATTACGTCTACGAGCCGTTTCTATTCGTAACCTACGAAGGGACGACGGCGAGCTTTACGCCGATCGACTTCCGTGGTGGATGCCAACGGGCAGCCGGCCGGAACGTTCACGATGCTCTTCTCTTTGCAGACGGCCGCCGTTGGAAACAGCACATATACCCCACCGCCCGATCCGGATGAGGATGACAGCACGGAGCCCGATGATGGTCCGCCCGATACGGATAGTGGCAGGGGCAGTATCAGGCTGAAGTCGCGCAAGAAGGGCGGTGCCAGGAAGAAGGCCACCAAGAAGAAGGCGGCGAAAAACGAAAAAGAAGAAGAAATAGCTCTCGCTTGGGACGGCGGCATAGGTCGGCCGCGTAGGAACGCGACGGCCGGTTCGCGTTCGCCCGGTCAGCCCCCTGACTGGAGTGCACCCCAAAGTGAGACAAGTCGGGGTGACAAATGACAAAAACGCCCGAAAACCCTGTTTTATCGGCGTCAAACGATTGTCACGCCGTGACAATACCGGTGACAAAAGGTCGGGCGCCGCTCCTTGACCCCTCCCGACCCCATCCCTAGATTGCCGGCCCCATGGTGATAAGGGCTTCTCGGGAGCGAATTAGCCGCCCGGTCCGCTAGCTGCGGCCGGGTTTTTCGAGCCTGCCTGCGCGTCGGGGGTGAACCGGCGCCTCCCGTCCCGAATGCCGAGAGTTCGTCGTGACAACCGACTATAAATCCAGCGTTTTCCTGCCCAAGACCGACTTTCCCATGCGTGCCGGGCTCCCCAGGAAGGAGCCGGAGCTCCTCAAGCGGTGGGCCGACATGAACCTGTTCCAGCGCCTGCGCAGCGAGAGCAGGGGCCGGCCCAAGTTCGTCCTCCACGATGGCCCGCCGTACGCCAACGGCAACCTCCATATCGGCCACGCGCTCAACAAGATCCTCAAGGATCTCGTCTCGCGCACCCAGCAGATGATGGGCAAGGACTCCCACTACGTGCCCGGCTGGGACTGCCACGGCCTGCCGATCGAATGGAAGATCGAGGAGGAGTACCGCGCCAGGAAGCAGGACAAGGACCAGGTGCCGGTCGGCGAGTTCCGCCGCCAGTGCCGCGCCTTCGCCGATCACTGGATCGGCGTGCAGCGCGAGGAGTTCAAGCGGCTCGGTGTCGAGGGCGACTGGGACAACTACTACTCGACGATGAAGTACGAGTCCGAAGCGGTGATCGCGAGCGAGCTCGGCAAGTTCCTGATGAATGGCGGGCTCTACAAAGGCTCCAAGGCGGTGCTGTGGAGCGTGGTCGAGAAGACCGCGCTGGCCGAGGCCGAGATCGAGTATCACGATCATACCTCCGATACAGTGCATGTGCGCTTCCCTGTCCTGAAGTCGAAGGGCGGCAAGCTCGACGGCGCCTCGGTGGTGATCTGGACGACGACGCCGTGGACCATGCCGGGCAACCGCGCCCTCGCCTTCGGCAAGGACATCGCCTACGCGCTGGTCGAGGTCGCCGCGGCCGGCGATGGCAGCCGCGCCCATGTCGGCGAGAAGATGGTGCTGGCCAAGGACCTCGTCGGCGCTGTCGCCGAGGCGGTGAAGTTCACGCCCAGGGTCATCGCCGATCTCGGGACCGAGGATCTGGAAGGCCTGGTCGCCGCGCATCCGCTGCGCGGGCAGGGCTATGACTTCGACGTGCGCCTGCTGCCGGGCGACTTCGTCACCGCCGATTCCGGCACCGGCTTCGTGCACATCGCGCCGGGCCATGGCGCGGACGACTATGAGCTCGGCATCGCCAACGGTGTCGAGGTGCCGGATACGGTGGCCGAGGACGGCTCGTACTATCCGCACGTGCCGCTGTTCGCGGGGCTGCAGGTCTACACCTCGGTCGGCAAGAAGGGCCCGGCCAACAAGGTCGTGACGGAGGCGCTCGACAAGGCGGGCAAGCTGCTGGCCTCAGGTCGCATCACCCACTCCTATCCGCACTCCTGGCGGTCCAAGGCGCCGGTGATCTTCCGCAACGCGCCGCAGTGGTTCATCGCCATGGACAAGCCGATCGCCGAGATCGGCGGCACCCTGCGCGAGAAGGCGCTCGATGCGATCGACGCGACCCGATTCGTGCCGCGCGCCGGCTACAACCGTCTGCGCTCGATGATCGAGCAGCGGCCCGACTGGTGCGTGTCGCGCCAGCGCGCGTGGGGTGTGCCGATCGCGGTGTTCGTCGACAAGAAGACCGGCGAGCCGCTGCGGGATCCCGAGGTAATGGCGCGCGTGGTCGAGGTGTTCAGGGCCGAGGGCGCCGACGCGTGGTTCGAGAGCCCGCCCGAGCGCTTCCTCGGCAATGCGTACAAGGCCACCGACTTCGAGCAGGTGCGCGACATCCTCGACGTATGGTTCGACTCGGGGTCGACGCACGCCTTCACGCTCGAGGGCAATCCCGAGCTCAAGTGGCCGGCCGACCTCTACCTCGAGGGCTCCGACCAGCATCGCGGCTGGTTCCATTCCTCGCTGCTGGAGAGCTGCGGCACGCGCGGCCGGGCGCCGTACGACGGCGTGCTGACGCACGGCTTCACGCTCGACGAGCAGGGCCGCAAGATGTCGAAGTCGCTGGGCAACATCACGGCGCCGCAGGCGGTCTGCGACCAGTATGGCGCCGACATCCTGCGCCTGTGGGTGGTCGGCACCGACTACACCGAGGACCAGCGCATCGGTCCCGAGATCCTGAAGCACCAGGCCGAGGCCTATCGCCGGCTGCGCAACACGCTGCGCTACCTGCTGGGCAGCCTCGACGGCTACTCGGCGGCGGAGCAGGTCGACTTCATTCGGCTGCCCGAGCTCGAGCGCTGGGTGCTGCATCGCATGGCCGAGCTCGATGCGACCTTCCGCCAAGCGGTCGAGGACTTCGACTTCCACACCATCGCAACCGAACTGCACAATTTCTGCGCGGTCGATCTCTCGGCGTTCTATTTCGACATCCGCAAGGATGCGATCTACTGCGACGCTCCCGGGGCGCTGCGGCGCCGCGCGGCGCGCACCGTGATGGCCGAGCTGTTCTCGTTCCTGACCGCGTGGCTCGCGCCGATCACCTGCTTCACCGCCGAGGAGGCGTGGCTGATGCGGCCCAACGACGTGCCGGATGGCGCCGCCGAGAGTGTGCATCTGCGGCTCTACCCCGCGATCCCCAACACCTGGCTCGATGCGGCGCTCGGCGAGAAGTGGAAGACCGTGCGCAACCTCCGTCGCGTCGTCACCGGTGCTCTCGAGCTGGAGCGCGCCGAGAAGCGCATCGGTTCGAGCCTGCAGGCGGCGCCGCATGTCCATGTCGCGCCGGAGTACCTGGCGGCGATGAAGGGCGTCGATCTTTCCGAGATCTGCATCACCTCCGGCGGAGACCTGGTCGAAGACCCGCCGCCGGCCGGCGGCTTCACCCTGCCGGACGTCGCGGGCGTTGCCGTCGTGCCGGCCTTGGCGTCGGGCAACAAGTGCGCGCGCTGCTGGCAGGTGCTCGAGGAGGTCGGCAAGTCGCCCCGGCACCCGCTGATCTGCGGGCGCTGCGAAGGTGCGGTGGAAGCCCTGGCATGAGATCCCTGGATCGCCAATCGATGGCCCTGGTCGCGGCCACGCTCGTGGTCGACCAGCTCACCAAGCAGCTGCTGCTCGGCTACCTGATGAAGGTCGACGGGCATATGGTGCCGATCATCAACGGCTTCTTCCGGCTGGTCGTCGTCTATAACCAGGGCGTGAGCTTCGGCCTGCTGGGCGGCGACCGGCCGCTGCCGGCGTGGCTCCTGTCGGGCGTCGCGGTCGCAGTCTGCATCGGCCTGTTCATCTGGCTGCGACGAACCGACCGACCGCTCACCGGATGGGGCATCGGCCTTGTCATGGGCGGGGCCATCGGCAATGTTATCGACCGCGCCCGCTGGGGAGCGGTGTTCGATTTTGCCGACTTTCACGTGGGCCAATGGCATTGGCCGGCCTTCAACGTCGCCGACTCGGCGATCGTCGTCGGGGTTGGGTTGATGCTGATCGATTCCCTTATCGGCGAGAGACAGCGCGCGCCCTGATTAGGCCATGATCCGCGGACACAAGTTTCAAGGACAGATGATGCGACGGACGATCCTCCTTCCGGTGACTTGCGTAGCGGTAGGCGCCATGATGCTGGGTGGCTGCAGCGCCTTCGAGAACCTGGGTGGCGCAAAGAAGGTGTCGCCCGACGAATTCAAGATCGTCTCGCACTCGCCGCTCACCATGCCGCCGAACGCGGAGTTGCGTCCGCCGCGCCCGGGCGAGCCGCGTCCGCAGGAGACCTCGCCGACAGACCAGGCCAAGGAGGCGTTGTCGCCAACCCTGGCGGGCCGCGTCCAGGCGCAGGCCAAGGCGCCGCCGACCGGCGCCGCGGGCGATGCCTCGGAGCAGTCGCTGGTCGCCAAGGCGAGTGCCGGCGGCGTCGATCCCAACATCCGCAGCCAGGTCAACCGCGACACCCGCGTGCTGGCCGAGAAGGACAACACCTTCATCGACAGCCTGATCTTCTGGCAGGACAAGCCGCCGCCGGGCGTGATCCTCGATCCCGAGAAGGAGCAGCAGCGCCTGCGCGACGCCCAGGCCTCCGGCCAGCCCTCGAGCGCGCCGACGCCGACCATCGAGCGCCGCAAGCGCGGCCTGCTCGAAGGCATCTTCTGAGCCTGACGGCATGATCGGCCGCCGCGCCGTCGTCGGCGGCCTGTTCGCGGTCTCTGCCCTCCTGCCGCGGGCCCCGGCGCGCGCCAGCCTGCTGCAGGTCGAGCGCCGGCCGTCCGAGACCTTCACCCTCGCCAACGGCCTGCAGGTCGTGGTGCTGCCGTCCAGACGCGCGCCGATCGTGATGCAGCTGCTGGTCTACAAGGTCGGCAGCGCCGACGAGACGTTCGGCCGGACCGGCATTGCCCACTTCCTCGAGCACATGATGTTCAAGGGCACGGGCACGATCGGACCGGGCGAGTTCGCGCGCATCGTGTCGCGCAATGGCGGCCGCGGCAACGCGTTCACGTCGATGGACATGACCGGATACCATCAGACGATCGCCGCCGATCGCCTCGAGCTGATGATGCGCATGGAGGCCGACCGCATGGCCAACCTGCGCATCCTCGAGCAGGAACTCACGCCCGAGCGCCAGGTCGTGCTCGAGGAGCGCCGCATGCGGGTCGACAACGTGCCGGCCGAGCTGCTCGAGGAGGCCGTGCGCGAGCCTCTGTTTGGCCCGCACAAACCCTACGCTATGCCGACGATAGGCTATGTCGACGACCTGAAACGGCTCGGCGGCGACGACCTCTCGGCGTTCTATCGCCGCTTCTACGCGCCCAACAATGCCGTGCTGGTCGTGGCGGGCGATACGACGGCGGAGGAAGTGCAGAAACTCGCCGAGACGCACTACGGCCCGATCCCGGCGCGCGAGGTCGAGGCGCGGCGCCGGCCGGCCGAAGGCGGCAGCGGGCTGCCGCAACGCATCATGCGGGCCGACGCCCGTGTCGCCGAGCCGCGCTGGAACCGCGATTTCATCGCGCCGTCCTATCGCACCGGCGACAGCCGGCAGGCTAACGCGCTGCTGATACTGACGTGGCTGTTCGGCGGCAGCGAGACCAGCCGCCTGTCGCGCGCGCTGGTCGCCAACGGCAAGCTCGCGCTCAGCGCCAGCGCCAGCTACGGCGCCAACAGCCTCGGCCTTTCGAGCTTCGAGATCTCGGTGCACCCGGCGCAAGGCCGCAGCGTGAGCGAGATCGAGACCGCGGTCGGCGATCAGATGAAGCGCGTGCTCGACGGCGATGTCACGGCCGAGGAGGTCGAGCGGGCGCAGAACCGGTTGCTGGCAAGTGCGATCTACTCGCAGGATTCCCTGGCGAGCGGTCCGCGGCTCTACGGCTCCATGCTCGCGACCGGAGGCACCATCGCCGAGCTTGATCACTGGCCGCAGGCGATCGCCGCGGTGCAGCCGGACGATGTCGTGGCTGCCGCGCGCCACGTCTGGCGGGACGACCGCTCGGTCACCTCGCTGCTGACGCCGGCGGGCGGCTGGCAGTGAAGGTCGTCGAAGTCACTAGCCCGCTCGGCCTCAAGGCGTGGCTGGTCGAGGACCGGAGCACGCCGGTCGTCTCGCTGTGCTTCTCGTTCGATGGCGGCAGTGCGCGCGATCCCGAGGCGCACCGGGGACTGACCGGCATCACCGCGACTTTGCTGACGGACGGCGCCGGCTCGCTCGATGCGCAGGCCTTCAGGCAGCGCCAGGAGGAGACGGCGGTGTCGCTGGGCTTCGGTGCCGCGCTCGATCGCGTTGGCGGTTCGATGCGCACGCTGTCGGCCAGGTGCGACGAGGCATTCGATCTGCTGCGGCTCGCCGTGACCGCGCCCCGCTTCGACGCCGGGCGCTTCGACCATCGCCGACGCCAGGCCATCGCCGGACTCAATCAAGCCGAGCAGCGGCCGGCGACGGTGGCGGAGCGCTGCCTGATGGCGACGGTGTTCGCGGGCCACCCCTACGCCATCACCGCCTCGGGCGTGCGCGAGTCCCTGCGCGATCTTGCCGTCGACCAGGTCAAGACGCGGGCAAGGGCGCTGCTGGTCCGCAATGGCCTCGTCGTGGCTGCGGTCGGTGACATCGATGCGACGGAGCTCGCGCGCCAGCTCGATCGCACCTTCGGCGGCCTGCCGGAGGGCGCCGCGCTGCCGCCGCTGCCCGACTGGAATCCGCCGATCAAGGCGCGCACCGTCTGCCTCGAGCGTCCGGTGCCGCAGAGCTCGATGCTGATCGCTCTGCCCGGCCTTCTGCGCGAGGATCCCGACTGGCATGCGGCGTTGGTGATGGCGCGGGTGCTGGGCGGCGGACAACAGTCGCGCCTGTTCAACGAGGTACGCGAGAAGCGCGGACTGGCCTACAGCATCTCGGCCGATCTGCGCGAGCAGCAGAAATCGGGACTGCTGGTCGTCTCGACCGGCAGTGCCAACGAGCACGTCGCCCGGTCGCTCGAGGTGATCCGGGCCGAGCTGGCGCGGATGCGCGAGGGGGCGACCGACCAGGAGCTGGCCGACGCTCGCACCTACCTCAGCGGTTCGCTGGCGCTGTCGCTTGATTCCTCCAGCGCCATTGCCAATCTGGTTCACCAGATGCAGGTCGAGCGCCTGCCGCGCGACTATCTCGACCGGCGCGCGGCGGTGATCGGCGCCGTGACGGCCGAGGATGTGCGCCGCGTTGCGCGTCGCGTGCTGCGCGAGGAGGCGATGACCACCGTTGTCGTCGGCAAGCCGGTCGGGCTGGTGTCCGAACCCTAGAGGTCCCGTATGCTTTATTCGCATGATATCGACGGCGCGCTGGACACCAGGGCCAAGGGAGGCCTGCCGCAGGCATCGCTCGACCGCGAGCTCGAGCGCGCGCGGCCGGCGCTCGACAAGATCCGCAAGTGGCGCGAGGACGGTACGCTTCCGCTCCTCAAGCTGCCGGCGCGGCGCGACGACCTCGAAGCGCTGAAGCCGCACGCCGACCGGTTCGCGAAGTTCGAGCACGTCGTGGTCATGGGCATGGGCGGCTCGAGCATGGGCGGCAAGACCCTGGTGGCGCTGCAGGACAAGGGCTTCGGCCCCGCGCCCGGCCGGCCCAAGCTCTGGTTCATGGACAATGTCGATCCCGCGACCTACGCCGAGCTCAAGGCGCGATTGCCGCTCGATCGCACGGGCTTCATCCCGATCTCCAAGTCGGGCGGCACGCCGGAGACGCTGGTGCAGCTTTTCGCCGTGCTCGAGGGCACGCCGGCGTCGCACGTGATCGCTATCACCGAGGCGACCGACAATCCGCTGCGCCGGCTGGCAACGCGGCTCGGCTGCCCGATCCTCGACCACGATCCCAAGATCGGCGGCCGCTACTCGGCGCTGTCGCTGGTCGGCATGCTGCCGGCGATGATCGCCGGCGTCGATTGCGCCGCGGTGCGCGAGGGCGCGGCAGGCGTGCTCGACCCGGTGCTGGCGGCCAACGACACCAGGACGCTGGCACCGGCGATCGGCGCCGCCTTGTCGGTCGGGCTGTCGAAGGAGAAGGGCGCCAACATGACGGTGCTGATGCCCTACGTCGACCGGCTCGAGACCTTCGCCTTCTGGTACCGCCAGATCTGGGCCGAGAGCCTCGGCAAGCAGGGACTGGGCAGCACGCCGATCCGTGCGCTCGGCACGGTCGACCAGCATAGCCAGGTCCAGCTCTATCTCGGCGGCCCGCGCGACAAGCTGTTCACGCTCCTGATCGAGGATACGGCCGGCCGCGGCGTGGTGCTCACGCCGCAGACGCTGGCCGGCGACAAGTCACTCGACTATCTGGCCGGCCACACCATGGGCGACCTGCTGCTGGCCGAGGCCGATGCGACAGCCGCGACTCTGATCAAGGACGGCCGGCCGACCCGGCTGATCCGAATCAAGACGGTCGACGAGAAGGTGATGGGCGCATTAATGATGCACTATATGCTCGAGACCATGTTCGCGGCCGAGCTGTGGGGCATCGACGCCTTCGACCAGCCCGCGGTCGAGGATGCCAAGGTGCTCACCCGCCAGTATCTTTCCCAAAGGCGGAAGTCGTAAAATAGCGGCGCGATGCTGCGCCGCCTGCCCTCCAACCTGGTGAACCAGATCGCCGCCGGCGAGGTCGTCGAGCGGCCGGCCAGCGCCGTCAAGGAGCTGGTCGAGAATGCGATCGACGCCGGCTCCCGGCGCATCGCCGTCAGCCTGAAGGAGGGCGGCCGGACGTTCCTGTCGGTGGTCGACGACGGCATCGGCATGACGCGCGAGGAGCTGGCGCTCGCGGTCGAGCGGCACTGCACCTCGAAGCTGCCGGCCGACGATCTCACCGACATCCGCACGCTCGGTTTCCGTGGCGAGGCGCTGCCCTCGATCGCTTCGGTCAGCCGCTTCACCATCACCTCGCGGCCCCAACTGGATAAACCTGGCGCCGACAGCGCGTGGGCATTGGCGATCGACGGCGGCGCCAGGGGCGAACCGAAGCCCGCCGCGCATCCGGCCGGCACGCGGGTCGAGGTGCGCGATCTCTTCTTTGCAACGCCGGCACGCCTGAAGTTCCTCAAGGAGCCGCGCACCGAATCGAGTCACGTCGCCGATGCGATGCGCCGCCTCGCCATGGCGCATCCGGAGATTTCCTTCCGGCTGGAGAGTGAGGAGCGGACGCTGCTCGACTTGCCGATGGCGGTGTCGCTGCTCGAGCGGCTGGCCGCGATCATGGGCCGCGAGTTCGCCAGCAACGCGCTGGAGATCGACGCCAATCGGGAGGGCTTCCGGCTGACCGGCTTCGCCGGCCTGCCGACGCTCAACCGGCCGACGGGGCAGCATCAATATCTCTTCGTCAACGGGCGGCCAGTGCGCGACAAACTGCTCGCCGGCGCGGTGCGCGGTGCCTACCAGGATTTCCTGGCGCGCGATCGTCATCCGATGGTGGCGCTGTTCCTCGAGGCGCCGACCGGGCTGGTCGACGTCAACGTGCATCCGGCGAAGACCGAAGTGCGCTTCCGCGACGCCGGGATCGTGCGCGGCCTGATCGTCGGGGCGCTGCGCACCGCGCTCTCGGCCGCCGGCCATCGCGCCAGCACCACGGTGGCCGATGCGGCGCTGGGCGCGTTCCGGCCGCATACCGGCTATTCGACGCCGCTCCCGTATCAGAACAACTGGGGCAACGGGCGTCCCTCGTCGATCCCGCGCGGGCTGGCCGAAGCGGCCCTCCAATTCGTGGCGGGGCCGTCGGTCCGCACCGAGGCGCCGGTCGAGGCCGTCAACGGCGCGCACTATCCGCTGGGGGTGGCGCGCGCGCAGTTGCACGAGACCTACATCGTGGCGCAAACCGACGAAGGCGTGGTGATCGTCGACCAGCACGCCGCGCACGAGCGGCTGTTGCACGAGAAGCTGAAGCACCAGCTCGAGGCCGAGGGCGTCAAGCGCCAGGCACTGCTGTTGCCCGAAGTCGTCGATGTCGGCGAGGACGGCGCCCGGCGGCTGGCACAGCGCGTGGCCGAGCTCGCCGACATGGGCCTGGTGCTGGAGCCGTTCGGCCTCGGCGCCGTGGTGGTGCGCGAGACGCCGGCACTGCTGGGCGAGGCCGACGTGCAGGGCCTGGTGCGCGACCTCGCCGACGAGCTGGCCGAGATGGGCGACCACCTCTCGCTGAAGGAGAAGGTCGAGGAGGTGTGCGGCACGCTCGCCTGCCACACCTCGGTGCGCGCGGGCCGCAGGC
>JAFEFF010000003.1 GCA_018240745.1 Pseudomonadota bacterium
CGCAACCCCAAGCCACCGTCCGCCTGCACGCATGATTGATGTACATCAAGGACGAAAAGGGCCTGGACGACCACCTATACGACGATCGCCGCCGCTGTTGCTCGAGAGGTCTTCGATGCCACCTCAGGACCTAAGTTTTGAAATCACTTCCAAGATCAGCGTTCGCGCCGACTTTGATCGACGGCGTGTCGTGATCTCGTTCGAATCCAAGGACGGAAGGCTCATTCACCTCGAAGGGGATTACCAGACACTCGAAAGAATTCACGAGGAAATCCGAAAGCACATGGAAGAACTTTGAGATGAGGGCGACGGTCCGTGAGGGGGTGAAGGACTTGGACCGCGGCTTGAACGGACTTTGTTCGCCTGAAGGGCGGCCATTGACGGGCATGCGCTCGACCCGTTTTGGTTCGCCGCACGGTAACGTACCAGACAGGATTGACCGGCGAGGATCCGCAAGGCTGTTCCGATGAAAGGACAATCGGGCACGTGGCGCCTCAGGGACCCGTGGATCGTCGGGGCGATCGTCCTCATCCTCGCCGTCGCCGCCTACTACGCTTGGCAGCAACTGAAGCCGGCGGCCCTGCCTCCAGGCATCGCGAGCGGAAATGGCCGCGTCGAGGCTACCGAGGTCGATATAGCGGCCAAGATCCCGGGCCGGATCAAGGACATTCTGGTCGACGAGGGTGACTTCATCACCGCGGGGCAGGTGCTCGCCCACATGGACACCCAGACACTCGAGGCCCAGAAGCGTGAAGCGGAGGCGCAACTGCAGCGAGCGACGATCGCCGTCCAGACCGCGCAAAGCCTGGTGACACAACGGGAGGCGGAACGCCGGGCCTATCTTGCCGTCCTCGCGCAGCAGGAGGCGGATCTCGACGCGGCGCAGCGGCGGTTCGAGCGCTCGCAGGTACTGGCACCGCGGGGCGCCGTCCCGGTACAGACCCTCGACGATGACCGGGCCCGATTCAATGGCGCGAAAGCGGCTGTCAGTACCGCGCAAGCGCGGATAGCCGCGGCAGACGCCGCGATCAGCCAGGCAAGATCGCAGGTCGTCGACGCAAAGGCTGCCATAGACGTGGCGCAGGCAACGATCCAGCGCATCCAGGCCGACATCGACGACAGCACGCTTCGATCGCCTCGTGACGGGCGAGTGCAGTACCGCGTGGCCCAGCCCGGGGAAGTGCTCGCGGCGGGAGGACGGGTTCTCAACGCCGTCGATCTGAGCGACGTGTACATGACCTTCTATCTCCCGACCGAGCAGGCCGGGCACGTCGCGCTCGGGGCCGAGGCGCGGATCATTCTCGACGCCGCGCCGCAATACGTGGTTCCGGCGAAAATCTCCTATGTCGCCGATGTCGCCCAGTTCACCCCCAAGACGGTGGAAACGGCCGATGAGCGCCAGAAGCTGATGTTCCGGCTCAAGGCGCGGATCGCGCCGGAGCTGCTGCGCAAACACCTGCGTCAGGTCAAGACGGGCCTGCCCGGGCTGGTCTATGTGCAGTTGGAGCCCACGGCTCAATGGCCGAAGAGTTTGACAGGCACGCTCCTCCAATGAGCGCGCCCGACAATGCCCGCGGCGTTGGCTCGATGGCGGTCGCAAGCCTCCGCAACGTCGGGCTGAGTTATGGCAGGACCCGCGCTCTCGACGATATCACGCTCGACATACCCGCCGACCGCATGGTCGGGCTGATCGGACCGGACGGGGTCGGCAAGTCCAGCCTTCTCGCATTGATTGCCGGAGCCCACGTCATCCAGGACGGGCAGGTCGAAGTCCTCGGCGGCGATATGGCGGATGCCGGTCATCGGCGCGCGACCTGTCCGCGCATTGCCTTCATGCCCCAGGGCCTCGGCAAGAACCTCTATCCGACGCTTTCGGTCTTCGAGAACGTGGATTTCTTCGGCCGGCTGTTCGGGCATGCGCGAGCGGAACGGGACCGCCGCATCGCCGACGTGCTGCAGAGCACCGGGCTCGCGCCATTCGCGGGCCGTCCGGCGGGCAAGCTTTCGGGCGGCATGAAACAGAAGCTCGGCCTCTGCTGCGCGCTGATACACGATCCGGATCTGCTCATTCTCGACGAGCCGACGACCGGCGTCGACCCATTGTCGCGACGCCAGTTCTGGAGTCTGATCGAGGGCATCCGGCGCGGCCGGCCCGGCATGAGCGTCATCGTCGCGACCGCTTACATGGAGGAGGCGGCCCGATTCGATTGGCTGGTCGCGATGGATGCCGGCCATATCCTGGCTACCGGCAGTCCTTCGGAACTGCTCGCGCGAACCGATTCGCCGACGCTCGATGCCGCCTTCATCGCGCTCCTGCCGGAGGAGATGCGCAAGGAGCACCGGGCGGTGGAAATTCCCCCTCGCGGGCCCCTGGCGGAGCCCGACATCGCGATCGCGTCGGAAGGTTTGACCATGCGCTTCGGCGACTTCGTTGCCGTCGATCATGTGAGCTTCCGTATCGGACGCGGCGAGATCTTCGGCTTTCTCGGATCGAACGGCTGCGGCAAGACCACGACGATGAAGATGTTGACCGGCCTTCTGCCGGCAAGCGAAGGCCGTGCGAGTCTGTTCGGTCGCGCGGTCGACCCGAACGACATCGAGGTGCGCCGCCGCGTCGGCTACATGTCGCAGTCCTTCTCTCTCTATTCGGAACTCACCGTCCGGCAAAACCTCGATCTGCACGCCCGGCTGTTCAAGCTGCCGTCCGAGACGATCCCTGCGCGGATCGACGAAGTGGCGCGCCGCTTCGATCTTGCCGGGGCCATGGACGACCTGCCGGACGCACTGCCGCTCGGCATTCGTCAGCGTCTCTCGCTCGCCGTCGCGATGATCCATTCCCCGGAAGTGCTGATCCTCGACGAGCCGACCTCGGGCGTCGATCCGGTCGCGCGCGACGCCTTCTGGCAAATCCTCGTGGACCTGTCGCGGCACGACAACGTGACGATCTTCATCTCGACGCATTTCATGAACGAGGGCGAACGCTGCGACCGCATCTCGTTGATGCATGCCGGCAAGGTGCTGGTGACCGACACGCCCCGCAACATCGTGGCCGAGCGCGGCGCGGCGACGCTCGAAGACGCGTTCATCCGATACCTGGAAGATGCCATCGGCCAGGTGCAGGACCGGACGCAACCCCCGCCTGCCCCGATCGGCATTGCTTCGGCCGAAGATCGGCGCGGCCCACGCATCGGCCCGTCTTTCGATCTGCGCCGCATGTTCAGCTACGTGCAGCGCGAAGCGCTGGAGCTGAAACGCGATCCGATCCGGCTGGTCCTGGCGCTGCTCGGCGGCGTGGTCCTGATGTTCGCGACCGGCTATGGCATCAATCTCGACGTCGACAACCTGTCCTTCGCCGTGCTCGACCGCGACCAGACGACGACCAGCGAGAATTACGTCCTGAACATCGCGGGGTCGCGCTATTTCGTCCAACAGCGGCCAATCACCGACTATGGCGATCTCGACCGGCGGATGCGCAGCGGCGCGCTCAGCCTCGCGCTCGAGATACCAGCCAATTTCGCGCGCGACGCGGCGCGGGGCCGCGATGTCCAGATCGCGGCATGGATCGACGGCGCCATGCCGCAGCGCGCCGAGACCATCCGCGGCTATGTGCGGGGGATGCACGCGGGCTGGCTCGCCGAACAGGTCCGAACCCGGTTCGGCAAGCAGGCTTCGGTCGGACAATTCCGGCTGGAAATCCGATACCGCTACAATCCCAACATCGAAAGCCTGGTTGCCATCGTGCCGGCGATGATTCCGCTGCTGCTGATGCTGATCCCGGCAATGTTGGCGGCCCTCAGCGTGGTGCGCGAGAAGGAACTCGGATCGATCATCAATCTCTATGTGACGCCCGTGACCCGGGTCGAATTCGTGCTGGGCAAGCAAATCCCGTACATCGTGCTGTCGATGATGAGTTTCCTGCTGTTCACGGCCTTCGCGATCTTCATATTTCGCGTGCCGTTCACCGGAAGCCTTCTCGCCTTCGCACTGGGGGCACTGCTCTATGTCGGCGCGGCGACCGGGATCGGCCTGTTGATCTCGAGTTTCACGAGCAGCCAGATGGCGGCCATTTTCGGAACCGCGATCCTCACGATGCTTCCCGCCGTGCAATTCTGCGGCATCATTCACCCCGTCGCGTCGCTGGAGGGACTGGGCGCTCTGATCGGCCGAATCTTCCCGACCACGTACTTCGTGACGATCGCAAGGGGTACCTTTTCGAAGGGGCTCGGTTTCGGTGACCTCGAGGCGGCGTTCGTTCCGCTCGCGATCGCCGTTCCGCTGCTGCTCGGCGCTACCGCGGCGCTGCTCAAGAAACAGGCGCGCTGACGATGCGCACCGCCAATGTCCTGCAGCTCGGGATCAAGGAGCTGCGCGGCCTGGCTCGCGATCCGATACTGCTGGCATTGATCGTCTATGCCTTCACGATGGCGGTCTACGCCAAGGCGACGGCGGTACCCGAAACTCTCAACAAGGCATCGATCGCGATCGTCGACGAGGACCGCTCGCCCCTGTCCGAACGCATTACCGGTGCCTTCTACCCGCCCTATTTCACCCTGCCGGCGCTCATCACGCCGGCCGAAATGGATCGAAGGATGGATGTCGGGACCGATACCTTCGCGCTCGACATCCCGCCCGAGTTTCAGCAGGACCTTCTGGCCGGCCGCTCGCCGGCGATACAGCTCAATGTCGACGCGACGAGGATGTCGCAGGCCTTCAACGGCAGCGGATACGTGCAGAGCATCGTTTCCGGAGAGATCACCGATTTTGCGCGGCGCTATCGCTCCGCCGCCGCGCCGCAGGTCGATCTCAATCTGCGCGTGCGGTTCAATCCAAACCTCACCGTTGCATGGTTCGGCGCCGTCACGGCCATCATCGACAATATCGCGATGCTGTCGATCATCCTTACCGGCGCGGCGCTCATTCGTGAGCGCGAGCACGGTACGATCGAGCATCTGCTGGTCATGCCGGTGACGCCGATCGAGATCATGCTGAGCAAGATCTGGTCGATGGGGCTGGTTGTGCTCGTGGTTTCCAGCCTGTCGCTGGTATTCGTGGTGCAGGGCGCCCTCTCGGTGCCGATCGAGGGCTCGCTCTGGCTTTTCGTGCTGGGCTCCGCCCTCGACCTCTTCGCCACCACCGCGATGGGTATCGCGCTGGCCACCATCGCCGTCTCCATGCCGCAGTTCGCTCTGCTGGTGATCCTCGTCCTGGTACCGTTGCAGGTGCTGTCGGGCGCCCTGACGCCGCGCGAGAGCATGCCGGAAATCGTGCGGACCTTCATGCTCGGCGCGCCGAACACGCACTATGTCATGCTTGCCCAATCGATCCTGTTTCGCGGCGCCGGGTTGAGCGCCGTCTGGCCGCAATTTCTTGCCCTCCTGGTCATCGGGGCGACCCTGTTCATGTTCGCCCTGAGGCGCTTCCGCAGCTTCCTGAAGTAGCCACATATCCCCGAGTCGGCTGGCGACGATCGGCGCGGCGGGCGAGGCCGACAGTTGCGTCAGTCCGTACCCGACCTTACGATTTGGTCGACTCCTCGGGAGGCTCCGTTGGAGCGACAGCAGCGCAGACTGGGCGCCGTCCTGGCAGCCGACATGGTCGGCTATTCGCGCCTGATGGGTCGGGACGAGAGCGGCACGCTGGAACGGTTGAAGGCTCTTCGCGGCGAGCGGCTGATGCCGGCGCTGGTGCGCAACTCGGGCCGGCTGGTCAAGACCATCGGTGATGGCGTGCTGGTCGAGTTCGCGAGCGCCGTCCACGCGCTTGCTGCCGCGATCGAAATTCAGCAGGCGATGGCCGACGCCAACCAGCGCGAGCCCGAGCCGAGCCGCATTGTCTTCCGCATTGGCCTGCACCTCGGCGACCTGATCGTCGAGGGCGATGATCTTTATGGCGACGGTGTCAACATTGCCGCCCGGCTGGAGGCGGCCGCGCCGCCGGGCGGCATCCTGGTGTCGCGCGCTCTCAAGGAGGCGGCGCAGGGCCGCCTCGAAGCCGACCTGGTGCCGCTGGGCGACCTTCACCTCAAGAACATCGACCGGCCGGTGCGCGCGTTCCGGGTCGAGTGGAAACCCGACGACTGGCGGGTCGGAGCGTCCTCTGCGGCCGCTCCTGTGCCGGCAGGCGCTCATTCGGACAGGCCCTCGATCGCCGTCTTGCCGTTCGCGAACAAGAGCGGTGATCCTGGGCAGGACTATTTTGCCGACGGCGTGAGTGAGGACATCGTCACCGCCCTGTCGCGCTTTCACGAGCTTGTGGTCATCTCACGCAGCTCGAGCTTCGCCTTCAAGGACAAGGGGCTGGACGTGCGCCAGATTGCCGACCAGCTCGGCGTGCGCTACGTGCTGAGCGGCAGCCTGCGCAAGGCGGGCAATCGCGTACGCGTGTCGGCCGAGCTCACCGATGTAGCAACCGGCGCACAGGTCTGGTCGGACCGATACGACCGCGACCTGGCCGACGTCTTCGAGCTGCAGGATGATATCAGCCGCACCGTAGCCGCGGTGATCGAGCCCGCGATCCGCAGCGCCGAGATAGAGCGGGCGCGCCGAAAGCCGCCGGCCAGCCTCACGGCATATGACCTCTACCTCAAGGCGCTGCCGCATCTGTGGGCTGGCACGCGCGATGACATCCCCAGGGCGATCGGGTTCCTGCGCCAGTCTCTCGTGCTGGATGCGGCCAGCGCGCCGACGCTCTCTGCGCTCTCCGTGGCCCTGGTGATGGCCTCGCCCTCCGGGGCGCAGGCCACGCCGGACATGGCAGTCGAGGCGGTGGCATTGGCGCGCCGCGCCGTCGAGGTCGACGCTACTGATGCGTTTGCCCAGGCTGCCTATGGATTCGCTCTGGTTGGCGCCGCGGGCGACCACGCTCAGGGACGATTGCACGCACAGGAGGCGGTACGGCTCAATCCCAACTCGGCCCTGGCGTGGGGAACGCTCGGCTTCATGAAGAGCCTGGGCGGTGACTTCGAGTCCGCCATCGCCGAGCTTCAGCGTGCCATGACGCTCAGTCCCTACGACAGCCTGCTCTCGCTATGGACGCTGGGCCTTGCCGCCGCCTGCTTCGGGCTTGGCCGCTACGGGGAGGGGATAAGCTGGGCGCGCAAGTCGGTACAACAGAACCCGGGCAGCGGCACGTCGCATCGTCTGCTGGCCGCCAACCTTGCCGCAGCCGGCCGGCTCGAGGAGGCGCGCGAGGTGACGGCCCGGCGCGACGCCCAGCAGAAGACGACGATCAGCGAACTGCGGGCCCTGCGGTTCTTCAAGCAGGAAGAAACGATGGAGCGGTACCTCGCGGTCCAGCGCGAGATCGGCGTGCCGGAGTGAATCTGTTGTCCCGATCACCGTCAGATGTTGACGGACAGATCAGCGAAATCGGACGGCAAATAACCGGGAAAATGGCGTCTCGCGCCACCGGATTCCCCGTTCGTCCTCGGAACGATCGCTCGGAAGCCCCCGTGCTCGACAGCGGGGAAGCCCCCGTGCTCGACAGCGAGGAAGTTCATCGGGTCAGCAAGGCTCCGACCGCATGCCGGTCGGCAGCCATCAAGCCGCCACATTAGGGTCGAGTATTTGGCTCAATCGAGAATGCACTGGCCGCAAGGCGCCGGCACCGCGAGGGAGGCTATGGGCTCTGACGTCGCGCTCGCATTCGACTTGCTGGCCTTCACCTCGGTGATGGTGCTGATAGTCCTCGGCCTCGGGGTCATCGCCAGCATGATGGGCATCTTCAACTTCGCCCATGGTGAGTTCGTCCTGCTCGGCGCCTATACCGTCTACCTGTTCGAAAGCATCGGCCTGTCCGGATGGGTGGGCATTCTGGCTGCACCGTTTGTGCTGGCTCTGGTCGGACTCGTGCTGGAGCGGCTCATCATACGGCGCTTCTATGCCACTCCGATCATAGCCATGCTCGGTACCTACGCGATCGGACTGGCGATCCGCGAGACGGTGCGCGCCCTGCTGGGCGGCCACTACGTGTCGATCGCGGAGCCGCTGCCGGGCGCCTTCACCGTGTTCGGGCTCGACTTCTCGATCTGGCGCACGGTTATCGTCGTCACGACGGCCTGCGTCATTGTCGGCACATGGCTTTCCCTCTCGCGCACTTCGCTCGGGCTGCAGGTTCGCGGCGCTCTCGAGAACCCCAACCTTGCTCGTGCTTGCGGCATCTCGACCCGCCGGCTCTACGCCTTCACTTTCGCGTTCGGGGCGGCGCTGGCGGGGCTCGCCGGCGCACTGATCGTACCGCTCTATCAGCTATCGGCCGACATCGGCACGCGCTTTCTGGTGCAGGCCTTCCTCTCGGTCATGCTGGGCGGCGTCGGCACTTTCGAGGGCCCGGTGCTGGGCGCGGCGGCTGTCGGCGGTCTGACCGCGGGCCTGCCGTGGGTCGTCATTCCCGTGCTTGCCGATCCACTGGTGTTCGTCATTGCGTTGGTGATCGTGAAGCTGCGTCCGCAAGGGTTCATCACTCAGGGAAGGTTCTGACCATGACTGGCAAATCACGTCGCGAAAGCTCTTCTTCCCCAAATCTGGGACGCCGCCGACTGCTCGGCGCGAGCGCTCTCGGTGCCGCCGGATGGGTGGCGAGCGGCGGCGGCTGGATACTCGCTCCGCGCGAGGCGCGTGCGGCTGATGCGATCCGCATGGGCATCGCCACCGACATCACCGGTGCGATCGCACCGTCGGGTAACGCGAACTGGCAGGTCGCGCAGTTCACGGTCGAGCAGATCAACAAGGCTGGCGGAATTCTCGGCCGCAAGATCGAGCTCTATCTGGAAGACACGGCGTCCGACCCCAAGGTCGCTGTCGGCAACGTCCGCAAGCTCATTCAGGAGCGCAAGGTCGACGTCGTGCTTGGCGGGATCACATCGGCGATGCGCCAGGCGATCAAGGACCCGATCGTGAACCGCGGCCGCACGCTCTACATTTATCCGCAGCTCTACGAGGGCAAGGAGTGCACCAAGCATCTCTATTGCACGGGCCCGACGCCCGCCCAGCAGTGCGACAAGCTCATCCCCTACCTGATCAAGACCGTCGGCAAGAAGCGTTTCGCCATGCCGTCGGCCAACTACGTCTGGCCGCAGTTGTTGAACAAGTACGCGCGCAAGGTCATCGAGGCCAACGGCGGCGAGGTGGTGTTTGAGGAATACTACCCGCTCGATCAGCCCGAGTATTCGGCGACGATTGGCAAGATCCGCGACGGCAAGGTGGACTGCGTGTTCAACACCGTCATCCCGCCGGGCCTGCAACCCTTCATGAAGCAGCTCTACGAGTCGGGCTTCCAGAAGGGTGGCGGTGCGGTGGCCTGCGTCTACTTCGACGAGAACCTGCTGAACTACCTGCCGGCCGAGGAAATGGACGGCCTCTACAGTTGCCTCGACTACTTCCAGTCGGTCGACGATCCGTTCAGCAAGCAGCTGCAGGCCGACTATTCCAAGCGCTTCCCCAATACGAAGTACATGTTCACGGCGGGCTCTGCGGCAACCGGAATGTATCGCGGCATCAAGTTCTACGAAGCCGCCGTGATGGAGACCAAGGGTGACCTCAAGCGCGAGACCGTGTCGGCCGCGATGGACCACGGCAGGATTGCGCAGGGGCCGGGCGGCGGCGCCGAGATGGTGCCGGGCCACATGCACTGCAAGATGAATATGTATATCGCCCAGTGCAAAGCCGAGGCGGGCAAGACCCGCTACGACATCATCAGCAAGGCCGACATGGTCGATCCGAAGGAATGCTGACCGAGGGCGAGTCCGGACCGGCCGCCGACGCGGCGGCGCAAGCGCGGATGGTCAAGCGACGGCCGCCCGCGCGCCGCGTGCTGCCCAATGTCGAGTGGGTGGCACTCGCCGTGGCGCTGGGGCTGCCGCTGGTGCTGGGCGACCGCACCGATCTCGTCACGCTCGCGACGAATATCCTCATCCTGTCGATGCTCGCCATAAGCTTCGAGCTCTGCTGGGGCCTGTCGGGCATCATGAGCTTCGGCCAGGCGCTGTTCTTCGGCGTCGCAGGCTACGCCATCGCGCTCGTCGGGCGCGACCTCGACTTCAGCGACATATGGGCGGTGCTGCCGCTCGCCATGCTGGTCGGCCTTGGCCTGTCGGCCCTGTTCGCCGCATTCCTGTTGCTCGGACGCAAGACCCCGACCCCGATCTTCGTGGCGTTCGGCACCCTCACGGGTTCCTACGCCGCCGAGCGCCTGGTTTCGGGTTGGCAGTATGTCGGGGCCGGCAACGGCCTCTCCTCGGTCAAGCTCCTGAAGCTGGGGCAGTACGAATTCGTCGAGGGAGATGCCTTCTATCTCCTCGCCTTCGGCCTCTTGCTGCTGGTCTATCTCGCCGCGCGCTTCCTCAAGCGATCGCAGCTCGGCCTGGTGCTGGCCGGCATGCGCCAGAACGAAGAGCGGCTTGCCTTCCTGGGCTACCGTGTGCAGCTCTTCAAGGCCGTGGTTTTCTCTTTCGCCGGCCTGATCGCCGGGCTGGGTGGGGCACTCTACAGCTACCACCAGGGCTTCATCGGTCCGGGCAACATGGGACCGGGCCTGTCGACGACCGCCGTCGTCTATTGCCTGCTGGGTGGCTCGGGCACTCTCATCGGCCCGATCTTCGGCACGGCTCTCGTCGAGACCCTGTCCTACGTGCTGTCCGATGTCGCGGCGATCCGGCACATCTGGCCGGTCATCCTCGGCCTGGTGCTGCTTGCCATCGTGATGTTTCAGCCGCGCGGCATCCTCGGCCTGTTCGTGTCGGAGCGCGAGCGCATCGGCTCCTACGGGCGCCGGCAGGGCAGGTGACGCCATGGCCCTGCTCGAAGTCCGCGGCGTTACCAAGTCATTCCGCAGCCTGCGGGCGCTGGAAGGCGTCGACATCGACGTTCGGGAGGGCACCTTCCACGGGCTGATTGGCCCCAACGGTTCGGGCAAGAGCACGCTTCTGAAGGCCATCGCCGGCGATCACTTCGCCGATTCGGGCAGCATCGTCTTCGATGGCCGGGATATCACGCGTGCCACGCCCTACGAACGGGCGCGCGCCGGCATCAGTCTCAAGTTCCAGATCACGGCCGTCCTGCCGGAGCTGTCGGTCTACGACAACGTACTGCTTGCCGCCCAGTCCGGGGAGACTCTGCCGCGGCTGCTGTTTTCGGCGTCGAGGAAGGCGCTCGATGCCGAGGTCGGTGGGCTGCTGGAGCGCTTCCGTCTGACCGGACGCGCCGACGATCTCGCGGGCGAGCTCAGCCATGGCGAGAAGCAGTGGCTGGAGATCGCCATGGCGCTGGCGCTCCGGCCGAAGCTTCTGCTGCTCGACGAGCCGACCGGCGGAATGAGTCCGGAGGAGCGGCGCGTCACCGGCCGCCTGCTGGCGCCGATCAAGAGCCACTGCACCCTCATCATCGTCGAACACGACCTCAACTTCATCCGCGACATCTGCGACGAGCTCACGGTGCTCGACCAGGGCAACGTGCTGGACCGCGGCGACGTCGAGACCATCCAGCGCTCGTCGAAGGTCCAGCAGGTGTTCACCACCCGTGTCTGAGCCGGCACTCCTCGAGGTCGACAGGCTGAGCGCCGGTTACGGGCAGAGCCAGGCGCTGTTCGAGGTCTCGCTCAAGGTTCCGGCGCGCGGCACGATCGCGGTGCTGGGACGCAATGGTGCGGGCAAGTCGACGCTGCTCAAGTGCGTGTTCGGCGAGCTTGCGCCGATGTCGGGCAGCCTCCGGTTCGACGGCACCGCGGTCGAAGGCGAGCCTGCCGAGCGCCGCGTGCGGCGGGGCATCGGTTACGTGCCTCAGGAGCAGGCGATCTTCGCCAAGCTCTCGGTGCGCGAGAACCTTCTGCTGGGCTGCGTGCGACAGGCCGATCGCCGCGCCGGCATGGACTACGTCCTCGATTTCTTTCCCAAGCTCGCCGAGCGACTGACCCAGACCGCCGGAACGCTGTCCGGCGGCGAGCGCAAGATGCTGGCCATCGGCCGCGCCCTGCTCGGCCGGCCACGACTGCTGATGCTGGACGAGCCGACCGAGGGCGTGTGGATCGGGGTCATCGAGGAGATCGCGGCCCGGCTGAAACAGCTGTCGCGCGAGATGGCGGTGATCCTGGTCGAGCAGCATATCGAGCTGGCGCTCGATGTGGCGAGCTACGCCTACGTCATGGAACGCGGCCAGGTGGCGCTCGAGGGGCCGGCGGCCTCGGTCAAGGGCGACCCGCAATTGATGCGCCATCTGGCGCCGTGAGGTGAAGTCTTCAAAAGGAGGGAAACCATGGCTGTACAGGTTCCGACACCCGAGCAACTGCGCGAAGTGGCGGTCGAGATGGGATTGTCGCTCACTGATGCCGACGTGAATTCCTACATCGACCTCATGCGGTCGAGCGTTGCCGCCTACAACGTGGTCGACGCGATGCCGGACAACCTGCCGCTGGTCAAGTATCCGCGTACGCCCGGCCACCGTCCGCCGGCGGCCGAGAACAGACACAATGCCTGGTACGTCAAGACCACCGTCCGGGGCGCGCCGTCCGGCAAGCTCGAGGGCAAGACCGTGGTGCTGAAGGACAACATCATGCTGGCGGGCGTGCCCATGATGAACGGCGCGGCCACCCTCGAAGGGTACATGCCGGAAATCGACGCCACCGTCGTGGAGCGCATTCTCGATGCGGGAGGAACGATCGTCGGCAAAGCCCATTGCGAGAATTTCTGTTTGTCCGGCGGCAGCCACACCAACGCCACCGGCGCGGTGCACAACCCCTACAAGATGGGCTTTTCGGCCGGCGGCTCGTCGTCGGGCAGCGCGGTGCTGGTGGCACTGGGTGAGGTCGATATGGCGATGGGCGGCGACCAGGGCGGATCGATCCGGATGCCGTCCTCGTTCTGCGGCACCTACGGCATGAAGCCGACGCATGGGCTCGTACCCTACACCGGCATCATGCCGATCGAGATCTATGTCGATCATACCGGGCCGATCACGGCGAATGTCAGCGACAACGCGCTGCTGCTCGAGGTGCTGGCTGGTTCGGACGGCTACGATCCACGCCAGATCGGCTTGCGTACCCACCAGTACACCGAGGCCCTGAGGGGCGACATCAAGGGCATGAAGATCGGGCTGGTGAATGAAGGCTTTGCCCAGGCGAACGCCGAGGCCGACGTCAACGCCAAGGTAAGAGCTGCCGCCAAGAAGCTCGAGGCACTCGGCGCGACGGTGCAGGAGGTCTCTATTCCCATGCATCTCATGGGCCCCGCCCTCTGGATGCCGATCGGGACGGAAGGACTGACACAGACCATGATGTGGGGGGACGGCTACGGCGTCAGCCGGCCGGACCTCTACGTCACCAGCCTGATGGACTTCCACCGCAATTGGCGCAACCGCGCCAACGAGATGTCGGAGACCACCAAGCTCTTCACCATGTTCGGTACCTACATCCGCCGCCACTACGGTAGCCGGTACTACGGCAAGGCGATGAACCAGACACGGCTTCTGACCGCCGCCTACGACAAGGCGCTGGCCGAACACGATCTGTTGATGATGCCAACCACGCCGATCAAGGCGACGCCGCTGCCACCGGCGGACGCCCCGCGCGAACTCTATGTCGAGCGGGCACTCAACATGATTTCCAACACCGCGCCATTCGACATCACCCACCATCCGGCGATGGCGGTGCCGTGCGGCATGTCGGATGGATTGCCCGTGTCGCTGATGCTCGTCGGCAAGCACTTCGAGGAGCCGACGATCTACCGGGCCGCCTTCGCTTTCGAACAGTCGGGCGACTGGAAGAAGATGTAACCCATCAGCCCGGACAACGTCGGAAACAGCGGAGCCTTCCGGCTGCGCGGCTCCGGCGCGTCAGCTTCCGGCGACTGGTTGGTAGTGGGGCCAGTCCCGTACGTATCGGTCTCCGGTCAAATTCCCTGTTCGCCGATCGGCGTGCGGACCAAGGCGGGCGGGGAAGACGCGATCAACCGGCTCCGCTCGCTCAAGCTGCTCGGCCGGCAGATCACTGCCGGCGAAGTGGCGATCCTGAACCAAGTCGCAGCAGGATCCGGCCGAAAGCCACGACGAACAGGAGGTAGGCGGCGATCCAGGCAAAGGCTGCCAGACCAAGCCAGATCGTGCGGTCGCCGCCGAGGCTGTCCGCCAGGGCGCGCACGAGTGCGGCGACGAACCCGAAGGCAAAGGCGACCGACATCATCGTTGAACGCTCGAACGCCATGCGCATCTGCCGCCGCACCATGCTCGCCATGATGCCGAGACACATCAGGCCGACCGCGCCGGTCGTCCAGGCATGGATGCCGCCGCCCGCGAAGCCGACGGCGATCCAGCTGTAGGCCGCGTGCAGGACCAGCAACTCGGGCCGACGCAGCACGCGCCAGAACTGCCACTGGACCAGGCGCGCCACCTGCCCCGCCGCAGCTAGCGCGCCGGCGATCGCCGCGGCTTTCGTGCCCGGCGCCATGACCCAGGTGGAAAGCCCAACGACGGCAAGCCAGGCAGCCCCCGCCTCCAGCCATTCGCGCCGCGCAAACGAGAAGGCCTGTCCGTCGCGGCCGAGGTAGGCGGCGGTCAGAGCCGGAATGATGCGACCGCCAAGCACCATCACGAGGCCGAGAATCGCCGCCAGCGCCAGCCGCGTTCCGTGGTCGTCAGCGATCATGCCGCCGGCCGACAGGAAAACGAGAAGCGCCACCACTTTGACGTCGCGCCGGCCGCCGGCGGCGAAGACATGCCAAGCGACGATCAAGGTCAGCACCACGATGAACAGGGGTACCACTGGACCGTCGAAAACGCGGCCCGGCAACCACAGCACCAGCATCGCGGGTGTCACGAAGCGTGAGGCGAGTGGCTGGCCCGTCCAGCGCGGCAACGCGGTCAGGAGAAAGCCGGCCAATACCGCAGGCACCATGCCGAACAGAAGCTCCTGGCGATGCCAGGCACTTCCCGGAGACGGCCACAGCGCGACGCCGATGATCGCGTCGAGGGCAGCGAGAAGAAAGAAAGGCCGGAACGGCTGGGTCATTGCGGCGGACCCTCGGCACGCGCCTGCGCCGCTGTCTTTGATCCAGCGCAAGCGCCCGTCGCGGTTGGCGCGTATAGCGTCGTGGCCGGACAAGCCAGATGCCTCTCTCGAATTCGACGATTTCCAAAGTGCCGCCGCTGCTTGCGATGGCCATGCGGCCGTTGCCGTTGCTGCCGTTGCAGCCGCCGCTCGCCTTGCTCCTCGACAGCGTCCGGCGCCGCCACCCGGGCATCTTCGAGCGGCTCGGCGCCCATGCCGGCAAGCGCTTCGGATTGCGCCCGACCGATCTGCCGTTCGCCTTCGTCCTAGAACCGAGGCTGGTCCGGCCGCGCGTTTTGGCGGTGAGGCATCTGCCGGCCGATCTCGACGTGCGCGTCTCGGGTCCCCTGGCCGGTCTCGTCGGACTGGTTTCGGGCGAGCTCGACGGAGACGCCCTGTTCTTCTCGCGCGATCTCCATGTCGAAGGCGACATCGAGGCCCTGCTCGCGCTGCGCAATGCGATTGACGATGCGCAGATCGACCTGGTCGGTGAGGCGCTGAGCGGGCTTGGGCCGTTCAAGATCCCTGCCGAGCGGTTCGTGCAGAATTGGCTGAGGCCCGCCGCATGGAACTGATCTGTCCCGCAGGTACGCCGGCAGCGTTGCGAGTGGCGGTCGAGGCGGGCGCCGACGCGGTCTATTGCGGCTTCCGCGACGAGACCAACGCCCGCAACTTCCCCGGCCTGAACTTCAGCCGCGAGGAACTGCGCACGGCGATCGCCTTCGCGCACAGCCGCAAGGTCAAGGTGCTGGTCGCCGTCAACACCTTCGCGCGCGCCGGCGCCCTGGAGATCTGGCATCGGGCGATCGACGACGCCGTCGATGCCGGCGCCGACGCCCTGATCCTGGCCGATCTCGGCCTGCTCGACTACGCCGCGCGACGGCATTCCGGCCAGCGCCTGCATCTCTCCGTGCAGGCGGCGGCCGCCAACGCCGACGCGATCCGCTTCTATGTCGAGACGTTCGGCGTGAGGCGCGTCGTGCTGCCGCGCGTGCTGAGCATTACCGAGATCGCCGCCGTCATCCGGGACGTGGCATGCGAGACCGAGGTCTTCGTGTTCGGAGGCCTCTGCGTCATGGCCGAGGGACGCTGTTCGCTGTCGTCCTACGCGACCGGCCAGTCGCCGAACATGCAGGGCGTCTGCTCGCCGGCGAGCCACGTCAAGTATCAGGAAAGCGATGGCCGTCTCGTCTCGCGGCTGGGCGACTTCACCATCAACGTCTTCGGCAAGGACGAAGCCGCCGCCTATCCGACGCTCTGCAAGGGGCGCTTCTCCACGACCTTCGGCACCGGCTACACCTTCGAGGAGCCGGTCAGCCTCGACGCGGCGACGATGTTGCCTGGCCTGCGTGCCGCCGGCGTGACGGCGCTCAAGATCGAAGGCCGGCAACGCAGCCGCGCCTACATCGAAGGCGTCGTCCGCGCCTTCCGCCGCACCCTGACCGCGCTCGATGCGGGCGAGCCCGTCGAGCGGGCCGACCTGTCGGCGATGACGGAAGGCCAGACCACCACGGTCGGCGCCTACCGCAAGACCTGGCGCTGACGGAGTCGGCGAATGCGACTGACCCTCGGGCCGGTGCTGTTCAACTGGCAGCCGGAGACCTGGCGCGACTTCTACTTCCGCATCGCCGACGAAGCGCCGGTCGACAGCGTGGTCGTCGGTGAAGTGGTCTGCTCGAAGCGTGCGCCTTTCCTCGCCGGGCACATGCCTGCGGTCATCGAACGGCTGGTCGCGGGCGGCAAGGAGGTCGTTCTCGGCTCGCTGGTGCTGGTTTCGCTGCCGCGCGAGCGTCGGCAGATGGCCGAGTTGGCCGAGGCCGATGGCTTCCTCACCGAAATCGAGGACCTGTCGTGCCTGGCGCCGTACGCTGGCCGCCCGCACGCGATCGGCCCGTTCATCAATGTCTACAACGAGGCAACGGCGGCCTTCCTCGCCGGTCGGGGCGCGAACCGCATCTGCCTGCCGCCGGAACTGCCGCTCGGCTCGATTCGCACGATCGCGCAGTCGCTGCCGGACACCACCATCGAGGTCTTCGCCTTCGGGAAGGTGCCGCTGGCGATTTCGGCGCGCTGCTATCATGCCCGCATTCACAAGCTCACAAAGGACAACTGCCGCTTCGTGTGCGGACAGGATCCCGACGGCTTGCCGGTCAGGACGCTGGACGGCGCGGGCTTCCTTTTGATCAACGGCGTGCAGACCCTGTCCGATACCTGCGCCAACCTGGCGGGCGATGTGGATGCGCTGAGATCCGCCGGCGTGCGCGCCTTGCGTCTTTCGCCGCAGACTTGCGACATGGTCGCCGTCGCGAAGCTCTTCAGGGAGGTCCTCGACGGCCGGCGCGAGGGCGAGGACGCCGTTCGTGCGCTCGCCTCCGTCTATCCGCAGACGGCCTTCGCCAACGGCTTCCTGTACGGTTCTCCGGGCGCCCAGTTCGTGCGGAGCATGACATTGCGCTCTCAGTAAACGTGGAATCGGTGGTGCATTGACGTGCGTGGCATCGATCTTCTGTGTTCCGGTCGATCGACCGCGCGCGGAAAGCTGTCGGAAACAGCTTCTCCCAGACGCCCCGCTCCGCCCAACGTAGGAAGCGATTGTAGATCGTCGTGTACGGATCGTACTCCGGCGGGCAATCCTTCCAGCGGCAGCCGCTCCTCCGTACATGCAGGATGCCGCTGATTACTCGCCGATTGTCTGCCCTGTCGACACTCCTCCTGTCCATCGAATTGACTCCAGGCCGCTCGTTAAGGCCGTTGGACGCAGGAGACGAGTTAGCGGCTGACTGGTTGGTCGGGCGGGCTGGATTGGAACGTCGACCATGTCGAAGTGACGGAGTGTACGTTGAGAAAAGGGCCGCATTTCGCGGCCCTTTCTGGCTCTTTGTAAGGTCGAGGAAAAAAACCTAAAGTGGTTGGTAGGCCCGGCAGGATTCGAACCTGCGACATAACCGTTATGAGCGGCTCGTTCTAACCACTGAACTACGGGCCCGTTCCCAGAGGGGACAGCCCGCAGTCATACACTCATTCGGCGGGCGGCACGAACATATAGCCGACGCCACGCACCGTGCGAATCACCGTCGGCTTGTCGGGCGAGGGCTCGATCTTGCGACGGATGCGGGTGATGCGCAGGTCGATCGCCCGGTCGAACGGATCGCGCTGGCGATGGCTGGTGGTCTCGAGCAGCCAGTCGCGGCTGAGCGGCCGGTTGGGATTCTCGGCGAACAGCTTCAACAGGTCGAACTCGCCCGCCGTCACCGGCACGTCGTTGCCGGCATCGTCGTTCAGGCCGCGCTTGGAGAGGTCGAGCGTGTGGGCGCCCATGCGCACCCGTTCGAGCCGCGGCGGCGTCGCCTTGTTGACCGAGCGGCGCAGCACGCTCTTGCAGCGCGCCAGCAGTTCGCGCGGCTCGTAGGGCTTGGAGACATAGTCGTCGGCGCCGCTTTCCAGGCCGAGCACCTTGTCGACCGAATCGCCCGCCGCGGTCAGCATGATGATGCCGACCCGCGTGCTGCTCTCCCGCAGCCAGCGGGCCAGCGCGAACCCGTCATCCTGACCCGGCAGCTGGATGTCGAGCAGCACCAGATCGGGCATCGCCCGCGACACCTGGCGTCGCATCTGGGCCCCGTTCTCGACTGCGATAACCCGTAGATCGTGATTGGTGAGATAGGTCTCGGCCGCCTTGCGCTGAAATGCGTCGTCCTCGACCAGAAGAACCGAAGGCTGTTGCATGGCTATCATCCGAAAATAAATGAGTCTTAATGGCTGACAAAATAGCAAGCTTTTGCAACAATTTATAGCTCTTTCTTGAGATTCTTGATACAGTAATAGGCGTTTCTTTCTGTCATATCACCATTAGTTGGTTACCATCCCTTTTTTGAGACGATGACCCCATGTCTCTCGCCCCCGATTCATCCACAGGCCCCTCCGGCGCCGTCGATCCACGACAGGATCTGTTCGTCCGCGCGGAGCTGATCCGCCGCCTGTTCGACGGCTCGCACCAGTCGCGTTACTTCTCGTTCGTGCTGTGGCCGGTGATCGCCGCGATCTACTGGCGGCAGATCGATCTCAGCGAGCTGATCGCGCCGTTCGTCGCGCATCTCGCGGTGACCGTCGCGTTCGACGTCCTGCGCCGCAACTTCGCCATGGCCGATCCGTCGGACAAGGACGTGATGCGCTGGGGCTGGTGGTTCGCCGGACTCTCGTTCCTGGCCGGCGCATGCTGGGGCACTGCCGGTTTCCTGCTCGCGTCGAAGGACTACGAGCTGCAGCGCATGCTGCTGGGACTGGTGCTGCTGGCGACCATCACGACGGCAGTGCCGATCCGCTCGGCGCATCCGCCGACCTTCTATGCTTTTGCGATCGCGACCACGGCGCCGCTGCTGCTCGTGTTGCTGATCTCGGTCGACCCCTTCTACAAGCTGGTCGGGATCGCCGGCGGTGCCTATGTCGGCCACCTGATGGCCTACGTGCGCGACGTCCATCGCTGGCAGTACGACAACATCGCGTTGGCCTATCAGAAGGAAGAGCTCGCCCGTCGCCTGCAGGTCGCCTACGACGAGGAGCATGAGGCCCGCTCCGCCGCCACCGCCGCCCAGCAGGAGGCCGAGAAGGCGAACCAGGCGAAGTCGACCTTCCTGGCCACGGTGAGCCACGAGATCCGCACGCCGATGAACGGCGTGCTGGGCATGGTCGATATCCTCGCCCACACGCCGCTCTCGCCGGAGCAGCGCGAATCGCTCGCTACCATCCGCTACTCGGCATCGGCGCTGCTGCGCATCATCGACGACATCCTCGACTTCTCGAAGATCGAGGCCGGCCGCCTCGAGCTCGAGCGCATCGAGCTGTCGACCGTCGAGCTGATCGAAAGCGTGGCCGAGGCGCTGTCGCCGCAAGCCGCCGCCAAGGGGCTGAAGCTCGCGGCCTATGTCGCGGCCGACGTGCCGGAGCGGGTGATGGGCGATCCCCTGCGGCTGCGCCAGATCCTTTTCAACCTGCTCGGCAATGCGCTCAAGTTCACCGAGAAAGGCTCGGTGCGCCTGTCGCTCGAGCGCGCCGGGTCGGCGCTCTGCATCAAGGTCGCCGACAGCGGCATCGGCCTTACCGAGGAGCAGCGCGAGCGGCTGTTCCAGCCGTTCGTGCAGGCCGACAGCACGACGACGCGCCGCTTCGGGGGCACCGGCCTTGGCCTCTCCATCGTGCGGCGCCTCGCCGAAGCCATGGGCGGCAGCGTCACGGCCGACAGCACGATCGGCATCGGCTCGACTTTCAGCGTCACCGTGCCGCTCGATCCGGCGTCCGAAGTGGCGCCGGACGTGCGGCCGCTCGACGGTCTCTCGCTGGTATTGTCGCTGCCGGATGCCGAGGAGGCACGGGCGATCGCACGGTATCTCGAAGACGCAGGCGCCCGGGTCGTGGCCGAGACGACCGGTGCCTTCCTCGGTATCCGGCCGCTGGGCTCCAACGCCAATGCGGTGCCGATGCTCGATGCGCCGGGCAGCGAGGCGGGCCTGGCGCGCCCGTGGCGGCGAGATGCGCTGGTCCGCGCCGTTGCCCGCGCCTTCGGCCGCGGCCTGGCGGAAGCGCCGGTCCAGCCGACAACGGCGAAACCGCAGCTCGGCGGCCGCGTGCTGGTGGTCGACGACAACCCGGTCAACCGGCGCATCCTCGCCCGCCAGCTCGAGCTGGCCGGCGCCGCCGCGACCGACACGGCGGCGGGCGGCGAGGAGGCGCTCGAGCTGATGCGACGCGGCCACTACGACCTGGTGCTGGCCGACCTGCAGATGCCGGGCATGGACGGCTTCGACCTCGCCCGCCGCATCCGCTTCCGCGAGCGCGAGGCCCGGCTGCAGCGCACGCCCATCCTCGCCATCACGGCGAGCGCCCTGGAGGACCATGAGGCCCGCACGCGCGAGGTCGGCATGGACGGGCTGGTGACCAAGCCGGTCGGCATCGAGGAGCTGCGCGCCACGCTGGACATCTGGCTGAAGGACGCGCGGGTGGAGCGGGCGGCGTGAAGGCCTACGACCGAGACAAGCTGGTCGAGCTGTTCGGCAACGACCCCGGCACGATCGCCGCCGTCGAGCGCGAGTTCTACGACACCGCGCGCGACGTCACGCGCGAGATCGCCGCGACCGACGACGCCGCCACGATCGCGCGCTCGGCGCACCGGCTGAAGGGCGCCTCCGGCATGATCGGCGCCGCGCCCTTGCGCGATCTCTCCGAAGCGATCGAACGCGCCGCCAAGGCCAAGGACATGCCGACTGTGCGCCGTCTCCACGACCGCCTGCGCGGCGAGGTCCTGCGCGTCGCCGACCAGGCCGGCCTGCCAAGCGAACCTCTTTGATCGTTATTCTTCTCCACTTGGTGGGGGAGAGGAGAAAGAAGGGCTACGCCTTTGGCCGCAGGAAGATCGTCGCCGAGTACGACAGCAGGGGCTTGCCGTTCTGCTCCAGCAGGCCGCGCAGGAAGGCGAGCGCCTTGCCGTGGCGCGGGACTTCGACGCGGGTGATCAGCGGCGAGTTCGCATCGCCCGCCGACAGGAACTCGGCGGCGAACGAGACGGTGCTGGGCGCCATGCCGGTGACGATGCCGGCGGCGCGCGTCACCGCCGAATCGGCGAAGCTCATCATGTAGCCGCCGTGCAGCACGCCGCCCGAGTTGCACATGTGCGGCAGGGTCGGCTGGATCAGCGTCGCGCCGTCGACTTCCTTGCGGGCATAGGAAGGGCCGATATGGCGCGAGTAGACGCTGGCGTTGGACAGGAGCTCGAAGCCGTCCGGCACGGCCTGCGGTCCGATCTGCGCCAAGGGCGTCGCGACAGCCGCCGCCTGTTCCTTGCGGCCCATCACCTTGGTGCGCGCCACATGGCGCACCACGCCCGACCACAGGGCGATGGTCTTGCCCTGCTGGGTGACACTGCCGCGCGCGAAGGCCAGGCGGCCGGTGACCTGCAAGGGCTCGCCGGTCGCCTCGAGCGGCGCGCCGGTCCGGCCGGCGCTCAGGAACTCGACCGCGATGCTGACCGTCATGGCGAACGAGGTGTTGGTGCCGCCGTCGGCGGCGCGGCCCGCGACCAGGCACAATGCATAGTCGGCGAAGGTCAGGATGGCGCCGCCATGCACGCCGCCGCGATAGTTGCCGTGCCGCGCCTCGGTCGGCAGCACGCAATGCACCGATCCGGCCTTCGAGGCGTCGCCGTCGATCCGGAAATAGAAGGGACCGACATGGTCCTCGAATGGGTCGGGCGGCGTGAAGACCGAGTAGCGGGCCAAGTCGATGGAATCGGGCATTTCGATGCTCTAATAGAAGAACTTCCGGCAAACCAGAAGCGTCACGGAGCGAAACGTCATGGCGGGCGCCCACAAGGTCGACATTTCCTGGGATCGCCGTCCTGGCGGCACGGTCGCGCGAGTTGTGTACGACAATGCACGCAAGCTGAATGCGGTGAATCCGCCGGCGCTGCTCGACCTGACCGAGGCCTTCCTCGGCCTGGCGCGCGAGGACGATCTGCGTTGCGTGGTGTTCTCCGGCGCCGGCGGGCGGGCCTTCATCGGCGGTGCCGACATCAACCACATGACGACGATGAAGCATCCCGAGGACGGGCGCCGCTTCCTCACCCAGATCCACAAGCTCTGCCAGGCGATTCGCGACGTGCCCGTGCCGGTGATCTGCAAGGCCGAGGGCTACACCTTGGGCGCCGGGCTCGAGGTTGCGGTGTCGTGCGACCTCCGCATCGCCGCCGACACGGCCTGGTTCGGCATGCCGGAAGTAAAGGTGGGCCTGCCGTCCGTCGTCGAGGCGGCATTGCTGCCGCGCCTGATCGGCTGGGGCCGCACCTCCTGGCTGCTGCTGACCGCGGAGAACATCGACGCTGCCACTGCCGACCGTTGGGGCCTGGTCGAGCAGGTCGTGCCGGAGGCCGGGCTCGACGAGGCGGTCGAGCGTTGCGTCACGTCGATCGTCGAGGCGACGCCCAAGGCATTGCGGGCGCAGAAGCGGCTGATGCGGCGCTGGGAGCGGCTGTCGATCGACGAAGGCATCCAGGCGGGCATCGACGCGATGGCGGAGTCGGTCGCCGACGCCGAGCATCTCGAGCGCATGACCGCCTTCGTCAACCGCAAGCGGAAGGGGTGAGCATGAAGACTGTCCGCATCGGCTGCCATTCCGGCTTCTGGGGCGACACCGAGACCGCCGCCGCCCAGCTCGTCCGCAACGGCAACATCGACTACCTGGTGAGCGACTATCTTGCCGAGGTCACGATGTCGATCCTGGCCGCGCAGAAGCTGCGCAACCCGCAGGCCGGCTACGCCACGGACTTCGTCAGCGTGTTCGGGCCGCTCGCGAAAGAGATCGCCGACAAGAAGATCAAGGTCATCACCAACGCCGGCGGCGTGAACCCGCAGGCCTGCCGCGACGCCGTGCTCAAGGCGTGCGAGGCGGCGGGCGTGACGCTGAAGGTCGCGCTGGTGCTGGGCGACGACCTGCAGCCGCGCGCCGAGGAGCTGCGCAAGCTCGATATCCGCGAGATGGACGCCGGCGCCGAGTTGCCCAGGCGCATCGCCAGCATGAACGCCTATCTCGGCGGTTTCCCGATCGCGCGGGCGCTGGCCGAGGGCGCCGATGTGGTGATCACCGGCCGTTGCGTCGATTCGGCGGTGACCTTGGGCGCGCTGATTCATGAATTCGGCTGGAGCATGGACGACCACGACAAGCTCGCGGCCGGCACCCTGTGCGGCCACATCATCGAATGCGGTGCGCAGTGCAACGGTGGCAACTTCACCGACTGGCGGCTGGTGCAGGGCTACGACGACATGGGCTTCCCGGTCGCCGAAGTGGAGAGCGACGGCAGCTTCGTGCTCGGCAAGCCCGACGGCACCGGCGGCCTGATCACGCCCGCGACCGTGGCCGAGCAGATGCTCTACGAGATCGGCGATCCGCGCGCCTACATCGTGCCGGACGTGGTCTGCGACTTCACCGGGGCGCGCTACGAGCAGGTCGGCAAGGATCGCGTGCGCGTCTCGGGCGCGAAGGGGCGGCCCGCGACCGACACCTACAAGGTCTCCACGACGTTTCCAGACGGCTACAAGCTCTCGACCATTTTCATGCTGGGCGGCCGCGAGGCGGTCGCCAAGGGCAGGCACAGCGCCGAATCGATCATCAAGAAGACGCGCCGCGTGTTCGCCGAAAAGGGCTGGCCCGACTATCGCGATGTCAGCATCGAGGTGATCGGCGGCGAGGCGACCTACGGCCCGCACGCGCGCACGGCCGACAGCCGCGAGGTCGTGGTCAAGATCGCCGCCAAGCACGACAGCAAGGAGGCCCTCGGGCTGCTCGGGCGCGAGATCGCACCGATGTCGACCGGGGGCGTGGTCGGCATGACCGGCAGCTTCGGCGCCGGCCGCGCGTCGGCGACGCCGGTGATCCGGATGTTCTCCTGCCTGGTGCCCAAGACGCAGGTGCCGGTGACGATCGACCTCGATGGCCGCCAGATCCCAATGCAAGAGGGCGCCCGTTCGGGCGGCTTCACATCGGCGCAATTGCCGGTCGAGGCGCCGCCCGCGCCGTCGAAGGCTGTGGGCGCGACCAAGACCGTGCCGTTGGTCTCGCTGGCCTACGGCCGCTCGGGGGACAAGGGCGATAACGCCAATATCGGCATCTTCGCCCGCAAGCCGGAGTACGTGCCGATCCTCGAGTCCGAGGTGACGGAGGAGGCGGTGGCGCAGTACTTCGCCCATCGCATCAACGGCAAGGTGACGCGCTGGCGACTGCCCGGCATCGGCGGCTTCAATTTCCTGCTACGCCAAGCGTTGGGCGGCGGCGGCATGGCCTCGCTCAAGGCCGACCCGCTGGCCAAGGCCTTCGCCCAGATGCTGCTCGACATGCCGGTGAAAGTGCCGGCGGAGATGGCCCGGGAGCTCGCCGCATAGGGCGTGAGCTTATCCACAGGGAATGACAAAGGAGAGGGTAGCAGGAAGGTGGGAAGAATCGCCCAAAACCCTTGTACCATCGGCATCGAAGGCTTCCCACGCGGGTGGGAAGTCGTGGGAAGTTTCCGGCGCTAGGTCGCGAAGCGGCGCACCACGCGCCGGCCCGACAGGATCACCACCAGCAGCATCGCCAGCAGCGGATTGGCGATCTGGAACAGCAGCAGGGTCTCGAGGCCGAAGCGGCCGTTCACGTAGGACATCAGCGATCCCATCAGGATCGCGTGCACGACGGCGCCGGCGAACAGGGTCGCGAGCAGGGCGCGCACGCCGAGATGGTAGCGCGTGATCGCCGCCGCGAAGGCGAGCAGCGACAATGGCAGGAAGAGCGCGAGTGCCGTCAGGAGGCCCGGGTTGTAGCTCTGCGAGGTGAGTGCCGGCACGGCGTGGGCGAACAGGTTGGTCGCCGGGATGGCGAAGAAGCTGAGGCCGATCACCGGCCAGCGCGCCGCCAGCAGTGCGGACAGCGGGCCGGCCACCCAGACGGCGGCGATATTGACCGCGGTGATGAACGGGACCGGCACAGGACAGGTGCCGGCGTCGGCGAATCCGATCTGGCCGCACAGGAAGCCGCGGAAGGCATAGGCCCTGTCCTGGGCGTCGATGCCATGCTCCTCGAACTGGTGCAGGAGGTAGGCGCAGACCGCGGCCCAGGTCAGCCAGCCGATGTCGCGCCAGCGCGAGATCGAGCGATTCGTCCGCAGCGCATCGGTGGTCAGGAGAACGAACAGCAGTCCCGCGGCGCCGAGGCCGATCCAGGGCCAGCCGTGGCCGAAATCGAGCATTCGAAGAAGGGTAACGCCTGCCGATTCGAGCGTCGACGCCCGGAGTGTATCGCACGTGACACGGACGATGCCGCTTCGCTCATCAGCCACGCGACATCCGGGCCGGATGAAGCAGCGGTTCGTGGAGGCGGTCACTCGGCCGGGGCAGGGGCTCGGCGAATGGTGTATCCTTGCGGCATGACTGCCTCAGTCAAATCGCCGGATCCCAAGGACGAGCGGGCGGAGCGCTTGGCTGCCGCCCTGCGGGAAAACCTCAAGCGCCGCAAGCTTCAGGCCCGCTCCCAGGCGGAGGCGAAGGAGCAGGCCAAGAGGGCAGGGAAGGAAAAGGAAAAGCCATGACCGGCCGTATGCTTGCCGTCATCGGCCCGGGAATGCGCCAACAAGCACGTCGCAGCCTCGACAGGTTTCCCCGCTAGCCGGAAGGAGTCCGGTTGAGCGGTTCCGCCCGCTCGTCTAGAAGCCTAGGACCCCTCCCGGACAAGACAAGAATGGCCATTCTCTCCGACCGCTGGATCCGCCGCATGGCGCAGGAGAAGGGCATGATCGAGCCCTTCGTCGATGCCCAGAAGCGCGACGGCATCATCTCCTATGGTCTCTCCTCCTACGGCTACGATGCGCGCGTCGGCACCGACTTCAAGATCTTCACCAACGTCGATTCGGCGGTGGTCGATCCGAAGAACTTCGCCGAGAACAGCTTCGTCGACCGTACCACCGACGTCTGCATCATCCCGCCCAACTCCTTTGCGCTCGCCCGCACGATCGAGTATTTCCGCATCCCGCGCGACGTGCTGGTGATCTGCGTCGGCAAGTCGACCTACGCGCGCTGCGGCATCATCGTGAATGTCACGCCGCTCGAGCCGGAGTGGGAGGGCCACGTCACGCTCGAGTTCTCCAACACCACGCCCTTGCCGGCGAAAATCTACGCCAACGAAGGCGCCTGCCAGTTCCTGTTCCTTCAGGGCAACGAACCCTGCGAGGTTTCCTACCGCGACAAGGCCGGAAAATACCAGGGCCAGCGCGGCGTGACTTTACCGAAGATCTAAGGAATCCCCACCCTCATGGATCGCATCCGGATCAAAGGCGGCAAGCAGCTCAAGGGCGAGATCGTCGTGTCGGGCTCGAAGAACGCCTGCCTGCCGTTGATGGTGGCGGCGATGCTGACCGACAAGCCGCTCACCCTGAAGAACGTGCCGCGGCTGGCCGACATCACCACGATGATCGCGCTGCTGAAGCAGCACGGCGTCGAAATCAGCGCCGCGCCGGGCGAGAACGGCCACAGCCACGGCACGACGCTCACCCTGCAGGCCGGAAAGATCACCTCGACCACCGCGCCCTACGACATCGTGCGCAAGATGCGCGCCTCGGTGCTGGTGCTGGGCGCGCTGGTGGCGCGTGAGGGCGAGGCGCGGGTGTCGCTGCCCGGCGGCTGCGCGATCGGCGCGCGGCCGGTCGACCTGCACATCGCCGGCCTCAGGGCGATGGGCGCGGAGATCGAGATCGACGGCGGCTACATGGTCGCGAAGGCGCCCAAGGGCCTGAAGGGCGCGCACTACACCTTTCCGAAAGTATCGGTCGGCGCGACCGAGAACCTGATGATGGCGGCGGCGCTCGCCAGGGGCACCACGGTGCTCGCCAACGCCGCGCGCGAGCCCGAGATCGGCGATCTCGCCGAGTGCCTCGTCAAGATGGGTGTGCCGATCGCCGGCATCGGCACCGAGACGCTCACCATCGAGGGCGTGCAGCAGCTCAAGGCCGCCACTCACGCGGTGATCCCCGACCGCATCGAGACCGGCACCTACGCCATGGCGATCGCCATCACCTCGGGTGATGTCGAGCTGGTCGGCGGCCGGCTCGACCTGATGGAGGCGGCGGGTCAGTCGCTGCGCGCGGCCGGCGTGGTGCTCGACAAGACCAATCGCGGGTTCCGCGTGACGCGCGCCAACGGCCTGCACGGCGTCGACGTCATGACCGAGCCCTATCCCGGCTTCCCGACCGACCTGCAGGCGCAGATGATGGCGCTGATGACGCGGGCCGAGGGCGCGTCGATGATCACGGAGACGATCTTCGAAAGCCGTTTCATGCATGTCCCCGAGCTGATGCGCATGGGCGCCAACGTCACCATCCATCACGAGTCCGCCCTGGTGCGCGGCGTGCCGCGGCTGCGCGGCGCCGACGTCATGGCGACCGACCTGCGCGCCTCGGTGTCGCTCGCCATCGCCGGCCTCGCGGCCGAGGGCGAGACGACGCTGCACCGCGTCTATCACCTCGACCGCGGCTACGAGCGGCTCGAGGAGAAGCTTGCCGCCTGCGGCGCCGACATCGAGCGGCTGCGGGGCTGAGGTTCAGGCCAGCAGCGTCATCATCCCGCGGCCGCTGACATAGAGACCCGCGGTGATGACGAAGCCCGCGAACACGCGCGTCAGAGCATCCTTGCGCCGTGACAGCAGCGTGTTGAGCCGGGTGCCGGCGATGGCGCCGGCAGCACCACCGGCCATCAGCAGCCCGGCGATCGGCCAGTCGACCAGGTTCGACCAGGCGTAGCTCGAGGCGGAGGCGAGGCCGAAGGCTGTGACGGCGACCAGCGAGGCGCTCGCGGCCTCGGCGAGCGGCATACGCGCCGCCAGCATCAGGCCGGGCACGATCAGGAAGCCGCCGCCGATGCCGAACACGCCCGACAGCAGACCGATGCCGGCGCCGAGTCCGGCGAGCCGCGGCAGCAGGTGCGGCGCGGTCTGCCAGGACAGCCAGGGCGAGGCCTGTGAGCCAATGCGCCTGGGTTGCAGCATCATCAGGCCGACCAGCACCATCAGCAGGCCGAACGCGGCCAGCAGCTTCTGGCCGTCGATCGCCTTGCCGAGCGCGGCGCCTGCCAGGGCGCCGGCGATGCCGGCGAGGCTGAACACGATGGCGCACGGCCAGCGAATCTTGCCGCGGCGGGCGTGCAGGCCAAGGCTTGCTGCGGCATTCACCGCGACTGCCACGGCGGCGGTGCCGATGGCGGCATGAGGCGAGGCCATGCCGACGGCATAGACCAGCAGCGGCACGGCGAGGATGGACCCGCCGCCGCCGATCAGTCCCAGCACCAGGCCGATCAGGCCGCCCGAGGCGATGGCGAGGCCGGCCGGCAGTGCGGCGAGCATCAGGCGACGACCCGGCCGGTTCTGGCCTCGAGGTCACGCGACGTGCGCACAGGAATGGTTCTGGTCATTCGCTTTCACAACAGTAGACATTGCTAAATTAGTTATAACTAATACATAGTCAAGGACCCGGGAGCTGCGCCATGTCCGACAAAGCCGTCATCGATGCCTTCTTCGACGAGGCTACGTTCACCATCACCTACCTGGTGAGCGATCCCGCGCAGCGCCGTGCGGCCGTCGTCGACCCGGTGCTCGACTACGACCATCGATCCGGCAAGGCGTCGACCGTCTCGGCCGACCGGGTGATCGCCAGGGCGCGCGAGCGCGGCGTACAGGTCGACTGGGTGCTGGAGACGCACGCCCATGCCGACCACCTGACCGCGGCGCCGCACATCAAGGCGAAGACCGGCGCGCGGGTGGCGATCGGCGAGCGCATCAAGGAGGTCCAGCGGATCTTCAAGCCGGTGTTCGGCGCCGAAGACGTGAGCGGCGAGGGCCGCGAGTTCGATCGATTGCTGCGCGACGGCGAGGTGCTGCCGCTCGGCAGCCTCGAGATCGAAGTCATGCATCTGCCGGGGCACACGCCGGCCGACGTCGCCTACCGCGTCGGCGATGCGGTGTTCGTCGGCGACACGATCTTCATGCCCGACTACGGTACCGCCCGCGCCGACTTCCCGGGCGGAGACGCCCATCGGCTCTACCAATCGATCCGCCGGTTGCTGTCGCTGCCGGCCGAGACGCGTCTTTTCATGTGCCACGACTACAAGGCGCCCGGCCGCGACCGCTATGCCTGGGAGACGACCGTAAGAGAGGAGCGCGCCCGGAACGTTCACGTCCCGCGACGGTGTCGATGAAGAGTCTTTCGTCAGCATGCGGCGCAAGCGGGATGCTACGTTGGCCGCGCCGGTCCTGCTGCTGCCGTCGGTGCAGGTGAACATCCGGGCCGGCCATCTGCCGCCGCCCGACCCCAACGGCACCAGCTACCTGCGCATTCCGGTCCGGATGGCCCGTAGCTAGATGTGAGCTTTCAATAGGTTGTCCGTCCGGCCGATTCCAGCCGGACGGAATATGCTCTATTGATCCTGCAGCCTGCGAGCCTGTATCCATTCGGCCCGAATGGACAGGCTCAAGCTCTCGGCCCTGGACGCCGACGATCTCAGTGTGATCTCGGCGGCCGTGCAGGATTCGCTGGTGGCGGTGCGCGACTGCGCGTTTTTTGCCGGCGAGAACCGTTTTGTTCTGCTGCTCAACCGCTTCTGCTGGGAGGCCGATGCGACCGTCGAGACGGCCTACTGGCGGACCCATTCCGCCTTGGTTTTCAACGCGGTGCGGGCGGTCCACCATCACAGGATCCCGCTTCAGGAGCCTGACCGAGTGCTCGAACTGCTGACCGTGGGTCTGGATAAGCCCGGTCTGGTGGTACTGCGCTTCGCCGCCGACCGCGCCATACGGCTGGAAATCGACCGGCTTGCATGCCATTTGGGGGATGTCGGGGAGCCTTGGCCCACCCCGTGGAAGCCCGCCCATCCGGCCGACTAGGTCGTGGTACACGACCCGACGGACCGGACCCGGGGCGGGCGTTCGCGTTCTGGAGCTCTGTCGTGCGTAGCGAAGCCAACGAGAAGCTGATACTGGCCCTGCCGAAGGGCCGGATCCTGAAGGAGGCCGGGCCACTTCTGGCGGCGGCCAGGATCGAGCCGGAGCCGGCGTTCGGCGACCCCGACTCGCGCCTGCTGCGCTTCACGACCAATCATCCCGATCTCGACATCATCCGTGTGCGCTCATTCGACGTCGCGACCTTCGTGGCGTTCGGCGCGGCGCATCTCGGCATCGCCGGCTCCGACGTGCTGATGGAATTCGACTACCCCGAGATCTATGCGCCGATCGACCTCGGCATCGGCAAGTGCCGGCTGGCGGTCGCCGAGCCCGTCGAGATGGCGGGCAGCGACGATCCCCGGCGCTGGAGCCATGTGCGCATCGCGACCAAGTATCCCGAGGTGACGCGCCGTCATTTCGCCGCGCGCGGCGTGCAGGCGGAGTGCGTCAAGCTCTCGGGCGCGATGGAGCTCGCACCCTCGCTCGGCCTCAGCCATCGCATCGTCGACCTGGTCGATAGCGGCAGGACCCTGCGCGACAACGGCCTGGTCGAGATCGAGCACATCGCCGACGTGACCTCGCGCTTCATCGTCAATCGTGCCGCCCTGAAGACGCAGCCGGAGAGGGTCGGCGGGTGGGTCGATCGTTTTCGCGAGGTGCGCCGTGCCGCTTAGGCTCGACGCCTCGGCGCCGGGTTTCGAACGGGAGTTCTCGGCGTTCCTCGGCCGCAACCGTGAAGCCGACGAGAATGTCGACCGCGTCGTCGCCGAAATCATCGCCGACGTGCGGACGCGCGGCGACGCGGCCCTGGTCGACTACACGCGCAAGTTCGATCATGTCGAGACGGATGCCGAGGGCCTTCGCATCTCCGATGCCCGGCGACGCGCGGCCGCCGGAGAGGTGCAGGCGGCGCAGCGCGAGGCGCTGGGCTTCGCCGCCAGGCGCATCGAGGATTTCCATCGCGCCCTGCTGCCGCGCGATGTCGATTTCACCGACGCGACCGGCACGCGGCTCGGCGCACGGTATCGGCCGATCGATTCGGTAGGCGTCTACGTCCCCGGCGGCACGGCGGCATACCCGTCGTCGGTGCTGATGAACATCGTGCCGGCCAAGGTCGCGGGCGTGAAGCGCATCGTCATGGTGGTGCCGACACCGAACGGTGTCCTCAATCCGCTCGTCATGCTGGCGGCCGAGATCGCCGGCGCCGACGAGGTCTGGCGCATCGGCGGCGCCCAGGCGGTCGCCGCGCTCGCCTACGGCACGCAGTCGATGAAGCCGGTCGACAAGATCACCGGTCCGGGCAATGCCTATGTCGCCGCCGCCAAGCGCCGCGTGTTCGGCCAGGTCGGCATCGACCTGATCGCCGGCCCATCGGAGATCCTGGTGGTCGCCGATCGGCATAACGATCCCGCCTGGATCGCCGCCGATCTGCTGTCGCAGGCCGAGCATGATGCTTCGTCGCAATCGGTGCTGATTGCCGACGATGCCGCGTTCGCCGACCGGGTCGCGGCGGCGGTCGATGCCCAGCTCGGGGCGATGCCGCGCGCCGAGATCGCCGGAGCAAGCTGGCGCGACAATGGCTGCATCGTCCTGGTGCGCGAGCTCGGCGCTTGCGCGCCGATCGTCGACCGGATCGCCGCCGAGCATGTCGAGCTGGCGATGGAAGCAGGGCCGGCAGAGGCGCTGAGCGAGAAGATCGCGCACGCCGGCGCCATCTTCATCGGCCGCCACACGCCCGAGGCAATCGGCGACTATGTCGCCGGCACCAACCATGTACTGCCGACCTCGCGCGCGGCGCGCTTCTCCGGCGGCCTGGGCGTGGCCGATTTCCTGAAGCGCACCTCGATCGTGTCGTGCACGCCGCAGTCGCTGGCGGCGCTCGGTCCTGCGGCGCTGGTCCTGGCCGAGGCCGAGGGCCTCGACGCCCACGGCCGCTCGGTGTCGATCCGGCTGAACCGCCGCTGAATCATGCCCGCGGCTCCCTCCCAGGCGCGGCGCATCATCGACATCGCCCTCGATGAGGAGTCGGTGGCGCGGCGCACACCCGAGGTCGAGCACGAGCGGGCCGTCGCGCTGTTCGACCTGCTGGAGGAGAACGACTTCTGCCTGGTCGAGGGCGAGCCCGGCCCGTACAAGCTGCATATCGGCATTTTCGAGCAGCGCCTGGTGTTCGGCGTGCACGCCAGGGACGACCGCAAGCTGCGCGACATCATCCTGTCGTTGACTCCGTTCAGGAAGGTGGTGAAGGATTACTTCCTCATCTGCGAGAGTTACTACGCGGCCATCAAGAAGCTCAGCCCCTCGCAGATCGAGGCGCTCGACATGGGCCGGCGCGGCCTGCACAACGAGGGCTCGGAGCTGCTGCGCGAGCGGCTCGCCGGCAAGATCGAGGTCGACCTCGACACCGCGCGGCGGCTCTTCACCCTGATTTGCGCCCTGCACATCAAGGCATGACCGGCCTGCCGTCCAGCGTGCTGTTCGCGTGCAACCACAACGCCATCCGCTCGCCGATGGCGGAGGCAATGGCGAAGCGGCTGTACGGCCACGCGGCCTATCTCGATTCGGTGGGCGTTCAACCGGCGGAGCTCGACAGCTTCGTCGTCGCGGTACTCGACGAGATCGGCATCGACCTGCACCGCCACCACGGCAAGTCTTTCGACGACATCGACCCGAGCTCGTTCGCCCTCATCGTGACGCTGTCGCCCGAAGCGCATCACAGCGCGCTGGAATTCACCCGCAGTGCCTCGACCGACGTCGAATACTGGCCGGTCCCCGATCCCAGCGCCGCCGAAGGCTCGCGCGAAATTCGCCTCGAGTCCTATCGGCGCACCCGCGACATCATCCTCGCGCGGCTCAAGACCCGCTTCGGTGCTCCTTCGGGTCCGACGATCTAGACCTTTTCGGCCGGCGGCAGCAGGCCGCAATCGACCAGCAGCCACAGCAGGCCGAATACGGGGATGAACAGCAGCAGCGCCCAGAAGCCCGACTTGCCGCGGTCGTGGCAGCGTTTTATCACGATCGCGGTCTGCACCCAGATCAGCGGCGCCGCCAGCACCAGGGCGACCGTCAGCCCCTCGAACACGCTGTACGGAAACCAGCGGGCGAGCAGCGGATCGACGCGCATGGCATAGAGCCAGAACAGGACCAGCACCGGAATCTGGACAGCCCAGAAGGTGCCGCGACCGATCCGGCCGTCGAAACCGAAGAACAGCTGCCGCACTGCCGGCCAGCCTCCGAAATTCGTTTCTCGCCGGCGACCCTGCCTCATGCGGCTACGTCCGTCGAGGGCTCCAATGGCGAGGTCGCGCTCCGGGATGCGGCCCGATTTGGGGTCAGAGCCGGGGACAAAGCACGGCAGGCGTTGACTAACCCCCGAACCAAGCCCATTTTCCCGGCCGCTTCGCTCCTTTTTACCCCTTTTCGGAGGCCGGATGGCCAAGGAAGACCTGATCGAGTTCAACGGCGTGGTGGCCGAGTTGCTGCCCAACGCGATGTTTCGCGTCAAGCTCGACAACGACCATACGATCCTCGCCCACACCTCGGGCAAGATGCGCAAGAACCGCATCCGCGTGCTGGCAGGCGACCGCGTCACCGTCGAGATGACGCCCTATGACCTGACCAAGGGCCGCATCACTTTCCGCTTCAAGTAGGCATTGCTCGTCCTGGCGTCCGCCTCGCCGCGCCGGCTGGCCCTGCTGCGGCAGATCGGCCTGGAGCCCGACGCGATCGATCCTGCCAATGCCGATGAGACGCCCCGGCCGCGCGAGACCCCGCGTGCCTATGCGTTGCGCATGGCCCAGGCCAAGCTCGCTGCCGTGATGCCGCGCCATCCTCAGGCGACCGTTCTGGCGGCCGATAGCGTGGTCGCGGTCGGGCGGCGCATCCTGCCCAAGGCGGAGTCCGAAGCCGAGGCGCGCGATTGCCTGGCGCTGCTCTCCGGCCGCCGGCACAAGGTGCTGGGAGGCATCGCGATCGGCCGTGCCGGCAAGGTGCGCACGCGCCTGGTCGAGACGGCGGTGCGTTTCAAGCGCCTGGAGAAGAGTGAGATCGAGGCCTACGTGCAGAGTGGTGAATGGCAGGGCAAGGCGGGCGGCTATGCCATCCAGGGACGGGCTGCGTCGTTCGTCGCCTTCGTCTCGGGTTCCTACAGCAATGTCGTCGGGCTGCCGCTATTCGAGACGGCCGCCCTCCTCAAAGCGCTGCGATGAGCCGGATTGACCGCCTGATCTGCCAGGTCCTGCCGCGCGCCTTCCTGATGGCGCTCACGGCGGAAGGCCGCCTCGTCGAGCTGCAGGTCGCGCGACGCGATCGGCCGTCGCCGGTCGACGGCGTCTATCTCGGCCGGCTCGAGCGCGTGATGGCCGACCTCGATGCCGCTTTTGTGGATATCGGCACCGGCCGTTCAGGTTTCCTGCGGGCCGAGGATCGCGCCGGAATCGATGGCTGGCCGCCTGCCGGCGCGCCGGTACTGGTGCAGGTGCGCGGCGAAAGCGACAGCGGCAAGGGCCCGCGGCTCAGCATGAACATCGCCGTCTCGGGCCGCTATCTGGTCTATCACCCGCTCGGCTCGGGCGTCAGTTTCTCGCGGCGCATCGACGGCGAGTCCGAGCGCGAACGCCTGGCCGGTCACGTCAGCCGGCTGCTGGAGGGCGGCATCGTGTTGCGCACCGCCGCCGCCGGCGCACCGGCCGAGGCGCTGCAAGCGGATGCTGCGCGCGTGACGGAGCGCTGGGAAGCGATGCGCCGGCTCGCCCTCGATGCCGCGCCGCCGACAGACCTGTCTTCGCGAATTCCCGGCGAGCGCGATCCGATCGAACGCATGCTGCGCGACCATGGCGCGTCCCTGCAAGAGGTGATCCTCGATGACCGGGCGATGGCGCGCGCCCTTCAGGACGAGATGGATCGTCGCCAGGAGAAGATCCGCGTGCGATGGCACAACGGCCCGATGCCGGCGTTCGACATCGATGACGTCGCCGGCCAGATCGACACGGCGCTCGCGCCGCGCATCGCGCTGCCGAGCGGCGTCGAGGTTCTGTTCGAGCCGGGCGAGACGCTGTGCGCGATCGATGTCGACAGCGCAGGTGCCGGCGGTCGGCAGGGACGGGCGCCCCGACGCCCCGTCGAGGTCAATCTCGAGGCGGTGCCGGCGATCGCCCAGCAACTCAGGCTGCGCAATCTGGCGGGTGCCATCGTGGTCGATTTTGTGACCATGCGAAGCGCCTATGATCGCGACAAGGTCCAGGCAGCGCTCGCGGAGGCCCTGCACGAGGACCCCGTACCGAGCCAAGTCTATGGATTCACACGACTTGGTCATTTCGAACTCACCAGAGCCCGCCGGGGGACGACATTGGCAGGTCAGCTCCAGGACCTGGAACACACGCAAGAGTGAGGAACGAAAGCCCGCGAAGTGGCGTTGATCTAGGCCGTCCGACTCCCCTCATTCGGTCAGCCGAGCGGTCACCATCCTCCTGGAGGGCTTGTAAAAATGTGTGACTATTCCCTCGAACTGTATCGTTCTGTTCCCGCCGCTGTTGGCGAGTCCTACAAACTCGTGCGCTTTGGTACCGGCTCCATGGGCTTTGCCGCCGGCACCAGCTGCGACACCGCCGCCTGCGTTCCGGCCGGCGCCCATTTGCGTCTCGAAGGCATCGATGAGGCTCTGCAACAGACCCTGGGCATCGGTGCCTCGGAAGAGGTCGTGATGAGCCGCCTCGAGGGCGGCCTGCACAAGGACGCCGTGCGCTTCGCCAACGGCCGCGAGATCTCGCTGCAGAGCCTGAACCCGGGCCTGACGGCGACGATGTTCGTGCCGCTGCCGGACCTCGGCCTGGATAGGCTCGACAAGGTCGCGGATGAGATAGAAGAGTCGCGCGATCTGATCGAGGCCTGACGATCGATGAAGGGCTGCCCGGCTCAGGTCGGGCAGCCCACCCCTGTTGACGGTGCGGTCGGCCCGCGCGACGTTCATATCGTCATGAAATCGGACCGACCCGTACCGCTGCGTGCCGTCAGGACCCAGGCCCAGTGCCCGGTCTGCGGCAGGCCCGCCGACGAGAAATACCGACCCTTCTGTTCCAAGCGCTGCGCCGACATCGACCTGGGCCGCTGGCTGAAGGAAAGTTATCGCGTGCCCACCGACGAGAACCCGGGCGATGGCGACGAGGCCACCTCGCGGCCAACTGGACAGGGACGTTGACCCGTCCTATACAGCCGCCCGCCAACACGGCGCGCCCAGGTAGCTCAGTTGGTAGAGCATGCGACTGAAAATCGCAGTGTCGGTGGTTCGACTCCGCCCCTGGGCACCATTCCTTTATTTCAAGCACTTGCAGAAGATCGGTTCGCGAAGCTGAACCGGTTGGCGGCCTGGCAAAGGGATATCAGTCGTACCGAACGACGAGCTCGATATCCCCCAACCTCAGCGTGGATCCTGGGGTCAGAGGCTCCGGCAAGGCGCCGGCGGCGATCGGTTTGCTATCGATAGCGGTACCGTTGGTCGATCCCATATCCTCGATCCGCAGATTGTTGTCGTTGCCCACGCTCAATCGCGCGTGACGTCTGGAAACCGACGCATGCAGCAGGACGACATCGCATTGAGCGGAGTCCCTCCCGATCAGGACAGCTTGATTCCGTTTCGCGAGCGCATCGAAATCGAGGTCGAAGCCGAATTTGTGGCCCCGCAGATCGGCGCCGCGAAAGCGGAATGTGCCGCGCAGGGGCATCGCCGTCCTGGTCAGGGTGGGAGCGCTTTCGCGGGCGTGAATCCTGTAGATGTGGAGAGGCCGGCTGACGTGCTTGGCCCGGTGCTCGCCGCCATCGACGTAAGCATAGTCGTCCTGCAACTCGGTCACGTCGCGCACCGCGCGCGAGACGGCGATCCCACCTGGTTCAGCCAGTACCTGAATTCGCTCCGCCAGGTTTACGCCGTCGCCGAAGATATCGTGACCGGCGTCGTCGATGATGATTTCGCCGACATGGACGCCGATGCGGAACAGCAGCCGCTGCTCCTGGGCAAGGCCGTCGTTGAAGCGTGCCATGCGCTCCTGGATGGCGATGGCTGCTTTGACGGCCGTAACAGCCGACTCGAACTGGGCGAGCATGGAATCGCCCGTGCTGTGAACCAGCACGCCGCCGGCGCTTTCGATGGTAGGTTGCCAGATTCGCGAGCGGACGGCCCGAAGGTGCTCGAACGTCAGGTCTTCCTCTCGCTCGACGAGTCGGACGAACCCCGCAACGTCAGCATGCAGGATCGCAGACAACCGCCATTCGGATCGCGCCATGGTGACCCAACTCAGGAAGGAGACGCCGGTTTGTTGCGCCTCGATGGTCGAGACTCAGCCGGGAGCGGTAAGCGCTCGTATTCATCGCACATGAGCGTCTGGATTGCCATACGGCTCGCCCTAACTTGATCGGCCTTGTTGGAACGGCGGACATGACGAAGCCCGCCGAAGGAGCTAGCGGGAGGAAGGTTCAGCCTCGAGTTTGCCGCGGTGCTGTGCCGAATCCCACACACGGCACTCGAGAGATATCGTAGTGTTACATTGCCGGTGCGCGGTCTTGGCCTCGCGCGTAATTTGGCGGGCGCATGGCCGCAATAGTCGCTGCAGATGTGGGCCAACCCTGAGTCTCGTAAAGTTTGCTGTCGCGCCGCCGCGCCAACGGCGGTGGTCCAAGAGCCTGCGAGGCGTGCCGGAGCGTGCGGCCCGCGATTCTAGTGAGTGAGCCGTCATATGGGTGTCTGTCGAAAGGAAGGCCCGTCATGAGCATGAAAGATCGAGTTCTCGCTCTCTTGAGAGGCCATGAAGCTGCCCGGATTCGCTTCAAGGTTCCTTCGGCAAGTGTGCCGGTTACGATCAATCATCTGAGTTTCTTGATGGTGGCGAACGCCATGGTGGCGGGAAAGATCGGTGTTACGCCATTCGTTGCGACGGCGCGCGCGCTTGCCGAATACCACCAGCCCGCCGGTCCCACGGCCCCTTCGACGGGCCAGCTAATGGTTCCCCCGATCCTGGGACGCATCGATGAGGCCGCCGTGCTGCACGAAAGCACCCACGCTTTCTTCGACCTGACGAGTTCCAACATCCTGGCCACGGAGGAAGAGGCTGTCTGCTATATCGTGACTGCGCTCTACCATCGGATGACCGGCCTGACGCCGATGCGTTGGACGGGAGGGGAGCCGTTTATTTCCGCCAAGGCCGTGGCCGATGCCTTGTTGAGTCAATACCAGGCCGGTGTCGTGCCCGTACCGACGGTCGATGCCGGTGCTTTCCGGACCCTCATGCTCGCCGTCGCGACAAATCCAACATATTTGATTCCAACGTCGCTCACGTCAGGCACGCCGGCGGGGTTGTTCGGCGGCTTCTTGGGCGGACCGGTCCGCTACGTGCACAATGGCTAGGAGCCTGTCTGAGAATTGAGTGGCGTGATCGCAGGAAATCTGAATCCTGTAGTTCTCATGAGCAAAGGTTTTCGTCTTTGGAAGATCGATGAAGTGCAGCTTCTGCCGGCGAGCGTGCAGGACTACGTGCCGTCGGATGACCTGTCGCATCTGATCGTGGGGCTGGTGAGAGAGAGCCTGGACCTTTCGCCGATCGTCGTCAGCTACCGGAGCGTGGCGGGCCAGCCGCCGTTCGATCCGCGTCTGATGACGGCCCTGCTGCTGCACGGCTACGCGAGCGGGATCTACTCGTCGCGGCGGATCGCGC
>JAFEFF010000040.1 GCA_018240745.1 Pseudomonadota bacterium
CTCGCGCCATCGTGAGAAGCCGCCCTGCGCGCACTTCGGCGTGTGCGGCGGCTGCGCCCTGCAGCACTGGCGGCACGACGTCTACAGCGCCTGGAAAGCGACCCTGATCGAGCGCGCCTTGACGCATCGCGGTGTTCAGGCGCCGGCGTTCGAGCCGCCGGCGCTGGGTGCGCCGGGCGAGCGCCGCCGCGTCGATTTCGTGCTGCGCCGCCAGGGCAAGCGCGTGCTCGCCGGTTTCCATGAACGCGGCAGCACGCGTGTCGTCGATGTCGGTGTCTGCGTCATCGCGCGGCCGACCCTGACGGCCTTGCTCGAACCCTTGCGCGCGACCCTGGGCGACGTCCTGCTCGACGGCGCTGCGGCCGATGCCATCGCCAACGAGACGGACGGCGGCCTCGACGTGCTGCTGCGACCGCACAAGCGGCTCGCGCTGTCGATCGATCAGCGACAGAAGCTGGTCGGCCTGGCCGAACGCGCGAACCTTGCGCGGTTGAGCTGGGGCGATCGCGCCGATCCCGAACCGATCGTGACGCGTCGCCCGCCGTTGCTGGTGCTGGGCGAGGTGACGGTCGAGCCGCCGCCCGGCGCGTTCCTGCAGGCGACCAAGCGCGGCGAGCTGTCGATGCGTGCGGCGGTCGATGCCTGGGTTGGGGATGCGGCAAGGCTCGCCGACCTGTTTGCCGGCGTCGGCTCTCTGTCGCTCGGCCGGGCGGGCCGGTTGTCGCTGTTCGAGAGCGACAAGCCGTCGGTTGCGGCAGTCGACGCCGCCGCCCGCAGGATCGGTGGCAACCGCGTCACGGCCGAGCGGCGCGATCTCTTTCGCAATCCGTTGCTGGCCAAGGTACTCGACCTCTTCGATGCCGTCGTGCTCGACCCACCGCGGGCAGGAGCGGCGGCGCAGGTCGCCGAGATTGCCCGATCGAAGGTGAAGCGGGTGGTCTATGCCTCGTGCGATCCCGGCAGCTTCGCGCGCGACGCCCGGATGATGCAGGACGCGGGCTACCGGCTGGAAAAACTGAAACCCATCGACCAGTTCCTCTGGTCGGGGCATGTTGAGTCGATCGCTCTGTTCGTCAAATAGGGGTCCCCGATGATGTTCGATCTTGCCGGCAAGGTGGCCGTGGTGACCGGCGGTAGCCGGGGCATCGGCCGCTCGATCTGCGAGCAGATGGCGGCACACGGCGCCAAGGTGGTGGTATCGAGCCGCAAGCTGCCGGCTTGCGAGGAAGTGGTGAAGGGGATCAAGGCGAGGGGCGGCGAGGCGGCCGCCTTCGCTGCCAGCATCTCCGACAGGGCGCAGCTCGAGGCCCTCGTCGCCTTCGCGCGCAAGACCTACGGCAAGATCGACATCATGGTCTGCAATGCCGCCTCCAATCCCTACTTCGGTCCGCTGAGCGGCCTGAAGGACGAGGTGTTTCTCAAGATCATGCAGAACAACGTCATGTCGAACATCGCCCTGATGAACATGGTCGGGCCGGAGATGGCCGAGCGGAAGGACGGGGTGTTCATCATCGTGTCGTCGATCGGCGGGCTGGTCGGCTCGGCGCACATCGCCGCCTACAACATGAGCAAGGCAGCCGACATCAACCTGGTGAAGTCGCTCGCCATGGAATGGGGTAAGCACAACATCCGGGTGAACTGCATTGCGCCCGGCCTGATCCAGACCGACTTCGCCAAGGCGCTGTGGGACAATCCGGAGATCCGCAAGGCCAACGAGAGCAAGGCGGCGCTGAAGCGCATCGGTCAGCCCGACGACATCGGCGGCGTCGCCGTGTTCCTCGCCTCGAAGGCCGGCAACTTCGTCTGCGGTCAGACCATCATCGCCGACGGCGGCGTCATCGGCACGGGCGCGGAATAGCTACGCGACGTCGAGTTCGCACCACACGGGCACATGATCCGACGGCTCGGGCTTGCCGCGCTCGGCCTTGTCGATGCCGACGGCGGTGAGGCGGTCGGCGGCTTGCGGCGACAGCAGGAGATGGTCGATGCGCAGGCCGTTCCCCTTTTGCCACGCGCCCGCCTGGTAGTCGTAGAACGTGTAGCAGGGGCCGTCGGGGTCGAAGGCGCGCACTGCGTCGGTCAGGCCCATGTTGAGCAGCGTGCGCAACGCCTGCCGCGACTGCGGCTGGCAGAGCGCGTCGTTGGCAAAGGCGGCAGGGCTGAAGACATCGGCATCGGTCGGGCAGACATTGTAGTCGCCGCCCAGCACGAACATCTCCTCGCTCGCCAGCAGCTGGCGCGTACGCTCCGCCAGCCGGTCCATCCAGGCGATCTTGTAGGCGAACTTGTCGGTGTGGATCGGGTTGCCGTTGGGCAAATAGAGGCCGCCGACCGTCAGCGGTCCCTGCGGCGTCTGCACCCGGCCTTCGATGTAGCGCGCCTGCTCGTCGGTCTCGGGATCGGGCAGCGAGCGGGCAGTGATCTCGACCGGATGGAGCGACAGCAGCGCCACCCCGTTCCAGCTCTTCTGGCCGACGATCTCGACCTTGTAGCCGGCCGCCTCGACCTCGAGCCGCGGGAACTGCGCTTCCTGCGCCTTGATCTCCTGCAGCACGGCGACGTCCGGCTTGGCGCTCTTCAGCCATTCGACGAGATTGGTGGTCCGCTTGCGGACCGAATTGACGTTCCAGGTCGCGATCTTCATAGGGTCGAGTTAAGCGCAAAACAGGAGCCGACGCGATGGCACGTATCCCCATCCTGCAGGAGAGCGACCCCGGCCTGACCGATGACCAGCGGGCGTTCCTCGCCGATGCCGGCAAGTCGCGCGGCCGGCTGCTCAACATCTATCGCGCCATGGCCAACCGGCCGCCGGCCGGCCGCGCCTTCTCGGAGATGGTGCGCACGGTCTACCGATCGAAGTCGACGCTCACGCCCAAACACGGCGAGCTTGCCTACCTGACGGCAACGGTCGTCAACAACTGCTTCTATTGAATTCCCACCCATACGGCGCTCGGTCGGAGCGTGGGGCTGACGGAAGACCAGATGCGGCATGTGGCCGACGACGCGCCACCGGCTGGCGTTTACGACGAGGTGGAGCTGGCGATCGTGCGTTACGCCCAGAAGGCGACGCGGCTCGAAGCCATCGACGACGCGACCTACGGGGCACTGGCGCGGCATCTCTCGACCGAGCAGATCATGGACGTCTGCCTGACGGTCGGGCTCAGCAACATGGTCAATCGGTTCCACGCCACGTTCCTCACCGACGTGGACGAGGAGACGATCGCCGAGGTGGAGGCGGGCGACCGGCTTGCCGGGAGCTGCCCGATTCCGCGGCCGCTGCCCAGGCGCTGACGGACGGTGTATCCTTCGGGGCGGTTATTCTCGGGGGAGTAGAGCCATGAAGCCCGTCTCGATTGGCGTGTTGCTGCTTGTCTTTGCCACGTCGGCGCGCGCCGCCGACGATTTCGTCGATGCCTGCATGCTGAGTTCCGGTGGCGGAGGCGAAGACCAGGCCAAGACCTGCGCCTGCATGTCGACCAGGATCCCCGCTGACGTCCGGGCCGACGCCGCCGAAGCGCTGCGCCGATCCTGGAAGGCGATGACCGACACGTCCAGGCCGATCGATCCGTCGACCCTGCCGCCGAACCTGATGAAGGGATTGCAGGCGACCGTAGTCGCTCAAGCCGACTGCATGTAGCAGCCGAGGCCGGTCAGACGCTGAAGGAGTTGCCGCAGCCGCAGGACGAGGTGGCGTTCGGGTTCCTTACCTGGAAGGCGGACCCGACCATCTCCTCGACATAGTCGAGTTCGCTGCCCTTCAGCATTTCGAGCGAGGTGGAATCGACCAGGATCGCGGCGCCGTCGCGCTCGATCAGGAGGTCGTCGTCGTTTTTCTGTTCCTCGAACGAGAAATTGTACTGGAAGCCCGAGCAGCCCCCGCCCAGCACGGCGACCCGCATCATCATGGGTTTCGACTCCCTGGACGCCAGAAAAGCGATCCGCTTGGCGGCGTTGGGGGTGACGCTGAACTGGGTTTCGCTCATGTCCCACAAGATGTGGATCGGAGCGAGATTCGTCAATGGGGCAAGGATGGCCTCAGGCCAGCGCTTCCATACCTTTGGAACGGGCTCTCACCCTTTCCCGATACAGGATATAGAGGCCCGAGCCGATCACCAGGGGCAGGCCGAGCCACACCGTCCAGGAGGGCTGCTCCTTGAACCACAGGTAGCCGAACAGCACCGCCATGACGATGCCGGCATAGTCGAACGGCGCCAGCACGCCGGCCGGCGCAAGCCGCCAGGCCCGGGTCACCAGCACCTGCGCCACCCCGCCCAGCAGCCCGAGCAGCAGCAGCCAGACCCAGTCGATCGCGGTCGGCCAGACCCAGTCGGGGATGGCGGCGCCGAACGACACGACGCTGGTGGCGACCGAGAACCAGAACAGGGTGGCGGCATCGGAGTCGTGCCGGCTGTTGACCCGAACCAGCACGGTCGACATCGAGTAGCAGAAGGTCGCGCCGAGCACGACGAGCGACATGGTGTGGAAGGAGAGGCCCAGAGGATCGAGCATGATGATTACGCCGGCGAAGCCCACCGCGACCGCCGTCCAGCGCCGCCAGCCGACTTGCTCGCCGAGCAACGGCACCGACAGGCCGACCATGAAGAAGGGCGCTGCGAACGAGATCGCGTAGGCGTCCACAAGAGGCATGCGTGGGAACACATAGAAGAAGCCGGCCGAGCTGCCGATCCCGGCGACGATGCGCGCCGCCTGCAGCCACGGCCGCCTGCTGCGGACGATCCTCCAGTCGCCGGCACGCCAGACGATGATGGCGACCGGGATCAACGCCACGGTGCTGCGGAACAACAGGAGCTGGAACGGACCGTAGACGCCGCCGAGCGCCTTCACCATGGCATCCATGGTGCAGAACAGGAGAAGCGAGCCCAGCTTGTAATAGATGCCGAGCAACGAGGCGTGAACGGGACCGGTGAACATTTTCGGCGACAGCGTGAGCTATTTGGCTTGCCGCTTCCCGTTCCGTAAAGTGCCTTCACGGTGAAGCCCTCTGGATGAAGTGGAATTGGCTCTTTGGCCGGAACCGGTCGCCGCGCGCCCCGATCATCGTGGCGTTTCTGGTGCTGGTGAATGCCTTGATCCTGCGCGTGGGCGATCCCCCGGCGCTGGCGCGGCTGCGCGACTTCGCCTTCGACGGCTTCCAGCGCCTTCATCCGCGCGAAGTGCCGCCCGATCTGCCGGTGCGCATCGTCGACATCGACGAGGCGGCGCTGGCCGAGTACGGCCAGTGGCCGTGGCCGCGCAACATTGTCGCCAAGCTGGTCGACAAGCTGGCGGAGAAGGGCGCCGCCGCGATCGTCTTCGACGTGGTCTTCGCTGAGCCCGACCGCTCTTCCTTGTTGCGGGTGGTCCACAGCCTGCCTCCCAGCGACCGGACCAGTGAGCTCGAGCAGCTTGCCGCGAAAGTCCCCGACAACGACAAGGTCCTCGCCGAGTCGATCAAGAAGGCGCCGGTGGTCACCGGCTTCGGCTTCGACCTCAACGGTTCGACCAAGCCGCCGCGCCTCTTCGCCGGTATGGCACACAATACCGGCGAGGCGAAGGAGGCCAACGTCGCCGCGCTGATCGCGGCCTTCATCCCGCAGCAGGCCGGCGCGGTCCGCACGCTCGACATGTTCGAGAAGGAGGCGAAGGGCAACGGCAGCGTCACCACCGAGATCGAGGGGGCGATCGTGAGGCGCGTGCCGCTCCTGTTCCGCATGAAGGGCCAGCGCGACGAGGATCTTTTCCCGGCGCTGTCTCTGGAGGCCTTGCGGGTGGCGCAGGGTGCATCGACCTATCTCGTGCGCTGGGCGGGTGCGCAGGGGCTGGAATCGTTCGGCGCCCGGACGGGCATGAGCAGCATCCGCGTCGGCAACTTCAACGTCGACACCGATGCCGAGGGCCGCATCCAACTGTACGATTCGGGCCACCTGCAGCGACGCTTCGTCTCGGCGCGCGACGTGCTGAACGGCACTATCCCGGACGACAGGATCGACGGCCATATCATTCTGATCGGCACCTCCGCCGTCGGCCTGAAGGACCTGCGAAACACGCCCTTGCAGGATTCGATCCCCGGCGTCGAGGTTCACGCCCAGATCCTCGAGCAGGTCCTGAGCCACACCTTCCTCGAGCGGCCGGACTACGCCGATGGTGCGGAATTCCTCTATCTGCTGGCGATCGGGCTGGTGTTCGTGATCCTGCTGCCGCGGCTGCCGGCCGGGCGCATGGCGCTGGTCGCCGCGCTGTTCATCGGCATCGGCATCGTCGTGCCCTGGTACGCCTTCAACCGCATCCACCTGCTGTTCGATCCGGTCTATCCGCCGGTCACGCTGGCCGCGATCTACGTCATCGGCTCGGCGCTCTCCTTCATGCGGGCCGAGCGCGACCGCCGCGAGATCCGCGGCGCCTTCAACCTCTACCTGTCGCCCGACCAGGTCGAGGCGGTGGTACAGAATCCCGACCTGCTAGCGCTGGGCGGCGAGATGCGCGAGATCACCGTGATGTTCAGTGACGTCCGCGGCTTCACGACCATCTCCGAGCAGTTCGATCCGGCCGGCCTGACGCGCTTCATGAACCGCCTGCTGACGCCGATGACCGACCTCATCCAGGAACGCAAGGGCACGATCGACAAGTACATGGGCGACGCCATCATGGCGTTCTGGAACGCGCCGATCGACGTTCCGAACCACGCCGTGCGCGCCTGCGAGACCGTGCTGGCGATGCAGGCGCAGCTGCTCGACCTCAACGCGGAATGGAAGGCCGAAGCCGAGGCGGAGGGACGGCCGCACATTCCGGTGAACATCGGCGTTGGTCTCAACACCGGGCAGGCGACCGTCGGCAACTTCGGCTCGACCCAGCGACTGCAGTACTCCTGCCTCGGCGACGAGGTAAACCTCGCCTCGCGCCTCGAAGGCCTGTGCAAGGCCTACGCGGTCGGCATCATCATCGGCGAGAACACCTGGCAGCAGGCGTCGGACTTCGCCGCCATCGAGCTCGACCTCGTGATGGTGAAGGGCAAGACCGAACCGGAGCGCATCTATGGGCTGATCGGCCCGCCGGAGATGACCAAGCGGCCCGAGTACCAGAGGCTGATCGACCGGCAGTCGGCCTTCCTTCTTCTGTACCGCACCGGCGCCTTCGCCGAGGCCTTGCCGGTGATCCGGGAGTGCGCCGACGCGGCGCAGACGTTGGGCTGGCGGCAGGGGTATTACGACGTCATGCGGGAGCGTGTCGATCACCTGATCGACGATTCGCCGCCTGACTGGAACGGAGTGTATGTCGCCAAGGAGAAGTAGGGCGCTCGACGCCATCGAAGCCCAGGTCTGCCGCGAGGTCGGCCGCGGCACCCAGGCCTTGATCGAGGCGACCCGTGGCGAATTGGCCGACGCGGCGCGCGCGTTGCTGCATGCGACCGGCATCGGCTTCATCACCGGCTTCTTCGTGCCGCGCGACGGCGTAGCGGCCGCCGAGACCGACGGTCCCGTCGGCACCGCGCTGCTGGCCGCGAGCCTTCGGGCGTGCGGCTTGCCCGCACGGATCGCCGTCGATTCACCGTGCGCCGACGCCGTGCGCGCGGCGGTGCACGAGACGCGCGTCGACGTTACGGTCGATGAGATGGGTGTCGAGGATCAGCCGGGGATCGCGCGGATTGCCGGCCTTTGGCGGGACGCCGGCGTCAGCCATGCGATCTCGATCGAGCGTTGCGGCCTCTCCCCCGATGGGCGCCCGCGCAACATGCGTGGCGCCGACGTCTCGCCCTGGACCGCGCCGCTCGACGATCTCTTCACCGCGGGCGATTGGGTAAGGATCGGTGTCGGCGACGGCGGCAACGAGATCGGCATGGGAAAGCTGCCGGCCGGTCTGATAGCGCGGACCGTGCCGAATGGTGGCCGCATCGCCTGCATCACCTCGTGCGATCATCTCGTGGTCGCGGGCGTGTCGAACTGGGGCGCCTACGGCCTGATGGCGGCACTCGCGGTGCTGCACGACGCGTGGTCGCCGACCATCGCGAAGTTCCTGACCGCGGAGCGCGACCTCGCGATCACCAAGGCGATCGTCGAGAAGGCGGGTGCCGTCGACGGTGTCACGGCGCGGAACGAGCCCACCGTCGACGGTTTCGCGGCCGACGTGCACGCCGGCGTGATCGAGGAACTGCGGCGGATTGCCTGGGGGCAGGCGGCGGACTAGAACCCCGCCATGGACACCCACGCCGCCGAGCATCCCTACGCGCCGACGCATCCCGAGATCCGCGACGCCGTGCGCGCGCTCTGCCTGAAGTTCGATGGCGCCTACTGGCGCAAGCTCGACCGCGAGCGCGGCTATCCGACGGAGTTCGTCAAGGCGCTCACCGAGGCCGGCTGGCTGTCGATCCTGATTCCCGAGGAATATGGCGGCGCGGGCCTCGGCATTTCGGCGGCGTCGGCGGTGCTGGAGGAGATCCACAAGGCGGGCTGCAACGCCGCCGCCTGCCACGCGCAGATGTACATCATGGGCACCGTGCTGCGGCACGGCAGCAAGGAGCAGAAGGAGCGCTACCTGCCCAAGATCGCCTCGGGCGAGCTGCGCCTGCAGGCCTTCGGCGTCACCGAGCCGACCAGCGGCACCGATACGCTCAGTCTCCGCACCACCGCGGTGAAGAAGAACAACAGCACCTACGTCGTGAACGGCCAGAAGGTGTGGACCAGCCGCGCCGAGCATTCCGACCTGATGCTGCTGCTCGCCCGCACCACACCGCGCGAACAGGCGCAGAAGCGCACCGAGGGCCTCTCGGTGTTCCTGGTCGACATGCGCGCGGCGCTCGGCAAAGGCCTGACCATCCGGCCGATCCGCACCATGATGAACCACAACAGCACCGAGGTGTTCTTCGACAACATGGAGGTGCCGGCCGAGAACCTGATCGGCGAGGAAGGTCGGGGATTCCGCTACATCCTGTCCGGCATGAACGCCGAGCGCGTGCTGATCGCCTCGGAGTGCATCGGCGACGGCCGCTGGTTCATCGACAAGGCGGTGAACTATGCCAAGGAGCGCAAGCTGTTCGGCCGGCCGATCGGCCAGAACCAGGGCGTGCAGTATCCGATCGCGCGCGCCTATACCCAGATCGAGGCCGCCGACCTGATGGTGCGCAAGGCCGCAACCCTGTTCGAGGCCGGCATCAATGCCGGCGCCGAGGCCAACATGGCCAAGATGCTTGCGTCGGAAGCGGCGTGGGCCGCGGCCGAGATGTGCGTGCAGACCCATGGCGGCTTCGGCTTCGCCGAGGAGTACGACGTCGAGCGCAAGTTCCGCGAGGCACGGCTCTACACCGTGGCGCCGATCTCGACCAACATGATCCTGAATTTCGTCGCCGAGCACGTGCTCGAGTTGCCGCGTTCGTATTGAAGCACGATCGTCCTTGCGGGGAGCGCACTCCCGCAATCCGCGACGAAGAGCTCTTGCCCGTTCCGCCCGTTTTCGCGTCGAGCCTACGTGAGCCTGTATTGTCTCTGAAAGAACGCCGAATGCAGTCCGCCGTCGGGCGGTCTGGCCGCGATATGCTGTGTGATCTGGGAATTCTCCGAACCGTTTCCAGCGACCATCAGCACGACGTGGTTTACGGGAATGGTCTTGAGCGTCCCGCGCTTCAGCAGTTCGTCAAGAATGTCTTCCGGCTCGCCCTCGGGAACAGCGATCCAATATCTCAGAGCGTTGAGCATGCTCTTCGTCCTGGCGTCGTGCGCCCTGTAATCGCCGGCAACATAGTGTGTACCGAGAGTCTCGATCCTGGCGATGCAGATCGGTTCTCCCTCGGCACCCGGATCCTCTGCGCTATGGTCGGTATGCAGACCATGAGGTTCGGGCGCTGAGAATTTGCCGTACGCATAATGCCCTTTGCGGTAGCGGGCCGAAGGAACGAGAACGCCCATCATCGCATCGACATCCTCATTGTAGAGGCGCGCATAGTTCGCCATCGCGTCGGGCGTGCCGTCGATGAACCTTTCCAACCAGGGGGCATCGACACTTGCCGTCTCGACATCGTCGAACTGCTCGGCATACCCAAAGATTCCCTTCCTTGCATCCTCGCGAAAGCGGGCAACGGGTATGGGCAGATGGGTATGTGCTTCACGATCGTTGAAATTCTCATGCAGGCGCTCGAGAAGCGACCAATGGTCGGAAGGGAAGCGCACGGGTTGCAATATTTTCAGTCTGGGCGCTAGGGCAGCCCATGCCCGGCGAAGGGATGTCATGCCAGGTACTATACCCATCATGACGGGCGGTTAGAAAATCGCGTGGAGCAGCGTGTGCAGCATCGCCATGCCGATGGTGAGCAGGAAGATCGTCCAGAGGATCGCGAGGAAGGTCAGCAGCCAGCCGAGCATGGCCATGACGCCGTCGCGCTCGATCAGCGCCATGCAGAAAAACGTGATTGCCCAGGCCGGGATCAGGTTGTCGAACGGGATCGGCAGGGCGAGCAGCACGATCAACAGCGCCCAGGTGATCTGCATCAGCTTGCGTGGCGTGCCGCTCACCCACCAGTCGTGGCGCGGATGGATGGCGTCCTCGATCCACTCGATGTGGCGCCGGGCGCGGCCCTGAAGGAAGTCCTGCAGCTTGCCGCGCGGCAGGCTCCGGCGGCCCACGAGCTCGGGTAGCCAGGGCGTCGGCCGCCGGAGGAAGTACTGCACGACCAGCAACACCATCGGCACGCCGGTGACGGTCGACAGAAACGGGATACCGGTCGGCACCATGTTGGGGACGTTGAGGGTTGCGATGATGAAGGCGTAGGAGCGGTCCCCGAGCCCGTCGACGAACGACCGGATCGTCAGCAATGACTCGCGCGGACCGGCGGACAACCGGTCCAGGGTCGGCAGCAGCGCGCCGCTTTCCCTCATCCGGCGCGCGCCAACAGGCGGCGCGCCAGCACGAGGTGAGGCTTGTCCAGCATCTTGCCGTCGAGCGTCAGCACGCCCGAGCCGGGGTTGTTCTCGAAGGTCTCGATCACGCGCCTCGCCCAGTCCACTTCCCGCGCCGACGGCGTGAAGACCTCGTGAATGATCGCGACCTGATCGGGATGGATGGCGATCTTGCCACCATAGCCCATGCGCCGCGCCTCGTGCGCCTCGGCGCGCAGCCCGTCCACGTTCTTGATGTCGGGATAGACCGTGTCGTAGGCGGTCACGCCCGCCGCCACGGAGGCCATCAGGTTGACCGTGCGCGCCATGCGGAAGGTATCGTCATAGATGCCCGGCGCCGGGCCCTTCGCCAACGCTCCGAGGTCGGCCATCAGGTCTTCGCCGCCCCACGAATGACCGACCAGGCGGGCGTGCTTCGCCGGCGCCGCGGTCAGAGCGAGGATCGCGGCCGCGCTTTCCGTGGCGATGGTGAGGATCTTCGTCGCGCCGGCCGAGAGGCCCTCGCGCGCCTCGAGCGCGTCGAGGTAGGTGCCGAGCAGATCCAGATCGCGTTGGCCGACGCACTTGGGGAACACGATGCCGTCGGGTTTGCCCTGCATGACGACCGCGAGATCGCCCAACGTCAGGCCGGTATCGAGCGCATTCACGCGAACGTAGAGCTTCGGGCCGGCGCGATTGCCCGCGCGCAAGTAGTCGAGCGCCATCTGCCGGGCAATGGTCTTGCGATCGGTCGCGACCGAATCCTCGAGATCGAGGATCAGCGCATCGGGTCCCGACAGCGGGCCCTTGGCGAGCTTGCGCTCCGAATCGGCGGGGACGAACAGGAAGGAACGCATGGATCAGGTCCGGGCTCGTTGAGGACAATCCAAGGATAGCCGGGCAAGCCAAGTTACGTCTCAGGTAATCGACCGTTCGGTGTCGCCGACATAGCTTCCGCTGCATGGAAAGACGAGAGCTGTTTCGTGCAGTCATCGCAATCGGCATCGCTCGATCCACTCTGTCCGCGCCCGTGCGGGCCGAAATCCAGCTTGAGAGGAGAACCGCAATGAGCAACGTCAACGAAGTCGTCGTGCGCTATCTCGCGGCATGGAACGAGCGCGAGCCCAAGAAGAGACGTGAGCTGGTGGCGAAGACCTGGGCGGAGGACGGCACCTACGTCGATGCGGCGCGCGACGGCAAAGGCCACGACAGCCTCGATGCCATGATCGCGACGGCACAGGGGCACTTCCCGGGCTACCGGCTCAACCTCGCGAGCGGCATCGAGCTGCATCACGACTACGTGCGCTTCAGCTGGGCGGCCGGCGGAACGACGGATGCGCCGCTTTTCATCAAGGGCACCGATTTCGTGGTGCTCGCCGGCGACGGCCGCATCAAATCGGTGGTCGGCTTCACCGACGCCGCTCCCGCCCGCGCTTGAGGGAGAGGCGGCCATGGAAGTCACGACCCTGCGGGCGATTGCGCACGACCTCCCGGTCACCCATCGCGAGCGCCTGGCGCGCCCCCAGCAAAACTCCAGCTAGGCCTTGGGCCGCCTGCGCATCAGCGCCTGGCGCCTGCACTCGGCGACGACTTCGCCGCGCTGGTTGGTGGCGGTGTGGCCGAACTCGACGATGCCGGCGTCGGGCCGCGACTTGCTCTCGCGGCTGCCGAGCACCGTCGTGCGGACCTTGAGCGTGTCGCCATGGAAAACCGGCTTGGGAAACTTGACGTCGGTCATCCCGAGGTTGGCGATGGTGGTGCCGATCGTGGTGTCGTTCACGGTGATGCCGATCATCAGCCCCAGCGTGAACAGGCTGTTGACGATGCGCTGGCCGAACTCGGTCTTGGAAGCGAACTCCTCGTCGAGATGCAGCGGCTGGACATTCATGGTCAGCGAGCTGAACAGCACATTGTCCATTTCGGTCACGGTGCGCGTCCAGGCGTGATCGAACACGCGGCCGACGGTCAGTTCCTCGAAGTACAGCCCTGGCATCTTCCTCCCCGCGAAAACCGCTACTTCTAGCACGGATGGACGCTCTTCGACGGCCATCGTATCAAGGAAGCCACGGATCGAAACGGGAGCGAACGATGCGCGCCATGATGAGCGAAACGCCGGGCGGGCCGGAGAGTCTGAAGCTGATGGAGATGCCCTCCAAGCCGCTCGGCAAGGGCCAGGTGCGCATCGCCGTGAAGGCAGCGGGCGTGAACTTTCCCGATACGCTGATCATCGCCGACAAGTACCAGTTCAAGCCGCCGCGCCCGTTCGCACCGGGTCACGAGGTTGCCGGCGACGTCACCGAGGTGGGCGAGGGGGTCGGTGCGTACAAGGTCGGCCAGCGCGTGATCGGCATGATCGGCCACGGCGGCTATGCGACCGAGGTCGTGGCCGACCAGGACCAACTGCTGCCGATGCCGGACAACATGAGCTACGAGGACGGCGCCGCCTTCACCATGACCTACGGCACGTCGTACTACGCGCTGAAGCAGCGCAGCGACTACAAGCCGGGCGAGACGCTGCTGGTGACCGGCGCCTCGGGCGGCGTCGGCCTGACCGCGGTCGAGCTCGGCGCGCTGATGGGCCTGAAGGTGATCGCCGCGGTCGGCTCGGACGAGAAGATGGAGGTCTGTCGCAAGTACGGTGCCACCATGTTCGTGAACTACGCCCGGGAGAAGATGCGCGACAAGGTCAAGGAGCTGACCGGCGGCAACGGCGCGGACATCATCTATGACCCCGTCGGCGGCGATGCCTTCGACGAGGCGATCCGCTGCATCGCCTGGTACGGCCGCCTGCTGGTCGTAGGCTTCGCGGCGGGTCGCATCCCGCAACTCCCGGCCAACCTCGCGCTGCTCAAGAGCTGCGACGTGCGCGGCGTGTTCTACGGCGCCTGGCGAGCCCGCGAGCCCGATGAGGCACGCAAGAACTTCGACGAGCTGTTGGCGTGGTACGCACAGGGCAGGCTCAAGCCGCACATCTCCATGCGGTTCCCGCTCGAGAAGGGGCCCGACGCCATGAATGCCCTGCTCTCGCGCAAGGCGACGGGCAAGGTCGTGCTCACCATCGCCTGACCGAGCCGGTGCCGTCGGCCGAGGTACGAGGCGGAATGACGGGAGGACACGATGGGCAGGCTGAGTGGCAAGATCGCGATCGTGACGGGTGCGGCCTCGGGTATCGGCGCCGCTTCGGCGAGACTGTTCGCCGACGAGGGCGCACAGGTGCTGGCGGTCGACCGGCCCGAATCGGCGATCGACACGGCGCATGCCGGCAATAACGCGATCACGGCCTGTGCGGTCGACATTACCGGCGACGACGCGCCGAAGAAGATCGTGGCGGCGGCGCTGGAAAGGTTCGGCGCGCTCGACATCCTGTTCAACAACGCCGGTGTGAGCGGTCGCGCCTTCGTGGAGGAAATGACCGACGAGCACTGGGACCGCGTCAACGGCGTCAACCTGCGTGCCATGTTCCGCCTGTGCCGCGAGGCCATCCCGGCCCTGAAGGCACGGGCAAGGGAAAAGGGCCGGGCGCGGATCGTCAACACCGCGTCGGTGATGGCATTCGACACCGACTACGGGCTCGCGGCCTATTGCGCCTCCAAGGCGGGGGTCGGTGGATTGACGCGGACGTTGGCGCTCGAGCTCGGCAAATTCAACATCACTGCAAATTATGTCTGTCCGGGCGCGATCTACACCGGCATGACGCGCAGCAACTTCGACAATCCGGAAATTCGCGCGGTGTGGGAGAAGAAGGCGGCCTTGCGCCGGCTGGGCCAGCCCATCGATATTGCCCGCGGCGCGTTGCTGCTCGCGTCCGACGAGGCCGACTTCATCACCGGTCATGAATTGGTCGTGGATGGCGGCCTGACCCTGCGTACCTAGGATCGGTTCATGCCCAGCATTCATTCCTTCGCCGCCACCTACAGCGAGGCGCGCGACAAGTTCCTGTCCGCGGCGAAGATCGCCGGCGCCACGACCTATCGCTACGACAATCCCAGGAAGGGCCCGACCGGCGAATCGCTGTCGACCGACGTGGCGCGTATCGGGCCCGACGATGCGTCGAAGGTCGTGATGACGATCTCCAGCACCCACGGCGTCGAGGGCTATTGCGGCTCGGGCTTTCAGGTCGACTGGCTGGCAGGCGTCGGTGCGGCCGGCCTGCCCAGGGACACTGCGGTGCTGATGGTGCACGCCATCAACCCCTACGGCTTCGCCTGGACGCGGCGCGTGACGGAGGAGGGCAACGACCTCAATCGCAACTACGTCGATCACTCCAAGCCCTATCCGGTGAACGAGGGCTATCTGGAGATCGCCGACTACCTGATTCCGAAAGACTTGAGCGACGCCTCGGTCAAAGCCTGCGAGGCCAAGCTCAACGAGTATCGCAAGAAGGTCGGCGACATTCCCTATTTCCGCGCCATGTCGGGCGGCCAGTACAGCCATCCTGACGGCTTCTTCTTCGGCGGCGGCGGGCCATGCTGGTCCAACCGCACCCTGCATGCCATCGCCGACAAGTTCCTGAAGGGCAGGAGCGACGTGTCGGTGATCGACTTCCACACCGGCCTCGGTCCCTACGGCTACGGCGAGCCGATCACGCACTACGACATCGACACGCCGGCCTCGCGTCGCGTGCGCGCCTTCTGGGGCGAGTCGGTCACCGAGTCCAAACGCGGCCAGACCGCCTCGCAGGCGCGCGACGGGCTCGGCCACTACGGCCTGCTGCGCGTGCTGCCCGAGCCTGCGACCCGCCTTACCATGTGCACCCTGGAGTACGGCACCTTCGACCGCGAGAGCGGACAGAAGGCGTTCCGTGCCGACCACTGGCTGCACAAATACGGCGATCCGCTCGGCAAGGAGGCCGGTCCCATCCGGGCCGCCATGCGGCGGCAGTTCTACCCGGACACCGACGACTGGAAGGAGGCGGTGCTGTTCCGCGGCCATCAGATCGTGCGACAGGCGATCGCCGGGGTCCAGCGGGGTGCGATCTGAACTGTCGTCCTGAGCGAAGCGAAGGACCTAAGGGTTCAACAACGCGATGTCGAACCGCTAGATCCTTCGCTTCGCTCTGGATGACAGGGAAAGGTGATCTGCTACAAGACTGCCATGCGGGTCCTGTTGGCGCTGGTCGTGTTCGCGATCGTGACGGCGCTCAATCTTCTGTGGTGGTGGGTGCCGAACCGGCCGGTCGAGATCGCCGGCTGGACCAGCGCGCCGCTGCAGAGCGTGTCGTTCGCGCCCTACCGGCCCGGTCAGAGCCCGCTTACCAAGACGTTCCCGAGCACCGAGCAGATCGATCAGGACCTCAAGCGCCTGCAGGGCAAGGTGCGCGCAGTCCGCACCTACTCGGCGGGCGAGAACCTCGAGGCGGTGCCGCGGCTGGCCGGCAAGTACGGGCTCAAGGTCTGGCACGGCGCCTGGCTGAACGACAACGACAAGGAGAACCTCGAGCAGATCAACCTGCTGATCGATGCCGCCAACCGCTACCCCGACACGATCGAGCGGGTGATCGTCGGCAACGAGGTGCTGCTGCGCCGCGACCTCACCGCCAACCAGTTGCGCGGCTACATCCGCCAGGTGAAGAGGCGGGTGAAGCAGCCGGTGACCTACGCCGATGTCTGGGAATTCTGGCTGCGCAATCCGCAGCTCGCCGACGAGGTCGACTTCATCACCATCCACCTGCTGCCCTACTGGGAGGACGAGCCGATCGGCCTCGACCGCCGCGAGGCCGACGGCTCCCTGCGCATCGAGAATCACCTCAGGGCGATCTTCAAGCGGGTGCAGGACCGCTTCCCGGGCAAGAAGATCGTGATCGGCGAGACCGGCTGGCCGAGCGACGGTCGCATGCGCTCCGACGCGCGGCCGGGTCGGGTCGAGCAGGTGCGCTACTTCTCGATCTTCCGCCAGCTCGCCGAGAAGGAGCACTTCGACTACAACGTCGTCGAGGCCTTCGATCAGCATTGGAAAGCGCGCCAGGAGGGCACGGTCGGCGCCTCCTGGGGGCTGCTCGACGCCTGGCGCCATGACAAGTTCCAGCTCGGCCAGCCGGTCAGCGCCGAGCCGCACTGGCGCATGCTGTTCGCCCTCTCGTCGATCCTGACCGCGCTGGTGGTTCTGGGCTTCGCCGGCTGGCGCCGCAAGCCGCCCGCCCGATCCATCGCGATTTTCACCCTGTTCGCCCAGTTGGTGGCGACGGCTTACGTGCAGTCGATCTGGATCGACCTCAGCCGAACCTTCTATTTCGAGAAGGTGTTGGGCGTGGTCTTCTGGGCGATCCTGCTGGGCGCCTTCAGCTACGCGCTGCTGCGCGGCATAGCCGACAGCCTGACCCGGCGGATGGCCGATCCGTCGCTCTACGGCGCGCGCGTACGCGAAGCGTGGCGGGCGTGGCGCGAGCTGCCGCGTCTGCGCATCCTGCGGCGCGTCGACCTGATGCTGCAAATGCTCTATCTCGCGCTGACCGTTCTCTGCATCTTCTACCTGATCGTCATCACCATCGACTGGTACGACGGCGTCATCCGCTTCAGCGAGACCTTCTTCCGCCAGATCTGCATCGACGGCCGCTACCGCGACTTTCCGATCTGGAGCTTCGTCATCCCGAGCATCGTGCTGATGGCGTGGAAGATCACGACCATGCTGCGCAAGGAGAGCGTGGCGCGGCGAGAGCGGATCCTGCGGGCGCTCTCGTTCGGCCGCCTGCTGGGTTACGACGGTACCCCGGGCTATGTGCGCATGCCCAAGTCGTTCAGCCGGGTGCTGCCGATCCTGCCGGAGATCGCCCTGTCGTCCATGCTGATCCTGTGGGCGATCGCGATGGTGATCACCGAGGGCGCGATCAAGCTCTACGACGGCGGGGCGGGCGGCTTCGTCGCTGCCGACGGCGGGCGCTGGGTCATCCGCACCCTGTTCTGGAACACCCAGGCCGACTGGTTCGCCTTCCTGGCGCTGGTGATGGCCGTTCCGTATCTCGCGACGATCTATATCTCCCTGCGCGAACCGCTGGCAGAACCGCCGCCGGACTCCTATACGAGCAAGTGGTAGGACCAGGAGTTTCCCGATGGATATCAAGGGCGAGTATCGGATCGAGGCGCCGCGCGAAAAGGTGTTCGCCGCGCTGAACGATCCCGAGGTGCTGAAGGTCTGCATCCCAGGCTGCGAATCGCTCGACAAGCTGTCGGACACCGAGATGACGGCGAAGGTGCGGCTGCGTATCGGCCCGGTGAGCGCCGCCTTCAGCGGCAAGGTCACCCTGTCGGACATCGATCCGCCCAACGGTTACAAGATCTCGGGCGAGGGGCAGGGCGGCGTCGCGGGCTTCGCCAAAGGCGGCGCCAACGTGAAGCTCACCGAAGACGCGGGCGCCACGGTGCTGGCCTACGACGTCGACGCCCAGGTGGGCGGCAAGATCGCCCAGGTAGGCGCCCGATTGATCCAGGGCACCGCCAGGAAACTGGCCGACCAGTTCTTCGGCAAGTTCGCGGAAAGCGTCGGCGCACCGCCGCCGGCGGCGTCCGCCTGATGGTGATGCCCAACGATCCGCCGCCGCCCGTGCCGCGCGATTCGGCCGAGCGCGGCATGAGACATTGGACTGCGATCGGCATCGGCGCGGCGATCCTGATCATCGTCTTCCTGATCAGCCGTTGAAGCGTTTCCGGACCGGCGTTGTCCGTAATCCGCAATTCGCTTGACCGGCGGCTGACCGTCTTGCGAGAGTCCGGTAACGCCCGGGTGGGTGCGTTCGCGCGCCACAACCATCGATCCAAGGGAGAAGAGTAATGACCATCAATGTCGCCATGACCGTCAACGGCAAGGCGGTGTCCGGCAAGGTCGAGGCGCGAACGCTGTTGGTCCAGTTCCTGCGCGAGCATCTCGGGCTCACCGGCACCCACGTCGGTTGCGACACCAGCCAATGCGGCGCCTGCGTCGTCCATCTCGACGGCAAGTCGATCAAGTCGTGCACCATCCTCGCGGTGCAGGCCGAGGGCGGCAAGGTGACCACCATCGAAGGCCTGGCCGAGAGCGCCGACAAGCTGCATCCGATGCAGGAGGCATTCCGCGAGAACCACGCGCTGCAGTGCGGCTTCTGCACTCCGGGCATGGTGATGAGCGCGATCGACATGGTGAAGCGCAACAACTACCAGCTCGACGAGGCGACGGTGCGCCGCGAGCTCGAGGGCAACCTCTGCCGCTGCACCGGTTACCACAACATCGTGAAGGCTATTCTGGCCGCCGCGCCAGCAATGAAGGCAGCAGGAGTCTGAACGCCATGACCGCCGAGACCGGAATCGGCGCCCGCGTGAAGCGGAAGGAAGACCAGCGCTTCCTGACCGGCACGGGCCGCTATGTCGATGATCTGCCGCTCGCCCGAGCGACCTACGCGTACTTTCTGCGTTCGCCCCACGCTCACGCGAAGATCAAGGGTGTGGACACCGCGGCGGCCAAGGCCATGCCCGGGGTGATCGAGATCTTCACCGGCGCCGACACGGCTGCCGCGAAGATGGGCGGCCTGATCTGCGGCTGGGTGGTCAAGGACAAGCACGGCCAGCCGCACAAGGCGCCGCCGCATCCGGTGATGGCGGCCGACACCGTCCGCTATGTCGGCGATCCGGTGGCAATGGTGATCGCCAACAGTGCCGCCGAGGCACGCGACGCCGCCGAGGCGATCAAGGTCGACTACGACGTCAAGCCGTCCAACGTCGATCTCTCGAAGGCGCTCGCCAAGGGCGCTCCCGAGGTGCACGCCGAGGCGCCGGGCAACCTGATCTACGACTGGGAGATCGGCGTGAAGGCCGATGTCGACGCCGCGTTCGCCAAGGCGGCACACGTCACCAAGCTCGACATCGTCAACAACCGCCTGATCCCCAACGCCATGGAGCCGCGCGCCGCGGCGGCGGAGTACGACAAGGGCACCGGCAACTACACCCTGTGGTCGACCTCGCAGAACCCGCACGTGCTGCGGCTGATCCTGTCGGCCTTTGTGCTCGGTATCCCCGAGCACAAGCTGCGCGTGGTCGCGCCCGACGTGGGCGGCGGCTTCGGCAGCAAGATCTTCTGCTACAATGAGGAGACGATGGTCACCTGGGCGGCAGCCAAGGTCGGCCGGCCGATCAAGTGGACCGCCGAACGGGCCGAGTCGTTCATGACCGACGCGCATGGCCGCGACCATGTCACGCATGCCGAGCTGGCGCTCGACGAGGACGGCAAGTTCCTGGCGATGAAGGTCGAGACGACCGCCAACATGGGCGCGTACCTGTCGACTTTCTCGACCGCCGTCCCGACCTACCTGTACGCCACGCTGCTGGCCGGCCAGTACACCACGCCGCTGATCTACGCCAACGTCAAGGCGGCGCTGACGCATACCGCGCCGGTCGACGCCTATCGCGGCGCCGGCCGCCCCGAGGCGACCTTCGTGGTCGAGAGCCTGGTCAGCGCGGCCGCCAAGGAGCTGAAGATCGATCCGGCCGAGCTGCGCCGGAAGAACTTCATCCCGGCCAACGCCTTCCCGTACCAGACGCCGGTGGCGCTGCAGTACGATTCGGGCAACTACCCGCCGATCATCGACGAGGCGATGAAAATAGCCGACTACAAGGGCTTCGAGTCCCGTCGGGCCGAGGCCAAGTCGCGCGGCAAGCTGCGCGGCATCGGCTTCTCGTCGTACATCGAGGCCTGCGGCCTGGCCCCGTCGCAAGTCATCGGCCAGCTCGGCGGCGGCGTCGGCCAATGGGAGGCCGCGCAGATCAAGTTCAACCCGACCGGCAACGTCCAGGTCATGACCGGCTCGCACAGCCACGGCCAGAGCCACGAGACGACCTTCGCCCAGATCGTGTCGGACAAGCTCGGCGTGCCGATCGAGAACATCGAGGTCGTGCACGGCGACACCGCCACCACGCCGTTCGGCATGGGTACCTACGGCAGCCGCTCGCTCGCGGTCGGCGGCTCGGCGATCGTGAAGGCGGCCGACAAGGTCATCGCCAAGGGCAAGAAGATCGCCGCCCACCTGATGGAGGCGTCGGCCGCCGACGTGGTGTTCGAGAACGGCACCTTCAAGGTCGCCGGCACCGACAAGGCGGTGCCGCTCGCCCAGGCGGTGTTCGCCGCCTACGTGCCGCACAACTACCCGCTTCAGGAGCTGGAGCCGGGCATGGACGAGAATGCCTTCTACGATCCGGCGAATTTCGTCTATCCCGCGGGCACGCAGATCTGCGAGGTCGAGATCGATCCCGACACCGGCCGGACCGAGATCGTGAACTTTACCGCGGTCGACGATTTCGGCAACGTCATCAATCCGATGATCGTCGAGGGCCAGGTGCATGGCGGCATTACCCAGGGCGTCGGCCAGGCGCTGCTGGAATGCGCCGTCTACGACAAGGATACGGGGCAG
>JAFEFF010000041.1 GCA_018240745.1 Pseudomonadota bacterium
GAGGGAAGGGCGGCCGTCCTGCACCAGGCAGACGTCGGTCGAGGTGCCGCCCATGTCGAAGGTGATCAGGTCCTTGAAGCCGGAGAGCGCCGCCTGCCGCGCGGCGCCGACCACGCCGGCGGCGGGGCCCGAGTACAGCGCAGTGATGGCGCTGGCGCGCATCGCTTCGGCCGGCAGCCGCCCGCCGTTGCTCTGCATCACCGTGAAGCGGCCCTTGAACCCCGACTCGGCGAGCTTGTTCTCGAAGCGGTGCAGGTAGCCGTCGATCACGGGCTGTACATAGGCCGAGAGGAGCGTGGTCGAGGCGCGCTCGAACTCGCGGAACTCGCGCGCCACCCGATGGCTGCAGGTCACCAGCATGCCGGGCAGCGCCCCGGTGATGAGCGCGGCGAGACGCTCCTCATGCGTCGGGTTGGCATAGGCGTTGAGCAGGCAGATTGCGACGGCGCGATAGCCGCCCGCCTCGAGCGCCGGGATCAACTGGTGGCGAACCTTCGCCTCGTCGAGCGGAGTCTCGACCGATCCGTCGGCGCCGAGCCGCTCGGCGACCTCGAAGCAATCCTTGCGGCGCACCGGCGGCGCGGGCTTGGCGTAGAACAGGTCGTAGATGTTGCGCCGGTCGTGGCGCTGCATGAACAGCAGGTCGCGGAAGCCCTGCGTCGCGACGAAGGCGACGTTGGCGCCCTTGCGCTCGAGCACTGCGTTGGTCGCGACGGTCGAGCCGTGCCCCAGATCCTCGATCCTGCCGATGTCGATGCCCGATGCCGTCAGCGCCGCGAACGCGCCGACGTCGGGCGATTTCGGGGTGCTGGGGACCTTGGTGACGACGACGCGTCCCCCCTCGACGGCCACCAGGTCCGTGAACGTTCCACCAACTTCAACGCCTACACGCATTCAGATCCTCTTGTGCTGGGGCGCGCCACTCCAGTGGCGCGATCTTCTCTTGTTCGTCTCGACAGTATGACGCGCCACTGGAGTGGCGCGCCCCCAGCACAAGAGCATGAGCTACGGTCCCGTGTTCAACAGGCGCGCTTGCAGCTCGGCGATCTGCTTCTTGAGCTCTTCGTTCTCCTCGCGCGCCTTGGCGGCCATCGCCTTGACCGCCTCGAACTCGTCGCGGCGCGGGATGTCCATGCCGTCGAGGATCTTCGCGATCTGGTCCCGGAAGCGCGCCTCCATCTCGTCCTTGACGCCGCTCAGCGCTCCCATGGCGCCGTTGGCCATCTTGGTGAGGTCGTCGAAAAAGGGGTTGCGGGTCTGCATGGGTGACTCCTGATGCGGCGAGTATGGGCGGCTGCTACCCTGCTGCCAAGAACGCCGGAGGAGCCGAAAAGTGGGTCTGGTCAAAGTCGAATCGAGCGAAGGCATCACCACCATCACCATGGCGCGGCCTGAAAAGCGCAACGCGCTGACCCAGGAATTGTGCGACGGCCTGTACGAAGCCTACCGCGCCTTCGAAGACGGCGGCGATCAGGTCGCGGTCCTGCAGGCCGACGGCCCCGCCTTCTGCGTCGGCGCCGACCTCAAGGACCCGCCAGCCGCGATGTGGAAGGCCGTGCCGGACGTGTCCTACAAGCTCACCAAGCCGGTGGTCGCCGCGACCCAGGGCTGGGTGATCGGCGGCGGCATCTGCCTGGTGATGACCTGCGACCTGATGGTCTCGGCCGATACGACCAGGTTCATGTACCCCGAGGCCAAGGTCGGCGTGTTCGGCGGGCTGATGCCGGGCATCGTCTCGCGCATGCCGCACAAGGTTGCGATGGAGCTGCTGTTGCTGGGCGAGGAAATCCCGGCCAAGCGCGCCTACGACGTCGGCTTCGTCAACAAGGTCGTGCCGCTCGGCGAGGAGCGGAAGGAGGCGCGGCGCATGGCGAGTGTCATCGCCAACTCCGCGCCGCTGGTGATCCGTACCCTGCGCGACTTCGCCAACCAGACTCTGCCGCGTGGGCCGGCCGAGATCTTCGTGCCCGAGCGCTACAAGCTCGAGAGGATCGCCACCAGCGAGGACCGCAAGGAGGGCGCCGCCGCCTTCCGCGAGAAGCGGCCTCCGAAGTTCAAGGGACGCTGACGATGGTCGTCGAGAGAGGGGCCAAGCTGCTGCTGGTCGGGTGCGGCAAGATGGGCGGCGCCATGCTGGAAGGCTGGCTCGCGCGCGGCCTCGCGGCTGCCGACGCGATCGTCGCCGAACCGGTCGAGGCGCTGCGGCCGAAGAAGGCCGGCCTGCGTTCGGTCGCCTCGAGCCAGGAGGTGCGCGAGACGCCGGAGACCGTGGTGCTGGCGGTCAAGCCGCAGAGCATGGATGCCGTGCTGCCCGACCTGAAACGCTTCGCCGATGCCGGGTCGGTGTTCCTGTCGATCGCCGCCGGCAAGACGCTGAAGTATTTCGCCGGCCATCTCGGCGCCGCGGCCAAGGTCGTGCGCTCGATGCCCAATACGCCGGCCGCGGTGCGCCAGGGGATCACCGTCGCCTGCGCGGCCTCCGGCGTCTCGGCGGCGGAGAAGAAGCGCTGCCAGGAGCTGCTCGAGGCCGTCGGCCAGGCGCTGTGGGTCGAGGACGAAGCACTGCTCGATCCGGTGACGGCCTTGTCCGGTAGCGGACCGGCCTACGTCTTCCTGCTGGTCGAGGCGATGGCCGCAGCCGGCGCCAAGCTCGGCCTCACGCCGGAGATGGCGATGCAGCTCGCTCGCGCGACCGTGGCGGGCAGCGGCGAACTGCTGCGCCAGTCGAGCGAACCTGCGTCCCAACTGCGCGTTAACGTCACGAGCCCCGGCGGGACGACCGCCGAAGCCCTGAAGATCCTGATGGCGGCAGACGGCATCCAACCCGTATTCGACAAGGCCCTCGCGGCGGCCTCGCGGCGGTCGAAGGAGCTCGCGGGGTGACTGCGTCCGGCAATACCGTCCTCGACGCCTTCCTGACCCTGGTCGCCGAGCGGGGCTACGGCGAGGTGACGTTACGCGACGTGGCGGCGGCCGCCGATCTCGGCCTCGCCGATCTTTATCGGCTCTATCCCGACAAGACCGCGCTGGTGGCCGGCATGATGGCGCGGGTCGACGCCACGGTGCTGGCCGGGACGCCGCGTGAGATCGATCCCGAGGAGACCGCGCGCGACCGGCTGTTCGATGTGATGATGCGGCGCTACGACGCGCTGAAGCCGCACCGGGAGGCGATCCGCTCCATCGTCCGCGCGGCGCGGCGCGACCCGCTGCTGGCGCTGGCACTGGCGCCGTCGATGCGCCGCTCGATGGCCGCAATGCTGGAGGCGGCCGGCCTTTCCAGCGAGGGGATTTCAGGTGCAGTGCGGCAAAACGGGCTGCTGGCGATCCACACCGCGGTATCGCGGGTGTTCCTCGGCGACGATTCGGCCGACCTCTCGAAGACGATGGCAGCCCTCGACGGTCGCCTCAAGACGGCTGAGCGCTGGATCCAAGTCTTTGAGAAGTCTAGGATTTCAAGGGCGCCAAGCGCAAGCGAGCCTAGCACGGGCTGAACATTTTGTGCGCTGCACAAAAACTCCTTGACTTATACAGGTTCCGACATAAATTCCTCATTGTGCACCGCAACATAAAGGCGGCGCCCAGAGTTTCAGTACCCGTCCTTCCCTGTCCGTCCAAGTTTCAGGAGCCCTTCCATGTACGCCAACGGCGCCTTCAAGAATCCGTTCGACTTCGACTTCACCAAGATTGCCGGCGAGTTCAAGTTCCCGGTCGTCAATGTCGAGACCGTCGTCGAGACCGGCCGCAAGAATTTCGCCGCGATGACGACCGCTTCGACCGCCGCGGTCGAGACCTTCAAGACCATTGCCCAGCGCCAGAGCGACATGCTCCGCGCGGCGATGGAGGACCTCTCCAAGCACGGCAGCGACGTTCTCGGCGCCGCCAGCATCGAGGAGAAGGCCGCCAAGCAGGTCGACTTCGCCAAGAAGAGCTACGACGCGGTGATCGCCAACACCAAGGAGCTGGCCGACCTCTACACCAAGGGCCAGACCGAGGCGTTCGCGACCCTCAACGCCCGGGTCGCCGAGATGACCGAAGAGGTCAAGGCGGCGTTCGCCAAGAAATAAGGTCGAACGGCGCACGCGCCGAACGGCCAAGGCCAAGAGGGGCTGCCTGAAAGGGCAGCCCCTTTTGTCTGGCTCGTCTACAGTGCCGTCATGAGCCAGATCGTCTATGCCGATTTCGAGAAGGTCGACATTCGCGTCGGCACCATCCGTTCCGCGCAGCCGCTCGACGGGGCGCGCAAGCCGGCCATTCGCCTGGAGATCGATTTCGGGCCGGAGATCGGCGTCAGGAAATCGTCGGCCCAGCTCACGGTGCACTACACGCCTGAGCGGCTGGTCGGCCGCCAGGTCGCCGCGGTGGTGAATTTTCCGCCGCGCCAGATCGGCAAATTCATGTCCGAGGTGCTGACGCTCGGCTTTCCCGACGGCGACGGCTCGGTCGTGCTGGTCGTGCCCGACAAGGCCGTGCCGGACGGCGGCAAGCTCTTCTGATCTACTCGGCCGCCTGCTTGGTGGTTTCACGGAACTGGGTGCGGTAGCGATCCCATTCCGCGGCGCCGTTCAGGTTGAAGCCCTGCTGCGGCGTGATGTTCGACTGCGGCACCGGATGGCGGCCCTTGGCCTTGAGCTCGGCAAGGGCTGCGTCGCAGGCGCCGACGATCGTGCGGGTCAGCAGGCCCGGCAGGATCATGAAGGCGTAGTCGAGCTTCGCCGCCTCGTCCATCGACAGATCGGGCGTCTTGCCCTTCCACACCATGTTCAGCATGCATGGGCCCTTGACCAGCTTCGGCACCGCGGCGGTTTCGTCGAGCGTCTGCGGCGCTTCGACGAAGGCCATGTCGGCGCCGGCCGAGAGCGCGGCGTTGGCGCGGCGGATCGCCTCCTCGAAGCCCAGCACCGCGCGCGAGTCGGTGCGGGCGATGATCAGGAAGTCCGGATCGATCTTGGCGCTCACCGCGGCGCGGATCTTGGCGACATAGTCCTCGAGCGGCACGATCGTCTTGTCCTCGAGGTGGCCGCACTTCTTGGGGAAGCCCTGGTCCTCGATATGGATGCCGGCGACGCCGCGCTTCTCGTACTCGCGCACGGTGCGGATGGCGTTGAGCTCGTTGCCGTAGCCGGTGTCGGCATCGGCGATCACCGGCAGCCTGATCGCCGAGGCGATGCGGCCGGCGTTGTCGGCCATCTCCGACATCGTCACCAGGCCGTAGTCGGGATAACCCAGGGTCGCCGCGGTGCCGGCGCCGGTCATGTAGACCGCCTCGAAGCCGGCGCGCTCGATCGCCCGGGCGCCCATGCATTCGAAGCAGCCCGGCGCGGTGACCATCCCTCGCTTCAGCGCGTCGCGGAAAATCCTGCCTTTGGACATGGCTAGAAGACCTTGTGAACCCACTTGTGCGGATCGGGCGCGCGACTGCGCTGGATGTCGACCAGTGCCGTCTTCAACTCCTCGGTGCGCGTGCCGGCGCCGCCGTTGCCGATCTTGAATTCGCCTTCCGGCGCGCGGACCGTGCCGATCGCCGTCACCACGGCGGCGGTGCCGCAGGCGAAGGCCTCGCGCAGCTTGCCGCTGTGCGCATCGGCCTTCCACTGGTCGTAGGAGTAGCGCTCCTCACGCACCTTGATTCCCTTGTCCTTGGCCAGAGTCAGCAGCGAGGAGCGCGTGACGCCCGGCAGGATGGTGCCGCCGAGCGGCGGCGTCGACATCGAGCCGTCGTTGAAGACGAAGAACACGTTCATGCCGCCCAGCTCCTCGACCCACTTGCGCTCCGCGGCATCGAGGAAGACGACCTGATCGCAGCCGTGGCGGGTCGCCTCGGCCTGCGCCAGCAGGCTGGCGGCGTAGTTGCCGCCGCACTTGGCGGCGCCGGTGCCGCCGGGGGCGGCGCGCGTGTATTCCTGGCTCACCCAGACCGAGACGGCGTCGGCGCCCGACTTGAAATAGGAGCCGACCGACGAGGCGATGACGATGAACAGGTAGTTCGACGACGGCTTCACGCCGAGGAAGACCTCGTTGGCGAACATGTAGGGGCGGATGTAGAGACTGCCGTCGCCGTCCGGGATCCATTCGCGGTCGATGCTGACCAGCTGGTCGACCGCCTCGAGGAACACGTCTTCCGGCAGGATCGGCATGGCGAGCCGCGCGGCCGACTGCTGGAAGCGCTTGGCGTTCTCGCGCGGGCGGAACAGGGTCGCGCCGCCGTCGGCGGTCTTGTAGGCCTTCAGGCCCTCGAACACTTCCTGCGCGTAGTGCAGCACGGCCGCCGCCGGATCCATCGAGATCGGAGCGCGCGGCTCGATGCGGGCGTCGTGCCAGCCCTCGGGCTCGCTGTACTTGATGGTGACCATGTGGTCGCTGAACACCCGGCCGAAGCCCGGGTTGGCCAGCAGCTCGGCGCGCTTGGCGGCCGGCACGGGCGAAGGATGAGGGTGGCGAACGAATTTCAGCTTGGACATGGGCGCACTCTAGCTCAGACCGGCAGCCTTACAACCACGCGCAAGCCGCCCAGCGGAGACTTGGCCAGGGTGACGTCGCCGCCGTGGCTGCGCGCAATGTCGCGGGCAATGGTCAGGCCGAGCCCCGAGCCGCCGGTGTCGATGTTGCGCGATTCGTCGAGCCGCACGAACGGGCGGAACACGTCCTCGTATCGCTCCTCGGGAATGCCCGGCCCGTTGTCGTCGACCGTGATCTCGACCGAGGTCCTGCCGCGGGTCGCGTGAATTGCCGCCCGCTTGCCATGGCGCAGGGCGTTGGAGACGAGATTGGTGATGCAGCGCTTGATGGCGATCGGGCGCAGCTCGACGTTCATGTCGCCGCTCCAGGTCACCGCCACCTCGGCATTGTCTCGCCGCGCGCCGGCGGCGACGTCCTCGAGGATGTCGGAGAGGTCCGAGGGCGCGGTTTCCTCGTCGCCCTCGCCGCGGGCAAAGGCGAGGTAGCCCTCGATCATGCGTTCCATGTCGCCGACGTCGTCGCCCAGCTCCTTGGCCTCGGGCGAGTCGGGTAGCATCGCCAGCGACAGCTTCATGCGGGTGAGCGGCGTGCGCAGGTCGTGGCTGACGCCGGCCAGCATCTCGGTGCGCTGCTGGATCGAGCGGCGCAGCCGGATGCCCATGGTGCGGAAGGCGATCGCGGTGTTGCGCACCTCGCGCGTGCCGCCGGAGAAGGCGAAGTCGGGCACCTCGCGTCCCTTGCCCAGCGCCTCGGCGGCGACCCCGAGATGCTCGATCGGCACCAGCTCGCGGCGCATGAACCAGATGGCGAGGCCGAACAGCACCAGCGCGAGGCCGACCTGCGCCAGCACGTAGGCGAAGCTCGAGCCGAAGGTCAGGCGCAGGTACGGGATGTAGGCTTCCATCACCGTGTCGGGCGTGAGCTGGATCTCGACGAACAGCTGGTCGCCGCCGATGCTGTTGTCGAGGTAGTAGGGCTTGCGCAGGTCGGCGTCGAGCGCCCCCTGGACCTCGCGTGCGACGATGTCGAAGTGCTCGGGGCTGCGGAACGGCGGCACCCGGCCCGGCCGGAACCGCACCGAGGTGAACAGGTCGGTGCGCGCATGATCGACGATCCAGGCGCGATGATCGGCGTCGGGAAACTGGTCGTGCAGCGCGATCAGCGCGCGCAGGTCGCGCACCACCAGCAGCGCCAGCCGGTTGGTCACGTTGTCGCCGCGCTGGCTGTAGAACCACCAGGCCGACAACGCCTGCAGCAGCAGCATCGGCACGACGATGATGATCAGCGCGCGCGCGAACAGGGTCTGCGGCGATCGCCGATCGACCCAGGTCGCGACGGCTTCGAACAGCTCGCGCGCGCTTCTGCGCTTCATGCGTCGACCAGCCGGTATCCCTGGCCGCGCACGGTGCGCAGGTAGCGCGGGAAACCGGGATCGGGCTCGATCTTTCGCCGCAGCCGCGTGACCTGCACGTCGATCGCCCGCTCGTTGACGCCGCCGCCGACGCTTCTGCTCAGCGTCTCGCGGCTCAGCACGTCGCCGAGCTGCGTGCCCAAGGCGCGCAGCAGCGCGATCTCGGCATCGGTCAGCGGCACCCGCTTGCCCTTCTGGGTCAGCTCGCCCAGCGCGACGTCGAACTGGAACGGCCCGAAGGTCACGCGCTCGGGTGTGGCGACCATCCCGGCCGGCGGGCGGCCACGGCGCAGGATGCTCTGGATGCGCAGCAACAGCTCGCGCGGCTCGAACGGCTGGCCGAGATAGTCGTCGACGCCCTGCTCGAGGCCGGCGATGCGATCCTTGGGGTCGGCCATCGCGGTCAGCATCAGGATCGGCACGTCGCTGGTCTTGCGCAGCTCGCCGGCGAAATCGAGGCCGGTCTGGCCCGGCATCATGACGTCGAGCACGATCAGGTCGAAGTCGAGCGCGTCGAGTTGCTGGCGCGCCGCCGCGGCGTTGGCCGCGGTGCTGACGCGCAGACCGTTGCGGGACAGGAAGGACTTCAGGAGCTCTCGCAGGCGCGTGTCGTCATCGACCACGAGCACATGCGGCTTGTCGGCCGGCTCGTTCAGCGGCCGCCCCCGCGCACCCGCTTGTCGACCTCGATGCGTTCGGCGGGATCGAGCAGGCCGAGCAACACCTTGCGGAAGCCTTCGACCGCGTCGGCGCCGGTCTCGCGGTAAGCGCGCGCGAAGCGCTGGCTCTGGCGGTCGGTCAGCTCCTTCTCGAGCTTCACGCCTTTCTCGGTGAGCCACAGGCGGCGCTCGCGGCGGTCGCGCGGGCCGCTCTTCTGCTCGACATATTCCTGTTCGAGCAGGTCCTTCAGCACGCGGCTGATCGACTGCTTGGTGACCTTCAGGATCGACAGCAGGTGCCCGACCGTCTGGCCGGGATGGCGGCCGATGAAATAGAGCGCGCGATGATGGGCGCGCCCGAGCTTGTATTTCTTGAGCTGCTGGTCCGATTCGAAGGTGAAGTCGCGGTAGGCGTAGAACATCAGCTCGATGCCTTGCCGCAACTCCTCGTCCCGCAGGAACAGCGGGTTAGCGGGAGATTTCGTTTCCACCATCTTGTGCCGACAGGCGAATGATCAGGGCCGATCGGAGACTATAGAGCGGAGTGGCGCGCGTTGACACCCCATCTGCCGTCGTTGCCGGGCGCGGCGATTCCGGCGATTTTTGACCGGCCCCTGCGGAGTCATCGCCATGCTCACCGTTCATCATCTCGGCAAGTCGCAATCGGAGCGCATCGTCTGGCTGTGCGAGGAGCTCGGCATCCCCTACGAGCTCGAAGTCTACGGCCGCGGCCCCGTCAGCCGCCTCGCGCCGCCGGAGCTCGAGCCGCTGCTGAGCTGACCGTGGCGGCCTACGATGCAATCGTCGTCGGCGCGCGTTGCGCAGGCGCGTCGCTGGCGATGCTGCTGGCGCGCCGCGGCCGGCGTGTTTTGGCGCTCGATCGTACGCACTTCCCGAGCGACACCGTCTCGACCCATTTCCTGTGGCCGCGCACCACGGCGGCGCTGGCGCGCTGGAGCCTGCTCGACACGCTGGCGGCGACCGGCTGTCCGACGATCGACACCGTGAACATGCATGCGGGCTCGGTCGCTTTTCGCGGACGACCGGAAGCTGTCGACGATACTGCGGTAATGTATTGTCCGCGCCGCACCGTGCTCGACAAATTGCTGGTCGATGCAGCGCGCGAGGCCGGCGCCGACATGCGCGAAGATGCGATGGTGCGCGACGTCATCCGCGACGGCGACCGCATCATCGGCGTCCGCGGTGACGGATTCGAAGAACGAGCGTCGGTCGTCGTCGGCGCCGACGGGATGAACTCCGGCATCGCCGGCGCGGTGGGCGCCGAGATGGTCCGGTCGCATCCGTCGCTGACCTGTGGCTTCTACGCCTACTGGAGCGGCGTGCCGACCGATGGCGTCGAGTTCTACGTGCGCGCCGGCCGCGACATCCTGGTCTTCCCGACTCATGACGGCCTCACCTGCATTTGGGTCGGGCGCGCCAACGACTACTGGCCCATCTATCGCGCCTACATCGAAGGCCAGTATCTCGACGGACTCGATGCCGGCCTGCTCGAGCGCGTGCAGCGCGGCCGGCGCGAGACGCCCTTCAAGGGCACGCACCGGCTGCCCAACTTCTATCGCAACTGCGCCGGCGCCGGCTGGGCGCTGGTCGGCGATGCCGCCTATCACCGCGATCCGCTGACCGGCATGGGGATCGGGGACGCCTTCCTCGGCGCCGAGCTGCTCGCGGAGGCGATCGACCGCGGCCTGGAGAGCGATCTCGATGCGGCGCTGAAGGTCTACCAGGAGACGTTGCACGAGAAGACGGCGGCGGTGTTCGAGTACACGCTGATGTCGGCCGCGCTGAAGGACCCCGAACCCCAGGCCCGGCTCAACCGGGCGATCGCGGCCGACCCCGATCTCACGCAGCGTTTCATGAACGTCCTTGGCGGCTCGGCCCCGTTCCGCAGCCTGTTCAACGCCCGGACCATGGGGATGGCATTGAGACAGTAATATTGACAATGACAATGATATTGTCCTATTTGCTGCGAATGTTGCGTTTCTGGGAGTCCAGACGACCGGTTTGGAATCATCGGGAAGGAGCATTCGCAATGACTGACAACATGGCAGATCGCGACGGTTTCATCTGGTTCGACGGCCGGCTGCTGCCCTGGCGCGAAGCGAGCACCCACGTCCTGACTCACGCCCTGCACTACGGCTCGGCCGTGTTCGAGGGCGAGCGGATCTACGATGGCCGTGTCTTCCGCCTGTCCGCCCACAGCGCCCGCCTGCGCAACTCGGCGCGGGTGCTGGAATACGAGGTGCCCTGGACGCGAGCGGAGATCGACGAGGCAACGCGCGCCGTGGTGAAGGCCAACGACCTGCAGTTCGGCTACATCCGGCCGATCGCCTGGCGCGGCTCGGAGGTGATGGGCGTGTCGGCGATCGGCACGACGGTGCATTTGGCGATCGCGCCGTGGGCACAGGAGGGCCGGCTGTCGGTGCAGGTGAAGCCCGGCGGCATCAACGTCACCATGGCCAAGTACCGCCGGCCCGCGCCCGAAGTGGCGCCGGGCACGGCCAAGGTCGCCGGCCTCTACCTCATCTGCGGCATCGAGAAGGACCGTGCGCTGAAGGCAGGTTTCGACGACGCGCTGATGCTCGACTGGCAGGGCCGTCTCGCCGAGTCGACCGGCGCCAACATCTTCCTGGCAATGGGTGGCAAACTGGTGACGCCCAAGGTCGAGAATTTCCTCGACGGCATCACGCGGCGCGCGGTGATGGGCCTCGCCGGCAAGCACGGCTGGTCGGTCGAGGAGCGGGCGGTCATGCCCGAGGAGCTCGATGAGGCGAGCGAGGTCTTTTTGTGCGGCACCGCCGCCGAGATCGTGCCGGTCGGCGCGATCGACGACCACCGCTACCAGGTCGGCCCGATGACGCGGGCGCTGATGGAGGACTATCAGACGCTGGTTCGCCGGTCCGACAGCGAGGGCTTTGGCGAATCGGCCCATCTCGCCGCGGTTTGAAATAGGCTTTCCCGTGCTTATGTCCTGTGCGCTGCAAACGAGCGCGCAGGATCGAGGGCGCGGTCGCTTGACAGCGGCGAGCGGCGGCAGTCTCCTGCGCGCCAAGTCCGAGGGGTGTCCGGTCAGCCGGTCTGAGACAGCCAAGAGCTGAACCCTTTGAACCTGATCCGGGTCATGCCGGCGAAGGAACGGGAGCCAATGTCGAGCAGAGCCAAAGTCACTGTGGTCGGAGCCGGGGTCGCGGGCCTCACGACCGCGCTCGAATTGAGCGAGCGCGGCGTCACGGTCGAGGTGATCGAGCGCGGCAGCAGCGTCGGCGCGGGCTGCTCGCGGATGGCAGGCGGCATGCTGGCGCCGTGGTGCGAGCGGGCGGCGGCCGACGAAGCCGTGATGCGGCTGGGCGCGCCGTCGATCGCGTGGTGGCTGCGGCACTATCCCGGCACGGTGCGCAACGGCAGCCTGGTGGTGGCGCCGCCGCGCGACACGGCCGAGCTGGCGCGCTTCGCCGAGCGTACGGAAAACTACGAATGGCGCGACGCCGATGGCATCGCCGCGCTCGAGCCCGATCTCGCGGGCCGCTTTCGCCGCGCCCTGTTCTTCCCGCGCGAGGCGCATCTCGAGCCGCGGCGTGCGCTGCCCGGGTTGGCCGAGGCGCTGGCGAAGCGCGGTATCGCGATTCGATTCGGTGTCGACAAGACAGAGGGCGATTTCACCATCGATTGCCGGGGACTCGCGGCGCGCGACGTTCTACCGGACCTGCGCGGCGTGCGTGGCGAAATGGTGGTGGTCCGTTCGCGCGAAGTGTCGCTGTCGCGGCCGGTGCGGCTGCTGCACCCGCGCATCCCGCTCTACATCGTGCCGCGCGGCGAAGGCGTGTTCATGGTCGGCGCAACGGCGATCGAGAGCGAGGCGAAGGGCGGCGTCACCGTGCGCTCGGCGGTCGAGCTGTTGAACGCGGCCTACGCGCTGCATCCGGCGTTCGGTGAGGCCGAGATTCTCGAGCTGGGCGCCGACTTGCGGCCGGCCTTTCCCGACAATCTTCCGGCCGTACGCCGCGGGCCCAACGGTCTGCTGGTGAACGGCCTCTATCGACATGGCTTCCTGCTCGCACCGGCGATGGCGCGGCAGGCGGCCGAAATACTGGAGAGGAGCCATGCGGATCTTCGTCAACGGCGATCAGCGTGAGATCGAGCCGGCCACGCTCGCCTCGGCGCTGAGCGTGCTCGGTTACGGCGGCAAGAAGGTCGCGACGGCGGTGAACGGCCGGTTCGTGCCGGCGCCGGCGCGCGCGGCGACGGCGCTCAACGACGGCGACAAGCTCGAGGTCGTGGCGCCGATGCAGGGAGGCTGACGGTGTTCTACGGCGTCGATCTCTGCTCGCGGCTGCTGCTCGGCACGGCGCGCTATCCCTCGCCCAGGGTGCTGACCGACGCGATCCAGGCGTCGGGCGCGGAGGTCGTCACGGTGTCGCTGCGCCGCGAGGCCGGGCCGGAGCGCTCAGGTCAGAGCTTCTGGTCGATCATCCGCTCGCTCGGCGTGAAGGTGCTGCCCAATACCGCCGGCTGCCACAGCGTCAAGGAAGCAGTGACCACCGCCCACATGGCGCGCGAGATGTTCGACACGCCGTGGATCAAGCTCGAGGTGATCCGCGACGACGAGACCCTGCAGCCCGACGTGTTCGGCCTGGTGGAAGCCGCGCGCGTGCTGAGCGAGGACGGTTTCGAGGTCTTCCCTTACACGACCGAGGATCTCGCCGTGGCCGACCGGCTGGTCGAGGCCGGCTGTCGCGTCCTGATGCCGTGGGGCGCGCCGATCGGCTCGGCGCGCGGGCTGAACAACGTCTACGGCCTGAAGGCCCTGCGTGCGCACTTCCCGGAGATTCCGCTGGTGGTCGATGCCGGGCTTGGCGTTCCGTCGCACGCGGCGGCGGCGATGGAGCTGGGCTACGACGCGGTGCTGCTCAACACGGCGGTGGCCGAGGCGGGCGATCCGGTGGCGATGGCCAAGGCCTTCGCGATGGCGATCGAGGCCGGCCGCATGGCGTTCGAAGCCAAGCCACTCGAACCGCGGGACATGGCGGCCCCGTCGACGCCGGTGCTGGGTAAGGCCGCGTTGGGAGATTAGTCGTGATCGATCCATTCTATCCTGTTGTCCCCGATTCGGGCTGGGTCGCGCGCCTCGTGCCGGCCGGCACGAAGTTCGTGCAATTGCGTATCAAGGACGAGCCGGATGCCGAGTTGCGCCGCCAGGTGCGCGAGGCGCGCGACGTCTGCTCGAAGCATGGTGCCGACCTGATCGTGAACGACTATTGGCAGATCGCGATCGACGAGAAGTGCACATGGGTCCATCTCGGCCAGGAGGACCTCGCCGATGCCGACGTGAAGGCGATCAAGCGCGCCGGGCTGAAGCTCGGCGTCAGTACGCATGATCGCGCCGAGCTGGAGAAGGGGCTCGCGACCGATCCGGACTATGTGGCGCTCGGGCCGATCTGGCCGACGGCGCTGAAGCAGATGCCGTTCGCGCCGCAGGGCCTCGAACGGATCGCCGAATGGAAGAAGCTGATCAGGGGCAAGCCGCTGGTCGCGATCGGCGGGCTGACCCTTGAACGGGCGGTGCAGTGCCTCAAGGCCGGCGCCGATTCGGCCGCAGTGGTGGGCGATATCGTCAACAATCCCGATCCGGTCGCGCAGGCCAGGGCCTGGATCCAGGCGACACGATTCGCAGAGAGGGCTGTCGCATGACCGGCCGCTACGCCCGCCAGACGGTTCTCGCCGAGGTCGGCGCGGCCGGCCAGGCGCGGCTCGCGGCGGCGTCGGTGCTGGTCGTCGGCGCGGGTGGCCTCGGCTGTCCGGTGCTGCAGTATCTTGCCGGTGCGGGTGTCGGCCGATTGACCATCGTCGATCATGACACGGTCGAGGAGAGCAACCTCCATCGCCAGCCGATCTACGGCATGGACGATATCGGCAAGCCCAAGGCCGAGGCAGCGTGCGATCGCCTGCGGCGGTTCAATCCGGTCATCGCGATCGATGCTGTCCTCGCGCGACTCACGCCGCAGAACGCGGCCCGGCTCGTCGCCGACGCGGATGTGATCGTCGATGCCGCCGACAGCTTCGCCGTGACCTACATCCTGAGCGATGCCTGCCAGGCGGCGGCCAAGCCGCTGGTGTCGGCCTCGGTGATCGGACTCACGGGCTATGCCGGCGCCTTCTGCGGCGGCAGGCCGAGCTATCGCGCGGTGTTCCCGGACGTGTCGATAGACGGCGGCACGTGCGCGAGCGTCGGGGTGCTGGGCACGGCGGTGGCGATGCTGGGCAGTCTGCAGGCGCACCTGGCGCTGCATTTGCTGCTCGGTCTCGAGCCGACGGTCCTGGGGCGCGTCGTTACGTTCGATGCCCGGCGGCTCGCCTTCGGCGGGTTCGGTTTCGACGGCAGTCCGGAGCCGGAAAGCACGATACCGTTCATTGCCCCCGACGAGGTGAGCGCCGACGACCTGGTGGTCGATCTGCGCGCGCTCGAGGAGGCGCCGCAGCCATTCGCCGGCGGCCGGCGGCTCAGCGTCGACCACGTGGCGGCGCTGGACGTGGAACTTTCGTCGAGGGGGCGCATTGTCCTGTGTTGTCGCAGCGGTCAGCGGGCTCTGCTGGCGGCCGATCGTCTGCGCGAACGGGGATTTGCCAGACTGGCGCTCGTCGCCCTGGGTTGAATTCCGACCGGAGACGAGTGTCGAAGAGGAGGGCTGTCGTGGCACATACGACCGACCAGGCTGTTCTCACCCACATCGAGCACCTCGTTGCCGAGGAGAAGGCGCTGTACGCCAAGGGCAGCGTTTCCGACGAGGAGAAGGCCAAGCTCGATCAGATCAACGTCGAGCTCGACCGCTGCTGGGACCTCCTGCGCCAGCGCCGCGCGCTGCGCGAGTTCGGCCGCAATCCGGACGAGGCGGAAGTGCGGCCGGCGAAGACGGTGGAGAATTATCGCGGGTAGCCGGGAGCGCGGCACTCGTCTCTATTCTGTCGTCCTGAGCGCAGCGAAGGACCTCATGGCCCTTCAACGAGCACGCCGCTCGCAATCGCCATGAGATCCTTCGCTGCGCTCAGGATGACAAAGATTGTTCGATTCGACGGCGATTTTCTCAGTTCAGCAGCATCGGCCGGTTCGGCACGACGAGGCTCGACGCGTCGGCTTCGATCCAGACGCGATGGCACTGGCGCCCCGTGCTTTCGTGGAAGGCCGGCGGCTCGACGGTGAAGCCGAGCCCTTGCAGCAACGACAGCGCGCGCTGGTTCTGCGCGTCGACGATGCTTTCCAGCCGCGTGTAGGTCGTCAGCATCTCGGGCAGGACGATGGTCGACAGGGCCGCGAGATCGCTCGGCATCGTCTCGACCTCCTCGCACGTCAGCAGCCAGAACCGTCCGACCTCGAGGTCCTGCGAAGTCGGTCCGACGCCCCACAGCGCGCACGGCTGGCCCTTGGGGTCATGCGCCGCCCAGACCTCGGTGCTCGACAGGAAAGCGTTCAGCAGATGGTCGAGCGGCCGTTGCTCGCCCTCGCTGTCGCGATCGAATTCGACGTCGCCGGCATCCTCGTCCGCCATGGCGAGCGCCAGGATCGCGACGTCCTTCGCGGTTGCTGGCTGAACGCAGTAACGCATGAGCGCCTCTCAGTCGGTGACCGCAGGACTCAACAGACGGACCCGCACAAGCGTTGCATGGTTTTTTGTCGTGGCCGGGGCGCGGCAGCCTACTTTTTCACCCAGCGAGCGGCTGCTCGGTCGTCCCCGGCATGCGCGCCGACCCATTTTTCTCCCTTTGGCGTGTCTTCCAGCTTCCAGAACGGCGCCTTGGTCTTGAGCCAGTCGACAAGGAATTCGCAGGCTTCGAACGCCGCCTCGCGGTGCGGCGAGCCGACCGCGACCAGCACGATCCGGTCGCCCGGCTCCAGGCGGCCGTAGCGGTGGACGATCACGGTCGCCTCGAGCGGCCAGCGGCGATGGGCCTCGGCCTCGATCTCCTCCAGCGCCGCCTCGGTCATGCCGGGATAGTGCTCCAGCGTCAGCGCATCGATCCGGTCTCGATGGTAGCCCTCGCGGACATGCAACTCCCGCACCAGACCGACGAACACCGCGAGCCCGCCGATCCGCCGGTTGCTGCTGGTGAGGCGATCGAGCTCGGCGCCGACATCGAAGTCGGACTCCTGCACGCGCACGGTCATGTTCAGCCTCCCGTGAACGGTGGGAAGAAGGCGACTTCCTGCGCGCCGGCGAGCTTGGCGTCGAACGGGACCGTGCGCTTGTCGACCGCGGCGCCGAACGCGGCACCTTCGGCCAGCGCTTCGGCGTGGCCGCCGCTCCTCTGGCGCAGCCAGGCGACGAGCTCGCCGACGGTGGTGACGTCGGCCGGCAGCGTCACCTCTTCCTCGGCGAGGCCGACGGTCCGCTTCATCCAGGCGAAATAGCGCACCTTCATTCGGCGGCTCCCGGCGGTGCATCTTCCGCCATGTGGCGCAGGCCGGTGCGCAGGTAATCGTAGCCGGTGATCAGGGTCAGCAAGGCGGCGATCCAGATCAGCCACAACCCCGCTTGCGTGATCCACGGCGAAGCCGCATCGCCCACCAGCAGAAGGGCGATCGCGAGCATCTGCACAGCGGTCTTCCATTTGGCGAGCTGGCTGACCGGCAGACCGACGCGCAGCTCGGCAAGGAATTCGCGCAGGCCGGAGACCAGGATCTCGCGGGCAAGGATGATCAGCGCCGCCAGCACATGCACGCCGGTGAGCGGGCCGCGGTCGACCAGCATCAGCAGCGCCGCCGCGACCAGCAGCTTGTCGGCGATCGGGTCGAGGAAGCGGCCAAGCCGCGAAATCTGGTGATAGCGCCGCGCGAAATAGCCGTCGAAATAGTCGGTGATGCCGGCGGCGACGAACAGCGCCATCGAGATCCACTGCGACCAGCCCTTGTCGAGCCAGAAGCAGGCCACGACCAGCGGGATCGCCGCAATGCGCGAGAGCGTCAGGATGTTGGCGGTGTTCAGCATCTCTGCACAGCTTATCGACCGCCACGGAAATGGTCATGAATCTTCTGTGCCAGGGCGCCGGAGATTCCCGGTACCGATTTGATGTCCTCGAGTGTTGCTGCGCCAACCGCACGGGCGCTGCCGAAATGGTGCAGCAGCGCACGCTTGCGGGCCGCACCGATGCCGGGCACTTCGTCGAGCGCGGAACGGGTGATGTCGGCGGCGCGCCGGGTGCGATGCGTGCCTATTGCGAATCGATGCGCTTCATCCCGCAGGCGCTGGAGGAAGTAGAGCACCGGATCGCGCGGCTCGAGCGAGAAGGGCGGCTTGCCCGGCACGAAGAAGCGCTCGCGGCCGGCATCGCGGTCAGGTCCCTTGGCTATGCCGACGATGGCGATATCCTCCAGGCCCAGCTCCGTCAGCACCTGGCGCGCGACTTCGAGCTGGCCCTGGCCGCCGTCGATCAGCACCAGGTCGGGCCAATGCTCCTCGTCGCGCTCCGGGTTCTCCTTCAGCGCGCGGCCGAAGCGGCGCGACAGCACCTCGCGCATCATGGCGAAGTCGTCGCCCGCCGCGCCCTCGCTCTTGATGTTGAACTTGCGATAGCTGTTCTTGATGAACCCGTCCGGTCCGGCGACGATCATCGCGCCGATCGGCGCCGTGCCCTGGATGTGGCTGTTGTCGTAGACCTCGACGCGCTCGGGCGGTCCCTCGAGATTGAACAGGCGCGCCACGCCTTCGAGCAGTTGCCGCTGCGTGCCGCGCTCGGCCATCCGCCGCGCCAGCGCCTCGCGCGCATTGGTGACCGCCTGGTCGAGTGCATCCTTCTGGTCGCCGCGCTTGGGATTGCGGATCTCGACCTTGTGGCCGGCGGTCATCGCCAGCGCGCTTTCGAGCAGCTCGGCCTCCGGCACCTCGTGGCTGGTGAGGATCAGCTTGGGTGCCTGACGGCCCTCGTAGAACTGGCCGATGAAGGCCGACAGAACCTCGGCCTCGCTGAGCTCCCTGGCGTGGCTCGGGAAGTAGGCGCGGTTGCCGAGATTCTGGCCGGCGCGCAGGAAGAACACCTGCACGCAGACCTGTCCGCCTTCGGCATGCGTGGCGAAGATATCGGCCTCGTCGATCGAGGCGAGGCTGATCGACTGGTGCGACTGGATGTGGGCGAGCGCGCGGATGCGATCGCGCAGCACCGCCGCCTCCTCGAAGTGCAGTTCGGTCGAGGCCTTTTCCATGCGCTGCGACAGCGCCTGCTGGACCTCGCGATTCTTGCCGCCGAGGAAGTCGCGCACCTCGTTCACGATCGTGTCGTACTCGGGCTTCCCGATGCGGGCGACGCAGGGCGCCGTGCAGCGCTTGATCTGGTACTGCAGGCAGGGCCGCGTGCGGGTCGAGAAGACGCCGTCCGAGCAGGAGCGCAACGGGAAGGCGCGCTGCAAGGCGTAGAGCGTGCGGTTGACGGCGGTCGCCGAGGCGAACGGGCCGAAATATTCGTTGCCCGCCTGTCGCGTGCCGCGGTGCTTGGCGAGCTGCGGCCATTCGGTGTCGCGGCGGATGACGATGTAGGGGAACGACTTGTCATCGCGCAGCAGCACGTTGAAGCGCGGCCGGAACCGCTTGATCAGGTTGTTCTCGAGCAGCAGGGCCTCGGCCTCGCTGTCGGTGACCACGAACTCCATCGAGCGAGTGGCCTGGACCATGCGCATCAGCCGGGTCTCCAGCCGGTTCGGCTGGGTATAGGCGGTGACCCGGTTGCGCAGCGACCGGGCCTTGCCGACGTACAGGACCTCGCCATCGGCTGCGATCATGCGATACACGCCCGGCTTCTTCGGCAGGGTACGGACGAACTCGGCGATGACCCTGATGCCGTCGGCCAGCGAGCCCTCGTTCAGCGGCGCGTTCTCGCTGCGGGTCGGATCCCCGGTCGGGAGCGAGTCCTCGCTCGCTTTCTGTTCTGAAGAGGTTTCCTGGGTCACGACGGCATGTGGGGAAATCTGTGAGCAAACGGCCGACGCGCGTGTCGTTACACGAACGTCACCATGTTGACTCAATGTAGGCAGGGTGACAGTCGGCCGCCACCCTCGCCCTAGGCCATTGTTTACGTTGGTTTATTCGAAATGTTCAGAAGCCGCATTAAGTTGATGCGAATCGAAATGTTCTCTGTTTGATCCAATCGTACGACTTCTGCCGTTCTGTGGATAGATTCGGGGATGGTTAGAGTACGGACAACATTCGGCCGACCAGCGGATGACGCACCACGTCCTTGTCGGCGAGGCGAATGACCGCGACATCGTCGAAGTTTTCGAGCCTCTGGGCGATGTTGGCGAGGCCCGACAACTCGGGCAGCAGGTCGGTCTGGTCGGGATCGCCGGTCATCACCATGGTCGAATGCCAGCCCAGCCGGGTCAGCAGCATCTTGAGCTGGCCGTAGGTGCAGTTCTGCGCCTCGTCGATCAGCACGAAGGCATTGTTGAGGGTGCGGCCGCGCATGAAGGCCACCGGGGCAATTTCGATCGTTCCGTCGTCGAGGTTCTGGCGCAGCCGCTTGGCGCCCAGCCGGTCGTTCAGGGCGTCCCACAGCGGGCGCAGATAGGGGTCGAGCTTCTCGCGCATATCGCCCGGCAGGAAGCCCAGGTTCTCGCCGGCCTCGACGGCCGGGCGGCTCAGGATGATGCGCGACACGCTGCCGGCCTCGAGAGCCTCCACCGCGGCCGAGATGGCGAGGTAGGTCTTGCCGGTCCCGGCCGGGCCGACGGCGATGGTGAGCGGTTTGCTGTCGATCGCCTCCATCAGGAGGCGCTGGTTGTCGCTGCGCGGTCGGATCTTGCGAATATAGCTCTGGTCGCGGTCATTGGCCGGAGTGTGGTCGAAGACGAGGCTGTGGATGCGGTCGTTGTCGATGGCGTGCAGCTTGGCGCGACGGGCAGCGCGTTTGGCCATAGTCGAACTCCGGTGTCTGGAAGCAAAAACGCCCCCGCAGAGCGGAGGCGTGGGTCATCGGCAGCCGGGAAGGTGAAGCTGACAGGGCACGCGGTGGGCGATCCACCGGTGATCTGACTTCCGTCGGGGAACATGGTCCTCGGACGGATGAACACCTCCTTCAGCTACCAATCGAAGCGTATCGCGATTGGTGCAGGCCGGCCACAATATTTATGGCCATAAGCCGAAAATTCACACCAGGGCCGGTGCAGCCGTTGCAAGCAGGGGGTGGGCGAACCGTGGGAAGAATCGCCTGAAACCCCGATGGAATCGGCATCGGAGGCTTCCCATGATCGTGGGAAGCGGCGGGAAGCCTTCCCCTGGTCCGAATTTGTAGGCCGCGCCCAGGCTCACCGTGTGAGTCTCGACCCAAATATGGGCGAAGACGCGGTCGTCGCCGTTGCCACCGCGGTTCGCGACCCTCTCGACCTGCTGCAGCGCCGCGCCAGCCGTCGCGAACAGCAGCGTGCCCGCGTTCCACTGGAGATTGACCGCAGCCATGTCGTCATTGGTGATGCCGGGCACGGCGCCGCTGTTCCACTTCGGTCCCAGCGTCCAGTTGCGTCCGCCGAACGCGCCGACACGCACTGCCGTGCTGTCGAACGTCTGCCTGAAGTCCGCTCCCACCTTGCCGCCCGCGCAAATGCCGGTGTTGGGACACGCCAATGGCGTGGCCCAATCGTTATACGCGAATCGGCCACGGCGATTCATTCATGGGTGGTATCGGTTTCAGCTCGCGAGTTGCGCCCGCGCAGCGACGGGCACTAGAACGAGTGCAAGCCACATTACGCAGAACGTGCGCACCATCTTCATCTCCCTGCCGCAATTCGAGCGCTTTCGCTGCACACTCGCACCGCATTCGGCGTCCCGGAAAATCGAAGTGTTGCGGGGCCGCCACACGCCCGCCGGCAAGTGGCCTTCGCAGCCTCCTCGTCGGCAACGGCGTCCCGCGACGCTCCGTTGGTCCAGTGCGTCAATCGCGTGAGGGAAAGTACCGCCGATGAAAAGCACACTGTTGGGCGCGGCCGCGCTCGTTGCTCTGCCGATGGCTA
>JAFEFF010000042.1 GCA_018240745.1 Pseudomonadota bacterium
CTGCTGGTCGGCAAGTCGGCCGTGTTCGGCGACGGCAGCATCTCGACCTACAATGCCAACGGCAGCTACAGCTACGTGGCCGCGAACAACCGCCACTACACCGGCAAGTACACGGTCTCGAAGGGCAAGGTGTGCCTTGCCATCGACGGCGGCGAACGTCGTTGCGACACCGTCGCCAGCGATGCCCACGGCATGTTCCTGGTCAATGCCGCCGGGGAGCCGCTGCGCTTCACGCTCCAGCCGCCGATAGTCCTGCAGAACGTGACCACGCTCTGCGGCGTTCCGATGGCCTACAACGTCTATCCGCCTCCCGACTATCTGCCGGCGGACGTGAAGGCCTTTTCCGGCACCTGGATCGGCAAGTGGGACTACGGGATGTGCGGCGCGATGATCGTCGAGAGCATCAAGGCGAGCGGGGTCGCGTCGGTCATCTACGTCAACGGCGAGTTCCCGCTCCATTCGTACAAGGCGGGAGCCATGCGCTTCCTGGCGCTCATCAGCGGCGGCACCCTGACCGACGGCGGCAAGGGCTCGTCGTTCGAGGCCGTGATGAGCGAGCAGAACAGCCTGGCCGTGCGCCGCATCGGCGGCCCCGGCGCCGGGACGGCGCGGCTGACGCGGCGATAGAGCCGGCGCGGGCCGCCCGGCTTACCCGGAGGGCGACCGCAGCGCCGCCAGCACCTTCGCGAAGGCCTGGTCGGCGATCGCCTCGATCTCGGCCGTGGTGCGGTTCTGGATCGGATGCGGGACGTAGACGACGGCCGGCTCGAAGCCCAGCGAATCGCTTTGCGCGGTGACGCCGTCGACGAACTCGGTGGTGACGATGTTGACGCCGGGGAGCCCGCGGCTGTCGAGATTGTAGAGGTCGTGCAGACTGCACGATGTGCAGGACCCTCAATCCGACAGGGCGATCACCGCGAGCTGCGCCTCCGCCGCGATCTGCTGCATCACCGCGGTCGGCGCGACCTTGGTGTTGGTCGGCTTGGCATAGCGCCGGGTGGCGATGCCGGCGTTCCTGAAGTGGCCTTCGAGGCGGTCGATGAATTCCTTGCCGCGCGACTTGCCGATATCCATCAGCGCCACCGTCTTGCCCTCGAGCGAGGTTGGCGGGGCGAGCCGGGCGCGCCGCGTCGGCGCCGTCTCGGCGGTGGGATCGCGCAGCTTCTCGACGTACGTCATAAATGGGCTCCCATTCATGTCATCCAGCGACGACTTTACTTTATCTCACGGGTTACGGCCTGGCACTCTTCACGCACGCGCTGGCCGGGCCAGCCGCCGATGATGGCGGAGAACAGCCCGGCCGGGCCGCCGGCGCGCACGATCAGCACGCCGTCGGGCGGCGGGTCGAACTTGTCCAGCATCTTGTCGGCATACGACTCGGGGACGCCCTCGGCGACGTCCTGCGCGCCGTAGACGAGGTCCTTGCCCGGCCGCTTCAGCGCCTCGTACAGCGCGTCCTCGATCCGCCGGCGCGACCAGCCGCCGTCCTTGAAAATCCTGTAGTGCTTGGGCGTCAGCACCAGCACGGCATTGCCGGCGCGCACCAGCTTCGGATGGCCGACGCCGAACAAACCCATCGCCAGCGAGCGCACCAGCTCCTCCGGCGTGCGCGACTTCTGGTCGATGAAGCCGTGCACGCCCTCGCCGTGGAACAGCGTGACCGCGTTCCTGCCCGCCGGAATGCCGCGGCGCTGCGCCAGCGGCTCCCAGTCGGGATCGCTCTCGTCCTCGGCGAAGCAGAAGGTGTACTTGCCAGGATTGCCGAGCGTCGCGCGGTCGATCGCGCCGGGGATGCCGCCGCCGACGTTGCGCACGATCAACTGCAGCGCGCGGCCGATGGTGGCGTTGGCGCGATTGCCCTGGCCCAGCGCGTTGACGCCGGAATTCATGCCGATCGACCGGGCGATCGGGCCGTTGATGATCACCAGCGGGCCGGAGAAGTGCGTGGTGCACAAGAGGCCATGCATGGTGAACAGCGGATCGAGCGCCGCCTCGAGCACGCCCAGCACGACCGGCAGGTACTCGGGCTTGCAGCCGGCCATCACGGCGTTGATCGCCACCTTCTCGACCGTGCAGGGGGCGAGGTTCGGCGGGATGCTGCCGACGATCTCGTCGGGCTTGCGTCCGGTGCCGGCCAGCATGCGCAGGATGCGCTCGTCGGTCGGCGGCACCACCGGCAGGCCGTCGGTCCAGCCGCGCTCGAAGCAGGCCTCGATCGGGTCGTCCCAGTTGCCGACCGGGATGGCCCGCGACCTGAGGCCGGTCTCGCCGTAGCGCGCGATCAGCGCCTCCTGCACGCCGGGATCGAGGCTCTTGGAGCCGCAGCCCGGCTGCCACGCCGGCAGGCCGTCGCCCTTCGCCGCCTCGCCCGCGATCTTGAGCCATTCGCTGCGCTCCCAGCCGACGACGCGCTCGACCTCGCGGCCGGCCTCGAAACGGATCAGGGTCGGCACGGCCTCGATCCCGAGATGGAACGACTGCTCGAGGCTGTCGTCGTAGAGCACCGAGCGCACGCCCGACGGGAAGGTCGGGTCGTCCTGGCTCAGCACCGTCAGCGGGCCGGCACGGTCGAGGCTTTGCATCACCGGCTCGATCAGCACACAGGTCGGACAGTCGCGCTTGGCGACAATGACGAGGCCGTCATGCGGCAGCAGGGCGTCAGGCATCGAGCAGCACCTCCACGTGTCGGTCAATGAACGCCGCATCTTCCGGATTGTCACGCGGGTTGCCGGCGCGGTGGCCCCAGATCGACGGGATCTCGGCGAGCTGGGCGTCCTTGAGGTGCCGGAGCTCGTCGCGATTGTCGTCGGTCTGGAAATAGAGGTCGGTGGCGGAGGGCATCAGCAGCACGCGTGCCTTGATGCCGGCGAGCGCCATCGCCAGGTCGCCGCGATAGAGGTCGTTGGCGGAAATGTCGGAATTCTGCCAGGTCCAGAGCTGAGCCAGCAGGTCGCGCCTGTCGCGGCGCACGAAGCCCGCTTCCCAGGAGCGCACCAGGAAATCCTCGAGCGAGGCGAAGCCCAGGCCGCGCCACAGCTCGCGGCGATAGAAGGTCTGCGACAGCGCCCAGCCGGCATAGATGCGGCCCATGGCGCGCTTGGCCTCGTCCTCGGTGCGGGCCGCCTGCAGGCACGCGCGCACGCCCTCGAGGAAGACGAAGTTGTGCGGCGCGGTCCTGGCCGAGCCGCAGTTGACGACGATGCGCTCGACCGAGGCGCCGAACAACGCGGCCCAGTGATAGGCCTGCTGCGCGCCCATCGACCAGCCGTAGACCATCTTCACCCGCTCGACGCCGAACAGCTCGTTCATCAGCCGGCGCTGCTGGGTGACGTTGTCGTAGGTGGTGACCTGCGGGAACTCTCCGTCGTAATTCGAGGGCGAGGTGCTGAGCCCGTTGGCGAACATGTTGGGGATGACGATGAACCAGCGGCTGGGATCGAGGCAGTGGCGCACGTCGACCAGCCATTCGATGTCGGGATGCTGCGCGCTGTACGAGGTCGGATAGACGATGACGTTGTCGCGCGCCGCGTTCAGGGTGCCGAAGGTCTTGTAGACGATGCGCGCGTTGCCGAGCGTCCCGCCACGCTGCAGCAGCACGTCGCCGCAGTCGAAGATGCCTTCACTGGTTCTCATGGTCCGGAAGAGAATGATCCGATAATCTCGCGGTTGGTCTGGAGGTAGCTCTTGGCGACGAACTTGAGGTGGGGCTTCAGGTACTGGTGCGCCTCGGGCAGGTGGTGGAAGGCGATGCTGGGGAGCAGGTGATGCTCGGCGTGGTAGGGCAGGTTCCACATCAGGAAGCGCAGCAGCGGGTTGCACAGGGTCGTGCGGGTGTTGGCGAAGCCGTCGTCGGAGTTGGGGCAGAGCGTGTGCTCGCACAGCAGGTAGAGCCGCAGCAGCGGCGCGCCGATCAGCAACGGCAGGATCCAGACCCACAGCAGCGCGTCGGTCTGGAGCGCGATCGAGCCGGCGAGCAGCACGGCGTAGAAGGCGAGCAGCCAGCGGCCCCAGCGGCGCACCTCGGGCCACGCCCCGTCGTGGATGTAGGTGACGTCGCCGCGGAAGCCGAACGGGAACAGCACGAGGTCGCGGAAGCGCAGCGCGAA
>JAFEFF010000043.1 GCA_018240745.1 Pseudomonadota bacterium
CGCACGCCGCCTGTTCCCAAGCGGCCGCCCAAACCGGCGACACCGGTCGAGCTGCGCGATGCGATCCGAGCCGAGGCGCTGCGGCTTGGCTTCGATGCCGTGGGCTTCGCGCCGGCCAATTTGGCTCCCGAGGCACGGCGTGAGCGGCTGCAGCAACTCGGCGCATTCGTCGCCAAGGGCTTCCAGGGCGACATGGGCTGGCTCGGACGACGTACCGAGGAGCGTGCCGACCCGGCGACCCTGTGGCCCGGCGCACGCACCGTGGTGTCGCTCGCCCTCAACTACGGCCCTCGATCCAACCCGCGCGCCGTCCTGGAGCAACCCGAACGCGCGGCGATCTCGGTCTATGCCCAGGGCCGCGACTACCATGAGGTGGTGAAGAGCAAGCTCAAGGCGCTCGGCCGCTTCATCTGGGACACCTATCGCCACGACATCAAGGTGTTCGTCGACACCGCGCCGCTGATGGAGAAGCCGGCCGCGCAGGCCGCCGGTCTCGGCTGGCAGGGCAAGCACACCAACCTGGTGTCGCGGCAATGGGGCTCATGGCTGTTCCTCGGCGAGTTGCTGCTGTCGGCCGAGCTGCCCTGCGACGATCCCGAATCGGATCATTGCGGCCACTGCCGCGCCTGCCTCGACGCCTGCCCGACCAACGCCTTCCCGGCGCCCTACCAACTCGATGCGCGGCGCTGCATCTCCTATCTCACCATAGAGCACGAGGGGCCGATCGACGAGGCGCTGCGCCCGCTGCTCGGCAACCGCATCTACGGTTGCGACGATTGCCTCGCCGCCTGCCCGTGGAACAAATTCGCGCAAAACGCCCGCGAAGCCTCCTTGACCCCGCGCTCCGAGCTGACCGCGCCGGTGCTGGCGGAGCTCGCGATGCTGGACGATGCAGGGTTCCGCCAGCGCTTCGCCGGCACCGCCATCAAGCGCATCGGCCGGGATCGTTTCATCAGGAATGTCGCCTATGCGCTGGGCAACAGCGGCGCCCTCGAATCGCTGTCGGCCGTTCAACAGTTGCTGAACGACAAATCTTCGCTGGTACGCGACGCCGCCCGCTGGGCATTCTCCAGCCTGAGGGGAGATATCCATGAAGCTCGGCCTGACCATTCTGCTGACGCTGGCATTCGGCGCCACGGCTTCCGCTGAGACGCTGACGCCGGCCCAGATCAAGGCGATCGTCGCCAGCCCCGACCGCACCGCGGCCGATCTCACCAACGACAAGCGCCGCCATCCCGAGGACATCCTCGCCTTTCTTGCGATCACGCCCGGCATCACCGCGCTCGATCTCAGCGCCGGCGGCGGCTACACGACCGAGTTGCTGGCGCGCTCGATCGGGCCGACCGGCAAGGTCTACGGCCAAAGCCGACCGCGTCCCACGGCGCCGCCACCGCGGCCAGCCAATTCCGAGGGCAATTCCAATCCGACGGTGATGCCCGCCGCTGCACCGCCGCCGGCCGGGCCGCCGCGCCCCTCGCCCGAGGCGCTGGCCGATCGCTCGAGCCGGCTGACGGCCAACAACATCGCCGCCGCCCCGATCATCGCCGTCGTGCGGCCGTTCGAGGATCCGGTGCCGGCCGAGCTGGCCGACGGCAAGCTCGACCTCGTCACCCTGATGTTCAACTACCATGACCTCGGCTTCCTGCAGGTTGATCGCGCGGCGATGAACAAGGCGGTGTTCAAGGCGCTGAAGCCCGGCGGCTTCTTCGTCATCGGCGACCATTCCGGCCGCCCCGGTACCGGCATCTCCGAATCGGGTACCCTGCACCGGATCGAGGAGTCCTTCCTGCGCAAGGAGGTCGAGGCGGCCGGTTTCAGGCTCGCCGCCGAAGGCGACTTCCTGCGCAATCCCGACGACCCGCGCGACAAGAACACGCCCGACCCGCCGATGCCGAAGGACGAATTCTTCCTGAAGTTCGTGAAGCCCTAGGCGTCGCGCAGGTCGAGCCGCTGCTCAATGCGATCCAAACGGGTCTCGAGCTTGTCGATGCAACCGGACTGGGCGGCGAAGTCGCCGTGGACGCGCGCGACCGAGACTTCGACCGATGAAAGTCGTTGCTTGATCTCGCGCAGGTCTTCGATGACCCGATCGACCTTTTCGTCGAGCCGGCGCCGATACCGCACGATCAGGTTGTCGGGTTCGTCCGTCATGATGCCTTTGGGTAGTCCCGCCGGCACTGCGGGGCAATGACCCCACTGGCTCCGCAACTCACCGCCGTTCTTTGAAAAAGCCACGGAGAAGATCTCCCGCTTCCTGTTCGGCGATGCCGGAATAAACCTCCGGGCGGTGATGGCAGGTCGGCTGGCTGAAGATGCGCGGGCCGTGTTCGACGCCACCGCCCTTGGGATCCGATGCGCCGTAGTAGAGCCGCCGGATGCGTGCGAAGGAGATCGCCTGGGCGCACATCGGACAGGGTTCGAGCGTGACGTAGAGATCGCACGCGACCAGCCGTGGGGCGCCGAGCTTGGCCGCGGCGGCGCGGATCGCCAGCAGCTCGGCATGGGCGGTCGGATCGCGATCACCCTCCGTGCGATTGCCGGCCTCGGCGAGAATCGCGCCGTCGGGGCCGACGATCACCGCGCCGACCGGCACCTCGCCCCGCTGTGCGGCTGCGTGTGCCTGCTGCAATGCGCGTTCCATCGGGGAGAGCCTTGTCGGGCCGGTCATAACGGGGAAAATAGCCGAGAAACGCCTTCGGAGGAGTAGCGATGCGATTCAGCTTCTCGGCTGAACAAGAGGAATTCCGCGACACCTTGCGGCGTGCGCTCGAGGCGCGCTCGCCCATCAAGGAGGTGCGCCGCCTGATGGCGACCGATGAGGGTTTCGACCGCGAGGGCTGGAAGCGGTTCAACCAGGAGCTCGGCCTCACCGGCATCCACATCCCCGAGGCCTATGGCGGCCAGGGCTTCGGCTTCGGCGAGCTCGGCATCGTGCTGGAGGAAATGGGCCGCAGCCTGCTCTGCGCGCCATTCCTGTCCACGGCCTTGGCCTCGATCGCGATCCTCAACGCCGGCAGCGAAGAGCAGAAGAAAGCCCTGCTGCCCGGCCTCGCCGACGGCAGCAAGACCGCGACCCTCGCCTTCCAGGAGGAGAACGGCAGCATCGACGCCTCCGGCATCGCCATGACAGCAACCGGCAACAAGCTCGATGGCAGCAAGAGCTTCGTCCTCGACGGCCACACCGCCGACCTGGTCGTCGTCGTTGCGCGCAAGAAGGGCACCACGGGCAACGACGGCCTCTCCTTCTTCACCGCCGCCGGCAACGCGCCCGGCCTGACGCGGCGCAAGCTCAAGACCATGGACGAGACGCGCAAGCTCGCGCATCTCACCTTCAAGGGTGTCGAAGGCAAGCCGCTCGGCGTCGAGGGTGCGGGCGGTCCTGCCTTTGCCAAGACCATGCAGCAGGCGATCGTCTGCCTCGCCAACGAGATGGTCGGCGGTGCCGACCGGTTGCGCGAGGACGCGCTCGAGTACGTCAAGATGCGCATGCAGTTTGGCCGCTCGATCGCCTCGTTCCAGACCACCAAGAACAAGGCGGCCGACATGCTGGTCGATGTCGAGCTGGCGAAGTCGGCGGCCTACTACGCCGCGGCAGCTCTCGACGAGGGCGACGAAGACGTGCCGGCCCTGGCGTCGCTCGCCAAGGCGCAGGCCGCCGAGGCCTACCTGCAGACCGAGATCCACGCCTTGCAGATGCATGGCGGCATCGGCTTCACCTGGGACAACGACACCCATCTCTGGTTCAAGCGCGCCAAGTCGAGCGAGATCCTGTTCGGCGATGCCAACCAGCATCGCGAGAAGATGATCCAGGCCTGGGCGCAGTAAGGACACATGACCATGATCGACACCACCGAACCAACCGAAGAGAGCGTTCGCAAGGACGTCCGCACCTGGCTCGAGGCCAACTGGAACCCGAACTACGGCCTGGTCGAATGGCGCGAGAAGCTGTGCGAATCGGGCTGGGGCGCGCCGCACTGGCCGAAGGAATGGTACGGCCGCGATATGCCGGTGAAGTTCAACGCCGTCGTCGACGAGGAGTTCGCGCGCATCGGCGCGGTGGGCGTCGCCAAGGCCGGCATCCGCACGCTGGCCGCCGCGACGATCCTGGCGCACGGCACGGACCTGCATAAGCAGAAGTTCCTGAAGCGCATCCTCACCGGCGAGGACACCTGGTGCCAGTTGTTCAGCGAGCCCGGCAGCGGCTCGGACATGGCCGGCGCCGTGACTCGCGCCGACAAGCGCGGCAACAAGTGGGTGATCAACGGCCAGAAGGTGTGGACCACCTCCGCGCACAAGGCGCATTGGGGCCTGCTGCTGGCGCGCGCCGACTGGGACAAGGTCAAGCACAAGGGGCTCGCCTACTTCATCCTCGACATGAAGCAGCCCGGCGTGCAGGTCCATCCGCTGAAGCAGATGAACGGCCACGCCTCGTTCAACCAGGTGTTCTTCACCGACGCCGAGGTCGAGCCGGAGATGATGGTGTGCGATGTCGGCGACGGCTGGACGGTCGCCACGACCACGCTGATGCACGAGCGCCGTGGCGCGGACGGGCTCAGGAGCTGGGCCACCGCGAGCGACAAGAAGGGCCGCATCTACGAAGAGGAGCGAGCCGAGATCGCGACCACGATGGAGCCCTACAAGTGGTATCCGCAGCGCGCCGGCCGCGTCGACCTCGTGATGGAGCGCGCCCGGGAGACCGGCAGGATCAACGATCCGGTGGTACGCCAGGAGATCGCCAGGCTGCTGATCATGTCCAAGTCGGCCGAGTGGACAGCCCGCCGCGCGCGGGCCGCGCAGGAGCAGGGCAAGCCGCAGGGGCCCGAAGGCTCGCTCGGCAAGCTGGTGGCGAGCCACGTCGCCCGCCAGGCCGCGCGCGTGCACACCTACCTCACGGGCGCCGACGCGCTCCTGAGCGGCGAGGAAAGCCCGATGGGGGGCGTGATCGCCGAGATCCTGGTCTCCGTCCCCGCCTCCTCGATCGCCGGCGGCACCGACGAGATCCAGCGCAACATCATCTCCGAGCGCGTCCTCAAGATGCCGCGCGAAACCAGCGTCGACACCAACAAGCCGTTCAAGGACGTGCCGCGGAACATCGTCGCGCCGCGGTAGTTCAATCTCGCTCGTTCGGCCTTCTTCCCCTTGCCGGAGTCCGGCAAGGGGAAGTGCCCTCGTAATACGAGGGGATGGGGTCAGAAGCCACGTGCGGCGGCCCATGACCCCGTCGGCGTAAGACGCTGACACCTCCCCGCGCTTCGCGCAGGGAGGAAAGCTGATGCTTGATCGTCTGAGCGACGGCCGTTCGTTACGCCGGGTGTGGCAGAGTGTGATAACCTCTCCCGCATGCCTCGCCCCCTGATCGGAGTCACGCTGGATGCGGAAAAGCCCGGCGGATACTCCAAGTTTCCCTGGTATGCGCTGCGCCAGAACTACCTCGACGCGATCGACGCCGCGGGCGGCTTGCCGGTGGCGCTGCCGCACGAGCCCGATCGGATCGCCGACTATCTCGAGCGCATCGATGCGCTGGTGGTGACCGGCGGCGCGTTCGACGTCGACCCGTCCTACTACGGGGGCGGCGAGAAGCACGCGACCGTGATCACCAAGGACCGCCGCACCGCCTTCGAGTTCGGCGTCACCAAGGGCGCGCTCGCACGGAACAAGCCGGTTCTCGGCATCTGCGGCGGCCAGCAGCTCTTGCACGTGGTGCTGGGCGGCAAGCTGATCCAGCACATTCCCGATGCCGTGACCGATGCGCTCGCCCATGAGCAGCCCAACCCGCGCAACGAGCCCGGCCACAGTGTCGCGGTCGCGCCCGGGACGCAGCTGCACAAGATCGTCGGCGCCGACCAGCTGCAGGTGAACAGCGCCCATCACCAGGCCGCGGCCGACGCGCCAGACGGCGTGATCGTCAACGCCACTGCCGCCGACGGCGTGATCGAGGGCATCGAGGCGCCGAAGTACCGCTTCTGCATCGGCGTGCAGTGGCATCCCGAGTTCCTGATCTCGGAGGGCGACGCCCGGCTGTTCAAGGCATTCCTCGGCGCTGCGGCGGGCAAGTGAGCGAACCCGGAGCGAGCCCGAGCAAAGGCAGCGAGCCAGAGCGCATCGCCAAGCGCCTGGCGCGTGCCGGCCTGTGCTCGCGCCGCGACGCCGAGCGCTGGATCGCCGCCGGCCGAGTCAAGGTCGACGGCGTGGTGCTGGAGACGCCGGCATTCGTCGTCACCGACGCAAGCCGGATCGAGGTCGACGGCAAACCCTTGCCGCAGGCCGATCGCGCGCGGCTATGGCGCTACCACAAGCCGCCGGGCGAGCTGGTGACCGCACGCGATCCGCAAGGCCGGCGGACGATCTTCGACTCGCTGCCCAGGACCATGCCGCGCGTGGTCACGGTCGGCCGGCTCGACTTCATGTCCGAAGGCCTTCTGCTGCTGACCAACGACGGCGGCCTCGCCCGCAAGCTCGAGCTGCCGGCCAACGGCTGGACGCGGCGCTATCGCGCCCGCGTGCACGGCGAGGTCGACCCCGAGCGGCTGGCGGCCCTCGCCCGAGGCATCACCATCGACGGCGTGCGCTACGGCGCGATCGAGGCCAGGCTCGACCGCCAGCAACGCACCAATGCCTGGATCGACATCGCGCTGGCCGAAGGCAAGAACCGCGAGGTGCGCCGCGTGCTGGCCCATCTCGACCTGCCGGTGGTGCGGCTGATCCGCGTCGCTTTCGGCCCGCTCTATCTCGGCGAACTGGAACGCGGCCAGGTCGAGGAGGTGCCGGCCCAGGCGCTGGCCAACCTGTTCGGCCTGAAGGCCGCGCGCAAGGAAGGCTGGGCCAAGCCTCGTGACAGGCAGGCAGGCCGACCGAACGCGCGTCCGCGGCGGCGCGGATGATCAAGGTTATCGGCGGCAAGCATCGCGGCCGGTCGATCGCCACGCCCGAGGGCATGACGACCCGGCCGACCTCCAACCGTGCCCGCGAATCGCTGTTCAACATCCTGATGCATGCCCGCTGGAACGGCGCCGATGTCCACGCGGGCACATCGCCGCTGGTCGACGCCCGCGTGCTCGATGCCTTCGCGGGCTCCGGCGCCCTCGGCATCGAGGCTTTGTCGCGCGGCGCCGCGCACGCGACCTTCCTCGACAACGACGCGACGGCGATCCGCCTGATCGGCGAGAACCTGCGCAAGATCGGCGAAGCGGCCAACGCCAGGGTGATCCGCGGCGACGCCACGCGCCCGCCGCCGTCGCGCGAGGGCTGTGACCTGGTCTTTCTCGATCCGCCCTATCGCTCGGGGCTGGCCGCGGCGGCGCTCACCGCTCTGGCCGAAGCGGGCTGGCTCAAGCCGGGCGCGGTCGCGACGATCGAGCTTGCCAACACCGAGGACATCCCGCCGCCGGCAGGCTTCGAAGCGATCGACGAGAGGCGCTATGGTGCCGCGAAGATCGTGATCCTGCGCTACGACCCATGAAGCTCACCGCACCGCTCTATCTCCTGCGCCATGGCGAGACCGCGTGGAACCTCGAGCGGCGCATGCAGGGCAGCAAGGACTCCGCGCTCACGGCGCGCGGCCGCGCCCAGGCTGCCGCGATGGGCCGAGCCCTCGCCGCCGAGCTCGCGCGAGAGCCCGGACCGACGCTCTTCCTGCGCAGCCCGCTCGGCCGGGCCTGCGAGACGGCGCTGATCGTCGGCCGCGAGCTCTGCCTCGATCCGGCCGAATGGCGCGACGATCCGCGGCTTGCCGAGTTGCGCTACGGCGACTGGGAAGGCTCGACCTGGGCCGAGATCGAGGCTGGCCATCCCGATGCGCTCGCGTCGTGGCGCGCCGATCCCGAGGGGTTCTGCCCTCCAGGCGGCGAAACCCACTCCGACCTGCGCCGCCGCTCGGCCGAAGCGCTGGCCGACATCATCGCCTCGGGCACGCGCACCGTCGTGGTCAGCCACGGCGTCAGCGGCGCGGTGATGCGTGGCCTCAATCTCGGCCTCGATGCCCGGGCGATGTTCGTGCTGGAGAAGCCGCAGGACGCCTTCTTCCGCCTGCTCGACGGCCGCCAGGAGCGCATCCTCGCCGCGCTGGAGACGGCCTGACTAACCCCGGGTGAGCCGGGCGGTGCGGCCGCAGCCACCGTTTTCGGTGACGGTCAGCGTGTCGCCCTGCAGGGTGGCGGTCAGCCGGCCCTCGCGCCGGTCTTCCGCCTTCACCGAGGCCACGGCGAGCA
>JAFEFF010000044.1 GCA_018240745.1 Pseudomonadota bacterium
ACCACCAGCGTCCCTCCCATCTCCTCGTGGCCGTCGCCGCAGAAGACGTCGCAGAAGAACACGAACGTGCCGGCTTTCGTCGGCGTGATGGTCACCCGCGTCTCCTGGTCGGGGATGATGTCGGTGCGGATGCCGAACGCCGGCATCTTGAAGCCGTGGATGCGGTCGAACGAGGTCAGCACGAAGGTGAGCGGCACGCCGACCCTGGCCTTCACCGTGTCGGGCGTGAACTCGAACTTGCTGGCCGCCACGCTCACCTCGGCGCCGGTCTCGGCGGCGAGCAGGCGCGCGGCTCCTCCGGCCGCGCTGCCGATCAGCAGCGCGGTGAACACTCGACGCTTCATGGCAGTTTACGCCTTGATGACGGGCAGTTCGGTGATGGTGACCGCCTTGTCGATCGCCCCTTGGCCCATGGCCACGTCGCGCGTCCCGAGCGGCTTCAGCGAGGCATCGAACGGCGGCGGCGGCGGACGTCTCGGCGCGTTGCCCGGCGCGGCCTGCGGAAAGATCAGCGACTTCGCCGCATGATGGGCGATGTGGCCCGTCATGTGGTGATGCTCCTGGTGGATGTGGCCATAGAACACCACGACGTTCTGGTAGGGCATCAGGAGGTCGATCGCCTTGGTGCCGTCGGCCGTCGTCCAGTCCCAGTTCGGTACGAGATCGAACAGCGGGCGATGGGTGAACACGACGATGCGGTCGTCCGGTTTGCGCTGCTTGAGGTCGGCCGCCAGCCAGGCGAGCTGCTCGTCGCCGAGCTTGGCCGACGGATCGGAGACGTTGTCGAGGGCGACGAAATGCACGCCCTTGTGGTCGAAGGTCCAGTGCGTGTTGCCGAAGAACTCCTTGAAGGCCTCGCCCTTGTCGAGCGACGCGTCGTGCTCGCCCGGCATGAAGCGCACGTCCTTCACGCCGAGGCCCGAGACGATCTCCTTGAAGCGCTGCATGCGCGCGCGCCGCTCCTTGCCGTCCTCGGTGGTGTGGGTGAGGTCGCCGGTGAAGACGATGAAGTCGGGCTTGGTGCCGAGGCCGTTCACGGTGGCGATCGCCTTCTCGAGCGTATGCTCGGCGTCGGGATTGGCCGGGCCCTTGTAGCCCCAATGGGTGTCGGACATCTGGACGAAGTGGAAGTCGCCGGCCTGCGCGTCGACCGGGCCCCTGGGAAACAGCCCGGCCGTGAAGGTGACGCCCGCGAGGCCCGTGAGCTTGAGGAATTGACGACGATCGCTCTGTTGCATGAAGCCCTCCTTGGCAATCAGGAGGACGTACCGGGCTGCCGCGGTCGAAATTCCCGCCAAACTCCCGATGGAATAAAATCGACGGCCCACCGGTATTGCTGTCCTATGGCCCGCATGTCCGAGGCGCCGACGCCCGACTCCGGAACGGTGGAGCGTTTCCGCGCGCTGATGCTGCCGCATCTCGACGCGGCCTACGGCTTCGCCCGCTGGCTGACGCGCGACCCGGTGACGGCGCAGGACCTGGCGCAGGAGGCGATGCTGCGCGCCCTGCGCTACTTCCACGCCTTCCGCGGCGAGGAGGCGCGGCCCTGGCTGTTGCGCATCGTGCGCAATACCTGGGTCGACCAGCGGGCCAGGACGGGGACGGACCAGCCGCTGGAGGTGGTCGAGAACCAACCGGCGGACGGGCCCGATCCCGAGCAGAGCGCGCTCGCGGGCGACCGGCGGCGGCAGGTCGCGGCGGCATTGGCGGCGCTGCCGGCGGACATGCGGGAGATCCTGGTGCTGCGCGAGATCCAGGATCTTCCGTACAAGCAGATCGCGGCGGTGCTCGATCTGCCGATCGGCACGGTCATGTCACGGCTGGCGCGGGCGCGCGAGAGGATGGCGGCCGAGCTGCGCGGCCGTCTCGGAAGGAGAGAGCATGGACTGCCCGACCTGTGAGGCGATGGTCGACGCCTACGTCGATGGCGAGCTGACCGCGACCGAGAGCGCCGACTTCGAGCGCGCGTTGACCGTCTGCCCGGAGTGCCGCAAGCGGCTCGACACGGCGCGCCAGATCGGCGGCCTGCTGCGCGACCTGCCGGCCGAGCCGGCGCCCGACCTGCTGCGCGCCAGGATCGAGCGCGAGCTGCGCGGCATCGCCGGCCGGACGCCCGTTGCCCGGCGGAGCGAGCGGATGCGCTGGATGGCGATGGCCGCGAGCCTGATCGTCGCGGTCGGCATCGGCTGGGCCGGCGGCACGCTGACCGGGCGCGGCACCAGCGATACCGATGCGCTGGTCGCGAGCTACCTGCGGGTGGCGATGGCCGAGCATCCGGTCGACATCGCCTCGTCCGACCATCACACGGTGAAGCCGTGGTACGCCGGCCGCCTCTCCTATTCGCCGCCGGTCCACGATCTCACCTCGACCGGCTTTCCGCTGCTCGGCGGCCGGCTCGACGTGATCGACGGCCGCAAGGTCGCGGTGTTGGTCTACCGCCGCAACCAGCACAAGCTCGCGCTCAGCCTGTGGCCGGCCGGCCCGGCGGCCCCGAACACGGAACCCGTCGTGAAAGAGCACGACGGCTTCTCGATGGCCGAATGGCGCCACGGCGGCTTCGAATGGCGCGCCGTGTCCGATGTCTCGCCGGCAGAGATGCAGTCGTTCACGACGGCGCTCAACCGCGCCGTCGATACTGACCACTGAGTCTTCCTCCCCCGTCATACGGGGGAGGACAGGGAGGAGGAAGGCACCAGCACGACTGCGGCTCACCCTCTTCTGTATCCTCTCCCGTATGACGGGGAGGAGGAGATCAAATCAGCCGCTGCGTCTCGGACACGAGATGGGCGACCGTGTTTGCGAAGCTGTCACGGTCGGTATCGACGATGAGATCGCTGAAAGACCGGTCGCCGTAGCCCTCGGCGATCATGGTCTGGATGCGCTTGCGCTCGGCTTCGTCGAAGCGGCGGCCGCGTTCCTCGCTCATGATAGAAGCGAACGATGCACGGAGGGTGATGAAGAACGTCCGGACCCCGGCGTCGGTGAATTTCCGCCGATAGTAGATCCAGTTCGTGCATCGTAGCGGATAGGCGATGACGACGGCCGGCGCGTCGTCGAGAGTCGAGAGGCTCGCCTGCACGATGGCGGAGCTGGTTCTCAGACTGGAGCCGTACCACGGCTTGTCGGGATCGGCGTAGTCGTCGCCGTCGATGAAGGTCCCGCCGATCCCGTTTGCCAAGGCCCGTCCGAGCGTGGTCTTGCCCACGCCGATCGGGCCGTTCAGCAGGATCGCGAGCTTGCCCTGTGCTGTCAGGCCAGCCGCTCCAGTTCCTTGACGATCGCGTCGCCCATTTCCTGGGTGCCGACCTTCTTCGTGCCGTCGGTCTTGCCGACCAGCAGGTCGCCGGTGCGGTAGCCCGCCTTGAGCACGTTCTCGACCGCCGTCTCGACCAGGTCGGCTTCCTTGCCGAGGTCGAAGGAGTAGCGGAGCATCATCGCGTAGGAGAGCGTCTCGGCGATCGGGTTCGCCAGGCCCTTGCCGGCGATGTCGGGCGCGCTGCCGTGGATCGGCTCGTACAATGCCTTGCGCCGGCCTGTTGCGTCGGGCGCACCCAATGAAGCCGACGGCAGGAGGCCGAGCGAGCCGGTCAGCATCGACGCCTCGTCCGACAGGATGTCGCCGAACAGATTGTCGGTGACGATCACGTCGAACTGGTTGGGCGCGCGCAGGAGCTGCATGGCCAGCGCGTCGGCATACATGTGCTCCAGCTTCACGTCGGCGTACTTCTCCTTGTGCAGCTTGGTCGCCTCCTCGCGCCACAGCACGCCGGTATGCATGACGTTGGCCTTCTCGGCCGACAGCACCTTGTTCTTGCGCTTGCGCGCCAGCTCGAAGGCGACGGCGCAGACGCGGCGGATCTCGCCCGCCGTGTAGCGCTGGGTGTCGAACGCCTCGACCTCGCCGTCGGCATTGGTGTGGCGCCCGCGCGGCTCGCCGAAATACACGCCGCTGGTCAGCTCGCGGATGATCATGATGTCGAGACCCTTGACGATCTCGGGCTTGAGTGACGAAGCGTCGACCAGCGCGTCGAACACCTTGGCCGGACGCAGGTTGGCGAACAGGTCCATCTCCTTGCGCAGCCGCAGCAGGCCGCGCTCGGGCTTCTTGCTGAAGTCGGCGGTGTCCCACTTCGGGCCGCCGACCGAGCCGAACAGCACCGCGTCGGCCTCGAGCGCCAGCTTCATCGTGGCGTCGGCAAGCGGCACGCCGTGCTTGTCGAGGGCGGCGCCGCCGACCACGTCTTCCTCGATGTCGAACCCGACCGCGCGCTTCCTGCCCATCCAGGCGATGATCTTGCGCACTTCGTTCATGACTTCGGGGCCGATGCCGTCGCCCGGCAGCACCAGCAGATTGCGATTGGAAGCCATTTATCGATCTCTCGGCTTTGGAACTTGAGGAAACGGTGTCATCCCGAGCGGAGCGAGGGATCCTTGATCGACCTCGCCAAGGATCCCTCGCTCCGCTCGGGATGACATGGTGCGTTTACAGACGCGGCGCGACTACTCCGCGGCGTGCAGCCAGGGCTGCGATTCTTTCTGCTTCTTCTCGAAGTCGTCGATCTCCGACGCCTTCTCCATGGTGAGGCCGATGTCGTCGAGGCCTTCCAGCAGGCAGCGCTTGCGGAACGGGTCGATGTCGAAATGAACGGTGCCGCCGTCCGGACCCTTGATCTCCTGCTTCTCGAGATCGACCTCGATGATGGCGTTCGAGCCGCGGCTCGCATCGTCCATCAGCTTGTCGATCACTTCCTTCGGCACCTTGATCGGCAGGATGCCGTTCTTGAAGCAGTTGTTGTAGAAGATGTCGGCGAAGTTCTCCGAGATCACGCAGCGGATGCCGAAGTCGAGCAGCGCCCACGGCGCGTGCTCACGGCTCGAGCCGCAGCCGAAGTTCGGGCCGGCGACGATGATCTTGGCGTTCTGATAGGCCGGCTGGTCGAGGATGAAGTCCTTCTTCTGGCCGTCCGCGGTCCAGCGCATCTCGTAGAACAGCCCGTCCTTGAGGCCGGTGCGCTTGATGGTCTTCAGGAAGTTCTTCGGGATGATCATATCGGTGTCGATATTGACCATCGGCATCGGCGCGGCGACGCCGCGCAGCGTGGTGAATTTTTCCATATTTCCCTCGGTTCCGCCGGAATAAACGGACTTTCGGCCGGCCCGTCAAGCCGGGGCGCCGGACGGGCCGGCACCCCGGCTGGACGGAGCGTTAGCGGGCCGGCTTGTAGCCCTTGGCGACCGCGCTCGCCTTCTGCAGGGCGGAGACGATTTCCGAACCTTGCATGAGGACGGTGGTCTTGGCCGACTTGATGGCCCCGCCACTGGCCACCGCGAGGGCGATCGCCGACATGCTCGCGTTGTCGGGCACGTCGGCCACGATGACGAGGTCATAGTCGCCGAAGCAGTACCACGCGCCCAGCAATTTCCCGCCCGCAGCCTCGCACAATGCGCGGCCCACGGCCTCGACACGGTTCTGAGGACTCTTGAGTTGCGCCGCCCACGACTCGGCGGTGTACGCCGCTTGATACATGTAGATCGGCATGGTCGCTTCCCCTTGGGTCAGCCAGCCAGCAAGCACTCGGCTGGCGAGAGAACAGGCTATGCCGCTCAGTCCGCTTTGGCCACCAGGGTGCCGGCGAGGAGCGCCGTCAAGCGAGCGGAACCGCGATCAGGAAGTCCAGAGGACGACCGTATCCGCCATGAAATCGTGCAGGGCTTGCTTGCGCCGGGTGAACGCGGCCAGCAGGTAGCCGATGAACAGCGGCAGGAGCGGCGTCACGATCGCCTTGCTGAAGTAGCGTGCCGTCGCCCGGCCGAACGACAGCCGGACGCCGTCGGCCCGCAGAACCCGCAGGCCCATCGCCTGCTTGCCCCAGGTCGCGCCGCGAGCGGAGCTCGTCAGGATCGCCTCGTAGAGCCAGGCGGCGAGGATCAGGATCACGGCCAGGCCGATGCCGAACCCGCCGGCGGCCATGGCCTCGGCGTCGGTGATGTTCTCGGGGTCCTCGATGTCGAGGCCGACCACGGCCGCGAGGATTCCGCCCACGACAGCGAAGAGGACGCCCAAAATCAGTCCGTCGATCAACAGGGCGACCAGCCGGATCCAGAACCCGGCGGGCCGGCCGATCGCGGCTTCCGCAGGCCGGGCATCCCAGACGGGCGGTAGGGGTGCGGCGGAACCGGAATTGGGGACCGAAGCCATCTCGCTCTCCTGAAAAGAAGACGGGGCGGTGCATTGCTGCACCGCCCGCGAAGATACCATTGCTCGTTGTGGGCCGACTATTGGGAGTCGCGCTTACTGATAGTCGCGCACGTCGGCCAAGGTGCCCTTGATCGCGGCCGCTGCGGCCATCGCCGGGCTGACCAGATGGGTGCGGCCACCGCGGCCCTGACGGCCCTCGAAGTTGCGGTTCGAGGTCGAGGCGCAGCGCTGGCCCGGCTCGAGGCGATCGGCGTTCATGGCCAGGCACATCGAGCAGCCCTGGATGCGCCATTCGAAGCCGGCCTCGAGGAAGATCTTGTCCAGGCCTTCCTTCTCGGCCTCCTGCTTGACCAGGCCCGAGCCCGGCACGACCATCGCCGACACGCCCGGCGCGACCTTGCGGCCCCTGGCGATCTCGGCAGCGGCGCGCAGATCCTCGATGCGGCCGTTGGTGCACGAGCCGATGAACACGCGCTGGATCGGCACGTCGACCAGCCTGGTGCCCGGGGTCAGGCCCATGTAGGCCAGCGACCGCGTCCACGCCTCGCGGCGGTTCTCGTCCGGCGCGTTGGCCGGATCGGGAACGACGTCGGTGATCGGCAGCGCATCCTGAGGGCTGGTGCCCCAGGTCACCATCGGCGGGATGTCCGCCGCGGCGAGGTCGATCTGCGTGTCGAAGACCGCGCCCTTGTCGGACGGCAGCCGCCGCCACTGCGCCAGGGCGAGATCCCAGGCGCCACCCTTCGGGGCGTAGGGCCGGCCGTGGAGATACTTGAAGGTCGTCTCGTCCGGCGCGATCAGGCCGGCGCGCGCGCCCGCTTCGATCGACATGTTGCAGACGGTCATGCGGCCTTCCATCGTCAGCTCGCGGATGGCGCGGCCGGCGTATTCGATCACGTAGCCGGTGCCGCCGGCGGTGCCGAGCTTGCCGATGATCGCCAGGATCACGTCCTTGGCGGTGACGCCCAGCGGCAGGCTGCCCTCGACCGCCACGCGCATGTTCCTGGCCGGCTTCTGGATCAGCGTCTGGGTGGCGAGCACATGCTCGACCTCCGAGGTGCCGATGCCGAACGCCAGCGCGCCGAACGCGCCATGCGTCGAGGTGTGGCTGTCGCCGCACACGATGGTCATGCCGGGCAGCGTCAGGCCCTGCTCGGGGCCGATCACGTGCACGATGCCGCGGCGCGGATCGTCCATGCCGAAATAGGGCACATGGAAGTCGGCGACGTTCTTCTCGAGCGTCTCGACCTGGATGCGCGATTCCTCGTCCATGCCGCCCTCGCCGACCGGCGTGGTCGGCGTGTTGTGGTCGGCGACGGCGATGGTGGCGTCGGTGCGGCGGACCGGACGGTGCGCCATGCGCAGGCCCTCGAAGGCCTGCGGGCTGGTCACCTCGTGGACGAGGTGACGGTCGATGTAGATGACGCAGGTGCCGTCGTCCTGGCGATGGACGACGTGGCTGTCCCAGATCTTCTCGAACAGGGTCCGCGGCGGCGGCGGGGGAGGCGGCGGGGTGGCCGACTTCTTGCGGAACGCCATGGTGCGCCTACTTCTTTCCGCCGCCCTTGGCGGCGCGCACGTTCTTCTC
>JAFEFF010000045.1 GCA_018240745.1 Pseudomonadota bacterium
AAACGCGCTTTGCCGCAGATTTCCGGGCCGTCAGACGGAATCCGCAGCGATTCGGCCAGACGGCGTCGGGACAGGTGCCGGAAGGGCCGATGCGGCAAGCACTTCTCCCGTCGTCAGATTGTCATGGCGAGCGTTACCATCGATCCCCTCGAGAACCCATATTGGCCGTGGGGGCGAGCACGAAGGACAGGACGATGGCGACAGCGCTGGCGACGCGAATGTACGGGCTCGAAGCCATCGGAGCCGCGGCCGGAGCCGAGGAAGCCTTCGCCCGTCGCCTCTACGAGCGGGTCGCCGCCAAGGACCTCGCCGGCGCCACGGCCGAGCAGCGCGCCGCGGCCGCCCTTTCCCTGCTGGCCTTCGCCAAGCGCCGCCTGCCCGGCGTCGCCAAGGTCCGCGTGTTCAATCCGACGCCGGCCGAGCACGGCTTCGAGAGCGCCCATACGGTGGTGCAGATCGTCAACGACGACATGCCGTTCCTGGTCGATTCGCTCACCAACGAGCTGAACCGGCGCGAGCTCACCATCCATCTGCTGGCGCATCCGGTGTTCGCGGTGCGCCGCGACGTCGACGGCGACCTGCAGAGCATCTCCGGGTCCGAGGGGCAGGCCGCCTCGCATCAGGTCGTCTCCGAATCGATGATGCATATCGAGATCGACCGGCAGGCCGATCCGGTTCAGCGCGACGAAACAGCGGCGGCGCTCGGCCGCGTGCTGGCCGAGGTGCGGCACGCGGTCGGCGACTGGCGGGCGATGCGGCGCGCCGCGCTCGATGCCGTCGAGGATCTGAAGCCGGCCCATGCCATCGAGGAGCAGGAGTTCCTGCGCTGGCTCGAAGCCAACCACTTCACCTTCCTCGGCTACCGCCGCTACCGCTACATCGAGGACCCGGGCCAGGCGGGCCGAATACGTTACGAGATCATTCCCGGCTCGGCGCTGGGCATCCTGCGGCGCGACGATCTTCGCCTGTTCGATGCCGGCCTCGGCGCCGGCGAGGCGATGGCGCGGTTCGCGCGCGGGCCGCAGCCGCTGCTGATCGTCAAGACCGACCGCGAATCGATGGTCCATCGCCGCGGTGCGATGGATTGCGTGATCGTCAAGACTCACGACGCGCACGGCGCCGTCACCGGCGAGCGGCGCTTCGTCGGCCACTTCACCTCGACCGCCTACCACACGCCGGCGCTGGACGTGCCGCTGCTGCGCGGCCGGGTCGAATCGGTGCTGGTGCGCGCCGGGCTCGATCCGGGCGGCCACGACGGCAAGGCATTGCTCGCCATCCTCGACGCCTATCCGCGCGACGAGCTGTTCCAGATCGACACCGACACGCTGTACCAGCACGCCATGGGCATCCTGCAGCTGCTGGAGCGCCATCGCGTGGCGCTGTTCGTGCGCCGCGATCCGGTCGGCCGCTTCGCGAGTTGCCTGGTGTTCGCCCCGCGCGAGCGCTTCGACGCGCCGTTGAACGATCGCTTCCGCGACATCCTGCAAAGGGCGTGGCACGGCACGGTGACCTCGATCACCGGCTCGGGCAGCACCGACAGCGCGCTCGCCCAGGCACTCTACACGCTGAAGCTCGACAAGCCCGACAGCCCCAGCCCCGACCTCGGCGCGCTCGAGCAGGCGCTTGCCGACGCCGCAACCTCATGGACCGACCGCTTCGAGGCGGCGCTCGACGACCGCGCGGCGGCCCGCAGATGGCGCGACTGGTTCCCGACGGTCTATCGCGAGACCTTCGACGCCGCCCAGGCGAAGGCCGATCTCTCGCCGCTGCAGGCGGCGCTCGAGGGCCGCGACTTCGGCGTGCGGCTCGGCCGGCGCGCCGGCATGCCGCCGCACCGCTTCACGGTGCGCCTGTTCCATCCGCGCAAGGCGATCGCGCTGTCCGACATCCTGCCGCTGGCCGAGAACCTCGGCCTGCGCGTGCTGAGCGAGGTGCCGTTCCGGCTCCAGGCCGAAGGAAGCGAAGGCGTGGCGCTGCAGGTGCTGCGGGTCGAGACGACCGACAAGTCGCCGGTCGATCTCGCCGAAGCGGGCCCGCACTTCATGGAAACGCTCGAGAAGCTGTGGGCGGGCGATCTCGAGAACGACGGCCTCAACAAGCTGGTGCTGAAGGCGAGGCTCGCCTGGCGCGAGGTGGCGCTGCTGCGCTCCTACGCCAAGTACCTGCGCCAGGCCGGCATTCCGTTCAGCCAGGAGTACATGGAGCGCGCGCTGGTGGCCTATCCGGCGATCGCCCGCGCCACCGTCGAGCTGTTCGAGGCGCGCTTCGATCCCGCGCTGGGCAACGAGCGGCAGGCGCGGGTCGATGCGGTCGAGCGCAAGATCGCGACGGCCTTGGAGAGCGTGGCGACGCTCGACGAGGACCGCATCCTGCGCCGCTTCCTCAATGCCGTGCGCTGCAGCCTGCGCACCAACTACTGGCTCGGCCGGGAGTGGATCTCCTTCAAGATCGACAGCCGCACGATCGACGAGCTGCCGGCGCCGCGGCCGCTGTTCGAGATCTTCGTCTACAGCCCGCGCATGGAGGGCATCCATCTGCGCGGCGGCCGGGTGGCGCGCGGCGGCATCCGCTGGTCCGACCGGCGCGAGGACTTCCGCACCGAGATCCTCGGCCTGATGAAGACCCAGGTGGTGAAGAACGCCGTGATCGTGCCGACCGGCTCCAAGGGCGGCTTCTACGTGAAGCGCCCGCCCACCGACGGGCAAGGCGGCAGCGGCACGCGCGAGCAGATCCAGGCCGAGGGCATCCACTGCTACCAGACCCTGGTGCGCGGCATGCTCGACATCACCGACAATTACATCGGCGGCAAGGTCGTGCCGGCCGACTGCGTGCGCTACGACGGCGACGATCCCTATCTCGTGGTCGCGGCCGACAAGGGCACCGCCACCTTCTCCGACATCGCCAATGCGCTGGCGCGCGAGTACGGCTTCTGGCTCGACGACGCCTTCGCCTCGGGCGGCTCGGCCGGCTACGACCACAAGAAGATGGGAATCACCGCGCGCGGCGCGTGGGAATCGGTGAAGCGGCATTTCCGGGAGCTCGGCACCGACATCCAGAAGACGCCCTTCACCGTGGTCGGCGTGGGCGACATGTCGGGCGACGTGTTCGGCAACGGCATGCTGCTCAGCACCGAGATCAAGCTCCTGGCGGCGTTCGACCATCGCCACATCTTCATCGATCCCGCGCCCGAATCCATCGAAGGGGGGCCGGCACGGGCGTGGGCCGAACGCAAGCGGCTGTTCGACCTGCCGCGCTCGTCGTGGATGGACTACGACAAGAGCCTGATCTCGCCGGGCGGCGGCGTGTTCGACCGCACCGCCAAGTCGATCACCCTGGCCCCGCAGGCCAGCGCCGCATTGGGCATCGAGCAGCCGGTGACGACGCCGATCGACCTGATGCGCGCCATCCTGAAGGCGCCGGCCGACCTGCTCTATTTCGGCGGCATCGGCACCTATGTGAAGGCCTCGACCGAGAGCAACGCCGATGTCGGCGACCGCGCCAACGATCCGATCCGCATCGACGCGGACGATCTCCGCGCCCGGGTGATCGGCGAGGGCGCCAACCTCGGCTTCACCCAGCGCGGCCGCGTCGAGGCGGCGCTGGCCGGCCGCAAGATCAACACCGATGCGCTCGACAATTCGGCCGGCGTCGACACCTCGGACCACGAGGTCAACATCAAGATCGCGCTGGGTAGCTTGAGGGGCGGCAACGCAGCGGACCGCGATCGGCTGCTGTTCGCCATGACCGACGAGGTCGCCGCGCTGGTGTTGCGCCACAACTACCAGCAGAGCCAGGCGATCAGCGTCGCCGAGGAGCAGGCGCCCGACGAGCACGACCGGCTGGAGCGATTCATGCGCGCGCTCGAGCGATCGGGACGGCTCGACCGCGCTGTCGAGTTCCTCCCCGACACGGGGGCGATGCGCACCCGCGCAGCCAACAAGCAGCCCCTGACGCGGCCCGAGCTCAGCGTGCTGCTGGCCTACGCCAAGATCGACCTGACCGACCAGATCCTCGAGTCCAGCCTGCCGGACGATCCGCTGCTGGAGGAGGAGCTGGTGCGCTACTTCCCGACCACGTTGCAGCAGAAATTCGATGCGGAGCTGCGCCATCACCGCCTGCGCCGCGAGATCGCGACGCTGCAGGTGGTGAACTCGCTGGTGAATCGCTGCGGGCCGACCTTCGTGCGCACGGTGGCGCAGCGGACCGGCGCAACCGCCGGCGCGATCGCCCATGCCTTCGCCGTGGTGCGCGACGCCTGGAAGCTGCGCGACCTGTGGGTCGAGATCGAGGCGCTCGACGAGACGCTCAAGGCCGAGGCGCAGATCCGCATGCTGGTCGCCTCGCAGCGCTTCCTGCTGCGCACCGTGCAATGGGTGCTGCGCCGCCTGCCGCAGCCGATCGATACGCTCGACGCGACCCGGCAGCTCGGCACCGCGGTCGCCGCGCTCGGCGACCTGCCATCGTCGCTGATCGGCGAGGCCGAGACCGCGGCGCTCAACGAGCGCGCGGCCACCTTTGAAATCCTCGGCGCACCGCCCGATACCGCACGCCGCGCATCGGCGCTGGAGACACTGGCGGCCGCGGGCGACCTGATGCTGGCGGCACGGGCCAACGGCTGCACGATCGAGGAGGCGGCGCGGCTCTACTTCCGGCTCGGCGAGCGGCTGTCGCTGGCCCGGCTGGAGACGGCGGCGCACAGGCTGCCGCGCGACGGCCAGTGGCCGGCCCAGGCGGCGATCGCCATGAACGACGAGTTGGCGACGCTGCACGCCGATCTGCTGAACTCCGTCCTGCGAACCGGTGGCGACCTGGCGCGCTGGGGCGAGGGCCGGCCGCTGGCGCTGGAGCGGGTCGACCGGCTCAAGGAGGAGATGGCGGCCGCCGGACCGATCGATCTCAACATGCTGTCGGTGGCGGCGAGCGAGTTGCGGTCCCTTGTCTGAGCCGCGGTCCATCGCCATCTTTGGTCATCCTGGAGGCATCATGGGCGACACTGTCGAAAAATCCGACGCGGAGTGGCAGAAGGAACTCGATCCGCTGCAGCACCACGTGCTGCGCCAGCATGGCACCGAGCGGCCGTTCTCGAGCCCGCTGAACAACGAGAAGCGCACCGGCGTGTTCCGTTGCGCCGGCTGCGGCCAGCCCCTGTTCGATTCCGACACCAAGTACGAGAGCGGCTCCGGCTGGCCCTCGTTCTGGGCGCCGAAGGACCATGCGGTCGAGACCTCGAGCGACAGCAGCCACGGCATGGTGCGCACCGAGGTGCATTGCGCCAAGTGCGGCGGCCATCTCGGCCACCTCTTCCCCGACGGCCCGCGCCCGACCGGCCAGCGTTACTGCATGAACGGCGCCGCGCTGAAATTCGAGGAAGAGAAGAAGTAGCGCCATGGACACGCCACTGAGTGGCGCGCCCTCAGCTAAAGACCTCGTAAGAACTCGATCAGCAGGCGGTTCACCTCGTCGGGACGCTCCTGCTGGATCCAGTGGCCGGCGCCGGGAAGGATGTGCTTGCCGCGCAGGCCAGGCAGCGTCGTCGGAAACGCATCGAGCTGCGCCTGTGCCGCCGGGAAGCGCAGCACGCCGTCTCTGCTGCCGGCGATGAACAGCGACGGCACGCGGATCGGCTGACCGCGCCATGGGCCGCCGAGCTCCCAGTTGCGCCGCAGGTTGCGGTACCAGTTCAGGCCGCCGCGGAAGCCGGTGCGCGCGAATTCGCCCGTATAGTAGTCGAGGTCGGCCTCGCTCAGCCATTTCGGCAGCGCCGGCGGATCGGCGGTGTTGCCGAGCAATGTACCGTTCGGCAGGCGCCCGAAGCCCTTCTTGTCGTCGTCGAGGTCGCCGCTGGCGGTGAAATAGAGCCGCCGCAGCGCGCCCTTGATGTCCTGCTGCAGCTCGGCCTCGGCGACGCCCGGCTTCTGGAAATACTGCAGGTAGAAGTCGGTGATGCCGAGCTTCGCCAGCGCCGTCAGGATGTCGACATGGCCCGGCGGCGTATAGGGCACGCTCATGCCGCACACCGCGGTGAAGAGATCGGGCCGCCAGAGCGCGGCGTGCCAGGCGACCGGAGCGCCCCAGTCGTGGCCGACGATCACCGCCCTGGTTTCGCCGAGCGCCTTCACAAGCTCGGCCATGTCGCCGACGAGGTGAGGCAGCGAATAGTGCTCGATCGGTTCGGGCGCCTCGGTGCCGCCATAGCCGCGCATGTCGGGGGCGACGCAGCGGAAGCCCGCGGCGCCGACCGCCTCGAGCTGATGGCGCCACGAGTACCAGGATTCCGGCCAGCCATGGCACAACAGCACCAGCGGGCCGCCATGGTCCGCCGGCCCCGCCTCGGCGTAGCGCATATGAATGCCGTTGGCCCTGGTCGTCTTGAGCGTGGTCTTCAGCGTCGGGCTCATGCCTTGTTCCTCCAGCGCCATTTCATCGTCGCCGCGGCCGCCAGCACCATCGCCGGCAGGGCGATGAACGAGGTCGGGGCGAGGGAGGCGATTCCCGTGAGCCCGTTGCCGATGGTGCAGCCCAGCGCCAGCACGCCGCCCACGCCCATCAGCGCCGCACCGCCGGCGTAGCGCAGCATGTCCGCCGGCCGCTCGAAGCCCTCGAGCCTGAACTCGCGCCGCAGCAGCGCGACCGCCGCAGCACCGACGAGGATGCCGGCGACGAAGGCGATGCCGAAATTGATCTTCGAGCCCGTCCAGGTGAGCAGGTAGACCAGCACGTCGCCGCCGCCGCGGGTGACGTTGATGCTCTCGACCGTGGTCTGGTCGAAGTCGTCGTTGCCCAGCACGCCCGTCACCAGGTAGCCCGCCGGCACCAGCAGGCCGATCAGCGCGCCGGCCAGCAGGTGTTTCATCTCGACGCGGCGCCACAGGATGAAGGCCAGCGCCGGCAAGAGCACGACCGGACCGACGACCAGCGGCAGCGCCTGATGGACGAGCTTGACCGAGCTCACGTCCATGAAGGCCGCGCGCGCCGGGGCGAGGATGCCGCGGATGGTGGTGTAGGCCACGAAGCCGAACACGAAGAACACCACCGCCGAGCGCAGGTTGCCGCCGGCCGCCAGCACCAGCATGCGCGTGCCGCAGCCGCCGGTCAGCACCATGCCGATGCCGAACAGCGCACCGCCGACCAAGGCGCCTCCCCAGAACAGCGACGTCGGCATCACCACCGCCCTGGTGATGTCGAGGCGGCCGGTCAGCACCAGCGCCTGGACGGCGACCAGCGCCACCGCCATCGCCAGCAGGAAGCCACGCGCGCGCGGGGCATCGTCCCTGGTCAGCACATCCTCGACCGCGCCGCGCAGGCAGAAGCCCGACCACCGCGCCAGGCCGCCGAAGGCGACGCCGATGGCGAAGGCGGCGAGCGCCACCGTCGCAGGTGTGTCCAATCCCATGGCGGGAGATTAGCCGCGAAGATGAACCGGATGCGACAGCCTTGCGCGCAGCGAGGCGCGCGAGCCGAACAGCAGGGAGCCGAGGAAGAACAGGCTCGCCACCAGCACGATCACCGGGCCCGACGGCAGGCCGGCATGGAACGAGACCAGCAGCCCGATCGCGCCGGACAGGAAAGCCATCGGCGCCGCGATCGCCGTCATCGACCACAGCTCGCGCGACCAGAACGACGCCGCCACCGCCGGCAGCAGCATCAGGCCGAGCGCCATCAGGGTGCCGAGCGCCTGGAACGCCGCCACCAGGTTCAGCACCGCGAGGCCGAGGAACAGATAGTGGTAGAGGGCGCCGCGCACGCCCATGGCGGCGAGGAAGCCCGGATTGAAGCACTCGACCACCAGCGGACGGTAGATCGCGGCGAGCCCGATCAGGGTCAGCGTGGTCGTCCCGGCGACCAGGAACATCGCCTGATCGTCGACGGCGAGGATCGCGCCGAACAGGATGTTCATCAGGTCGACGGCCGAGCCGCGCAACGACACGATCAGCACGCCGAGCGCCAGGGCGGTGAGATAGGCGGCGGCGAAGCTCGCGTCCTCGCGCATCGAGGTGAAGCGTGCGATTGCACCCGATACCAGCGCCGTCGCGATGCCCGCCAGGAAGCCGCCGAGGCTCATCGCCGGCAATGACAACCCGCCCAGCAGGAAGCCCAGCGCCGCGCCCGGCAGCAGCGCGTGCGCCAGCGCATCGCCCATCAGGCTCATGCGGCGCAGGATCAGGAACACGCCGATCGACGAGCCGCCGAGCGACAGGCAGAGGCACGCCACCAGCGCGCGCTTCATGAACCCGAAGTCGACGAACGGCGCGATGAGGAGATCGTGCATCACTCTACTCCGTCATCCCGACTCGCAGTTCGAGCTTCAGCGCGAAGCGCGCAGTGGGGGGACCTGATCATGCGGCGCGAGAAGAGGAGGTCCCTCGGCTTCGCTGCGCTTCGCTCGGGACGACGGCCTCGGGCCGTCGCACTTCGCAGGCGTCGGCCCGCTCGTCCCACGCCTCGGCCATGGCACGGGCGCGCAGCAGGTTCTCGGGCGAGAGGACAGCGCCGGTCGGTCCGGCTGCCACCAGCTCGCGGGCCAGCAGGAGGCTGTTGGGGAAGTCGCGCCGCACCTGGTCGAGGTCATGCAGCACGGCGATCACCGTGCGCTGTTCGCTGCGCCAGCGGCGGATCACGTCCATCAGGTCGGTGACGGTCCTGGTGTCGATCGCCGCGAACGGCTCGTCCAGCAGGACGAGGTCGGCGTCCTGCAGCAGCAGCCGCGCGAACAGCACGCGCTGGAACTGGCCGACCGACAGCGTGTCGATCGGCCGCCGTTCGAAGCCGCCCAGCCCGACGGACTGGATTGCATGGTGCGCGTCGTGCACATCGGACCTGTCGGCCCGGCCGAACGCGCCGAAGCGCGACCAGCGGCCGAGCAGCACGGTGTCGAGCACCGAGATCGGGAACGAGCGGGCGATCTCCGCCTGCTGCGGCAGGTAGGCGATGCGCCGCGCGCTGCATTCGATGCGGCCCTCGACCCGCCGCACCAGACCGAGTATCGCCTTGAGCAGCGTGCTCTTGCCCGAGCCGTTGGGGCCGACCAGCGCGGTCATCTCTGCCGCCGGAATCTCCACCGAGACGTGATGCACGGCGGGATGCCGGTCATACGAGACCGTGAGGTCGACCAGCTTCAACGCGGCTTTCACAGCGCCCACCAGACGCAGAGCCACAGCAGGGCGGCGACGCCGAGGGCGCACGCCACCCGCTGAAAGGCGCTCATGCCGAGGAGACAGGTGCCCAGGGAGGCCAAGCCGTGCATGCCATTTTGTTATAATATTACGTAGCGCAAGTCTAACCGTTTGTTGATTGGTGGGAAGCGGGCCTCGGCGCCATTTTCCCATCATGTCTGCGTTGGGAAGACGCTCCGTACTCATTGCCGGCGCCGCTCTGTTGGCCGCGCCCGACACGATGGCCGAGGGCCCGCAGGCCGAACGCAAGGCCGGGCCGTGGGCGGTCGAGCTGTTCACCTCGCAGGGCTGCAGCTCCTGCCCGCCGGCCGATGCCCAGCTCGGCAAGCTCGCGCTGCGGCCCGACATCGTCGCGCTGTCGTTCCATGTCGATTACTGGGACTACATCGGCTGGAAGGATCGCTTCGCCACCAGGGAAACCACCGAGCGGCAGCGCATCTACGCCCACACGCTCAATCAGCGTTACGTCTACACGCCCGAGATGGTGGTCGACGGCCGCGTGAACCAGCCGGGCACCAGCAGCGGCCAGATCGAGGGCATGCTGTCCGAGGCGCGCCGCCTGTCGACCGTGCGCGCGACGCCGACACTCAACCGCATGGCCGACGGGTCGCTCAGGATCTGGCTGGCGGCGCAGAAGCTCGACCATCCGGCCGACGTCATGCTCTTCGTTTACGATCGCCGCCATTCGACGCCGATCGCGCGCGGCGAGAACGAGGGCCGGCGGATCGACAACTTCAACGTCGTGCGCCGCTTCGAGCGCGTAAGCGCCTGGACCGGTGCGGAAGCGTCCTGGTCCGTGTCGGCCGATCGCTTCGGGCCCGACCAGGGCCTGGCCGTGCTGGTCCAGCAGGCCGGTCAGGGCGCGGTCCATGGCGCCAACAAGCTCGAGCCGGTCGTCGCCGGATAAAGCCCGCGCGACTGCGCGAACAGCCGTGTCAAACCGAGCAGCGCGTCGATGAAGGGCGTTGCCACGCCGGTGCGCCGGCCGAGCTCGCACACCGCGGTAACGAGCGCATCGAGCTCGATCGGCCGGCCGCGCTCGGCATCCTGCAGCATCGAGGTCTTGAAGGCGCCGAGCTCGCGCGTGACGGCATGCCGGGCCTCGGGCGTCTGGTCGATGGCACAGCCGAGCCTGGCGCCGATCGCCGCCGCCTCGAGCATCGCCGCCGAGCAGAAGTCGCGCACCTGGCGATCGTCGAGCATGCGATCGCCGGTGGCGCCGGTGATCGCGGACACCGGGTTCATCGTCATGTTGCCCCACAGCTTGTACCAGACCTCGTGGCGGATCTTCGGCGTCGAGGTCACGTCGAAGCCCGCCTCGGTCAGCAGGCCGTGCACCGTCTCGAGCCGCGGCGAGAGCGAACCGTCGGGTTCGCCGATGATCAGGCCCATGCCGTTCCTGTGCACCACGACACCGGGCGCTTCGGTCGAGGCGGCGAGATGGACGACGCTGCCGATCACATGTTTCTGCGGAATCGCCCTGGCGATCGCGCCGCCGGGATCGATCGACTGGAGCGGTGCGGCGCCGGCCGCCGCGACGCCGTGAATGAACCACCACGGCACGCCGTTCATCGCCGGCATCACGATGGTCTCGGGCCCGAGCAGAGCGGAGACCGGCTCTGCGACCGACGTCATGGCGGTCGCCTTGACCGCGACAATGACGAGGTCCTGCGGCCCGAGCTCCCGCGGATCGCTCGATACGGCCGCAACCGGCCCGGCGATCAGCTTGCCGCCCTGCTCGAGCCGCCAGCCGTCGGTACGCAGGGCCTGCGCGGTCTCGCCGCGGGCAAGTGCGCTTACGGACGAGCCGCCTGAAGCGGCGATTCGGGTTCCGATGAGACCGCCGACCGCGCCGGCGCCTACGATGCAGACTTTCATGACGCGACCTTAGCACCGCCCGGCCTTGCTTCCGCCCCCGCCGCACGCCAAGTTGAGGCAATGTCGCTCGCCAGCGCGTCCGGCCGCCTGACCGCCGTCCTCGGGCCGACCAACACCGGCAAGACCTACCTCGCGATGGAACGCATGCTGGGCCACGAGTCCGGCATGATCGGCTTCCCGCTGCGCCTGCTGGCGCGCGAGAATTATGATCGGGTCGTGAAGATCAAGGGCGCGAGCCAGGTTGCCCTGATCACCGGCGAGGAGAAGATCGCTCCTGCGACCGCGCGCTATTTCATCTGCACCGTCGAATCGATGCCGCTCGACCGGACGGTCTCGTTCCTCGCCGTCGACGAGGTGCAGATGGCGGCCGATCCCGAGCGCGGGCACTTCTTCGCCGACCGCATCCTGAACGCGCGCGGCACCGGCGAGACCATGCTGCTGGGCGCCGACACCATCCGCCCGGTGCTCAATAGGTTGCTGCCCGACATCGACGTCGTGGCGCGGCCGCGCTTCTCCAAACTGTCCTATGCCGGACCGAAGAAGGCGACGCGGCTGCCCGCCCGCTCGGCGGTGGTCGGCTTCTCGGCCAACGAGGTCTATGCCATCGCCGAGCTGATCCGCCGCCAGCGCGGCGGTACGGCGATCGTCATGGGCGCGCTATCCCCGCGCACGCGCAACGCCCAGGTCGAGATGTTCCAGTCGGGCGAGGTCGACTACCTGGTCGCGACCGACGCGATCGGCATGGGCCTGAACATGGACGTGAACCACGTCTGGTTCGCCTCGCTGCGCAAATACGACGGCCGCCAGCTCAGGCCGCTGCGCGATGTCGAATTGGCGCAGATCGCCGGCCGCGCCGGGCGGCACATGAACGACGGCACCTTCGGCACCACGATCGATGTCGGCGGGCTGGACGAGGAGACGATCGAGGCGATCGAGAACCATCGCTTCGATCCGCTGCGCGATCTGCAATGGCGCAACTCGGCGCTCGATTTCCGCTCGGTCCCGGCGCTGCTGGCATCGCTCAACGCGCCGCCGCCGCATGCCGTGCTGCAGCGCGTGCGCGAGCAGGACGACCAGTTGGCGCTGCAGACGCTGTCGCAGCATTCCGAATTCCTGCCGCGCCTGCACGCGCCGAGCCGCGTCAAGCTGCTCTGGGAAGTCTGCCAGGTGCCGGATTTCCGCAAGACGATGACGGAAGAGCACATCGCCCTGCTCGGCCAGCTCTTCCAGCACCTGACCCAGGGCGGCGAGCGCCTGCCGGACGACTGGATCGACAGTCACGTCAAGAGACTGGAACGGTTCGATGGCGACATCGACACTTTGATGACACGCATCGCGCACGTTCGGACATGGACGTACATTTCGCACCGCGCGGACTGGATTCAGAGGGCCCAGCACTGGCAAGAACGGGCGCGCGCGATCGAGGACCGGCTGTCCGACGTGCTTCATCAGCGTTTGACTCAAAGGTTTGTCGATAGACGGGCCGCACTGCTTGTACGAAGATTGCGGGATGAGGGTGAAATGACGACGTCGGTCGCCGAAGCGGGCGAAGTCATAGTCGAGGGCGAGCATCTCGGCCGCATCGAAGGCTTCCGCTTCGTGCCGGACGCTACCGAAGGCCAGACGGATCAGAAAGCCGTGCTGAGCGCCGCGCTGCGCGCGCTGCGTGAGAACCTGCCGACGCGCCTGCAGGCCTTCACCAATGCGCCCGACGGCGAACTGGTGTTCGATTCGCAGCTCCGAATCTGCTGGGGCGGCGGTCCGGTCGCACGCCTCGTGGCGAGCGGCGATGTGCTGGCGCCCAAGGTCGAGGCGCTGGCATCGGATCTGCTCGACGGCCCGGCGCGTGAAGAGGTGCGCAAGCGCGCCGCCGCCTGGGTCGAGACGCGCATTCGCCTTGGCCTGTCCGAGTTGATGGACGCACGCGCCAGCTCCGAGCAGCTACCGGCCGGTGCACGCGGCATCGTCTTCCAGCTCTGCGAGCATCTCGGCATCCTGCCGCGACGGCCGATCGAGCAGCAGATGGCGGAGCTCGGCGAGGAGGATCGCAGGGCGCTGGCCAAGCTCGGCGTGCGCGTCGGCATCTTCTCGCTCTATTTCCCGAGCATGCTGAAGCCGGTGCCGATCCGGCTGCGCGCCGGCCTCTGGATGGTGGCGCACAATCGCGATTCGATTCCGACGCTGCCGGCCGAGGGTCGCACCTCGATGGATCTGCCGCCGGGATCGGAGCGCGATTTCTACGGTGCGATCGGCTACCTGCCGCTGGGCAATCACGCGATTCGCGCCGACATGGTCGAGCGCCTGGCGGCGATGGCGCGCCAGGCGGTGCGCGAAAGTCGCGAGAATGCGCGCAAGGCGCAGCACGAGAAGAAGGCCGAGGTCCGGCCGAAGGCTGAAGCCGCCGCGTCGACGCCCTCGACGCCGGTCTCGCCCGACGAGATCAGCGAATGGGCGATCGTCGCCGCCGCTTTCGGCGAGAGCGAGCCGGAGCCCGCGCCCGAGGTGACGGCTGAAGAGGCCACGCCGGAAACGGCTCCAGCCGAGCCGATCGCCTACGCGACCGAGGAAACGGCGCCCGAGCCAGCCGAAGAGGCCGAGCGCGAGCACCCCGAGGCGACGGCAGAAGTTGCGCCGACCGAAGCGCCTGCTGCGGAGGAACCGAAGGCAGAAGCCGAAGCGTCCGCCGGGGAACCGAAGGTAGAGGCTGCCGTCGAGCCCGCAAGCGCCGCAACGGAAGAGCCTGCATCGGAGCAAGCGCAGCCGGCAGGCCCCAAGCCGCTGCCTCCGGGCTGGTTCCGCGCGACGCCGCAGATGATGTCGCTGGTCGGCTGCTCGGAGCCCGAGATGGCCGACGTGCTGCGCGGTTTGGGCTATCGCGTGCATCCGCCGTCGGAAGAGCACGGAGCGTTGTACGCCTTCTCGGTCAAGCCGCGCTTCGTGCGCGAGCGCGAGGAGCAGCGCGAGCGCCAGCGCCAGCAGGAGCGCGAGCGCCGCGACCAGCGTCGCCGCGAGCGGCCGAATGGACGGGAGGGGCGGCCGAACGAGCGGCAGTTCTTCGCCGACGCGCCGCGCCGCGATCGCGGGCCGGGCGGTCCGAAACCCGAGCGCAGGGATGGTCCGCCCAAGGGCGACCGTCCGCGCGACGACCGGCCGCCGCGCGAGGAGCGCCGCGGCCCGCGGCCGCCGCGTCGCGATGCCGACGGTCCGGCGCTGCGGCTCTATGCCACGACCGAGAAGAAGGGCGACGTTTCCGACTCGCCGTTCGCCAAGCTGCTCGAGCTGAAGCTCGGCGGGAAGAAATAGCCGCTCCGCGCATGCGGCTCGACAAGTGGCTCTGGCACGCTCGCTTCTTCAAGACCCGATCGCTCGCCGCGCGTTATGTCGAGAAGGCGCGCTGCCGGGTCGACGGCCGGGTCACCGACAAGGCGCACGCCAATGTCGAGCCCGGCATGGTGCTGACCTTCGCGCTCGGCCCAAAGGTGCGCGTGGTGAAGATCGTGGCGCTCGGCGAACGGCGCGGACCGGCGACCGAAGCGCGCTCGTTGTATGATGAAATCGAAGCGGCATGATGCAGCCTTGCGCCGACCTTCCGCCCGCGTTAAGCAGCCGGCCGCTCGTTCCAGGAGCTTTTTATGACCTATGTCGTGACCGAAGCTTGCATCAAGTGCAAGTACATGGACTGCGTTGAAGTCTGCCCCGTCGATTGTTTCTACGAGGGCGAGAACATGCTGGTCATCAATCCGGACGAGTGCATCGATTGCGGCGTCTGCGAGCCGGAATGCCCGCCCAAGGCGATTGTCCCCGATACCGAAAAGGGCATGGAGCAGTGGCTGGAGCTCAACCGGACCTATGCCTCCGAATGGCCCAACATCACCCGCAAGGGTGAGGCGCCGGCCGACGCCGATGCGTTCATGGAGGTGACCGGGAAGTTCGAAAAATACTTCAGCAAGAATCCCGGAAAGCGGTAGCCGTCGCATCACGTCCCCAGATTTAGGCGCGAGTCAGTCCTTTTGCGCACCCTTTTGTGTCAGTCATGCGGGGTGCGCATGGCTAAGCGTTGCCGAAATGCAACATAACGCGCGACTCGCGCGTTTTTTTCTGGTATAAATAATCTGTTGGAGCGGTTCCAGGTTGGGCTGCCGCCGGCTCGGTCACCCTTATTGGTATCCGAAAGCAACTCACCGATACCGGGGGTCGAGTCAAGTACGTCGGGAAGCGTACGCGGCAGACTGCGGTGTCGCTTACTGCGGGGATTGAGAGTGAAGGATATGGACATGGCCAAGGCGAAGAAGCCAGTGGCAAAGGCGAAGGAATTTGCGTTCGAGAAGGGCGACTTCGTGGTCTACCCGACCCACGGTGTGGGCCGCGTGATCGACATCGAGGCGAAGGAGATCGCCGGTCACAAGCTCGACCTGTTCGTCATCTCGTTCGAGCAGGAGCGCATGATGCTGCGCGTGCCGGTCGCGAAGGCGAAGATCTCCGGTCTGCGCAAGCTCAGCTCGCGCAAGATCATGGAGAACGCCCTGGTGACCCTGAAGGGTCGCAGCCGCGTCAGCCGCGCGATGTGGAACCGCCGCGCCCAGGAGTACGAAGCCAAGATCAACTCGGGCGACCCGGTGTCGATCGCCGAGGTCGTGCGCGACCTGCATCGCAATGCCGGCCAGCCCGACCAGAGCTACAGCGAGCGGCAGATCTATGAGGCCGCCCTCGATCGTCTGGCGCGCGAGCTCGCCGCGGTGGAGCGGATCGACAAGGATCTGGCGACCCAGAAGCTGAACAGCGTCCTGCAGAAGGTCGCGTAGGTTCAGCGGACCGAACGTCGAGAAAAAGCGGCCAAGGCAACCTGGCCGCTTTTTCTTTGCCGGGGGCGCGGCATTACGGCGTGACCAGCTTCACCCGGTCGCGCTGGGCCAGTGCCGCCGCGTCGTCGACGCCATTCAGCACCAGCAGGCGCTCGAGCTTGAAGTCGGGATAGGGCATGCGCGCGGCCAGCGTCTGGGCCGGTCCGGCCGGCACGATCGTGAGGCGATAGGGCCGCAATGCGCCTGCCTCCACCACGGTCAGGTCGTGGAAACTGCGCGTGGCGTTGACCAGCGTGTCGATGCGCCGGTCGCGGTCCGGCCCGTCGCTCAGCAGGTTGAAATAGCAGACGCCATCGGGCCGCCGGATCAACACGTAGCGCACCTGGCCCAGCCCGGTGTCGGAGCCGCGCGGCCGGGCGCCGATCGCCGCCTCGGCCCCGCCGATCGAGGTCTCCTGGATGTCGGTCGGGGTCGGCTGCAGCTTGTTGCGCATCCAGTCGTCGAGCCGGCCCTCGATGTTGCCCTGCTTGCACGAAAACCACATCAGCGAGCCGTCGGTACCGATGCCCAGCACGCCATCGTGGTAGTTCACCAGCCGGAAATCGCGCGGCGCCGAGAAGCCGAAGCGCAGGATCGGATGGACGAAGGAATAGCCGCGCACGAAGCCTTCCTCCGGCGGATCGTCGACCGACATGCCGTCGACCGCTGCAAGATAGGCGGCTCGGCCGCTCTCACCCGGCTGACGGGCGGCCGCCACATCGGCCAGCGCGGCCAGCCGCTCCTCCGCCCCGGGATGGGTCGACAGCGCGTTGCGCTCGCGGCCCTCGCCCGTCGCGCGGCCCAGCAACTGCTCCTCGAGCCGGTTCTGGCGCTGCAGGTTGTGGACCAGGGTGACGAGGGCATCGCCGCGATAGCCGGCGCGGGTGAGGTAGCCCACGCCGACGCGATCGGCATCGAGCTCCTGGTCGCGCGAGTAGCTGCGCAGCTTCAGCAGCCCGTCGCGCGCCACCGAGCGGCCGACCGTGATCGAGCCGCTCTTCATCGCCGCTTCGATCGCCGCGTCCATGACCTGCCGCTGCTCCCGCTCGCGCAGCGCGGCGTGGCGCTCGGTGATATGGCCAAGCTCGTGGCCCATTGCCGCGGCCAGCTCGGATTCGTCGTTCACCAGCGCGAGCAGCCCGCGGGTCACGAACACGTAGCCCGACTGCAACGCATGGGCATTCGCCTCGGGCTGGTCGAGAACGTAGAAGCGAAAGCTGCCCGGCACCGCGGAGCGACTCACCAGCCGCTGGCCGACCCGGTCCACCAGAGCCTGGAGCTTCGGGGAAGCATAGGCCGGCCCGACCAGCTTCTCGACGTCGGACGGCAGGGTATCGCCCTGCGCCGCGGGGACCGTCGTGGAAATCGCGCCCGGCGTGCAACCACTCGCCAGGAGAAGTAGCGCCAGGAGAGCGGCAATGATGCGAAAAAACACTGTTCCTCCGTAACGCCTGCCGGAGCTTATGCGCCCGCGCGCCGCACAAGCAAATGTTCGCGAGGCTTGGCACGCAGGCGCCCGCTATGGCACTTCTAGTCACGGAAAATCGCATGCCGCGTTCCGAGACACCTCTTCGCTCTGACCTGTTTCCGGAGATTTCGCCGTACGCCAGCGGCATGCTGGCGGTCGACGGGCGGCACACGATCTATTGGGAGCAGAGCGGCAATCCCGACGGCGTGCCGGTGGTGTTCCTGCATGGCGGGCCGGGCGCCGGCTCGGCCCCGGTGCATCGCCGCTTCTTCGACCCTCAGTTCTACAGGATCGTGGTGTTCGACCAGCGCGGCTGCGGCCGCTCGATGCCGCTCGGCGACCTGCAGGACAACACGACCGCCCACCTCGTCGCCGACATGGAAAAGCTGCGCGCCCATCTCGGCGTTGCACGCTGGCTGCTGTTCGGCGGCTCGTGGGGCAGCACGCTGGCGCTCGCCTACGGTCTGCGCCATCCCGAGCGCACGACCGGGTTCATCCTGCGGGGCATCTTCCTCGGCACGCGCTCGGAGATCGACTGGTTCCTGCACGGCATGCGGGCGACCTTCCCGGAAGCGTGGCGCGACTTCGCCGAGCACCTGCCGGCCAACGAGCGCAGCGACCTGCTCAGCAACTACTACCGCCGCCTGATCGATCGCAGTCCCGATGTCCATCGCCCGGCGGCGCGCGCCTGGAGTCGCTACGAGGCAGCCTGCTCGACGCTCTATCCGACGGCGCGCGCACCCTTCGAATCCGACCACGGCGGCTTCGCCCTGGCGCTGTCGCGCATCGAGGCCCACTACTTCCGCCACAACACCTTCCTGCCGGAAGGCTGGCCGTGGAGCGAGCTCAACAAGGTGCGCAACATGCCCTGCACCATCGTGCAGGGCCGCTATGACATCGTCTGCCCGCCGGTCACCGCGGAGGCGCTGTCGCGCGCCTGGCCGGAGGCGCGCTTCGTGATCGTGCCGGACGCCGGGCACAGCGCGCTCGAGCCCGGCATTCGCGCCGCGCTGGTCAACGCGACCGAGAGCTACCGCCTGTCGGTCGCGGACGATCAGCTGTTCGCGCCCCGCTTTCCCTGGGAAGCCGCCTGAGCATCATGTCGTTCGAATTGCCGCCGGAGCAGACCGGCCCCGCCGCCTGGTACGGCCCCGAGATATCCAAGCGCACCGACTGGCAGATGCCGCTCGGCGCCGCGGAGGTCGCCGAGATCGAGCGGACCACCAAGCCGCTCGCCGCACGCGAGGCCGACATCGCCGCGATCACCGCCAAGGACTTTCCGCTGCCGACGCTCGGCCCCAGGCTCAGGCAGCGCGTCGAGGACGAGGTGCTGAACGGCCGCGGCTTCCTGCTGCTGCGCGGCCTGCCGGTCGATCGCTGGACGGTGCGCGAATCGGCGACGGCGTTCTATGGCCTGGGCGCGCATCTCGGCAGCGCGCGCTCGCAGAACGGCAAGGGCCATGTGCTGGGCCACGTGAAGGATCTCGGCCTCGCCTCGAACGATCCCAACGTGCGCATCTACCAGACGCACGAGCGGCAGACGTTCCACACCGATTCCTGCGACATCGTCGGCCTGCTCTGCCTCAAGACCGCGAAGTCGGGCGGCCTGTCGGCGCTCGTGAGCTCGACGACGATCTTCAACGAGATGCGCCGGCGGCGGCCCGACCTGCTGAAGCTGCTGTTCGAGCCGGCCCCTACCGACCGTCGCGGCGAGGTGCCGGAAGGGCAGAAGCCTTACTTCGAGATCCCGCTGTTCAACTGGTACCAGGGCCATCTCAGCGCGATCTACCAGCGGCAATACATCGATTCGGCGCAGCGCTTTCCCGACGCGCCGCGGCTCACGCCCGCCCATGTCGAGGCGCTCGACATGTTCGACGCGCTGACCAACGACCCGGCGCTCAACATGTTCATGGAGTTCAAGCCGGGCGACGTGCAGCTCGTGCACAACCACACCCTTCTGCACGACCGGACCGGCTTCGAGGATTGGGCCGAGCCCGAGAAGCGGCGCCACCTGCTGCGACTCTGGCTCGCCGCCGACAAGGCGCGCCCGCTGCCGCCGGTCTATGCCCAGCGCTACGGCAGCGTCGAGATCGGCAACCGCGGCGGCATCATCGTCAGCGGCACCAGGCTCAACGCCCCGCTCGAAGCGGTCTGACGATCAGGCGGTCGGAAGTCCCGACTGCTTCCATTCGGGGAAGCCGTCCTCGAGGCGGCGCGCCTTCAGGCCACGCCGGCGCAGCAGCGCGACGGCCTCGAACGCCAGCACGCACCACGGGCCCCGGCAGTAGGCGACGATCTCGCGGGAGCGCGGCAGCTCGCGCAGCCGGCGCTCGAGGTCGCGCAAGGGAATGTTGACCGCGCCGGGCAGGTGGCCGGCGGCAAATTCGTCGTCCGGCCGCACGTCCAGCACCGTCGCGCTGTCGTCTTTCAGGCGCCGCATCAGCTCCTTGCGCGACACCGGCTCGAACGAATCGCGGGCGCGAAAGTAGCCGCCGATGACTTCGCGCACTTCGGAGGAATTGCGCTCGGCGACGCGCCGCAGGGCCGCCGTCAGCTCGAGCACCGCCGGGTCGCTCGGCCGGTAGAAGACGTGCTTGCCGGAGCGTCTCGAGGCGAGCAGCCCGGCCCGGCGCATCAGCCGCAGATGCTGCGATACGTTGGCCACCGGCAGGCCGATGCGCCCGGCCAGCACCTCGACACTGCGCTCGCCCTGGGCCAGCACCTCCAGAATCTCCAGGCGATGGCCATGGGCCAGCGCCTTGGCGAGCTCGGCGAAGCCCGCGAACAACGCCTGTTTCGGACCGTCACTCGACATGCCTTCATCCAATAACGATCATTCAATATAATGATTGAGTAAGAGGGACCCAACAAGAGACCGCCGTGAACGCCGCCGATTCGCCGACGACCATCGGCCCGCAGGCCTATGCCGGCTGGCGCGCCCGATCACTCGGCGCCATCACCGAGGCGATCGAGCATCGCCTGCTGCTCGACCTGATGGGCGACTTGAGGAGCAAGCGTCTGCTCGATGCGGGCTGCGGCGACGGGGCGCTGGTCGTGCTCGCCGCCGCGCGCGGCGCCGAGGCGATCGGGGTCGACCCCGATCCGGCGATGCTGGCGGCCGCGCGCGCCCGAGCGGACCGCGACGCCGTCCAGGCCACCTTCCTCGACGGCCGGGTCGAACGCTTGCCGTTGCCCGATGCGAGCGTCGACATCGTGTGCTCGGTGACCGTCCTCTGTTTCGTCCGCGATGCCGCAGCCGCCGTTCGCGAGATGGCGCGGGTGCTGCGCCCGGGCGGCCTGCTGGTGCTGGGCGAACTCGGGCGCTGGAACGTCTGGGCGGCGCTGCGCCGTGCACGCGGCTGGTTCGGCTCACCGACCTGGCGGGCCGCGCGCTTCCGCAGCTCGGGCGAGCTGCGGGCGCTTGCCGGGCAGGCCGGGCTCGCGGTCACCACGGTGCGGGGCGCCATCTATTATCCGCCGATCGCATGGGCGGCTCGCCTGCTCGCGCCGGTCGATCCCCGGCTCGGCCGGCTCTCCACGTGGGGGGCGGCGTTCATCGCACTGCGAGCGACCAAGCCATGACCGTGTCGGCAGCATCGGGGCCGCGCCTCGGCCTGCGGGAGAACCGGCGGCAGTTCGCGCTGCTGGTGCTGGTCAACGCGTTCGTCGGCGGCATGGTCGGGCTCGAGCGCACCGTGGTGCCGCTGATCGGCGCCGAGGAGTTCAAGATCGCCTCGACGACCATCGTCGTCGCCTTCATCGTGAGCTTCGGCGTCGTCAAGGCGCTCGCCAACCTCGTCTCCGGGCACTTCGCCGACCTCTACGGCCGCAAGCGCATGCTGGTGCTGGGCTGGCTGTTCGGCTTGCCGGTGCCGTTCATGATCGGCTGGGCGCCGAACTGGGGCTGGGTCATCGCGGCCAACGCGCTGCTCGGCGTCAGCCAGGGCTTCGCCTGGTCGATGACGGTGATCATGAAGGTCGACCTCGTCGGGCCCAGGTCGCGCGGCCTGGCGGTCGGCCTCAACGAGTTCGCCGGCTATCTCGCCGTCGGCGTCACCGCCTTCCTGACCGGCTACATCGCCCAGACCTGGCGGCTGCGGCCCGAACCGTTCTATCTCGGCATCGGCTATGCCGTGCTCGGACTCGGCCTGTCGGTCCTGCTGGTACGCGACACACGGGGTCACGTGGCGCTCGAGGCCAGGGGTCATGCCGTCGAGGCGGAAACGCTCGGCTTCTGGGAGATCTTCCGCCGCACCTCGTTCGGCAACCGCAACCTGTTCGCCGCCTCGCAGGCCGGCCTGGTCAACAATCTCAACGACGGCATGAGCTGGGGCATTTTCCCGCTGTTCTTCGCGGGCTTCGGCCTCGGCGTCGAGCAAATCGGCGTCCTGAAGGCGGTCTATCCCGCCGTGTGGGGCGTGCTGCAGACCGTGACCGGCCCGCTCAGCGACCGCTGGGGCCGCAAGGGCCTGATCGTCGCCGGCATGTGGGTGCAGGCGGCGGGGCTGGTCCTCACCGCGATGACATCGAGCTTCGCCTGGTGGCTGATGGCGAGCGTCCTGCTGGGGCTGGGCACGGCCATGGTCTATCCGACGCTGATCGCCTCCGTCTCCGACAGCTCGCACCCGTCATGGCGCGCCCGCTCGCTCAGCGTCTATCGTTTCTGGCGGGATCTCGGCTACGCGATCGGCGCGCTTGCCGCCGGCCTGATCGCCGACCGGTTCGGTATCGTCGCGGCGATCGCAGCGATCGGCGCGCTCACCTTCGCGTCCGGCGTCGTGGTCGCCCTCGCCATGCAAGAGAAGCCGCGCGCCTGAACCTCCACCCGGCGGCCGCTCGCGCGATCACGGCGCGCAGGTGCGGAACCCGGCGAAGACATCGTTGCGGTCGGGCGTGAAGAAGTTGCGATAGGCCGGGCGGGCGATGCGCGCGCTGGTCGCCCAGCCGCCGCCGCGCAGCACCTTGCGGGTGCCGAACCACGGCCGTGAGTAGTCGACGTAGGGATCGGGCGAGAAGCCGCCGAACGGCTCGAAGTCGGACGACGTCCATTCCCAGGTATTGCCGATCATCTGGCGGCAGCCGAAGGCGCTGTCACTGCCGGCGAGCGCGCCGACATCGATCGCGCCGTCGAACGCGAAATCGAGATTGGCATGGGTCGCATCGGGCGGCGTCTCGCCCCACGGCCAGCGGCGGCGCCGGCCGGCGAGGCGCGTGCCGTCGGCCGCGGGTTCGCCGATCGCCGCGGCTTCCCATTCGGCCTCGGTGGGCAGGCGGCGCCTGGCCCAGCGGCACCAGGCGTCGGCCTCGAACCAATTCACGAACACGACGGCGGCGTGCGGCGCCAATGGCTCCTCATCGCGATAGCGCCGCCACGTCCAGAGGCCGTCGCGCTTGGGCTGCCAGTAGATCGGCCGCTCGGCTTTGCGGCTCTCACGCCACGCCCAACCGGGGTCGCTCCAGAACTCGCGGGTGCGATAGCCGCCGGCTTCGACGAAGGCGGCGAACTGGGCGTTGGTGACGGCGGCGCGGGCGATCCGGAAGGGCGCGAGCGTCGTCTCGTGCGCCCACTTCTCGTTGTCGAAAATGAAGCCTTCCGACGCCGTCGAGCCCAATCGCCACGATCCGCCCGGCACGGCGGCGTCGCCCGCCAGGTCTCCGGCGCGCACCGATGGCGCTGAAGCGATGCCCGCCGGCGCGGCGTTCGACGAGGTCTGGCGCATGTAGGTCAGCGCCTCGACATGCATGTCCTCGTGGCGGATCGAGAGGTCGTAGTAATAGCGCGTCGCGTCGTCGAGGCCGCGGCCCAGCAGGTCCTCCTGCCGCGCGAGCACGTCGGCCATGTAGCCGTAGGTGCCGGCGCGATCCGGCAGGTCGAGGTGCCAGCGCGTCTTGTGCGGCACGTTGCTCGAGTCCCACAGCCTGTCGCCGCGCTCGATCAACGGTGCGCGGCCGGCGGCACCGCGCAGGGTCCAGTACTCGTGGAACCAGGCGATGTGACCCAGCTCCCACAACACCGGATTGACGATCTCGAGATACGGCCCCCACAATTCGGCCGATGACAAATCTTCCGTCAGGCGTCGCGTGCGATGACGGACCTCGCGCAGTTGCGCCACGAGATCGGCGGGGGAAGCCCCGCTGGTCGGGCGGTCGGCATGTCCGATGTCCATGAAAATCGTCCTTATCACACCCGAAGGACCGACTTCACGCACGGGTAACAAGGTGGCGGCGAACCGCTGGGCGCGCATCCTGCGCGCTCTCGGCCATCGCGTGCGGGTCGCCACCGCCTATGATGGCGAGCCCGCCGACATGATGGTCGCGGTCCATGCCTGGCGCAGCGCGCGGGCGATCGAGCGGTTCAAGACAGTGTATCCCGACCGGCCGCTGGTCCTGCAGCTCAGCGGCACCGACATCTACGGCACTCTCCAGTCCGATCCCGTGCCGACCCTGCGCTCGATGGAGCTCGCCGACCGGCTGGTCGCGCTCAACGATCTCGCGTGGAAGGTGGTCCCGCGCCGTCTGCACAAGCGCCTGCTGGTGATGCACCAGTCGGCGGCGCCGTTGACCGAGCCGCGGCAGCCGAGCCCGCGCGCCGTGGTCGTTTCCGTCATCGGCCACCTGCGCGACGTCAAGGATCCGCTGCGGGCCGCCGAGGCCGCGCGCCTGCTGCCGGCCGGCAGCCGCGTCCTGATCGAGCAGGTCGGCCGCGCCTACACACCCGAATGGGCGAAGCGCGCCCGCGCCGAGATGGCGGCCAATCCGCGCTATCGCTGGCGCGACGACGTGCCGGCCGCCGGCGTGCGCCGCCTGCTGGCCCGCAGCCATGCCATGGCGATCACCTCGCTGAGCGAAGGCGGCGCCAACGTTGTCTCGGAGGCGGTGGTCGCCGGCGTGCCGATCCTGGCCTCGCGCATCGACGGCAATGTCGGTCTGCTGGGCCGGGACTACGGCGGCTACTTCCCGGTCGGCGACACCAGGGCGCTGGCCCGCCTGATGCGGCGCGTCGAGCACGATCCGCCATTCGTCGCGGCCCTCGGCAAGGCGCTGCGCGCCCGCGCTCCGCTCTTCCGGCCAGCGCGCGAGGTTGCAGCCTGGCGTGCCCTGCTGTCGGAGGTCGCGACGTAGGCGACCCGTTCCGGACGCGACTGGCGCAAGCACAAGGTTGCCCTTCGTCGGATCGCCTTCGCCGGAGTCCACAAGAGTCCACCCCGCCCTGGACCGCTTCGATGCCGATGGCACAAGGGTTTTGGGCCAGGAGTCCACGAATCCACCGACTCCCGCCCGCTCGAAAAACACGATCACCGCTCGGGGGCGGCCGAAATGCCGATGCCATCGGCATTTCGGGCCCAGGAGCGACAGCAGGCGCAACACAATCATCGTCATGCGCGCCACACTGCCTGATCGCGCGCCGAACTCCTATTATGGGCAATGGCCGCGCGCATTTCCCAAGGAATCCGGGGCAAAGAGCACGGTCCATTGCCCATAATGGGACTCGGCGCGGATCGCCGGGAGTGAAGGGGCGGCCCTCGCTCACGCACCGCGCGTGGCCAGGACGTGGCCAGGACAGGGGCTTCGCGTCGGGCGAAAATAGCGGCAATACGTACGGGTTGACCCTGCACGGCGTCATCCCTAAGTGAAGGCCGCCTAAAAGAACCACTTTTGTTAGGGACAAAGGATGTCCAGCGAATACCCCCTCGACGGCACCCCCGAAGAGATGCCGTTGAACGACAGCCCTGAAGCTGCGATCGAGGCGCTGCAGAAGCTCGTCGTCGAGCTGCAGGCGGAGAAGGCCGATCTGCAGGACAAGCACCTGCGCGCCGTGGCCGAGTCGCAGAACATACGCCGCCGCAGCCAGCAGGACGTCGAGAAGGAGCGCAAGTTCGGCATCGAGCGGTTCGCGCGCGATCTCCTGTCGGTCGCCGACAATCTTGGCCGCGCCCTCACCGCCGTGCCGGAAGACCTCGATCCGGCGATGAAGAACGTCGTGGTCGGCGTGCAGGCCACCGAGCGGGAGCTGCTGTCGGTGCTGGAGCGCCACGGCGTCACCCGCATCAAGGCGATCGGCGAGCCGTTCAATGCCGACCTCCATCAGGCGATGATGGAAATCGAGGATCCGTCGGTTCCCGCCGGCACGGTCGTGCAGGAGATGATCCCGGGCTACCTGCTGGCCGGCCGCCTGCTGCGCGCCGCCATGGTCGCCGTCTCCAAAGGCGGGCCGTCGCGGACGTTCGAAGCCAGCAACGAGAACGGCGCGGTTGCCTAGAGACTTCCTCCCCGTTCGCGGGGAAGGCTATCAAGGCCGCGTCACCCGCCGCAGGGTGAGGTTGAACCGCCCGCCCTCCGGCAGGAGCTGGCTGGTCCCCGGCAGGATGCGATCGACCCCATGGTACCAGTGCCGCGAGGGTCCATCGAGCAGGACCATGTCGCCACTCGAGAGCCGCACCGACCGGGTCGGGCTCTTGCGCTCGGGCCCGCCCAGCCGGAACAGGGCCGTGTCGCCCAGCGATATCGACAGGATCGGCGCGTCCCCGGCGTCCTCGTCCTGGTCCCGGTGCAGGCCGAGCCTGGCGGTCGCCCCGTAGTAGTTGATCAGGCACGCCTCGGGCCGGTACGCGACACCGGTGATCGAATGCCAGAGGTCGAGCACCATCGCCGGGATCGCCGGCCAGGGCTCGCCGGTCAGCGGGTGGGTCGGGCTGTAGCGGTAGCCGCTTCGCTCGGACAGCCAACCCAGCGGGCCGCAGTTGGACATGCGCACCGACAAGGGCTTGCCGGAACCGGGCATGGCCGGACTGTAGAGCGGTGCCCGGTCGAGGATCAGCCGCAGTTCGGCCACTAGGCGGCGCTGCTGGTCGGGCGGGAGAAGGCTGGGCAAAAGGCGCATGGAAGCTCGCTTTTAGGCCCTCCAGTGCCTATGTGATATCCGCTGGGTGTTTTTCATAGGTCCTAGCAATTGCCGGCATTGCAGGCAGCCCGTCAGGACCTATATAGCCCCTGTCCTGACCCGGTCTTTCCGGCAGGTAAACATTATCGGGGGTCGAACCGGCGCCTCTTCGGGCTGGGCCGGCCTGCTGGGAAAAGGAAGAGTAGAATCATGGCCAAAGTCATTGGTATCGACCTCGGCACCACCAACTCCTGCGTCGCAGTGATGGAGGGTGGCGACACCAAGGTCATCGAGAATTCCGAGGGCGCACGCACGACGCCGTCGATGGTGGCGTTCACCGAATCGGGCGAGCGGCTGGTCGGCCAGTCCGCCAAGCGCCAGGCCGTCACCAATCCGATGAAGACCCTCTACTCCGTCAAGCGCCTGATCGGCCGCCGCTTCGACGACCCGATGGTCTCGAAGGAGAAGTCGCTGGTCCCGTTCAAGATCGAGAAGGCGAGCAACGGCGACGCCTGGGTCGACGTCAACGGCCAGCAGTACAGCCCGAGCCAGATCTCGGCGTTCATCCTGGGCAAGATGAAGGAGACCGCCGAGTCCTATCTCGGCGAGAAGGTCGAGCAGGCGGTGATCACCGTCCCGGCCTACTTCAACGACGCCCAGCGCCAGGCCACCAAGGACGCCGGCCGCATCGCCGGCCTCGAGGTGCTGCGCATCATCAACGAGCCGACGGCGGCTGCCCTCGCCTACGGCATGGACAAGCGCAAGAGCGGCACCATCGCGGTCTACGACCTGGGCGGCGGCACGTTCGACGTGTCGGTCCTCGAGATCGGCGACGGCGTGTTCGAGGTGAAGGCGACCAACGGCGACACCTTCCTCGGCGGCGAGGACTTCGACCAGCGCGTCATCAGCTACCTGGCGGACGAGTTCAAGAAGGAGCAGGGCATCGACCTGCGCAACGACCGTCTGGCGCTGCAGCGCCTGAAGGAAGCCGCGGAGAAGGCGAAGATCGAGCTCTCCAACTCCAAGGAGACCGAGATCAACCTGCCGTTCATCACGGCCGACCAGACCGGTCCGAAGCATCTCGTGATCAAGCTCTCGCGCGCCAAGCTCGAGTCGCTGGTCGACGACCTGATCCAGCGCACGCTGGAGCCGTGCCGCGCGGCCCTCAAGGACGCCGGCCTGCAGGCCGGCCAGATCGACGAGGTCATCCTCGTCGGCGGCCAGACCCGCATGCCCAAGGTCATCGAGGTCGTGAAGCAGTTCTTCGGCAAGGAGCCGGCACGCAACGTCAACCCCGACGAGGTCGTCGCGGTCGGCGCGGCGGTCCAGGCCGCCGTGCTGAAGGGCGAGGTCAAGGACGTCCTGCTGCTCGACGTGACGCCGCTGTCGCTCGGCATCGAGACGCTGGGTGGTGTGTTCACCCGCCTGATCGAGCGCAACACGACGATCCCGACGAAGAAGAGCCAGACCTTCTCGACGGCCGACGACAACCAGACCGCGGTGACCATCCGCGTGTTCCAGGGCGAGCGCGAGATCGCCGCCCAGAACAAGCTGTTGGGTCAGTTCGATCTGGTCGGCATCCCGCCCGCACCGCGCGGTGTGCCGCAGGTCGAGGTCACCTTCGACATCGACGCCAACGGCATCGTGCAGGTCTCGGCCAAGGACAAGGCCACCGGCAAGGAGCAGCAGATCCGCATCCAGGCTTCGGGCGGCCTCAGCGAGGCCGAGATCCAGAAGATGGTGAAGGACGCCGAGCTGCATGCCGAGGAGGACAAGAAGAAGCGCGAGCTGATCGACGCCCGCAACCAGGGCGAGGCATTGGTCCATTCGACCGACAAGCACCTGAAGGATTTCGGCGACAAGGTGAGCCCTGCCGAGAAGTCCGAGATCGAGGGTGCGCTCGAGGGGCTGAAGGAGGCCCTGAAGGGCGAGGACGTCGAGGCGATCAAGAACAAGACCAACACGCTCAGCCAGGCGGCGATGAAGCTCGGCGAGGCGATGTACAAGGCGCAGCAGGCCGAAGCTCAGGCGGGCGCGGCCGGCGGCACCACCGGTCCGGGGACGGCAGCGAACGAAGGCCAGGGTGGCCCGGGCGGCGGCGAGCATGTCGTGGACGCCGAGTTCGAGGACGTCACCGACAAGAACAAGAAGACGGGTTCGGGCAACTGAGGTGCCCCGGCCCAAGACAAGATAAGACGAGACGGCCTCCCGCTTCGGCGGGAGGCCGGTTGTTGAGGGATGCGGCGCAAGCGGGGGATGCGTAGAGGACCATGGCGCAGGACTATTACGAGCTGCTGGGCGTCAATCGGACGGCGAGTGCCGACGACATCAAGAAGGCCTTCCGCAAGCTCGCCATGCAGCATCATCCCGATCGCAATTCGGGCAACAAGGACGCGGAAAAGAAGTTCAAGGAGGTCAACCACGCCTACGACGTCCTGAAGGATGCCGAAAAGCGTGCGGCCTACGATCGCTACGGTGCCGCGGCATTCGAAGGCGGCCATGGCCCGGGCGGGCCGGGCGGCTTCAATGCGCAGGGCTTCGATTTCGGCTCGGTGTTCGGCGACATCTTCGAGGAAATGTTCAACGGCGGCCGTGGCGGGGCGCGCCCCGGCGGACGCGCCGACATGCGCGGCCAGGATCTGCGCTTCAATCTCGAGATCACGCTCGAGCAGGCCTACAGCGGCACGGAGGCCACGGTGCGCGTGCCGAGCTCGGTCTCGTGCGAGGCCTGCCATGGCTCGGGCGCCGAGCCCGGGTCGAAGCCGCACCAGTGCCCGACCTGTCATGGCCGCGGCCGCATCCGCGCCCAGCAGGGCTTCTTCACCGTCGAGCGCACCTGCCACGCCTGCCACGGCGCCGGCCAGGTGATCGACAAGCCGTGCAAGGTCTGCGCCGGACAGGGCCGCGTGCGCCGCGAGAAGACGCTCAAGGTCAACATTCCGGCCGGCGTCGAGGACGGCACGCGCATTCGCCTGGGCGGCGAGGGCGAGGCCGGCACGCGCGGCGGGCCGGCGGGCGATCTCTATGTCTTCCTGTCGGTGCGGCGCCACGCGCTGTTCGAGCGCGAGGGGCCGGACGTGCATTGCCGGGTGCCGATATCGATGGTGCAGGCGACGCTCGGCGGCTCGATCGAGGTGCCGACGCTCGACGGCAAGGCCGCGCGCATCAACGTCCCGGCCGGCGCGCAGAGCGGCCACCAGTTCCGCCTGCGCGCCAAGGGCATGCCGGTCATGCGCTCGACCCAGCGCGGCGACATGTATATCGAGGTCACGGTCGAGACGCCGACCAACCTCACGGCCAAGCAGAAAGAGCTGCTCAAGGAATTCGAGAAAGCCGGCAAGACCAGCCCCGAAGCCGAGGGCTTCTTCACCAAGGTGAAGGAGATGTTCGGCGGCGACTAGGTCCGTTCCACTTAGGCATCATCGAAGCGTCTTAACGCTCTTGTGCCGGGGGCGCGCCACTCCGTGGCGCGTCATGATCTTCCGGACCGCGGGCCTCCAGGCCCGCTCATGAATCATGATGCGGGCCTGGAGGCCCGCGGTCCGATGAGAATGAGAAGACGCGCCACGGAGTGGCGCGCCCCCAGCACAAGAGCGTTAAGA